>JBEKMO010000029.1:0-73555 GCA_050008465.1 Bryobacteraceae bacterium
GCCGTGCTGCGCGAGGGGATCTCCGGCGACCGCGTGGTGGCGCTCTACGGCATCCTCAACGGCACCAGCAACTACATCCTCACCGAAATGGAGAAGCACGGCTCGACGCTGGAGACCGTGCTGGCCGAAGCGCAGCGGCTGGGATACGCCGAAGCCAATCCGAGTGCCGACATCGACGGCTTCGACGCGCGGTCGAAGCTCGCCATTCTCTCGGCCCTGGCGTTCGGGGAGAAGATCACGCCCTCGGACATCTTCACCGAAGGCATCCGCCGCATTGCTCCAATCGACTTCCAGTACGCCCACCAACTCGGCCAAACGATCCGCCTGCTGTGCACCGCGCGGCAGACGCACGAGGGACTGGTTCTGTCGGTCCGGCCCGCGCTGATTCCCACGTCGACGATTCTGGCCAGCGTGCAAAGCTCGTACAATGCGGTGTGGGTCAGGGGCCTGTATGGTGAAGACACCTTCTACTACGGCCGCGGAGCGGGCCCGCGACCTACCGGCGTGGCGGTGGTAAGCGACCTGATGCGGGTGGCGCGCGAGATCGTGAGCGGCAGCCCCGAGCGTGTCTCGCCCTTCGCGCATCAGCGCCTGGGCGAATATCGTCCGATCCCGGTCACGCGCCAGAAGCGCGCCTACTACCTCAGGTTCCGCGTGGTGGACCGTCCCGGGATTCTCTCGGCGCTCGCCGGGATTCTGGCCGCGAAGCACATCAGCCTGGAAGCGGTGCTGCAACTGCCGTGCGAGAACAAGCGCGATCTGCCTTTCGTGATTACACTCGAGCCCACCACCGAGGAGGCTGTCCGTACCGCCGTCGAGGAGATGTCGCGACTCGACTTTCTGCTCGAGCCGCCGCTGGCGCTTCCCATGGAACCGCCCCTGTAGGATAAGGCTCCAGCCTTGTCCAGGGAGAGACAGGGCTGGAGCCCTATCCTACTGGGGGCGAGCGGAGGAAAAAGCCGGCACGGGGGCTTGCGCCCCCGTGCCTTGTGGGTGGTCAGGCTACTGCGAAACTGGAATGTGCGACACCAGGCTGTTAATGGTCTGCTGCCCGAGAGGGGTGGCAGACACGAAGATGGGGATGGTGGCGCTGGCATTCTGGGCCGGAACCTGGAAGCTGACCACGAAGACGCCAATCAGGTTCTCGGCGTACTCCGCGGTCACTCCCGACGTCCCCGCATTGTTCAGGGTGACGGATGTAGTGACGTCCCACGGAAGCTGTCCCGGGTACCCGGGCTGGTTGGTTTGCACCTGCTTCCGTGTCGAATCGAGCACCCAGCCGATTCCGGTCACGTACAGACGGATCGTCTCGCCCGCCTTGGCCGCGTTGGTCGGGGACACGATCGTGCCGTCCGGCCTCTGCGCCAGAGCGATGCGAGTGTTCGCATCGACGTTGTATTCGAAGATGCCCGGCAGCGCGGCCACCACCGTGACACCGGGAACGTAGGTGTCGACTTCCCCGGCCGTGCCGATGCCGATCTTGACGAGCACCGTGATGGTCGCCGGCGCCAGCTCGAAGGGGGCCTGCACGTTCACCTGCTCGGTCCCGTCCGCGTTCACGCAAATGGCAAAGATGGGTGCGATCCGTGTGCTAAACCATACCTCCATGCCGGCCAATCTGGTGGGCAGACCCCTTTCCAGGTTGCCATCGGGAGTGCCGCTGATGCAGCTCCCGGGCGGTATGGTAAGCCCGGTCGTCAAGCCCACGCCCTTGATCGCCACGACACCGCCGATGGGCACCCCGGGCTGGAGGCTTGCGCCATTGTAGAAAGATGCCGCAGTGAGCACCGGCCCAGGCAACCTGGCGGTCAGCGTAAAGTTCGCGGACTGGCCGCTCGCGGAGGCGCTGACCACGATCTGGCCAGGAGTGTTGGTGGCGCTGAAGGTGGCGCTGGCGAAACCGTTGTTGTCGGTGGTCGCCACCGTGGAAGTCGGGGTCGCGACCCCACTGGTGACGTTGAAGCTCACCGCGATGCCCCCCACGGGATTGTTCAGGATATCTTTGACCTGCACGATGAGCGGTTGGAATGCCTGGCCGATCACAACGCTCTGGTTGTCCGTGCTGGAGACTTTGGTTAGCGAGCCGATGGTGACGGTCGCGGTCAGGTTGAAGACCGCCGGGGCCGCACTGCCGGCGGTCATCCGCACGGTCACCGAGCCCGGCGTACTGCCCAGGACGATTCGGGTGGAGGCTTGTCCGGTCGAGTCCGTCTGCGTGCTGGTCGGCGTGGCAAGTTGGGCCGATCCCGCGATCACCGCCCACTGCACGGCCACGCCCGCCATCGGGCTGCCAAACTGGTCTCTGACGATGGCCACCAGCGGTTGCGGAAGCGCCTGCCCGACCGGCCCGGTCTGATTGTTTCCGGAGGCGGGCGTGGCGGTAGTGGCCACCGGAGTCGGGGGAGGCGCTGCGGTAACCGCCACGTTGATCAACACCCCTGTGTTCCCGGCCACAATGGCGTAAATCTGGTAGGTCCCCGCCTGGGTGGTGGATGGTGTGGTCAGGTCGCAGCTTGCAATGCCCGAGGCGTTGGTCATCGCATATCCGCCCACACAGTTGATCGGGCTAGGGTCGTAGACCCCCTCCGACGGGTTCCGCGACCCGGCCATATGGAGAGAAACATTGGGGATCGCTGCACCCAGGAAAGGGCCGCTCTGCGCCCACACCTGCACTCTGACGGCGCTCGGGGCGATCTGGCCGGCCTGCAAGGAGATGACATCCCCGGGACTAGCCGGCGCGAGCAGCCTCTGCGCCTGGATCGGACCGGCCTGCCCGCCGAATGCCGTCTGGGGAACCGCGGTCTCATAGAATGTTACGCTCTGGCTGGCGGCGCCTTCCAGGCCGGACAGCGTGGCCGTTATACCGAACTGCACGAAGCTGGCTATGCTGTCACTGACCGGGGGCGCCAAGAAGAAGACAGATGCCTGACCGTCGGTGTTCGTGGTGCAGACGAGCCCTCCCTCGCCGGGCACGCAGCCCGGCGCGCTGACTGAGCCGCCCAACGCCCCTAACACAGCGAACACTACCTGAATATTCGGAAGGGCGTTACCGTGCCCATCCCCAACGACGACCGTCAGCGGTTCAATCGCATAGGAGGAGCCCGGGATCACCTGCCCGCTTCCGGAAACGATCGCAATCCCACTCGCGCCGGTGCCGCCGCCACCGCCGCCACCGCCACTGCCGCCTGGGTTGATAGTGAAAACCACCGCGGGCGCGCCGAGCAGGGTGGCTGTCACGGCCATCTGCTCGCCTGTATCCGGGGCTTGGACGATCGCCTCCGCAAGGCCGTCGGCGTTGGTGGCTGTCATCTGGCTCACCACCGTGCCGACGGACTGGGCAAAGGTCACCGGCACGTTCATGATCGGCCGGCCCAGGCTGTCCAGTGCCTGAACGACCAGGGGAGCCGACACGGTGCCGGGGACCAACGTCTGGTCATCGCCGTACTGGATCGTGGTGACGACTGAGCTGTTGATCGATGCCGGCGCCAAATAGAAGCCGCCGGGCGACAACGTTGCCAGAGGAAGACTCTTGGTGATCTGGTCGGGGGTAGCGCCCGGAGGCGGGTTCAAGTCCACACGATACAGCGCAGCCGGCGCCACGATGAACAGGTATTTCGGTCCGGGAACGCCGGACGTATTCGGATGCTCGTTGGACGTAAACACGGAAATCACCGTCGGAATCGCCCCGACTGCGGGGAGGCTGGCCTCTTGGATGGAACCCAGATTGCTCGGAAGGACGTAGAGTTTGCGATTCTGGGAAGAAAGCGCGTAAATCTGGTCGCTGTTGGCCCAGACCAGACGGTTGAACGTCACCCCGAAGTAGTTGATCGTCTCCGTGAACGTGTAGACGCCAAGGTTCAGAACCATCAGCGCCGGCTCGGTCTGGTCGGAGGCGCTCAGATTGACCAGCAGGGCTTGGGTGCCGTCGGGCGTGAACAGCGGCTTGGTGGGAAAGGCGTTCATGACGATGGTCTTGCGGATCGTCAGGGCCTGCGGATAGATCTCATACAGGTCGCCTGGAGCGTTGACGTAGACCAATCCGTTCGGGCCCACGACCACTTCGGAAAGCTGGGTGGTTCCGGTGAGAGAGAGGGTCGCGGTGAGTGTGTTAGCGGCCAGATCGACACTCTTCAACCCGCTGCCGGTGAGCACAAAGGCCCTGCTCGAATCCAGGTCCGCCGCGACGCTGGTCGGGTTGGACCCGACCGCAACAGCGCCTGACTGAACCATCGTGCCGCCGGTAAGATCAAAAATGTATAAGGACCCTGCGGATGCCGTCCCGGCCGCCACCAGGAGCCGCCGTCCATCGGGAGTAAGGGCCGCGGCGGTGATGGGGAGACCAACCCCGAGCGTCTGGATGGGATTGCCGTTGTTGTCGGCCACTGTCACGTTCGAGCTGGAGACGACAAAGAACCGGCTGCCGGCGGGATTCCCCAGAATGGTGAACGCCCCGGAGGTCGCGCTGATCGAGCTGGCGGCCGCGAACGGATCTGCCGCGAATGTGCTCACTGTCGAGCTGGCGCCCGGCAGCAGCAGCACCCGCTGCGCGTTCACGGGAAGGACGAACAGGAAGGCCAACGGTGCGGCGCACGCAAACACTCTTCTAGCTGCCATGATCACCTCGTGATGGATTGGAACTCACAACGGCTGGATCGTTGTGGACTGCGGACGCGGACGGGCATTTACAGTCTACCACTCTTTTGCGCTCCCGTAAACCGGTCCCACGCCAAAAAAGAAAAAAGGGAGGGGAATGCTCTTCCCCTCCCCTTAAATGTGACAAGGCTGGCAGATGCTACTGAATCAACTGCTCGCCCGAGAGAGCGCCAGCGGTGGTAAACGGATCAGCCGGACGAGAGCCGCCCCGATCCGGAATTATCAGGGCCAGGTACCCCTGCGATCCAATGCTCGGCGTGTTGCGGTCGCTGATGAAAGCGAACCCATGAGCGTACTGGAAGGCGCAGGTGGCGATGATATAGCCCTGGAAGCCCTGAGCCGAACTGGTGGAGCCTGGAACACCGCCGCTCTGTAGCGTGAAGGTGACCATGCCGCCGGCCGGAATGTCCGCCGTGGGCTGCGGTGCGGGAGCGCTGGTCGTTCCATCGAAGTAGTACACCGTGCAAGCCCCGTGCTGGTAGTTGGTATTGAACGGCTTCTTGGTGCCGCCGTAGTTGTCCAGCGAGGTATTGACGATGGCGATGCCGGTGTCAAACCCTGCCTTGTTGGTGACGAATGGATACAGCAGGTTGCTCACGCAGGGATTGATGCTGAACACCGTGGCGCCGAGCGGGTTGTCGCGGAACCGCGGGATCTTGGAGCTGCTGTCCGCGTAATCCACCGTGCTGATCGGCGCGAGCTCGCCACTCACCCCGCCCGCAACGCTGCCCGTCAGACCAGGCAGGCCGGCCGAGGGGTTGGCAGTGTAGGCCACCACCACGCCGAAGCTGATGCTCTTCTGCGCGCTGGTGACCGTGTTCGCGACGAAGGTGACTTCCCAGGTCGCGGAACCCGCACCACCGGTGATCGTCACTTGGTGGATGGGGTAGCTGTTACCTCCGCAAGTTCCAGTACCGGTCGAGGTACTGGTGGGGTCTACCAGCCCAGCCTTGATGGTCTGCTGGAGAGTGCCGCCGAAGACCGCGGTGCTCGTGCCGGCAATCGTCTGAGTGTCGGTCACCCAAATAGCCACGCCCGCCGGAACGTTCTTGAAGTTGAGGAGCAGCCTGGTGCCGGAATCGGCGTAGCTGGCATTGGTGATCGTGGTGCCGCCGATTGCCGTTCCACTGAGCGTCAAACCAGTTTCCGTGTTGTAGACGGTGCCCGGATTGATTTGGCTAGTATCACCTCGGACCTTGAATGCCAGCGCAAAGCCCTCCGTGAACTTCGCGTTGAACTCGATGGTTCCGCTCTTGCCGGAGGCGCCGCTCGAGAGATCCGAGTTCTTGCTGATGCACTGTGCGTAGCTCAGGCTGGCCGACCCCGAGTCGTCGCAAAGGCGGGCAGCGAACTGCAGGGGCACCTGAACGTTGGCCACCGTCTGCTGAGGATTGGTGATCGGGACCGCGCCGAACGGGTTGGTGGTAACGTACTCAAACACCTGCGTGGGCAGGAAGGTGTTCGAGGCAGCCGGAGCGGCCACACGCACGTTGGTGATACGAACAAACGTCGTGGTGCCGTAGGGCAGCGTCACGTTCGGGAACAGGATTGAGTTGCGGGTGTTGGCCGCATCGCCCGTCGTCAGGTTCGATTGCAGCAGGCCGATGATCGGGCCAGTGTAGCCGACCGTGATCTGACCAACGGGCTGGGGATAAGGGTTGTTGTTGACGTCGGTAATCAGCAACAGGGCGTCGGTGACGCACTTGATGCCGGTCGGACACTCGTTGGCAACGCCGGTCTTTACCCGGTTGGTTACCTGAGCGGGGGTCATGAAGATCTGCATGTTGGTTGTGATGACCCCAGTGGTGTTCGCAGCGGGTGCCTCTCCTTGGCACTGCAGTACGACATCGCCGACCAGTTCGGTCAGCCCGCCATCGCGGATGAGCAGCGGCGCGCCGGGGTTCGTAACGCAACTGAACGGTGCCGCGCTAACCGGGAGGGCCACAAGGGCCAACACGGCGAGCGCCAAAAACCATTTGCGAAAATCTGCCATTTCCTTCTCCTTGGTGAATTTCGAGTTTGAATTGATGGAAGTTCCCTTCAACCTGAGCCTCTTCATCTAAGCTCGATCACAGACTGGAGCTTCCCTCCGAATTGCTCTCAGCACCGGGACACTGCCTGCGCCTCGATCGGACCGGAACCCAACCTGACCACCTGATCTGGCTTCACGTGCTCTTTGTTGTTCTCTTCCTGCTTCTCGTGCTCGCGGGATTCAAGGCTGATAAGTGCCGCCACCGAAAGTGGTGGTCCACACACCATTATCTCTCACTACAAGCCCAAGTCAAGCCTAATGTTAGTCCTATCCCGCTTGACCTGCGGAACTCGTCGGGCCGCAGGAGTTCAGCACGCATTGAATCACGAGACCCATGCCCGAGTCAATAGTTTTCTGCCCAGCGGGCGCTTTTTTCATTGAACTTGCGGCCCATCCCGGCCGGCAGGGCCTCCTGGCGCCCTTTCTGTGGGATCGCCGCCCGGTTCCGGGCGTCCGCAACCGTGCTCCGAACCACAGCCGGGGGGTAGTGCCTCGCCTGGGGTCGGATTTGCCGTGGGCTTGCCCCGTCGCGGTAAGCACACAGCCCAGACCGGGCAGCGCCTGATCCTGACGGGATCCCCGACATCAGGGGGCTTTACCCGGGGTCTCCGGCCCGGCAGGCCTTGGGGACACAGGCTGAAGGCCTGTGCCACATCAAGCGGTTGCGATCCCCCGTGGCACAGGCATTCAGCCTGTGCGGGCTTTTTTCACAGCTTCTGAGCTGCTGCCGGACCAGGCCGGCGAAATCCTGGCCAAGGCTCCGCGCGCCGGGGGAGGCCGCCCGCGAGGCCGGGTTGGCCGACAGGCTGTCGAAAAGGTGGTGTTCGATCCTGGATAGGTGCATCTGCCGGAGTCATCGGCGGGCGCGGCCCGTTACTTCATGGTCCGCCAGGAAACCGCCCCCTCGAACCCGGCTATTCGCGAACTATCTTGTTGAGGCGCTTGAAGCCCGACTTCAACTGGTCGCTGGCCTCGACCAGCTGGTTGGTGTCGTAGATGACGTGCGGCGTCATGAAGATCACCATCTCGGTGCGCTGCTTGCTGATCGACTTGTTGCCGAATGCCGCCCCGATAAACGGGATGCGGTGCAGCCACGGAACGCCCGCGGAACTGTACGTGTCGGTCTCCTGAATGATGCCGCCGATAGCGATCGTGTCGCCGTCCTGTAGGGTGACCTGCGTACTGACCGTGCGGTGGGAGAAGGAAGGCGACTGAATCGCCGCGTTGGCCGAGGGTGCAACCGGCGCGCTCACGTCCTGGTTGATCATCATAGTGACGATGCCACTCGGATTCGCACGCGCCATCACGTTCAAGGTGACGCCCGAGGAGTGGCTTTGGACCGCCTGCGTGAACACCGAGCTGCCGCCCGAGGTGATACCCCCGTTCACCGCCTGCGCCGTGAGCGTCGGAATTTCATCGCCCACATTGATGCTGGCCGGGATGCTGTCGGTGGCAATCAGGCTGGGGGCCGAGACCAGCTTCGCCTTCCGGTTGTCTTCGGCCGCCGTGAGCAAGGCCAGGAGCTGCCGGCTGTTGCCGACCAGCATTCCGGCGGTTAGGGTGGTTCCCGCCGCGCTGGTGGCCGCCCGGAAGGCCCGGCCGGGACTCCAGCTCGGAACCCCGTCGCTCTGTTGTTGCAGCGCTGCCTGCACACCGCTGGAGAAGTCCCCGGAGAGGTTGACTTCATAGATCTTGGCT
This sequence comes from Bryobacteraceae bacterium, assembly GCA_050008465.1. Classification (GTDB taxonomy): domain Bacteria; phylum Acidobacteriota; class Terriglobia; order Bryobacterales; family Bryobacteraceae; genus Fen-330. The sequence continues at coordinate 8,384 of JBEKMO010000029.1, forward strand.
TCCACCAGGATCTGGCGCGGCACCACGTCGAGTTGATCGAGCAGCTTCAGAATCTGGGCGTAGTCCTGCGGGGTGGCCTGGATCAAGAGCGTGTTATCGAAGGGGTTCGGAATGACGCGCGGGATCTTGGCCCACATCGCGCCAAAGCCGGCGGAGCCCAGGTAGGCCCCGGTCAGGTCCTGCTGCGTGGAAGCCACTCCCCCCGGCCCCGTGCCGGCAGTGGCGGCGGACGAACCAGATCCCAGCACCTGGGCCGTGGAGGACATGGGCGAAGGCATGAAAGCCCCGCCGCCGTAACTCCCGCCCATCCCGGAATAGCCTCCCATTCCCATGCCGCCGTACATTCCTCCACCCATCGTGCCGCCGCCGTACATTCCTCCGCCGTACATTCCTCCACCCATCGTGCCGCCGCCGTACATTCCTCCGCCATACGTTCCTCCGCCGTACGTCCCTCCGCCGGACATCCCTCCGCCATACATCCCTCCACCGTAGCCGCCCATGCCCATCCCGGGGAAGGCAAGGCCCATGTAGAGCTGCATGATCGCTGACCCCAGCATCTGCGCGATGCCGTACTTCACGCGGTAGACGTAGTTGTCCATGGTGCCCGCCGTGGCCTTCTGCGGGATATCCAGTTTCTTCAGCCATGCTTCAATCTGCACGAAGGCGCCCGGGTTCGGGGCGATGGCCACCACGGTGTTGATCCGGTCGACGGCCAGAAACCTCACCGCGCTGGCCTTGTCGCCCAGGGAAATCGCCTTCAGGACCGCCTCCAACTCCTTGGCAATGTCGCTGGGCCGGCTGTGCTTGACTTCGAACAGCCGCACCCGCTGGCCGGCCAGGGTGTCGCTGTCGAACAGCGAGACCAGCTCCATGGTCCGCTTCATGTTGCGGCTGTTGTCCAGCAGCAGCAGGAGGTTCGCGGGCTCGTAAGCCAGCATCTGCGCGCCCTCGCCGAGGAACGGCTGGAGGAGTTTCGATAGCTCCCCGACCGTCGAGTACTTCAGAAAAACGAGGTTCAGCATGACGCGCTCGTCGTCCGGAAAAAACTTCGGATCGATTTGCGGGCTCAGCGGCAGCCGCGCGACGGTGTCGCCCATCGGCACGATGCGGAACACGTCACCCACCTGCACCATGGCCGCGCCGTTGATGCGCAGGACGGTCTCCAGCATGGCGCGGGGATCGATGGGTTTGAGCTCGCCATAGGTTTGCAGTGTGACGCCTCCCCTGACGCGCGGGTCGAGGATGTAGTTGATCTTCAGGGTCCGCGCCAGGATGTCGATCACTTCGGCGAGCGAGGCGTTCTGGAGGTTGAGCACCGGGGAGCCGGATGGAGTCTGCGCCACGGGACTGGTCGCCGGAGGGGCGCCCTCGGGTGGTGCGGTCTGCGCGGGTGGTGTAACGCCGGGTTTGGCGGAGGATGGCTCCGGCTGCGGCTTGGGTGGCGCAGCGGGTTTGGTCCCCGAGGAGCGAGGGCCGTACCCGGGCGGCAGGCTGGCCGGGTTGAGGGGAGGGGGCAACGGAGGCTGGTCCTGGCCCCACGCCAGTGTCACGATCATTCCGATAAGGCTCAAACGAACCCAGGGTGCCATCATGGGTTACTCCTTGGCCGCGGCCTTTTCGCCAGCGGACTTGGTCTCGTCCTTCGGGCAGTCGCGCTCCCAAAGCCGGCGCTCAACATCCGTGAGCTGGTCTTTCTTTCTCGACCAGCGAGTGACGCCGAAGGGAGTGGGCCGTTCAAACTGAATTTCGTCGCCGGCCTGGACCGCTTTCCACCCCGCGGGAAGCTCCCCGGCCGCCGCGGGCTTCTGCTCCGCGGACCGGCTGATCCCGAACGGGGTCCTGTAATAGACCCAGGTCTTGCCCTCCGGATCCGTAAAGCGCCAGGAGTTTGGCCCCAGCGGCGTGGCTCGGGCCGGCACGCCCGGCACAGACGCCGTCGTGGCCGGTGCGGGCGCCGGACGGGGCGGCGTTCCGCCGGCTTTCTCCTGGCCGGCGGCAAGCGACAGCAATGGAATGACGAGCGCTAGCAGTACAAGTCGGAATCTCATGATTGTTATCCCCAGCGGGTCGAAACCCGCCCTCACTTCACGGGCTCCCATTGGCACACGCTGCCAAACGGGCTCTCTTTGACCACCCTGCGGTAGCCGTCCACGACGGTGCCAGCCGGCGAAGTATCGCCGGGCGGGCAGGCCCGCCGTCCACCAGTACCACCCAACTCCATACCCGGGCCGGACCGCTGGGCCGGCGAAATCGTAGTCACCGAGGTCTGCGCCGCCCGTGAGGCCGGCGCGGGCTCGGCGGCAGGACTCTGCTCCGCGGCCCGATCCACTAGTTCCTGAAGTTTCCTGGTCAGCTTCTCCCCGCGCCACTCCAGCACGATCTCATCGCGGGTGACCTTCACCAGCTTGAATTCGCCGATGTCCTGCCCGAAACGGACCTCCCTGTGCGGCCCGCCGGCGTTCACGGCCATGAATGCCGTAGGGCCATCGCCGAGATTGATCAGCCCGTAGAACGCCGGCAGCTTAGGCATGGGCGGGGGGGGCGTCACTTCGACGATGACGGTCGGGTTGCGGTCGGCGCTGAAGAGCATCTGCTGCGCGACATCGCTATAGGCGGCCGCCGTCGACGGCGCCACCGGGGCCAGCGGCGCATAGGGAGGGGGCGGCAACTGCTTCAGCGGCTGCCCCAGGACCACACTCTCTCGCTTGCGGGCCTCCAGCCAGGTCTGCCGTACGCGCTCCCCCAGAACCACCAGGAGCGCCAGCAGCAGCAGGTCCAGCAACAGCAGCCTCTTCCGCATACTCAAAACAAAGCCTTCTTCTGCGGCACCAGCCGTTTCGGCACGACGCCCGCCACGATCAGGCGCACCCCGATCGTTTTCTGTTTGGCATCCTGCGCGGACACGCGCAGTTCCAGAGTCGCCAGCGCCTCGGGCTGTTTGGTGAGGTCAGCCAGGAAGTTGACCAACTCGTCGATGTGGCAGGTGAAGGGTAGGCTGACCTGCACCTCACCGTAGTCTTCACCCAGCCGGGGGATCTGCTGGCCCAGTTCCACGGTTCCGAAATCCAGCGGTGGGGTTTGGGCCTGGGCCACGCGCCGGATGACATTCAGCAACTGCGCCTGGGCCTGGGCCGCGGTTTCCGCCTGAATCACGCCCTTCTCGCGCTGGGCCAGTTCCAGGGAAGCCTGCTGGAGCACCTGTTCCCGGCCCGCAACGCCGGCGGCCAGTTGCCGGACGCGCGCGAGCCGCTTTTCGGCGGCGGGGATCGAGTCGGAGGCGGAAACTACCTGTGGCGGCCCGGTTCCGCCTGAAAAGGCCAGATAGAGCAACAGAACCACCACTGCCACCGCCAGCGCCGCCAGCGCGCGCCTGTCCCGCTGCTCAATCTTCACCGGGTCACCCCCTCGCGCAGCGTGCGGATGCGGAAGATCTCGTTCTTGCCGGCACGCGAAAGCGGCACGGTGAATTCCGAGCCTTGGAACAGCGGCGAGCCGTCGATCAGCTTCAGCAGCGGCGCGGCCTGCTCGGCCTGGCCGTTGAGGACCGCGGAATTGCGGTTCATCTCCAGCGAGTGCACCCACACTGGCGGCTGCAGCAACCTGGTCAGCTCGGCCAGGGCGTCCAGGTCCGCTTTCGACCGTTGGCGAACGCTGTCCAGCAGGCTGGCGCGCGCGCGAAGCTGGTCGATGGCGCGGTCGAGCGCGCCGGCTTTCCTGGCCCGCGGCTCGAGGCGGGCGATTTCGCTTCCCAGCGCCGCCAGGTACTTCCGGTCCTCGACGGGTGTAATCGAAACCAGCGCCACCAGCACCAGCGCGAGCAGAAACGCCAGGACCACACTGGGAACGAACATGGCCCGCGAGGTGGAAGTGCGGTGCTCGGGCGGCAGCAGGTTCAGCGGCAGCGCCAGGCGGGGGCAAGCCCCGGCCAGCGCCGCCGCGTATACCAGCGTGTTGCGGGATGAATCGTAGCCGGTCGGGGCCGCATGGGGCGCCGGCAGCAGCGCGGACAGTTCGAGTGGCTCGGTTTCCGGGGCCAGCCTCAACTCGGCGCTGGCGAGCGCCGATGCGTTGTCGCGCGGCAGCTCGAAGGCAGCGGAGAAAATGGGCTTGGCCTCGCTTTCGCCGTAGATCTCCAGGCCGCTCTCACCTTCGGATAGCGCGAGAAAACCGCCCCGTGGCGGGGTGGAAAGCAGCCGCACGCCCGAATACACCGCAGCGGCCGAGAAAGTGAACCCGGCGGTCCGGATTCCTGCCTCGGAGAACAGCGCGACATAGCGCTCCAGAACCTCGCGCCGGACGATGACGATCAATACGGCGCCGCTCCGGCCGATGCGGCACCAGGCGTGGGCGGCCTCGTCTTCCCCGTAAGGGTGCAGCGAATCGAGCTGGAATTGGATGGCGGCGGCCAGGTCGCGATCGGCCACGCCGGGAAGCGCCAGTTGCCGTACGATGAGGTCGCGGCGCGGCAGCAGCACCGTGGCCGACAGGTAGCTTCCCCCGAGCCGTTTCAAGAACTCGTTGTACTCGGCCCCCCACTCGGCGGCCGGCCGCTCTCGAAACCGGGCGATGGTAGTGGCGCCCAGGACCCGCGTCCCGGTCGGCCGCACCCGCGTGATGACCACCGTCAGATCCGCCTCGCCAATCTGGATCCCGACGCCCGCGCCGATGGCCAGCCACTTGCGGAGCTCGGGGAGATCCAGTTTCATTGCACCCACACGTTGTCGTACCAGCGCAGGACGTGGTAACGCTCCGGGAATTCCCCGCCCAGGAACTTCACCATCGCGCCTACCGACCGGCGCTCGTCGGAGAGGGCCCCGTTTTGCAGCCGCAGCCGGGCCGTGGCGCACAGCGTGTAAACGGCGTTGCCGCCGATTCGCAAGCGGCTCAGGCCGGGCGTTCCCTGGAGGAGAGCGGCGGCTTGCGCCATGCTGCGCAGCGGCATCCTGTTGCGCGTCTCCACGGTCAGGGCAACCAGCTCCGGGCTCAGGCCAATGGCGCTCAATACGGCCGGCTCGACCGTGTTCACGTCGTAGGCGCTCCCAGCGCCGTAGACGGTCAGGCAATCCCTCAGGCCGGCCCGCGGAGCCAGCCGGCCCTCCCCGTCGCGCTCGTAACTTCCATAGAACAGGTCCGGAGTCATGCCTTTGACCAGCAGCAGTTCTTCAATCTCTTCCAAAGACGCGTGGCGGGCGCGAAAAGACGGCGCCAGCGAGAAATAATACTGGTCGAAGGCGGTGGGCATGCCGCCCGGCGCAGAGAAGCGCCAGTCCAGGATGGCCATCACGATCTCCCGGGCGCGTTCCGGCTCCGCGCCCAGCGTAACCAACAGGCGGTAAAGCTCCTCGGGCGGCGCCGAATTCACGTTCATCTTGGCGGATTCCGGCGTGATGCGCACCACGGCTTGCCCGGTCGGGAATTCCAGACTGAGGTAAGGCACGCCCGGGGTGTAGAAGCGGGATTGGCCGTCGGGCTGCAAATAGGAAGGCCCCCATTCCATGTAGAGCAGCGCACGCTGGATGGCGCCCGTGGCGAGGTAGTGGGCGCGCAACGCGTCGACGGTGGTTGCGGCGCGCTCGGTTTCGCCGCGCACGGTGGTGGCCAGCGAAAACGCGATCGCCGCGAGCGCCGCCGAGAGCCACAGCACCGCCAGCAGCGCGCTTCCCGCGCGCCCGCGACGCTTCCTAGTTGCCGTCCAGGTAGCTGACATTCGGTATCCTGTTCACGTAGATCGGCACCGTCAGGCCGGCCAGCGGCACCCGCGACCGGTCCGGCTCTAGCGGCGCCATTTCGACGCGCACCGCCGCCGGCCATCTCGGCCACCGCCATTCCGGAAGCCAGCTTGCGAGCGCCGGCGGCCGCAACGTCTCCCTCCCCTTATAGAAGAAGCGGCAAAACGCCAGCCGGTCCGCCAGAACGAAGGAGTGCGGCCCGGCCTCGATGGCGCGGAATTGCGGCGCCAGCGCGCCGCCCAGGGCGGGGTCGGGCAAGAGCCCCAGGCAGGAGGCGCCAGCCGACAGCGGGCCGGTATACAGCGTTTCGTTGACAATGAGGCGGACGCCTCGGTTCTGCTCGCCGGGGATCACCTGGAACTCGAGGATGCGTGGATAGCCGCGGGCCGCCTCCTCCAGCGAATAGGTGGAGACAAAGCGCATCGATTGCGGCTCGCCCGCGAAGAACGGCACCCGGACCGGAGGAGCGTCGGGCGGGCCGGCGGGACAGTCCGCGCTGGCGGGCATCAGGCCCGCGATCTGGCTCTCGAGAATGCGCTCGGTGCTGGCGGCGCGACGGTTCGCCATCAGTTTCGAGTTGGCCTTATCGAGCGCGTTCAAACCCACCCGCAAGGCCATCAGCATGCCGACCGATAGCAGGCTGAGCAGCGAAATCGCGATCAGCAGCTCGATGAGCGTCACACCGCTGGTGGCACAGGCCTTCAGCCTGTGCACTTTGCCTGCGGGAGCGGTCATGGCCTCACCAGTTTCCCCTGGCGGAATCCTTCGAGCGCGAAGGTGCGCCGCCTGGCGCCGCTCATCCACCAGATCTCCACCTCGAGGCGCTCGAGAATGTCGGTGCCCGGCGAGGCGTTGGGAGGCGCCTCGAAGGGTGTGATCTGCGCCCGCCAGCCCGCCTCGGCGCCTCCGGTCAGAGCGGGGTCGAACCCACCTTCGAGCGGCACCATCTTCGGCAGGCCCTGGTCGACCAGCAGCTCGTCCATTTTCTGACGCGCCAGCAGCGCCGCGCGGTCGTAGTCGGTCAGACGCGCGGCGTTGCGCAGCGAGGCGGAGATGTTCGCCAGCAGCCCGACCACCGCGATCCCCATGATTAGGGTAGCCACCAGCATCTCGAGCAGCGTGAATCCCCGCGACCGCATCATCTCTCCACCCGCTCGATGCTCGCGACGCCGGTGATGGGGTCGAGCCGCACGACCCGGCGCGCGTGTCTGGCATTGCCGATTTCGATTTCGAGCCGCGGCACGGCCCCGCCGGGGTAGAGCATGAACCGCCGCGGGCCGTCCTCCGCCTGCAATGGCTCGGGCCGGATCGCAAGAATCGAAATGCCCTGCGGCAGCCCGACTTCCTTGTGGAATCCCGGCTCGGTAGAACGCAGCCGCAGCGTTCTGTCCGTCCGCGAAATGGTCAGCTCGACCACCTGCTGCCGCCGCTCGGCGCGGATCAGCGCCTCGTTGAACAGACCCACCACGGAACTGGTCGCCGAAGTGAGCCGCAGCGAATCGATGCCCGAAGTTGCCGCGGGAAAGGTGATGCCGGCGAGCAGCCCAATCAGAGCGACCACGATCAGCATCTCGATCAGCGTCACTCCGCTGGAGTTCTTCACTGGTTCTTCCAACTGACGATATCGGCGCTGGCTCCCTCTCCCCCGGGCTGGCCGTCGGCGCCGTAGGAGATGATTTCCGGCTCATCGCCCTGCTCGCTGGGGTAGTGATATATATACGGCCGGCCCCAGGGGTCGAGCGGTATGTCGCGCTCCAGATACGCGCTCTGCCAATTGGTCACGCCCTGGGGCGCCGTTCGCAGCGCCTGCAACCCCTGTTCGGTGGTCGGGAACACGCCCGTGTCCATCTTGTACAAGTTCAGCGCGGTCATAAAGGTGTTGATTTGCGCGCGCGCCGCCGTCGTCTTGGCCTTGTCGGCCTGTTTCCACATCCTTAGCCCGACCAGTCCGGCGAACAGCGCGATGATGGTCACCACGACCAGCATCTCGATTAGGGTCACGCCGGCCTGGGCCGGCCTTCTCCGTCTGGATGTGCTCACATTGCCACCTCGTTGATGCTGGTTATCGCCAGCAGCATGCTGAGAATCAGCGCCCCAATGAAAACACCCATCACCAGGATCACCATCGGCTCGAACAGGGCCGTAAACCGCTTGATGGCGGCGCGGGTGTCGGATTCGTAAATGTCGGCCATGCGAGCGAACATCTGGTCCAGGCGCCCCGTCTCCTCGCCGACGCTCAACAGGTGCGCGGCCAGCGCGGGGAACTCGCCCGTCCGGCGCAGCGGCGCGGCCAGACCCTCGCCGCGTTTGACGCCCTGCGCCACGGCATCCAGGGAAGCGGCGATCCTGCGGTTGTTCAGAATGGCTGCGGCAATGCCGAGCGACTGGACGAGCGGCACGCTGTTGGCCACCAGCGTCTCCATGGCGCGCGCGAAACGCGACGTTTCGGCTTTCCGCAACGCGTCACCGAGCAGCGGAATCCGGAGCCGGAAGGAATCCCACCACATCCTGCCCGGTGTGGTCCGGATGTAGGCGCGCAGGGCCGCCGCCGCGGCCACCAGGGCGCCGGCCGCCAGCCATCCGTAGGTCTTCACGATCCGGCTCGTCTCCAGAAGAATCTGGGTCGGCAGCGGCATCCGCATCCGCGATTCCTCGAACACCTGGGCGAAGCGCGGCACCACGAAATACATGAGCACCAGAATCGAGCACAGGCCGACAAACACCAGCAGCCCCGGGTAAATCATCGCGGAGATCATGTAGCTGCGCAGGTCGTCGCGCGTGCGCTCGAATTGCGTCAGCCGGTCGAACACCGCGCCCAGCGCGCCGCTGGCCTCGCCGGCGCGGACGATGTTCACGTACAGGGTGGGGAAGTACTCGGGATGCGTGGCCAGACTGTCGGCCAGGGAGCGGCCGCCCTTGAGCACCCGCAGCACGTCCAGCACGATGAAACGGAAGCTGGAGTGCTCGGTCAGCTCGCCAGTGATGGACAGCGCCCGGTCCAGCGGCACGCCGGCATTGAGCAGCGTGGACAGCTCCTGGGTGAAAAAGAGCACGTCGCGTCTGCGGCCGCTCGTAAAGGTGGGCAGCTTCAGCGCGAAGGACTTCTTCGGCTGAACGCCGACGTAGACCGGGGTAAGTCCCTGGTTGCGCAACTCGCGCGCCACCGCCTTGTCGGTGTCCCCGCTCAGCGTCCCCGTACGAATCTTCCCGTCCGGAGTCACCGCTCTGAAGAAGAAGCTGGTCATCAGAATTCCTGGGTCACGCGCAGGACTTCCTGGGCCGTGGTCAAACCCAGCGGCACCTTCATCCAGCCGTCCTCGCGCAGATTGCGCATGCCGTTCCGGCGGGCGGCGGCGGTGAGCTGCACGGCATCCGCCTTGGCCAGAATCAGCGTGCGCAGTTCGTCGCTCAGCTCCATCAATTCGAAGATGCCGACCCGGCCGCTGAACCCCGAGCCGAGGCAGTGGTCGCAGCCCGCCCCGTGGAAGTTCCTTACCATCCTGCCGTCCGGCGCCCGGACCGGATCCGCTTCGACTTTGCAGTGCCGGCAGATGACGCGCACCAACCGCTGCGCCAGGATGGCCACTACGGTCGAGCTGATCAGGTACTCCTCGACGCCCATGTCGATGAGGCGGGTGACCGCGCTGGGCGCGTCGTTGGTGTGCAGCGTCGAGTAGACGAAATGCCCGGTCAGCGCGGCGCGGATGGCGATGTCGGCGGTCTCGCGGTCGCGGATCTCGCCCACCATGATGACGTCCGGGTCCTGGCGCACGATGTGGCGCAGGCCGCTGGCGAAGGTCAGCCCGATCTGCGGATTGACGTGGATCTGGTTGATCCCATCCATCTGGTATTCCACCGGGTCCTCGATGGTGATGATCTTCTTGTCGGGCTGGTTGATGCGCTTGAGCGCCGAGTATAGCGTTGTGGACTTGCCGCTGCCGGTCGGCCCGGTCACCAGAAAGATGCCGTGCGGCAGCGAGGTGTAGTGCTCCATGCGGCCCAGCATGTATTCGTCAAAGCCCAGCCGCTGGAGATCGTAGAAATCGCCCGCCGAGCGGTCGAGCAGGCGCATCACCACGCTCTCGCCGTACAAGGTGGGCAGCGTCGAGACCCGCAGGTCGACTTCGCGGCCCATGACCTTGATTTTGATGCGGCCGTCCTGCGGCAGGCGGCGCTCGGCGATGTTCAGCTTAGCCATCAGCTTCACGCGCGAGATGATGGCCGCCTTCAACTCGCGGGGCGGCGCCTCCTGGTTGTGGAGCACCCCGTCGACGCGGTACCGGACGCGGAATTCCTTCTCGAACGGCTCGATGTGGATGTCGCTCGAGCGCTTCTCGATGGCCTGGGCGATCATGGCGTTCACCAGCCGGATGACGGGCGCCTCGGAGGCCATGTCCTTCCTTCTCCGCCTCGCCGTAGCTGCGGTCGATCGCATCCAGGACCTCCTGCTCGGCGGCCAGCGCCGGCTCAACCTTCAGCCCGGTGAAGCCGCGCACCGCGGCGATGGTCTCGAAATCCAGCGGATCGGCCATCGCGATAGTGAGTGTGGAGTCGTGCACGGCCAGCGGCAGGAACCGGCACTGGCGCATGAAGCGCGCTCCCAGCCCCGCGGTTTCCGGCGTGGCCGGCGGCGGACCCTCCAGGGTGACCAGCGGCACCCCGAGCTGCTCGGAAAGCGCGATCAGCACGTCCCGGTTGGCGATGAATCCGAGGTCCACCAGGATCTTCCCGATCTTCTCGCCGCGCTCCTTCTGGATCTCCAGCGCCCGCTCCAGGTCTTCCGGCTCGATGAGCCGGCGCGCGATCAGCATTTCCCCCAGGCGCATGATTCACAGCTCCTGGACCCGGATGGCTTGCTCCAGTTTGGGACTGTCGATGCGCTCCAGCTTGAGGTCGAGCAGTGTCTGGCGCGGCGCCTGCATGACGATCTGGCTGGGCAGCCCCTCGCGGTTCTCGAAGGAACGGTTGTAAAGCGAAATGCCGAGCACGATCTGCTCGTTGGGGGGCACCGCGTCGAGCGAGGCCGCCGCCATAACCAGCAGCGCGCGCATGGACCGCTTGAGCTGCGGCAGCCGAGCCATTTTCTTCTCCCGCAACTTCTCCAGGCCCGGCCCGGCCGGCGGCAGGTTGAACGGGGAATAGTTCGAGAACACCAGACTGATCTCGGTGGTGAACACCACGCCATAGCCCGGAAGGTAGATGCCCCGGGCGGTTCCTAGCAGTTCGTAGGGATCGTTGACGTCCAGCGTGGGTATGGTGCGGTCGAGCTTCCTTTCGAAGCCGGCGAGAACCGCCCGGGTCACCGCCGGCCTCTCCTCGCCCGCCGCGAGCAGCGCGGCCGCCAGCGCAAGCGGCAGTATCCAGGGTCTCATGGCCGCGCTCCCAAATCCGCGCTCGCAAGCTGGAGCACGTTCAGCTTCTTCTGGAAATAAGTCAGCGTCTCCGCAAACGCCACCCGGTCGGCGTCCCGCTGCAATTCAAAGCGCCTCTGCGCGGCCGACACCAGCTCCTTGGTATTGTTCGCCTGGCGCGCCTCGCTTTCGGCCACCGCCGCTTGCACCGCCGGCGCGATCCGCCGGGCTACTTCGGCGCCGACACGGGCCTCGATGGCGGCCGTATCCGGCGCCAGCGCAACGTTGGGAGCGGGCCGCACCCAGGCGTGGACCAGGATGGCCGCCGCCAGCATGGCGGCCGAAGCGAAGCCCAGCCGCGGGCCCGATTGCCACAGCGCCCGCCACCAGCGCGGCTCGAACACCGTGTCGGAGACGAAGGCGATCCTCCGCGGAGGTTCTTCCTCCCGCAGCGAGTCCAGCGCCACTCGGGTGAGCCGCAAGCGCTCGAACTCCTCCCGGCACTCGGGACAGCCTTCGAGGTGCTCCTCCACCTGGCGGCCTTGCCCGGCCTCCAGTTCCCCGAAAAAGAAATCCTTCAGATCATAGGGCGAGCAACTCATTGAACACCCCGCGTTTGAATTGGAGCCAGAGTGTCTTTCAGGAGGTCGAGAGCAGTGTACAACCGCGACTTCACCGTGGAGACAGGACAGGAGAGAACTTCGGCCATTTCCTCGAACTTGAATCCCTGGTAGATCTTCAGAATGACGGCCTCGCGCTGGTCGGCGGCAAGCCGGGCCAACGCGCTTTCGACCGCCAGCGTCAGCTCGATCGGGAACATCCGGAAACTCCGCGCCTCCCCGGTGGGAGGCGGCTCGGCGTCGCCTTCCGGCTTGCGCCTGCGCAACAGCGAAAACGCCTCGTTGTGCGCAATGCGGAACAGCCAGGGCCCGAACCGCCCGGCGTCCTCCAGCTTCCCGAGATTCTGATAGGCCTTCAGGAAGACCTCCTGTGAAAGATCGAGAGCGTCCTCACGGTCGCGCACCAGCCGCAACAGATAGTTGAAGACACGCTTCTCCCAGCGGGAGATGAGCAGGTTGTAACCCTCGACACCTCCCCGGCGAGCTTTCGCGATCAGGTCGCGGTCCTCGACCTCCCGAAAGATCAACTCTGGGCTCCGTGTTCAAAGACGCCCACGCCTCGAAAAAAGTCTGAGCGCGGACGGGAACTCCCAGTTTAAGCCCGCCGGGGGCATCCGACGACGGGCTCAGCCCTGGAATCCGGACGCCGTCTCGGATATCATTTGCTTGATGGGCATTGACGAAGGCCTCACCCAGGAGATCGTGCGGCGCATCCTCACCGTCTCGAAGCCCGACCGCATCATCCTCTTCGGCTCGGCGGCAACGGACCGGATGACGCGCGACAGCGACATCGATCTGCTGGTGGTCGATCCTTCGCCCTCCAACACCATTGAGGAGCGCGTAAGGCTCCGCCGGTCTCTTCGCGGTCTCGGCTTTCCCTTCGACGTGTTCATCATCGCCACCGGGAGCTTTGAGGAATCGAAGGACATCTTCGGCGGCATCGCCTACCCGGCCCACAAGTATGGGCGTGTAATCTATGAGGCAGCCTGAGCAGGTTCTGCGGCAGCTTGTCGAGCAGTGGCTTGCCAAGGCGGAAGTGGATTATCGGACCGCCCAGCGCCTCGCGGGTGACTCGGAACCGATCCGCGAGTCCGTGGCGTTTCATTGCCAACAAGCTGTCGAGAAGTTTCTAAAAGCTGTTCTGGTCCGGCATCAGATCGAGTTCCCGAAGACGCACAACCTGGAGCAGTTGCTGAGCTTGATGGCGCCGGTTGCTCCGGATCTTGCCGCCTCCTTCGAGGAGATCGAGATTCTCACGCCCTACGGCGTCGAGGTTCGATATCCGGGAGACCTCCCGGAGTTGCTCCCGGGGAGGGAGCAAGCCCTATTCGAGCTGGCCGGCCGGGTGCGGGGCGCGGTGACGCTCGAGCTAAGCCCCTTCCTGGCCAGGACTTAGCCCGCCATTCGGCGGGAGACCGCAGGGCCGGGTCGGGCTCACACCGGCGCGCAGGGCCTCACCGAGCACGCCGCGGACCAGCTGGATCAGTTCCTGCACCTCGCTCCCGCGCGCCACCGGCCCGTGCCCCGGAACGGTGACCGCGGGAGCCAGCCGCTCGATGCGGTCGAGCGAGTCGAGCCACTGCTGCCAACCCGGCGTCGCCCCGCAATCGAGGTTCGGGAGGTAACCGTTGACCAGGCAGTCCCCACAGTAGACCACGCCCTCGGCAGGCACGTGAACCGTGAGGTTCGTGGGCGTGTGGCCCGGGGTCAGGAGCACCTGTACTTCCAAATCGCCCAGGTCGAACACCGTATCGGCGGCGATGGGCTGGTTGGGAAGCGCGAGGCTCGTGCCGGCGTAGAACGCCGCCGCCTCGCCCAGGGCGCGGCGCGCCGCGTCCGGGATCGCACGGTTGTACTGGGCGATCTCAGCGCGGAACTCCTCCTCCGTTCGGACCACGCCGGGATGACCGAACACATCCGCTCCGCGCTCGCGGAACCAGGCATTGCCGCCGATGTGGTCGAAATGCTTCTCGGTGTCGATCACCCTCCAACGATTCCCGGGACGAGCCAGCGAGGCGTAGCCGTGGATGGTCGAGGCAGCCAGCGCATTGGCGCCCGTATCCACGACTAGCGTCGTATGCCGGCCCACGATGAAGCCGGCATTCACCGTCCACGGCGGAATGCAGGCGAGTCCTGTCACCGCCCAGCAATGTTCGGAAAGTCGCATTGGCCAGACTACAACCTACCACAGGAGGTCCCGGGGGCCCCCTCAGGCGGGTACTGTCTGCAGAGGGCGTTGATACCAACTCACTCTAGTCCCATCTTCTGACGAAGTTTCTTCTCGTATTCGCTAACTTCTTTCTGATGATAATGCTTCACCTTCCAGGAAGCCCAGGTGTCTCCTTGCGCCCTGAGACTTTCCACGAGTCTCTCCCTAAACGCAGCAACTTCAAGGTCTACCTGCCGCTCTTTTCGTTTCCGATCAATCCTCGGAGCCGCTGCATCAAGCCACCTTTGTGCTTCAGCAACGTCCGGGTGGGTTTGATTCTGTTCCAGCCAAGTCGACACCTGCGCCGTCGCAGACTCCAGATCGTTAGCTGGTGGCCCTGGCACAAACACGCAGCCTTCGCCGCGAAGGATTTGTAGATCCTTGCTGATATTCAAGTACCTTGGCATAGTCCACAGGCCTCGCACGTCATGCTAGCAGTTCCGCAAGCTCCCAAGCGTGATCTGTGATCTCGCTTCCTTCGCGGGAGTAACGCGGATCGAGCTGCAGATCTCAGGCACCCCCCTCAGTCGAGGGACCACAGGCGCAGGGCCGGGATGTCCGCGAAATCGGCGCCGTTCAGAGTCCAGAGCTCCGCCTGGCGGCTGATCGCGCAGGCGGCAATAGCCAAGTCGATCTCGCGTCCGCGGGGACGCCGCAGCGTGCGGTAGAGCTTCGCGCTCAACGCCGCCTCCTGCGATCCAAACGGGACCGCGGATTCACTCGGAAACAAGGCTTCCTGCGCAGCAACCTCCTCGGGCAATCGGGGCCCCCGCAGCCACTCGTACAGCACCAACGCCGGGAGCTGTAGGCGCTCTCCCCGCTCGATCGCCCGGCGAAGCGCCGGCGCGGAGCGCTTCGGCCCGGTCAGACTGTCGATCAGCACCGAGGTGTCGAGGACGATCACGGGCTCCTCCGGCCGCCCGAGCGCCGGGCCTGGCGCAGGGCTTTCAGCTCGCGATCAACTTCGCCAGCATCGCGGGCGGGAATCCGCGGGAGGACTTCATCGAAGGTGCGCAGCAGGCTCAACCTCTCCCGTTCGCTCAGCCGCCCGATCCTGTCGTAGTACTCGAGGATCGCCTCCCGGACCACCTGACTCTTGGGCATCGCCAGGCGCACCGCGGCCTCCGCAAGCCGGTTCACGGTGGCTTGATCCAGCGTGAACGTCACCTTCGCTGTTGCCATATTGATACCATACTACCATATCCAAGAAAGAGTTCGCTGGCGGCCGCTCTCAGCGCTTCGGCTTTTTCTTCTCCGGGGGCCGCTCCGCCGCCAGCTTGGAGCGGATCTCCTTCACCCGGGCCTCGACGGCGGCCGCTTCCTCTTCGCGCTCGAGCAACCGCAACAGTTCGGCGTATTTCTGGAGCACCATCCCCAGCTCCACCGGTTCGTTCATCTTCTCGGCGATGGCCAGGGCCCGCTTGTAGAGTTGCTCGGCCTCGGGGTACTTCTTCTCGCCCGCATAGAGCGAGGCGAGCTTGTCGAAACTGGCCAGGGCGCTTTTCTCGCGAATGGAAAGCGCGCGGCGGTAGAGCGGCTCGGCTTTGTCGAACATCTCCTCGGCGACGTAGACCCCGGCCAGGTTGTCCAGCGCGGTTGCCACCGTGGGATGGCCGGCCCCGACTGCCTTCTCCCAGATGACCAGGGAGCGCCAGTAAAGGGGCTCCGCCTCGGGAAACTTCCGCTGTCCGTAACAGACCCAGGCCAGGCTGTCGAGCGTCGGGACCAGGTCGGAATGCTCCGGTCCCCAGGCCTTCTCGCGGATGGCCAGCGCGCGGCGGTAGAGCGGCTCGGCCAGGGCGTACTTGCCCTGGTCGCGGTACAGGCCCGCCATGGCATCCAGCGTGGTCGCCACGCCGAGGTGCTCGGGGCCTTGGGACTTCTCGCGGATGTCGAGGGCCCGGCCATAAAACAAGGCGGCCTGCTCGAATTTCGTCGCCGAGCCGTACAGCGCCGCAAGGTTCTCGAGACTCGCGGCCACGTCCGGATGCGCATCGCCGAGCGCCTTCTCCCGGATCGTCAGGGCCCGCTGGTACGCCGATTCGGCCTCCTCATACTGGAGCGCGGAGGCGTACACCATGCCCAGTCCGTTCAGGGTGGGAACCAGCCGCACATCCAGCGGCCCCCAGGTGCCTTCCTGGATGCCCAACAGGCGGTGATAGTGCGGCTCGGCCAGCACCATCTTGCCCTGGGTGCGGTACACGGTGATGATCTGCTCGAGGGTGGTGGCCAGGCGCGGGTCGCGCGGTTCAAAGCCCTCGGCCCCTTGGAGCGCCGACCTCAGTTGCTTCTCGGCCTCCTCGTAGCGCCCCTGTTCGTAGGCTTTCCGCGCCGCCTCCATCACACCCTCCCACACGACGGACTGGCTCTGGCCGAGCGCCACAGCGGCGACAGCGGTCACCAGGATGGCGGCCCCAGCGATGCGCAACGTGTCAACCCTCCCCTCACGCTAGTATACATTCATGTCCGAATTCCCTTCCGAGTGGCGTGCGGGAAGGTGGCCGTGCTGACCTTCAACTTCGAATCGTCGAACCAGGAGCTGCCGCGGAGGGGATAATGGCCTGTAATGCCTGAGCCGCGGCTTCGCCTGCCGCGAGTCGAGGGGCAGACGCGTGCGCGCATGAGCTACGACGAAACGGTCCAGTTCCTGTATTCACTCGGCAACGAGGTGCGGGCGGCCAAGCTCGGCCTGGAGCGGATGACCGTGCTGCTGGAGAGGCTGGGCAGCCCACATCGGGAGTGTGCCTGGGTGCACGTCGCCGGCACCAATGGCAAAGGCTCCACCTGCGCCATGATCGAGTCCGGCCTGCGCGCGGCGGGCCTCCGGACCGGACTCTACACCTCTCCGCACCTCAGCCAGCCGGTCGAGCGGATCCGCATCGCCGGCCAGCCCGTCACCCGCGAGCAATTCGCCGCCGCCTTCCAGCCCGTGCACGAGGCCGCCGAGCGGCTGATGGCCGAGGGCCTGCTGGAGGCGCATCCCACGTACTTCGAAACCGTCACCGCGATGGCGTTTCTGCTGTTTCGAGACCTGGGCGCCGGGATCGTAGCGCTCGAGGTCGGACTCGGCGGCCGCCTGGATGCCACCAATGTCGTCACACCCCGGCTGGCCGTCATCACCCCGGTCGATTTCGACCACGAGAGTTTCCTCGGAAAGAGCCTCGAGTCGATCGCGGCGGAAAAAGCGGGAATACTGAAGCGCGGCGTGCCGGCCGTGTTCGCCGCGCAGAGGCGGCAAGTCGCGACGACGCTCGAAGCGCACGCGGCGGCGCTCGGAATCGAGCCCATTCGGACCTCACTGTGGCAGGTGCGCGATCTGGCGCTGGATCGGGAAGGCAGCCGGTTCCTGGCGACCGGTCCGAAGGACCTCCGCATCGAGTGCCCACTGGCGGGGGAGCACCAGGTGGAGAATGCGCTCACCGCGCTCACGGCGCTGGATGCCCTTGGGTTGCCGCCGGAGGCCATCCGCGACGGCATCCGCCAGACCCGCTGGCCGGGCCGCCTGGAACGCGTGTCGGAGGCCCCGGAAATCATCCTGGACGGCGCTCACAATCCCGCGGGAGCGCGCGCCCTGGCGCGCTACATCGAGCGCTTCTTCGCCGGGCGCCGGGTGTGGCTCATCTACGGCGCAATGCGCGACAAGGCGGTGGCCGAGATGGCCGGAATTCTCTTCCCGTTGGCCCACCAGGTCATCCTGACCGCCCCTGCGCAGGCCCGCGCGGTGCGTCCCGAAGTCCTCCGGGAACTGGTGGACCACCCACGCCTTCGCGCCGTCCCGCGGCTGGCCGAAGCGCTCGACATCGTCCGCCAGGAGGCCGCGCCCGAGGACGCCGTCTTCATCAGCGGTTCGCTGTTCCTGGCGGGAGAGGCGCGCAGCCTGCTGGTGGTATAGCGCCCGCAACCGAGGGACTGCCTCGGCCGTCCGCTGTGGGGACGGCCCAGGCTGTCCCCGGTTGCGTCATGCGAGAAGACTCTCGCCGCCGTGGCAATAGTCCGGCGCGCGGACAATCCGCTGTAGCTCGCCGTAGTCCAGCCAGTGGAGAAAGCAGTTCTCGCAGGTATCAAGTACGATGTTGCCGGGGCCGCCGTAGGGGTGCGTGTCCATCGGCCCGTGACAGCGCGGGCAGCGGATCGTCCGCTCGAGATCCTTCGGGTTGAGCGGACGCGCGATCGCCGAGGCGTGGTCGTGATGGGCGCGGAGGTCGTCGATCAATTGCACGAACACCGGCACCGCCAGAAGAATGCCGCGACAGCGGCCGCAGTGCAGAATCCGCTGACCGCCCACCGCGGCGTGAACCAGGGGAATCTCGCACACCGGACACAGCTCGTAGGCCGGCTCGCCGAGCACTCGGACGCCGTCGTCGTTGGCCTCGGGGAAGTACATGCTCCTGCAATAGTCGCAGTTCAGGTAGTCCTTGTCTTCCTCCAGGCGCATTGGGGCGCCGCAGTCCGGGCAGTTCACCTGGCGGTCTCCTCCCGCCGATCATAGCTCATCTGCCGCGGGCTACAATAGTCCCTTCCATGTTCAGTTTTCTTCGCGCGGCGCTGCTGACGGACCCGCTGATCGTGCTGGCCACCATCGGGATGGGGACGGCGTCGCTCGCGACCTCGCTGTTCGATGCCACGGGGCGCGCCCAGCACGGCGTGGCGCGACTGTGGGCGCGGATGCTGCTCGGAATCGGCGGGGTGCGCGTGCAGGTGGAGGGCCTGGAACGGATCTCGCCGGAGTCCAGCTACGTCTTCGTGTCGAACCACCTGAGCTACATGGATACCCCGCTGGTGATTGCGCACGTCCCCTGCCAGTTCCGGTTCCTGGCCAAACAGGGCCTCTTCAAGGTGCCGTTCATCGGCTACCACCTGAAACGGGCCGGCCACATTCCCGTGCCTCGCGGCGATGCACGCGCATCGCTGCGAACGCTGGCCCAGTCGGCGCGCATGGTTCGCGATCGCGGCGTCTCGGTGCTGGTGTTTCCGGAGGGCGGACGGTCCCCCGGCGCGATGCGGGAGTTCAAGGAAGGGGCGGCCTACATCGCCATCAAGGCGGGAGTCCCCGCCGTGCCGCTGGGGATCGCCGGCACGCGCGAGATCCTGCCGATGGATTCGCTGCTGGTCCGCGGCGGCCGCGTCCGTTTGCGGATCGGGGAACCGATCCCCACCTCCGGCCTGGCGATTCACGACCACCGGCAGCTCACTCAACGGCTTCGCGAGCGCGTGCTCGAATTGACCGCCGATCAGCGCGACTGAAGGAAAAGCACCAGCCGCTCCAGCGCGGGCTGGAGGATCTCGCGTTCGGCCGCGTAGCAGATGCGCACCGAGCCTTCCCCGCCGGCGCCGAACGCCACTCCGGGCGCCAGGCCTACCTGGGTCTCCTCCAACAGGCGGCGGCAGAAATCGAACGAGTCGGTCAGGCCATCGATCCTGGGAAACAGATAGAACGCGCCGTCGGGCTCGGGAATGGTCACCCCAGGCGCCTTGCGCAGGATCGCCAGGCAGAAATCTCGGTTCTGCTTGAGGCGCACCAGCATCTTCTTCAGCTCGATCTCGCCCCAGACCAGCGCGGTCTCGCCCGCGCGTTGCGCGAAACTGGGCGCGTGGGAGACGATGAATTCGTTCAACTGGGCGGCCTTGCGCGCCAGGTCGCGCCGGGCGACCAGCCAGCCCAGACGCCAGCCGGTCATGCAGAACGTCTTGGAAAAGGACTGGACCACGATCACGGCGTCTTCGCGAGTCGCCTGGCGCAGAATCGAGGGCACGGGCGTCCCCAGCGCGGGCGTGCGATAGTACAGCCGGTCGTACACCTCGTCGGCCAGCAGCCAGATGCCATGCCGCCGCGCAAACTCCAGGAGGCTCGCCTCCTCTTCCTCCGTGGCGACCCAACCTAACGGGTTGGAGGGCGAGGTGTAGATGAGCAGCCGGGTGCGCGGCGTCACCGCGGCCTCGAGCGCTTCGAAATCGATCCCGTAGCGCCCGCCGCCCAGCGGATGCGCAACCTCGCGGGCGATACCGTTGGCCAGGACCACGTTGGAGCTCCCGTTGGGCCAGGCCGGCGTCAGCACGATGGCCTCGTCGCCCGGATCGATGAGGCACCGGATGGCCACGTTGAGTGCCTGCACGCCCGACGCCGTGACCACGATTTCGCCCTGCGGGTCCAGTGGGACGCCCTGCAATCGCTGGTAGTAATCGGCGAGCCCCTGGCGCAACGAAAGCAACCCGGCGTTCTCGGTGTAAAAGGTGTAGCCATCGGCCATGGCCTTATACGCGGCCCGGCGGATGTACTCGGGGGTAGGCTGGCTGGATTCCCCGAAGTAGAGCTTGGAGACGCCCTCCATCGACATGGCGATATCGGCCAACTCGCGGATGCGCGAATGCGGCACCCGCTCGGCGGAAGAGGCAACACAGGCAGGCATGGCGGAAGCCATTATAACTTGCTGCCGCCGGCGACGAACGAGTTTACCCGCCTCTACTTCTTATTCATGGGCTGGTAGATTTCGACCTCGGCAATGCTCAAGGTTCCGGCGCGGTCGAGTCCTGCTCCGGTCGCAGCGGCGTCGCGGATGTTCGCCAGTTCTCTAATGTTGATCCCGTCCTGGCCGCGAGCCGGCGCGGTCAGCTCGATCCTCAGATGCGAGCCGGTCACGGGCCGCAACGGCAGATGAACGTATCCCAGGCTGACGGGGGTGGCGCCGGCGAAGACCTCCTGGCCGTCTACCGTAACGCGAATCGGATAGCTCCGACTGCGCCAGCTCATCAGCTTCATGACGACTTCACTGGGGGTGGCGGGCGCGGCGAAATCGTACTGAATCCACGCCGTGGCCAACTGGCCGTCGCTGTCCCAGTGGGTCGTCTCGTTGTCGTCAAAGCTCCTCGACGCCTCATCGACGTTGCTGCCTGCCGTGGCCCCGGCGATCGGCACCTCAAGCCGGGACACAACAAACGAAGGCCCCTTCGGTGTCGGCCCGCGCTCCAGGTATGACCGCAAGCCGGCATCGCGCTGGTCGGTCGACAAGCCGCCGGCAACGGCTACCGCCTTAGAGGACACCTCCAGCGAAGCGGGGCGGAGTCCCTCCGCGGTGGCCTTCAGCGCAATCCTGCCCGCCTGCGTCGCCGCGCGAACGATGACGCGATTGATGCCGCCTTCGACCGGCAGATCCTTCGAGAGGATATGGTTGTCCGGCCCCTGCGCTATGCCGCCTCGCCATTCGGCGGGTCCGCTGATCTCGAAGCGGACGGGCATCAGCGCGGTGGGGCAGCGGCGGCCTTGGGCATCCACTACCTCCACATCCACTAGCGCCATGTCGGATCCGTCCGCCAGCAGGCCCAGCGGGCCGGTATGCGGGGTGAGCCGGATCGCCGCCGGCGGCCCGGCGGTGCGGAGCTCCTTTTCACAGAGCCTGTTTCCGCGGGTATCGTACCCCACGGCCTTCAACGTACCCGGCTGCCACTCCAGGTCCTTGAAGGTGTACAGGAATCGGTAGCTCTGTTCGCCGAAACCCTTCGATTCCCCGTTCAGGAACAGCTCCACCTTTTCGGCGCTCGACACCACGTACACGTTCTTCTTCACGCCGGGCCGGTAGTTCCAGTGGCCGAGGATGTGGATGCGGCGATGTTCCACGTCCACCCAGCCGTCCCACATCACCTGGTGGGCGAAGTAGCCATCCTTGGGAATCCGCATCGCGTCCACCTCGCCGCTGCGGCGAAAGTTCTCCTCGCCGCGGAAGTGAGTGTTCGTGTCGGAGAAAATGATGTTGACCCCGCCGGCATTCACGCGCTCGCCGGTGCCCGGCCGTTCCCGCCAGTAGTCGAACCAGCGCCGGACGTTCTCGATGGCGTGGGAGTCCTGGTTGCGGTTGTAATCGGGCTTGTCCGCGTGGAAAGGCTCGGTGAACTCGTCCCAATACTTGCGCAGGCCCTCGTCGCGCGAGTACTCCATCTGCCAGAGCGGCTTGGTGCGGCTCTTGTTGATATAGAGCATTTCGCCGCCGTACTCCGCCACCTGGCTATCGAGCATCTCACGCGATCCCGCGGCGCGCCCGCCGTGCGGGTCCCACTGGTCGCGGAGCGCCTTCATCTGCCGCATATGCTCTTCGGTTACTCCCTTGTTACCGGACTCGTAGAAGAGAATGCTGGGATTGTTGCGGTTCTGGATGATGGCGTCGCGCATCAACTCGACGCGTTGCTCCCACTGCCGGCCAGTCGAGTCCTTCTCGGCATCGCCCGCGGGCATCGCTTCGATCAACCCCACGCGGTCGCACGACTCGACGTCCTGTTTCCACGGCATTACGTGCATCCAGCGGACCAGGCTGCCGTTGCCTTCCACGATCATGCGATTGCTGAAATCGCTCATCCAGGCCGGCACCGAGGAACCCACTGCCGGCCACTCATTGGTCGTGCGTTGCGCGTAGCCTTTCAAGTGGATGACTCGGTCGTTCAGCTTGACCATGCCGCGGGCGAACTCGGTCTTGCGGAAACCGGTGCGAATGGCGACCGTGTCAGACGGTTTGCCATCCACCTTGAGAGTGGTCCGCACGGTGTAGAGATAGCCGTACCCCCAGCTCCAGAAATGCAGTCCGTTGATCCGGGCCGACGCCGAGACGATCTTGGTCCCGCCCGGCGCGAGGGCGTGGTTTCCTCCCTTGATCGTCCGCACCGGCTTGCCGTCCAGGTCTTCGATCGCAACCGAATACGCGAAGGTTTTCCGAGTGGGGTACTCATTCTTGACCTGTGACTCGGCGGTAATCTGGGCGCTCCCGCCTGAGATGTCGAATCCCTGCGCGTACACGTAAACTCCCGTCGTCCCCAGGTTCGAATACAGGGGCAGCGTCTGGTACAGCCTGTCGGCAACATGCAGGTAGACGCTCTTGTTGATGCCGCCGTAGTTGGCGTAGAAGTTGCGGTCTTCCCACTGGAACTTCGTGCCGGTCGCTTTCTCGCGGTAGTCCCAGGAGTTGTCGATGCGCGCGGCCAGCACATTCACTTCCGGAGCGAGCTTCACGGCGTCGGTGATGTCGAAGCCGAATGCCATGACGCCGTTCTCGCTGCGTCCGATCGGCTTGCCGTTCAAGTAGAACTCGCCGGCCTGGCGAATGCCCTCGAACTCGATGAGGATCTTCTTGCCGGCCGAGCCGGGAGGAAGCTTGAAATGCTTGCGGTACCACGCAACGCCTGTGGAAAGGTCGTGAATGCTCTTCCGGAAGGCATCGTCCTCGTTGAAGGCGTGCGGCAAGGTGACGTCCTGCCATCGGGTGTCGTCGAACCCGGGGGCCTCGGCCCCGGCGGCATCGCCCACCTGCAACTTCCAACCGGGGTTGAAGTTGAATCTTGTCCTCGCGGTCTGCGGCGGCTGGCCGGCCCAGCCCAGCGAGCAAGCGATCAAGATGAGGGCGGAAAGGGATTTCATAAGGTCCTTGGTACCACAAACCGGGCGCATCTGAAGGCCCGCCCATGTAGCTTTGGGGGCAAAACGGTCAGTGATGTTCCCGCCGAGTCTGCCGCCGGGAACCGGACACCGGCGCCACACCGGGCGCCGGCGACAAGCCACAGGCCACAAGCCAGTTTTCAGCAGCGCCGCTCTTTGGTCTGCATCAATTGCTCGATGTTGACCAGTTCTGTCGGGTAGTCGCCGGTGTAGCAGGCGTAGCAGTATTCGTGGCGCTGGTCGTCCACCGCCTCGCGCAGCCCGGCGAGCGAAAGATAGCCCAGGCTGTCCGCCCCGATGAAGCGCCGGATCTCCTCCACTGTGTTGTTGGCGGCGATCAGCTCCCGCTTGGTCGGGGTATCCACCCCGTAGAAGCACGGGGACCGGGTGGGAGGGCAGGAAATCCGCATGTGCACCTCGCGCGCCCCCGCCTCCCGCACCATGCGCACGATCTTGCGGCTGGTGGTGCCGCGCACGATCGAGTCGTCCACCAGGATCACGCGCTTGCCCTCCAGCAGATACCGGACCGGGTTCAGCTTCAGCTTCACCCCGAAATCCCGGATCGCCTGGCTCGGCTCGATGAACGTTCGCCCGATGTAGTGGCTGCGGATCAGCCCGTGGCGGAAGGGGATGCCGCTCTCGGCCGAGTAGCCGATGGCCGCCGCCACGCCCGAGTCGGGCACCGGCACCACCACGTCGGCCTCCACCGGATTCTCCCGCGCCATCAGCCGTCCCAGCATTTCGCGCGACTGCTGCACCGGGCGGCCGAAGACGACCGAATCCGGCCGTGAAAAATAGACGTGCTCGAAGACGCATTGCGCGCGCGGCTGTTCGGGCGTGTAGCGCTCGCGCGTCAGGCCCTCCGGCCCGGCAATCACCATCTCGCCCGGCTCGACCTCGTTCAGGTAGACGGCCCCGATCAGGTCGAACGCGCAGGTCTCCGAAGCGAAGACGTAGCATTTCTTGCCGCCGGAGAGCTCCATCTGGCCCATGGCCAGCGGTCGGAAGCCCTGGGGATCGCGAGCCACGATGACGCGGTCCTGCGCCAGGAACACCAGCGAAAAGGCGCCCTCCAGTTGCAGCAGCGCCTCTCTCAGCGCGCCGGCCATGGTGCGCTCCCGCGAGCGCGCCACCAGGTGCAGCACGACCTCGGTATCGCTGGACGCCTGGAAGATCGAGCCCCCGGACTCGAGGTCGTGGCGCAGCTCGGCGGCGTTGGTGAGGTTGCCGTTGTGCGCCACCGCGATGCGCCCCTTGTTGCAGGTCACCGCGAACGGCTGGGCGTTGTTGAGATTGGTATCGCCCGCGGTTGAGTACCGCGTATGACCGATGGCCATCGAGCCCGGCAGCTTGGCGAGCTGCTCCGGCGTGAAAACGTCGGCCACGTAGCCCATCTGCTTGATGCAATAAATCTCGCGCCCGTCGCTGGAGGCCATGCCGGCGCTCTCCTGACCGCGGTGCTGGAGCGCGTAGAGTCCCAGGTAGGCCAGGTTGGAAGCCTCCGGGTGGCCATAGACGGCGATCACACCGCATTCATCGTGGAACTTGTCGGACATGCCAACTAGCCTCTCAAGCTGGCTTCCAGCGCCCCTGCCCAGCTCTCGCGGAGGGGCTGCACTTCACAGTCTATCAGGGTCTCCCCCTGGTTGAGGATCGCGATCCTGCCGCTGACGGTTATGCCGGCCGCGAGCGCCTCCACTCCGTGCTCGGCGGCGACGCGGCGAACCTCGCCGGGCCACTCCGTCGAGATGAGGATGCGCGATGGGCCCTCGTGGAAGAGCAGGAACTCCGGCCGCAGATCGCTAGAGAATTCCAGCTCCGCGCCAACGCCCGCGGGGCCGAACGACGCTTCGGCGAGCGCCACCGCGAGGCCTCCGTCGCTCAGGTCGTGTGCCGATACCGCCAGCCCCTGATTCACGATCTCGCGCACCGCCTCCTGCACGCGTTTCTCGTAATCCATGTCGAGCGCCGGCGGCAGGCCCCACAGGCTCTTGAGCACGACTTTGGCGTACTCGGTGCCGCCGAAGCGAGTGTCGTCGCAAGTGCCGAGGCCCCCCAGGAGAACCACCGTGTGACCCGGCTGCTTGAAGTCGATGGTCACGGGCGCGCCGGTTTTCATCAGGCCCACGATCCCCAGCACCGGCGTGGGAAAGACCGGGTCGCCTAGCGTCTCGTTGTAGAGGCTCACGTTGCCGCCGGTGATGGGCGTCTCGAAGTGCCGGCAGGCCTCGCCCATGCCTTCGATCGCCTCCACCAGTTGCGCCATGATCTCGGGCCGCTCCGGGTTGCCGAAGTTCAGGCAATTGGTGGCGGCGACCGGCAGCGCACCCACCACCGAGAGATTGCGGCAGCACTCGGCCACGGCCAGCCGCGCGCCCTCCCGCGGGGATAGGTGGGCATAGCGGCCGTTGCCGTCCAGCGCCATGGCCACCGAAGAACCGGTTTCTTTCACCCGCACGATGGCCGCGTCGCCGCCGGGCGCCTGGATGGTGTTGGTGCGAACCATGTGGTCGTACTGCTCCCAGATCCAGCGTTTCGAGCACAGGTCCGGGGAGGAAACGAGCGCCGCGAGATCCGCCGCCAGGTTCTGGCTGTGGAACGCGGGCGCCTCCATCGGCGCGTCGCGGCGGGGCGTGGTGTGCGGGCGGTCGTAGAGGGGCGCCTCGTCGGCCAGCGCGCGGTTCGGAATCTCGGCAACCACCTCGCCGTGGTCCTCGACCCGCAACATGCCGTCGCCGGTCACCACGCCGATGATGACCGCGTCCAGGCCCCACTTCTTGTAGACCTGCACCACTTCCTCTTCGCGCCCCTTCTCCACCACCAGCAGCATGCGCTCCTGGGATTCCGACAGCATGATCTCGTAAGGGGTCATGCCGGTTTCGCGCTGCGGCACCAGTTTCAAGTCGATCTCGACGCCGGTCCCGCCGCGGCTGCCCATCTCGCAGGTCGAGCAGGTAAGGCCCGCCGCGCCCATGTCCTGAATGCCGACGATGGCGCCGGTCTGCATCGCCTCCAGGCAGGCCTCCAGCAGCAGCTTCTCCATGAACGGGTCGCCCACCTGCACGTTGGGACGCTTCTGCGAAGACTCCTCGGAGAACTCGGCCGAGGCCATCGAGGCGCCGTGAATGCCGTCGCGGCCGGTCTTGGCGCCGACGTATAGGACCGGATTGCCCACTCCGCTCGCCCGCGCATAGAAGATCTCGTTCTTCTTGAACACGCCCAGCGCAAACACGTTCACCAGCGGGTTGCCGTTGTAGCTCGGCTCGAAAATGCATTCGCCCCCGATCGTGGGCACGCCGAAGCAGTTGCCGTAGTGGGCGATGCCCGCGACCACGCCCGCCACGATGCGGCGGTTGCGCGGGCCCACCTGCGGGTCGTCGAGCGGGCCGAA
Organism: Bryobacteraceae bacterium; assembly: GCA_050008465.1. Taxonomy (GTDB): domain Bacteria; phylum Acidobacteriota; class Terriglobia; order Bryobacterales; family Bryobacteraceae; genus Fen-330. The sequence goes on from JBEKMO010000029.1 coordinate 35,099, forward strand.
CCGCAACGAGTCCATCACCGCGATCGGCCGCGCGCCCATCGTGAAGATGTCCCGCAGGATGCCGCCCACACCCGTCGCCGCGCCCTGGAACGGCTCGATGAAGCTGGGGTGATTGTGCGATTCGATCTTGAAGGCGATGGCATAGCCGCCGCCGATGTCGATGATGCCGGCGTTTTCCCCGGGGCCTTGCACCACCAGCTCGCTGCGCGTCGGCAGTTTCTTGAGGTGCAGGCGCGAGCTCTTGTAAGAGCAGTGCTCGCTCCACATCACGCTGAAAATGCCCAGTTCGGTATAGGTGGGCTCTCGGCCCAGGAGAGAAACGATTCTCGCGTACTCCTCCTGCGAGAGTTGGTGGGATGCGATCAGCTCGGGAGTAATCATATAGCTCGTAGCTCGTGGCTCGTAGCTCGTAGTTGCCTGCGCCCGTCTACGGGCTACGGGCTACGAGCTACGGGCTATTTCATCGCCAACGCCGCTGCCATGGACTGCAACACCAGCAGCCCGTCGCTAGAACCCATCAGCGGTTCGCTCGCACGCTCGGGGTGCGGCATCATGCCCAGCACGTTGCGGCCCTCGTTCAGGATACCGGCGATGTCGCGCATCGATCCGTTCGGGTTATCAAGGTACCGGAACACCACGCGGTCTTCCGCCTCCAGTCGGTCCAGCGTGCGCTGTTCGGCGAAGTAACAACCCTCGCCGTGGGCGATGGGCATCGTCAGGACCTGGCCTTCGGCCGCGGCCGAAGTGAACGGGGAGGACGTGGTTTCGGTCCGCAGCCGCACCGGGCGGCAGATGAATTTCAACCCGCGGTTGCGGATCAGCGCGCCGGGCAACAGGCCGCTCTCGACCAGGATCTGGAAGCCGTTGCAGATGCCGAGCACCAGCCCGCCCTGCCGCGCGAACTCCTTCACCGCCCCCATTACCGGCGAGAACTTCGCGATCGCGCCGCAACGGAGGTAATCGCCGTACGCGAATCCGCCGGGCAGAATGACGGCGTCGCAGTCCCCGACGCTGGCTGCGTCGTGCCACAAAAACTCCGCCGGCTGGCCCAAGATCTGGGACACCGCGAACCAGGCATCGTGATCGCAGTTGCTTCCTGGAAAGACCACCACCCCGAATTTCATTGGAGAGATTAGTTTAGCATCAGTGGAAGGTCAACCTTGCCCGCCCATTCCGGCAAACGGGGCCTGCTGCGGGGTCAGCGCATTTATTCAACGACGAGCGCCTGTCCCCGCGAACGGGGCCTGCCGCGCGGTCAGCGCCGCCCGGCTTCCCGTACCTGGGGATGATCGGGGATTCTCCCTACTGCGCGGCAACCGCGGCAGCGGGAGCGGGGGCGGCAGCCGCCTTCGGTTTGCGGCTGCGGGAGCTCCGCTTCTCGACGGGAGGCACCCGGTCGCTCTTCTTGAGGGCGGTTACCACGATTGGGGTGACGAATTTCTTCTCCCCAAAATCGTCGAACTTGATGACTATGCGCTCTTCGTTGCAGGAAAGAACCGTACCGAAACCAAACTTCAGGTGCTCTACCTGAGCGCCTTGTGGATAAGCTGTTCTAATACCCATCGGTAGTACTATCATAGCAGACCGGCAAATCAAAGTCGAATTGAGTTGTTTTGGAGGGCGAACGCGTGAAGAAGTGGTATGAGGAGCTGTTCGAAGATTACGCGGAGACCTACGACAAGCAGCCCTTTACGAGCGGCACGCTGGCGGAGGTCGATTTCATCGAGCGGGAGATCGGCTATGACAAGTCGGTGCGCATCCTGGACATCGGGTGCGGCACCGGCCGCCACGCTATCGAGCTCGCGCGGCGAGGCTACGACGTGACCGGCGTGGACCTTTCCGCGTCGCAACTCGGAAGGGCCCGCGAGAAGGCGCAAGCGGCCGGCGTCGCGGTCCGGTTCCAGCAGGCCGATGCCCGGCAGCTTCGCTTCCGCGGCGGGTTTCAGTTGGTCATCATGATCTGCGAGGGCGCGTTTCCCCTGATGGAGACCGACGAGGAGAATTTCGCGATTCTCGGAAGCGCCGCCGCGGCTTTGGAGCCGAACGGGAAGCTCATCTGCACTACTCTGAATGCGCTCTTCCCGCTGTTTCACTCCGTGAAGGAATTCCTGGACAGCAACCCGGCGGAGGGCTGCAGCCGGGACAATCGCTTCGACTTGACCACGTTCCGCGATCACTCGCTGTTCGAGGCGGTCGACGACTCCGGCCGCACGAAGACCCTGAGCTGCAACGAACGCTACTACGCGCCTTCGGAAATGACCTGGCTCCTGAAAAGCCTCGGCTTTCGCAAAGTCGAGGTATTCGGCTGTCCCACGGGCAACTTCAGCCGGGAGAACAAGCTCACACCCGGCGACTTCGAAATGCTGGTGGTCGCCGGAGAGTATGCTGCTGCCTCTGCGATAGTGGCCAGGTGCGCTGGGTAGCACCGGCCTGCGCGCCTCAGCAGGAGGTTTCGGCTGCCGCCGCCCGAAGCATCGAGCGCAGGCTGCGCTCCACGTCCTCGCCGGTTGTGGCCCACGAGGAGACGCTGATCCGCATGGCGACGCGCCCGCGCCAGGTGGTCTCCCCGCACCAGCAGACACCGTCCCGCTGGATTCGATCGACGACGCGCCGGGTGGTCGCGGCGTCACCGAACGCAACCAGAACCTGGTTCAGAACGACCTCGTTCAGGATTTCGTAGCCGGCGGCTTCCAATCCCTCGGCAAACCGCTGCGCGTGCCGGCACGTCCGTTCGATCAAATCGGCCAGGCCCGCGCGACCCAGCGACCGCAGCGCCGCCCAGATCTCGACGCCGCGGGCCCTCCGGGACAGTTCTGGCACGTATTGCGACGGCTCGCGATGATCGCCCTGCGGCAGGTAGGCTGCCGCCAACGACATGGCGCGGTTCAGATGCCGCGCGCTGCGCACGAAGGCCAGCCCGCTATCGTATGGCACGTTCAGCCATTTGTGCGCGTCGGTGGCCCAGGAATCCGCCTCCGCCGCGCCGGCAACCAAATGAGCGCGCCCGGGGCTCACCGCGGCCCACAGACCAAAAGCGCCATCGATGTGAACCCAGGCGCCGCACTGGCGAGCGATTGCGCAGATCTCAGCCGCCGGGTCGAACGCCCCCGAATTCACGTTGCCGGCCTGCATACAGACGATCGCGGGACTGCGCAAGCTCGGAAAAGCCTCCACGCGCATGCGCCCCTGGTCGTCCACGGGCACGCGGATCGCCCTCTGACGGCCCAGCCCCAGGAGCCCCAGCGCCTTGATCACGGACGGGTGGGCGTCCTCGCTCACCACCACGGCGAGCGGGGGCGCGCCAATCAGACCTTCGGCCTCCACGTCCCACCCGGCCTGCTCGAGCACCGCATGACGCGCCGCCGCCAGCGCCGTGAAGTTCGCCATCGTTGCTCCGGTCACAAACGCGCCGCCGCACTCCGGCGGTAGCCGAAGCACGTCGAGGAGCCATCGCAGGCTGACTTCTTCCAGAGCCGTCGCGATGGGAGTGGCCACGAAAAGGCCGGCGTTCTGATCCCAGGCGCCCGCCAGCCAATTCGCCGCGAGCGCCGCCGGCACACACCCGCCCAGGACGAACCCGAAGAACCGGCCACCCGCCGTGGCAACCGTCGCCGGAGAACCGATCCGGTCCAGCATGTCCAGAACGGCCTCGGCGCTGGCGGGTTCCTCCGGAAGAGCTTCGTTCAACTCGGACAAGCGCTCGAGCGCCTCGGCGCTGGGCGCCACCCCGCGCGCATCGAGTCCTTCGAGGTAGCGGGCGGCGGTAACCGCAGCCCGGTTTAACAAGTCTCTCATAATGTAATTATGGCCCGCCCCCGCCGCCACGGTTTTGGTACAAGGAAGATAGCGGCATCGCTCTTTTCTCGAAACCACGTAGTCCGATTTCCCGTCCGAAAGATGACCATGAAACGGCCCTTGACACTGGTGCTCTGTATCGCGTTTCTTCTCTCGCTCCCGCTGGGGGCTGAGAGCCGCCGCTATGCGCTGATCCTCGAGGACCCCCCGATCACCGCCAAGATCGCATCGCGCAGAGAGTTGCGCTCGAAGGCCGCCCTGGATGCCGGGGCCAGGATCGAGGCGGTCCAACAGTCGCTCCGCCAGCAACTGGCCGAGCGCAAGATCCACGTCACCGGATCGGCGAAAACCCTGGTGAACGCCGTTTTCGTTCAGGTCTCGGACCCGCGGCAGTTGCAGGGCCTCGCGGGCGTCCGATACGTGGCCCGGCTCCGGCCGATGCACCGCCACCTGGACCGCGCACTCCCCCTGGTCAAGGTCCCGGAGGCATGGACTGTGCTGGCGGGAGCAGGATTCCAGAACCCCGGCGCGGGAGTCAAGATCGGCATCATCGACACGGGCATCGACCAGACTCACCCAGGGTTCCAGGACCCCAGCCTCCAGGCGCCGGCGGACCGCCCCGCCTGCAATGACAAGCCCGGCCAGCCGGGCAATAACGATTGCGGCTACACCAACTCCAAGGTGATCGTGGCCCGCAGCTACATCACCATGGACGCGGCGGCGAACCAGTTCGACGACCCCTTGGGCTTGCTGCCTGACGATTACTCGCCGCGCGACCGGGTGGGCCACGGTACGGCCGCCGCTATGGTAGCGGCGGGGGTGCAGCACCAAGCCCCGCTGGCCAGCATTAGCGGCGTTGCTCCCAAGGCCTATCTGGGCAACTACAAGATCTTCGGCTCTCCGGGCGTCAATGACGGCAGCTACGGAGACGCGCTGGTGGCCGCCCTCGAGGACGCCTACAACGATGGCATGGACATCGTCAGCCTCTCACTGGGCTACCCGCCTTGGTACGACTCGCTGGACACCGGCGCCACCTGTGGGGAGTTCACGGGGTTTCCTTGCGACGTCGAGGCTTGGTTCGTGGAATCCGCGGTGCAGAACGGGATGTTGGTGGTTGTTTCGGCGGGCAACGATGGGACCGCGGGCATCAAGTTCCCCGCGCTGAACACAATCCACACCCCCGGTACCGCGCCGTCCGCGCTAACCGTGGGCGCTTCCCGGAACAGTCACGAGCTGTACGCCAAGGTGGGACTGACGGCTTCGGATGCGCCAGCCAACCTGCGGAATCTCCGCGCCAACTTCGGCGACGGACCGAAGATCGGTGTGACCGCGCCGCTGCGCGACGTCACCAGCCTGGGTAATGACGGGCTGGCCTGCGCCGCGCTCCCGGCGAGTTCGTTGAACGGCGCCATTGCCCTGGTCCAGCGCGACCCCACCCAGTGCGATTTCGCCACCAAGGCGAGAAACGTGCAGGCCGCCGGCGCGCTAGGCGTCGTGATCTATCTGAACGGCGGAGACGCACCATTCGCGCCATTGGGAGTGGCCGGCACGGGCATACCCGCGGCGATCATCGGCACTACCGACGGGCAGACGCTGAAGAGCTACCTGCAATCCCACGCCAATGCTCAGGTCGTAATGGACCCGGCCCTGACCGCATACGACGATCCGAGCTTTGACACCATGGCCGACTTCTCCTCGCGCGGGCCTTCCATCGGCTATAACGAGATCAAGCCGGAGGTGGTCGCGCCGGCTACCGGCATCTACACCGCCACTCAGCGATACGACACCAACGGCGAGATGTACAGCGCCACCAGGTACACCGTCGCCGAGGGAACCAGCTTTGCGGCGCCCATGGTGGCCGGCGCCCTGGCCCTGGTGGAACAGAAGACCGGCTTCTCCCCGGCGCAATTGAAGTCCGCGGTCGTCAACACGGCCAGCACGGGCATCCAGGAGGGCGGGCCGGCGCGCCTGTCCGCCGTCGGGGGTGGCAAGCTCAATGTGCAGGCTGCCGTCGAGACCAATGTGACGGTCGATCCCGCCACGCTGTCCTTTGGCGCGCTCGCCGCCGGTGCGCTCCCAGCGCAGATCTCGCGGGTCGTGTACAACAACAGCGGCAGCCAGTTGACGCTGGCGATCGCGCAGACCACCCCAGATTCGAACGCCCACCTGCAGCTCAGCCAGGCCACGATCCCCGCTGGCCAGGCCCGGACCACCCTAACGGTCTCTCTTGTGGGGAAGCTTCCGGCGCCCGGGGCCTACGAAGGGGCCATCACCATTACCGGGGGAGCGGTGCCACTTCGGGTTCCCTACTCGTACTTGGTTAGCGACAACGTCCCCTATAACCTGTTCCCGATTAACAACGGCGATTTCATCGGCGTCGTCAACAGCCAAATCCCATACGAGTCCATCGCGCTCCGCGCGGTCGACCAGTACGGCGTCCCCGTTGAGGGTGCGCCAGTGACTTGGACCGGCACCCAGGGCGGCACTACCATCGACACTACCGTCTTCGATCCCAAGACAGCCTTGTACGGGGTAGCCGGAGCCTGGGTCTATCTGGGTCCGAATCCCGGCGCCCAGGAGTTCACGGCAACGGTGGGCACTACTCAGCCGCTGGTCTTTAAATTCCAGGGCCGCGCCCGCCTTCAGCCAACCATTGACTCGGGAGGCGTGATCAATGCGGCGAGCCAGCTTGCGCCTCAATCGGGGCAGGGCCTGGCGCCCGGTTCCTACATCTCCATCTGGGGACAGAATCTGGCCGAGAGCAGCCTGGACTTCAATTCCACGCTCCCGGCGGGCATTGACCCCTACCTGCCAGTCTCGCTGGCCGGCGTGCACGTCAGCTTCGATGTCACGGACCAGCTTGTGAGCGTCCCCGGACACCTGAGCTGGGCCGGATCGCGCCAGATCAACGTGCAGATCCCTTGGGAGCTCCAAGGGCATTCTTCAGCCTTGATGAAGGTGAGCGTGGGCGGCACTCGCGGCATCGACACCGATCCTTACACCCTCCCCCTCTCCGACTCCGCACCGGCGTTGTTCGAGAATCCGCCCGGCTCCGGCGTGGCCGTCGCGCAGGACCCCTTCAACCCTGCCGTGCTCTTCACGGCTCAGCACCCCGCTCAGAAGGGCCAGTGGGTAACCTTCTACGGCAACGGACTCGGGCCGGTGGACCACACGCCTCCTTCCGGCGACATGACGCCCCCGGCCACGCAAGGCTTGGCGCGGTGTACGAAACCAGTCACGGTGGCCATCGGAGGCCAACCCGCCACCACCCCGGACTTCGCCGGCCTGACTCCGACCGGCATCGGCTACTACCAGATCAATGTCCAGGTGCCCGCCAATGCGCCCTCCGGGAATCAGCCCGTCGTGCTGAGCGTGGACGGCGTCGCTGGCAAGACGGTCTACTTGCCGATCCAGTAGCGCCGGCGGTCTTGCCGCCGGTCTCGGCCCGCCCTCTTCCGGACCCGCTCGCGCACCACCTGCTCTATAATTGGGATCTGGGAGCAGTTCTCCTTTCATGGAAGATCTCAAGAAGAAACTCCAGGAAGAAATCGCGGCGCTCGACTATGAGCTCCACAATGAGCTGCCAGCTGAAATCCGCAAGGCCAGGGCGCACGGGGACCTCAGCGAGAACGCCGAATACCATGCCGCCAAGGAGCGACAGGGGTACGTGAACGCGCGGCTCAACCAACTGCGGGAGCGGCTGGCGCAGTTCTCCATGATCGACTTTTCCAGAATCGCGCGGGACAAAGTCGGGCTGGGTTCCGAAGTGGTGGTGCTGGATCTCGCCAAGAACGAGGAGCTCACCTTTACGCTGGTCACCAGCGAGGGGAGCGACGCGGCCAAGGGCAAGATCTCCACGGGTTCTCCCATCGGCCGGGCGCTGCTGGGCAAGGAAGTGGGCGACGTGGTCAAGATCCAGATCCCGGGAGGAACCCGGGAGATGGAAGTAATCAAACTGACTACCATTCACGATCTGGGAAGCTGAGCCGCGATGACCTATACACGCGCCATCGGCGTCGCCTGCAATAAGGTGATCTCGTTGATCGTACGGGGGCTAGCCCTGTCGCGCATCCACCCCGACGTGCTGACCTTCATCGGGCTCGTGATCAACGCGGTGGCGGCCGTCCTGCTCGCCTCCGGCAGGTTCTTCGCCGCCGGCGTGGTGATGATCACCGCCGGGCTGTTCGACATGGTGGACGGGCGGGTGGCGCGGGAGACCCAGCAGGTCACGCTGTTCGGCGGGTTCTTCGATTCGGTGGTGGACCGCTACTCGGACCTGGTGCTGCTCATGGGCCTGCTGGTCTACTATGCTTCGATCAACCGCTTCTTCTACATTGTGCTGACCGCGGTGGTGATGACCGCCTCGGTGATGGTGAGTTACACCAGGGCGCGCGCCGAGTGCTCCATCCCGAAATGCAAGGTGGGGTTCATGGAGCGGCCGGAGCGGATGGTGTTGCTGATCATCGGCGCCCTGTTTAACCGGATGGCCCCGGTGCTCTGGGTAATCGCGGTGGTCGGGAACATCTCGGTCGTCCACCGCATGCTCTTCACCTGGCAGGAAGCCAAACGGCTGGAAGAAGCCCAGTTGCGGGCCGTGCCGAGCGGCCTGGGGCAAAAAACCTAACGCGCAATCGAGGGACTGCCTCGGCCGTCCGTTGTGGGGACGGCCCAGGCTGTCCCCGGTTGCCCCGTGGGATGCCGCACACGCCATGACCGCGTCCGTCACCGCATACCGCGGGGCTCACGATTCCAGGATCACCAGCGCCATCGCCACGGCGGCGGTGTGAGTGAGCGAGAGCGATACCGATTGCACCCCCAGGCGTTCCGCGGCGCGGGCGGCCACTCCGTGGAATTCCAGCGTCGGCCGGCCCGAGTGCAGGTTCGTCACCTCGAAGTCCTGCCAGCGCACGCCGCCTCTCCAGCCCGTCCCGATGGCCTTCATGGCGGCCTCTTTGGCGGCGAACCGCGCGGCGTATCGCTCAAACCGGTTGGCCTTGCGCTCGATGTATGCGATCTCGCGCGGCGTGAACACGCGCTCGATGAAACGGGGCCCATAGCGCTGGATAGCCGCGCGGATGCGGTCCACTTCCGCCAGGTCGACGCCGGTGCCGACGATCACAGCCCCGCCCCCGAGGTGGTGATGGTCAGCCGGCCGTGCTTCACCCCCTTGGTCGAGATCAGCGTGTCGGCGATCTTCTTCACCTCGCCGGCTTTGCCGCGCACCACCAGGACTTCCAGGCAGTGGTCGTGGTCCAGGTGGACGTGCAGCGTGGAAAGCACGTGGTGATAGAACTCGTGCTGGAGGTCCGTGAGCCGCTCGCTGAGCAACCGCACGTGATGGTCGTAGACGATCGACACCGTGCCCACCACCTTGCGCTCGGGCGACTCCCAGGCCTGCTCCACCAGCTCTTCGCGAATCAGGTCGCGGAAGGCCTCCGAGCGGTTCGTGTAACCTCTTTTCGCGATCAGGTCGTCGAACTTCTTCAGCAGGTCGGAATCGATCGCCACGCCAATCCGGCTCAGCTCGCCCATGGGTCCAGCGTAGGATAAGAGCGCAGGCTTGTCCACCAGCGGCCGCACCCGGCAACTCGAGCGCGGACTAGGCGTTTTGCGCCAGCTTCAACTGCGCCGTGCACTGCGGGCACTTGATCGCCTTCACCGGGATCGCCAGCGTGCAGTACGGGCACTCCTTGGTGGTCGGTTCCGCCGGCGCTTCGGCTGCCGGTTTGCGCAGCCGGTTGACCTGCCGCACCAGCAGGAACACCGCAAACGCAACGATGAGAAACTCGATGACCGTGTTGATGAACAAACCGTAGTTGATCTTCGCCCCGCCGAGCGCCACCGACAGGTCCTTGAAATTCACCTTCCCGGTCAGTTGCCCGATCGGCGGCATCACGATGTCGTTCACCAGCGAGTTTACGATCTTGCCAAAGGCCGCGCCGATGATGATGCCGACCGCCATATCCATCACGTTGCCGCGAACCGCGAATTCCTTGAACTCCTTGAACATGAACCCTCGCTTTCAGATTGGGCCATTGTAGCGAAAACGCCGTATCGATGACCATGCCGCCCGGCGCTGGTACGATGGGGCAATGGATCGGCGGACGTTCCTCGAGTGCGCCGGGGCGGCCTTGTTGCTTCCCCCTCCGGCGCCGGGCGCGGACCTGAGCGGCCCCGATCCCAAGCTCCGTTCGCGCGCCAGTTTTGACTTCGACTGGAAGTTCTTCCGGGGCGACGCGCGAGGCGCGGAGCTGGCGGCCTTCGACACCGCCGCCTGGCGCGACGTCCATCTGCCTCACGATTGGAGCATCGAGGGACCGTTCGACAAGGACGCCCCCTCCGGCGGGTCGGGCGGGTATTCGCCTTGCGGTGCCGGTTGGTACCGCAAGGAGTTCGTACTGCCCGCTGCCGGCAGGGATCGGACCGTGTGGATCGAGTTCGACGGCGTCTACCACAACAGCGACGTCTGGATCAATGGGAAGCACCTGGGCGCCAGGCCGTACGGATACGTCAGCTTCCACTACGACTTGACGCCGCACCTCGCCTTCGGCGCCAGCAACGTTCTGGCGGTCCGGGTCGACAACTCCGACCAGCCGAATTGCCGCTGGTACTCCGGCTCGGGGATCTACCGCCACGTCTGGCTCACGCAAACCTCAGCCGTGCACGTGGCGCATTGGGGAACCTCGGTCACCACGCCGAAGATCTCGGCGGAGACCGCTGAGGTGTGCGTACGCACGCGCGTCCGCTCGCGCGGTGCGGCGGCCAGCTTCCGCCTCGAGACCACGATCCATGACCGCGACGGCCGTCAGCTTGGCGCTGAGCGCACCGCGGGAACAACCGGCGCCCAGGTTTCCCAGGTTTTCACGCTGCCGCGGCCACTGCTCTGGTCCCTGGAAGACCCGGCGCTCTACTACGCTCGAAGCGTCGTGTTTGTGGACGGCCAGGCGGTGGACGACTACGTCACCTGGTTCGGCATCCGCGAGGTGCGCTTCGACAAGGACAAAGGATTCCTGCTAAATGGCCGCGCCGTTAAGATGAAGGGCGTCTGCCTGCACCACGACGCAGGCGCGGTGGGCGCCGCCGTGCCGGACAGGGTTCTCCAACGCCGGCTCGAGATCCTCAAGTCCATCGGCTGCAACGCCATCCGTTGCAGCCATAACCCGCCCGCGCCCGAGCTGCTGGATTTCTGCGACCGCATGGGTTTTGTCGTCATCGACGAAGCGTTCGACAAGTGGGCCGGCAAGGAGGACCCGCGTCAGTGGTGGATGAAGAGCCCCAGCTTCCCCAATTGGTGGCAGCAGGACCTCCGGTCGATGCTCGAGCGCGACCGCAATCACCCGTGTGTCGTGCTCTGGAGCGTCGGCAACGAGACCGGCGAGCCAGGCACCGATGAGGTCAATCCGACGCTGAAGACGCTCGTGGACTTCGTCCACCGCGAGGAGCCGGCCCGACCGGTCACCTGCGCGCTCATCCTGCCACACGGCAAGACCCTGGAGGACCGGGTGAGCCAGGTCCTCGCCAGTTCGAAGCTCATGGATGTGGCGGGCCTCAACTACCAGGAGCCGCTCTACCCCCATCTGAAGAAGGCCGACCCCAACCTGGTCATCGTAGGGACGGAAGCGTTCAAATACTGGCGCAACAGCGAACAGCTCCGGCACGCCTTCGATCCCGCGAACACCTGGTGGGACGTGCTCAAGTACGATTACGTCGCCGGCCAGTTCCTGTGGACCGGCATCGACTACCTGGGCGAATCCGGCGCCTGGCCGGACAGAGGCTCCACCAGCGGGATCATCGACACCTGCGGTTTCCTCAAGCCCGAAGGCTGGTTCCAGCGCAGCGCCTGGCGCGCGGACCCGGTCGTGTTCCTCAGCGTCCTCGACGAATCCCTGGGATCCGGGATGCCCGCCTCGTCCTGGGAAGCGCCCACGATGCTTCCGCACTGGAACTTCCAGAAGCGCCAGGGGCAATTGCTGCGCCTGCAAACACAGACCAACTGCGAAACCGTGGAACTGGTGCTCAATGGCGTATCCTATGGCGAGCGCCGGTCGGCCGGCTTCTTGAACCGGGCGGTGATCTGGCACGTTCCCTGGCAGCCGGGCAGGATCGAGGCTGTCGGCAGGAATGATGGCAGGATCGTGGCGCGCCACGAGCTGCGCACCTCGGGGCCTTGCGCCCGGATTGCCCTGCGGCCCGACCGCGAGAAGCTTGCCTCCGATGGGCGCGACATTTCGCATATCGAAGTTCAACTCACCGACGGCGAAGGCGTTCTCGTGCCCGACGACGACCGAGCCATCCAGTTCGAGATGAGCGGCCCGGGCGTGATCATCGGAGTGGACAACGGCGACCTCCGCAGCCTTGAGCCGTACAAGGGATTGTCGCGGACGACGCGCGCCGGCCGCTGCCTGGTCATGGTGCAGTCCGCGAGGAACCCGGGCGTCATCCACCTCGCTGCCACCGCCACCGGCCTTCCGACCGCCTCCGTCGCCATCCAGACGGGGTAGGACAAGCCTCTGGCTGGTCCAGCCGGGACAAGGCGGAGCCTTATCCCACTGCCTGAGAACCGTTGCTCCTCTCGGGGACTGTGGTTATGCCTGGGGCAAACGCTGAACTGCTGTTTGGCGCGAACATCGGGAGCTATGAGGGCGCGGCGCGGATCCGGCTGCTGAACCTGGGCGGCGCCATCGGGCTGCTCGCGGCGCTACGGCGCCTTCGGCGTCGGGTATCATAAGAGCTTCGGGAGGTTTCTTGAGCGTCGCAGCACCTGCTACTGGCATGCCGGTACGGAAGGCATTGAGCCGCCGCCAGTCCGTCGGGCTGGTCTTTGTGTGCACCCTGCTCGGAGCGGCCGGCCAGATCCTTATCAAAACCGGGGCCAAGGCCTCCGCAACCTCGGCGCCGTGGACGACCGTGAGCGGCGTCTGGACCAACCTCTACACCATGGCCACCGACCCGCACCTGATCGGCGGCTACGCCCTGTATGCCCTGATGACGGTGGTGTTCATCTTCGCCCTGCGCGACGAGGAGCTGTCCATCCTCTACCCCGTCATCTCGCTCACCTACGTGTGGGTGGCGGCCCTGTCGATCTGGCTGTTCGGCGAATCCATGAATTTGCCAAAGCTCCTGGGCATTCTGATCATCGTGGCCGGGGTCGGCGTGCTAGGCAAGGACGGGAAGAAATGACGGCGCACGCGGCCGCCACTCCCTTTCAGTCCATGCTGCTGGTGGGGATCGCCTCTTTCTTCGGCTCCTTCGGAGCACTCTACCTGAAGACCGGCGCCGCCAAGCTGAACCTCGGCCTGCGTTATCTGATACTGAACGGCCGCCTGCTGCTCGGGGTGACGCTGTTCGTCACCTCGTCGCTGGCCTACGTGGTCGGAATCCGTCATGGGGAATTGAGCGTCCTCTATCCGCTGGTCTCGCTGGGCTACATCTGGACCCTGCTGTGGTCGGCGCTGTTCCTGAAAGAGCGCATCACGCGGAACAAGCTCTTCGGACTGCTGCTGATCGTGCTGGGGATCGTACTGATCGGCATCGGCAAGAGCTGACTACCCCTTGCGCCGGCTCTCTTTTTGCAGTACATTCGGCTTGGGATTCTTCGCGTCCGACGCATCACAGGGAGGGTGTCCAATGCCGATTCTCACCAAGCTGCGCGAATTCCTGGATCAGAACCAGGTGGATTATACGCATACCGTTCATCCGCTGGCCTACACAGCCCGGGAGGTCGCCTCCGCCGAGCACGTGCCGGCCCGCGAAATGGCGAAAACCGTGCTCTTCCTGAGCGAGCAGGGCTACGGCATGGCGGTCCTGCCCTCCGACAGCGTGGTGGACCTGGAACAGCTCCGGCAGGACCTGGGTCTGTCTCGCTTGCGTCTGGCCACCGAGGCGGAACTCGGCGAGCTGTTCCCGACCTGCGAGCTGGGCGCCATGCCGCCGTTCGGGAACCTGTTCAGTCTGCCGGTCTACGTGGACAGCCGCCTAGCCGGCGAGGATACGATCACCTTCAACGCCGGCACGCACCGCGACGTCATCCACATGCACTTTCTCGATTTCAAGCGCCTGGTGAACCCGTCGATCATCTCCTTCGCCCGGCGCGCCAGCGCGACGACGTAGGATAGGGCTCCAGCCCTGTCCCGTTGCCCACCTCGCCGCCTGTCCCGTAGTTCCCGCTCTTGGTATTCTGGAAACTCGCCGGGAGGAGTGTGCCAATGCAATACGGATACTTTGACGATCGGAACAAGGAGTACGTCATCACTCGCCCCGACACCCCCAAGTCGTGGAGCAATTACCTGGGGACGACCGAATACGGCGCCATCATCACCAATAACGCCGCAGGGTACAGCTTCTACAAGTCGGCCGCCCAGGGGCGCTTCACACGGCTGCGGTTCAATTCGCTCCCCATGGATCAGCCGGGGCGGTACATCTACCTGCGCGACTGCGAGACCCAGGACTTCTGGTCGGCATCGTGGCAGCCGGTGGGCAAGCCCCTGGATCAGTACAAGTCGGAGTGCCGCCACGGTACGGCCTACACCGTGATCTCCTCCGAATACGCCGGGATACGGACGGAAACGACTTATTTTGTTCCCCTGGGGAAGACTTTCGAGTGCTGGCACGTCAAGCTCACCAACCTGAGCCAAAGGCCTCGTCACCTGAGCGCGTTCACCTATGTGGAGTACGCCGGCAATTGGGATGCCTACCACGATCTGATCAATCTTCAGTACACTCAGCACATTCTCAAAATGGACGTGGCCGGCAACATCATCGACCACGGCACCAATGTGAACCTCCCGTACATGCCCGACAAGCCCGAGGAGCACGACCAGGGCCACCACTCCTTCCTCGCCGTGGTGGGCGCCGATGTCACCGGCTTCGACACCGACCGCACGGCCTTCATCGGCACTTACGGCACCTACGCCAAGCCCGAGGTCGTCGAGCGCGGCCAATGCACCAACTCGCTCGCCGCCGGCGACAACGGCTGCGGCGTATTCCAGATCGATATCGACCTCGCCTCCGGCGAGGCCAAGGAATTCCTGGTGCTCCTCGGCGTTGGCGCGGCCCACGACGCGGGCAAGCGGGCGGTCGAGGAGTTCAGCGGCATGGAGCGCGTCCGCGAGGAACTCGCCCTGCTCAAGAGCTACTGGCACGGCCGCCTCGGCGCGCTCGCCGTGGAAACGCCCGACCCAGAGCTGAACAGCATGTTGAATATGTGGAGCCAGTTCAACTGCCTGATGACGTTCGCCTGGTCCCGTGCCGCCAGCCTCATTTACGCCGGCGAGCGCGACGGCCTCGGCTACCGCGACACCGTGCAGGACATCCTCGGTGTGCTCCACGCCATCCCCGCGGAAGCCGGCCAGCGGCTCGAACTGATGATCACGGGGCAGGTCTCTACCGGTGGCGCGATGCCCGTGGTCAAGCAGTTTGCCCATCGCCCCGGATCCGAGGCTCCCCCCAGGGAGGAAGAGTACCGCTCCGACGACGCCTTATGGCTCTTCAACACCATCCCGGCGTACGTCAAAGAGACCGGCGACCTCTCTTTTTACGACAAGGTGCTGCCCTATGCGGACCGGGGGGAAGACACCGTTTTGGGCCACCTGAAGCGGGCCATCGAGTTCAGCCTGGAGCGTTCCGGCGCTCATGGGCTGCCCTGCGGTCTGTGGGCGGACTGGAATGATTGCATCCGTCTGGGACATCGGGGCGAATCGGTCTTCGTAGCTTTCCAGTTGCGCTATGCCCTCGCGGTTTTTCTGGAGATTTGCCTTTTGCTGGGAAAGACCGGCGAGGGCAAGTGGGCGCAAACACAACTGGCCCGGCTGGACGATGACCTGGAAAGGCACGCCTGGGATGGGCAGTGGTACCTGCGCGCCTACCGGGCCGACGGCCATAAGTTCGGCTCCAACGAGAACCCCGAAGGCAAGATCTTTCTGAGCCCCCAGTCCTGGGCCGTATACAGCGGACATGCCCGCGCTGAACGGGCCGAACAGGTGATGGAGTCCGTCCGCCAGCGGCTGGCCACCCAGTGGGGCTTGATGTTGTGCGACCCTCCCTTCGTCCAGACCGACTTTCGCGTCATGCTCGCTGCCCTGTTCAATCCGGGAATGAAGGAGAACGGGAGCGTCTTCAGCCATACCCAAGGGTGGGCGATCATTGCGGAAACGCTGCTGGGCCACGGCGACCGGGCCTATGAGTACTTCAGGGCCTACCTGCCGGCAGCCTACAACACCAAGGCCGAAGTCCGCCAGATCGAGCCGTACGTTTACTGCCAGTTCACCCACAGCAAGTACAGCCCGCGCGCCGGCGCCTCGCGCATCCCCTGGCTGAGCGGGTCCGCCGCCTGGTCCTATTTCGCAGCCACGCAATACATTCTAGGACTGCGGCCGGAATACGAAGGGCTCAGAATCGACCCCTGTATCCTCTCCGCCTGGAAGGGATTCAAAATCACCCGGGTGTTTCGAGGGAAGCGGCTGAACGTGGAAGTCAGGAACCCCGCCGGCGTTCAGAAAGGGGTGGCCAAGCTCGTGCTCAACGACGATCTGCTGGAGGGGAACCTCATCCCGGCGGAGAAGCTGCTGGCCGAGAACCAGGTAGTAGTTGAGATGGGTTGAGGCTGCGTAGGGCGGTCCCCCCGGACCGCGCCGGGTCTCCAGACCCGGCCCTCAATCTTGCCGGCGCGGAGTCTCCTTCAGGCCGCTCAACTCAGCCGCCGGAAGCGGTGCCGCGTTGGTCCCAGCCTGGACGATCTCCCGCTCGATCTCCTCCAGCATCTGTGCGATGTCGGCCGTCGGAAAGGAGTACTCCGCCGCTTCGCGCACAGCCTTCAGCTTCGCTTCGCGTTCGTCGATCGGTTTGGAAGAGTCCCCCACGCCTACTCCACTTCCATTGGCGCGTGGTGGTGCTCTTCGATGGCGGCACCGGCTTTCACCAGGCCGTACTCGAAGCCTTTGTCGAAGGCGCGGCGGTTGAGCTCGCGCGTGGCGGGCGGCACGGAGTCCGCAACCGCCTGGCGCAGCGCCTCGGCGGTCACCAGACCGGTCACCGCGGCGAAGAACCCCACCATCACCACGTTCGACACCATCCGCCTTCCCAGCTCTTCGGCCAGCCGCGTGGCAGGCACGCTGTAGACGCGGATGCCGCTCCTCAGGCCGGAGATCCTTACGAGCTCTTCCTCGACGATCAGGATGCCGCCGTCCTTCAGCTCCGGCGCGAATCGCGAGTAGGCCTCTTGCGACATCACCACCAACACATCGGGCCGCGTAACGTACGGATAGTCGATCGGCCGGTCGGAGAGCACCACCTGCGCGCTGCACGCGCCGCCGCGCGCCTCGGGGCCAAAACTCTGGGTCATGGTGGCGTGACCGTCCTCGAAAATCGAGACAGCCTTGCCGATGACCATGGCGGACAGGATCACGCCCTGGCCGCCAAAGCCCGCGATGCGAATCTCGGTTACTGGCATACCGGACTCTCCCATTCGACGTACCGCTCGCCCAACTGCTCCGCCAGGCGGGCGCGCATCGATTCCATGTAGTCGGGCCGCTCGCGGTCCACGAACTTGCCCACCGCGATCTCGCCGTCCTTGGTCAGCGCCACTTCGCCCGTGGGCGCGCCGTGGCGCACCTTGCTCTTTTCCTTGTAGAACTTCATCGTGTCCAGCCCGTCGCCCATCTTGTTGCGCCGCTGGTAGAGCGTTGGGCAGGGCGAGAGCACTTCAATGAAGCAGAACCCGCGCTTGCGCAGGATCTCGGACATGGACTTGGTGAGCTGCCGCACGTGGAAGGTGGTCCAGCGCGCCACGTAGGACGCCCCCGCCGACTCGGCCAGCGCGCACAGGTTGAACGACGGCTCGTAGCAGCCGTAGGGCGCCGTCGCGGTGATCGCGGAGTAAGGCGTGGTCGGCCCGGTCTGCCCGCCCGTCATCGCGTAGACCAGGTTGTTGACGCAGATCACCTTGATGTCGACGTTGCGCCGCGCGGCGTGAATGAAGTGGTTGCCCCCGATGGCGAACAGGTCGCCATCGCCCGAATAGACCACCACCTCCAGCGACGGGTTGGCCAGCTTCAGCCCGGTGGCGAACGGGATGGCCCGCCCGTGCGTAGTGTGGAAGGAATCCAGCTTGACGTAGCCAGCGACCCGGCCCGAGCAGCCGATGCCCGAGACAATCGCCACGCGGTCCAGGTTGCGCTTGGATTCCAGCAGCGCCCGCGCGAAACAATTCACCGTGGTTCCGATGCCGCAGCCGGGGCACCAGATGTGCGGCATGCGCTCGGTGCGCAGGAACGGCTCCACCGGGTTGATGACTTCGGGCAGTGCGCTCATCGTGCAGCCTCCATGATGGCCTCGAATATGTCCTGGGGCTGGTGCACGCCCCCGCCGGCGTGCGTCACCGGGATGGTGCGGGCCGCGCCCCCCGCCGCCCGCTCGACCTCGCGCGCGATCTGGCCCAGGTTGATCTCCGGCACCACGAACGCCTTTACCCGCGCGGCCAGCGCCCGCAGATGCCGGTCCGGGAACGGCCAGACGCCGATCAGCCGGCACCGTCCTGCCTTGACGCCTTTGCGGCGCGCCATTTCGATCGCCCGTTCCGCCACCCGCGACGTGATGCCGTAGGAAACCACCGCCACTTCCGCGTCCTCGATGCCCTGCTCGTCCACGATGGTGAGCCGGTCCTCGGCGGCGCGGATTTTCTCCACCAACCGGCGCACCAGCCGGTCCTGCGTCGCGACGTTCATCCCCGGGTAGCCCCACTCATCGTGCGTCAGGCCGGTGATGTGGAACCGGTATCCTTCGCCGGCGTGCACCATCTCCGGCACCAGATCGGCCTCCGGCTCGTACGGCTTGTAGGCGCCGGGCGCGCGGCGGGTGTGCCTGCGCGGGTAAACCTCGACTTGCTCCGCGGGCGGAATGACAACCTTCTCGGTCATGTGCCCCACGCACTCGTCCATCATGAACATGACCGGCGTGCGGTACTCCTCGGAGAGGTTGAACGCCCGCACCGTCAGGTCGAAGCACTCCTGCGGCGAGTTGGGGCAGAGCGCGATAATCTCGTAGTCGCCGTGCGAGCCCCAGCGCGCCTGCATCATGTCGGCCTGGGCCGGAAGCGTCGGCAAGCCGGTCGAGGGCCCGCCGCGCTGCACGTTCACGAACACGCACGGCGTCTCGGTCATGGCCGCGAAGCCAATATGCTCCATCATGAGCGAGAAGCCCGGCCCCGAGGTCACCGTAAACGCCTTCGCGCCGGCCCAGACCGCTCCCTGAATCGCGATCGAGGCAGCCAGCTCGTCCTCCATCTGGATGAACGTGCCACCCACCGTGGGGATGCGCGCGGCGAACCGCTCGACCACCTCCGTGGATGGGGTGATGGGGTATCCTGCGGCAAATCGCGCACCCGCGGCCAGCGCACCCTCACAGCAGGCGTGGTCGCCATCGAGGAAATGGACTCCCGTTAACACCCCGCGAGGATCAGCCTGCATCGGACGCCTCCTGGCCCGGGGCCTCTTTGATCCGCCAGCCGAAGATCGCGAAGTCCGGGCAGTACATGCCGCAAAGGTCGCAACCGCTACATTTCTCAAGCGCTACGACGTGCGGCGAATGGTATCCCTTGGAATTGAACGCCGAGGAAAGGGCCAGCACCTTGGTGGGACAGAACTCCACGCAGAACGCGCAGCCCTTGCATCGCTCAACGTTGATCGTGACATTGCCTTTTGCCATAAGGGGGCTATCGAAAAGCGCTGTCGTATTATACGCACGCCAGGGGCCAAAGCGAAAGCTGAAGGCCGCAACCGAGGGACTGCCTAGGCCGTCCGCTGTCGGGACGCCTCAGGTTGTGCCCGGTTGCGGGCTACGGGAATGGCCGGGGGTTCACTTCGTCATTCGTCCTTCGTACTTCGTACTTTGCATTTCCCACTTCCAACTATGGCAATCTGTTGACATGCTCAATCGTCGAGACTTCCTGCTGGCCAGTAGCGCGGGGTTGGCCACGCTCGCCGCCGCGCCGGCCTCCTCCTCGAAACGCCAGGTCTTCCCCCTGAACCGGAAATGGCTCTACGGCGGGAAGACCGTCGAGGGCGCCACCGCCCCGGATTTCGACGATCGCCGGTTCGAGCGCGTGACGCTCCCCCACACCAACCGCCTCCTGCCCTGGCACAGCTTCGACGACCAGAGTTACCAGTTCGTTTCCATCTACCGGCGCCACTTCCGCCTGCCGGGGGAGTTGAAGGGCCAGCGCGTGTTCGTCGATTTCGCCGGCGTCATGACCGCCGCCGCCGTCACCCTCAACGGCAAGCGGCTGGGCGAGTATCGCGGCGGCTACACGCCCTTCTCCTTCGAGCTGACGCAGCACATCAACTGGTCCGGCGACAACCTGCTCGCCGTCGAGGTGGATTCCACCGAACGGGCCGACGTCCCGCCCTTCGGCGGCAGCATCGACTACTTGACCTTCGGCGGCATCTACCGCGAGGTGTCGCTGCGCGTGGTCCCGGACATTTGCATCGAGAACGTGTTCGCGCGGCCCGTCGACGTGCTCGGCGCCGAGCGGCGCGTCGAGGTGCGCTGCCACCTTAACGGCCTGGCCGGCGACCGCGCCCCGCTCGCCCTCGCCGCCGAGTTGCGCGACGGCAGCCGCGTGCTCAAGACCGTCAGCCAGTCCATTGGTTCGGGCGCCTCCGATTTCCACGATCTCAAGCTCGAGGACCTCGGCGAAATCGAGCTCTGGGATCTCAACCGCCCCAAGCTGTACCAGGTCGTGGTGCGGCTCTCCGGCAACGGCCTGGCCGACGAGTATGCGGTGCGGATCGGGTTCCGAGAGGCGCGCTTCACCGAGAAGGGTTTCTTCCTCAACGGGCAGCACGTCAAGCTGCGCGGGCTGAATCGCCATCAGACCTTTCCCTACACCGGCGGCGCCATGCCCGCCCGGGTGCAGCGCCGCGACGCCTTCATTCTCAGGAAGGATCTGAAGTGCAGCATCGTGCGCACCTCGCACTACCCGCAGTCGCCGCATTTCCTGGATGGCTGCGATGAAGCCGGGCTGCTGGTGCTCGAGGAGATCCCGGGCTGGCAGCACATTGGCGACCAGGATTGGCAGGACCTGGCCGTGCGCACCGTCGGGGAAATGGTCCGCCGCGACTGGAACCACCCCTCGATCGTGCTCTGGGGCGTGCGCGTCAACGAATCGCGCGACAACCACGATTTCTACGTCCGCACCAACGATCTCGCGCACAAGCTCGACCCCTCGCGCCAGACCGGCGGCGTGCGCAATATTTACGAATCCGAGCTCCTCGAAGATGTTTTCACGATGAACGATTTCGGTTTTCCGCTGCGTCCGCCCAACCACCCTCTGTATCTGAACACCGAGTTCAACGGCCACATGTTCTCCACCAAGCACGTCGACGCCGTCGAACACATTGCCGAGCACGTGCTGCGGCACGCCCGCGTGCATAACCAGCTCGCCTCGGACGAGCGTTACGCCGGCGGCATCGGCTGGTGCGCGTTCGACTACGCCACACACCGCTATTTCGGCTCCGGCGACCGCATCTGCTACCACGGCGTCAGCGACATTTTCCGCATCCCGAAACCCGCCGCAGCTCTCTACAGGTCCCAATGCGACCCCATGGAAGAGATTGTGCTCGAGCCGGGGTTCGCCTGGTCCTGGGGCGACAAGCCCGCCGGCGGCGGCCCGGGCCTGGTGCCCGTCTGCTCGAATTGCGACCACCTGAAGGTCTACATCGGCGGCCAGCTCAAGACCGAGGCCGATCCGGCCCGCGAACAGTACGGAAATCTGCCCCACCCGCCCTTCCTGGTCGACCTGACCGGCTGCCGCTTCGATCGCTGGGGCGATCTGAAGATCGAGGGCTACCTCGACGGCAAGCTGGTCATCACGAAGACTCTCTCCGGAAAGGGCGCGGACGCTCAATTGCTCGTCGAGCCGGACGATACCGAACTGGTGGGCGACGGCAGCGACGCCACGCGCGTGGTGCTGCGCGTGACCGACGAATACGGCAGTCCGCGCCAGTTCGCAACCGGCTCGATCTCGCTCAGCATCGAGGGCCCGGGCGAAATCATCGGCGAAAACCCGTTCGCACTGATGGGAGGCGTGGGCGCTGTGTGGGTGAAAACAAAGGAGGCCGCCGGCACCGTCCGTCTCTCGGTCCGCCACCCCTACCTGGGCGTGAAGACCGTCGAGATCCAGGTGAAGCCGGCGCCGCCCGAAGGGGTGTGAGATGGAGCATCTGCTCACGCTACTCGACGAGGCATTCGATAAGAAGTCCTGGCACGGACCGAACCTCAAGGGCGCGATTCGCGGCCTGTCGGCGGCGCAAGCGGCCTGGCGGCCCGCCCCCGGCCGGCACAATATCTGGGAACTCGTGCTGCACGCCGCCTACTGGAAATACGTCGTGCGGCGCAAGCTCACCGGCGCCCGGCGCCGCTCGTTCGCCGTGCCCGGCTCGAATTGGTTCGCCCGCACTGGCGAGCCAAACGTGGCCACCTGGAAGAAAGATGTCGCGCTGCTTGCCGCCGAGCACAAGCAGTTGCGGCAGGCGGTTGCCGGCCTCTCCGCGGCAAACGACGACCAACTCAAGTTGATCCGCGGAGCCGCCGCTCACGACCTCTATCACGCCGGCCAGATCCAGCTCCTCAAGCGCCTCTGCCCGCTGGCCTAGAAACCGTTATAAGATGATGCTCGATGGACACGCGCGCATTGCTGTTCCGCGTTTTGCGGATCGCCGTCGTCGTCTCCGTCCTTGCGCCGCCGGGCGCAGCGGAGTTCGCGGCCCAGACTCAGGCCGCCGGCAAAGCCTTGACCGTGCGCCAGGTGGAAGCTCTCATCCGGCAGGGATCGCCGGACAGCTTCGTCAGCCAGGAACTGCGAACCCGCGGCTTGGCTAGCCCCGTCGACCGGCCGCTGATCGAGAAGCTCACCAACCTCGGTGCGGGACCCGAGACCCGCGCCGCGCTCGAACACCTGTTGCCGAAAGTCCGGCTCGTGATCCGGACCGCTCCCGGCGCCGACGTGGCCCTCGACGGCATCCCCGTCGCCACGGTCGGAGATGCCGGCGAGATCGTGCTCGCCGTCGGGCCCGGCGACTATCAACTGCTGGTCACCAAGAAGGACCACAGCTCCGTCTCGAAGCCGGTCCGTTTGGTCCTCGACCAGCCGCAGACCGTGGAGGCGCCACTCGCCTGGACGATCGGGTTCCTGACGCTCGACGCCGGACTCCCGGATGCGCAGATCACCATCGCCGGGGCCGGACAGTATCCCAGTCGCGTGGAGCGGCTGCCTCTGCCTGTCGGCCCCCACGAGATCCGGGTGGCCGCTCCTTTCCGAATCGCGTTCTCCACCGTCGTGGTCGTCGAGGGAGGAAGAACGCACGAAGTCCCCGTGACCCTCGAGATCGACAGCGCCGCGCTCAAGGCGGTCGGCGACGAGATCCTCCGGGACTATTCGAAGTCCGACTACCTGATGGCGACTATGCGGGGCCAGTTGTACCTGCAGCGCGGAGGCGCAGACCCGGAGATCCTCAGGGTCCTGGCGCTCAGCCATTTCCAGGACAAGCGCTTCATCACGTTTCCGGCCATCGCGGCCAAGGCCCTGGCCGCCGGAGTGGAACTCACCTTCCACACCACTCATTACCACTCCGCTTTCACCCTCCGGGGAGGCCACGGCGCGGAGCTCGGTGTCAGCGCGGCCACGATCCGCTACACGCCGCTTGGCAAGTGCAGCCTGGGCCCGCTCACGGTTCCTGTCGCGCAGGTGCGCTGCACCCTGCGAAGTACGGGGAACTCCACCACGCTCACCCTGACCTTCCCGAATCCCAAGAACCCGTCCAAGAGCCTTGACCTCAACCTCGTCGACGAGGCGCCTACCGACTTGGAAGCCATCATGAGGCTGATCGATGTGTCGCGCGCGGCGGCGCCGGCCCCGCCCCGTCCATAGTGGCACAGGCTGAGTGGTCCACTTCTGCTACAACAGTGGCAGGGGGCGCTCCAGCATGAGAATCGGATTCATCGGAATCGGGAACATGGGCGAGCCGATGGCCCGCAACTTGATCCTCGCGGGACATCAAGTCGCCGTCTACAACCGCACGCGGGAACGCGCCGAGACGTTGGGTCGGGAAGGCGCCCGCATCGCCGCGTCTCCGGCGGAGGCCGCCACGGACGCCGACGTGCTGATCACGATGCTCGCCGACGATCCGGCGCTGCGCGGCACGGTCCTGGAGGGCGGCCAGCCCGCGATCGACGCGCTCCGACGCGGCGCCGTTCACATGTCCAGCAGCACCATCAGCCTCGAAATGTCGAAGGAACTCGAGCGGCGGCACGGCGCTCGCGGCCAGGGCTACATCGCCGCGCCCGTGATCGGCCGCGCCGACGCGGCGGCCGAGAAGAGGCTGTGGGTGATCGCCGCGGGCCCGCCGGACCAGATCGCGCACTGCCGTCCGGTGATGGAGGCGCTCGGCCGGGGAGTCACCGTCGTCGGCGAAGAGCCTTGGAAGGCCAACCTGGTCAAGATAGGCGTGAACTTCGTGCTGGCCTCGATGGTGGAAGCGCTCGGCGAGAGTTACGCGCTCATGGAAAAGCACGGCGTGGACCCGCACCAGTTCCTGGCGGTGCTCAACGGTGGGGCGTTCCAATCGCCCGTGTTCGAGAACTACGGTACGCGCATCGCGGACCATCGCTACCAACCCGCGGGTTTTTCACTGCGCCTGGGCCTTAAAGACACCCTGCTCGCCCTTGCGGCCGCGGAATCCGCCACGGCGCCACTCCCGTTCGCCGGCGTCCTGCGCGACCGATTTCTGCAAGCCCTTGCTTACGGCCACGGAGATCTCGACTGGGCCGCCATCGCCGAGATCGCCCGCATCAACGCGAACCTGGTCCGCCCGCTCGGCGCCGGCGGCTGACCCACGTCGCGCTGTCCACCGCCGGGCTGTTGGCTCGACGAGCTGGCGGACCACTGCATCGGCGCGCCGCCCGCGCGGAGTACTATTGTGCCTATACGACGTCCCGCTCTTATTGCCCTACTTTTGCCGGCTGTCGCCATTTGCCAGCCGGCCCAGATGTTCCGCGGCAACCTCGCCCATACCGGCGTCTACGATGCCCCCAGCGTGCCGAAGTTTCAAAAGCTCAAGTGGAGGTTCCAGACCGACGCGCGCGCCCTGTCGTCGCCCGCCATCTCGAACGGCACGGTCTATTTCGGCAGCGGCGATGGCCACGTCTGCGCGCTGGATGCCGCCACCGGCGTCAAGCTCTTCTGGCTCGACGTGAAGATGCCGGTGTTCTCCTTCCCCGCCATCGCCAGCGGCGTCGCCTACTTCGGAACCTTCGACGGCCGCCTCGACTTCAACGCCGTCACCCGCCCCTATTTCTACGATGCGATGGTGAGCGGCGCAACGAAGCTGTTTACCATGGGCTCGATTCGGTCCTCGCCCGTGGTCGACCAAGACGTCCTCTACTTCGGCTCGGCCGACGGCGCCCTTTACGCGCTCATGTAGAAGCGGCGCGGCCGAAGTGGGTGAGCACGCGGAGCGCGAAGTAGGTCAGCCATTTGCTCGGCTTTCCCTTCGCCTCCACGTCCACCCACATCTTGCCGTTTAGCGAGCTCTCCATGACCCATTTGCCCTCCGGCGTCATCTTCTCTTCGATGACCCGGAGGGGCTTTTCCAGCGCGGCGGACATGGGAGTACCCAGTTCGGCGAGCGCGTACATGGCCTCGAGAATGTCCGAGTTGTAGTGCAGTGGAAAGCCGAACTTCAGCCACCCTGGCTTGGGTTTCGGCGCGCCCGAGCCGCGTTCGGCCAGGAACTGGTCCCGCCGATCGGATACCCACTGTTTCACCGTTTGCCCCGCGGGCAATCCGCCGCGGCCGGGGTTGCGCTCCAGAATCTTCAGCCACTCCTTCTGATTCCCCGGCACGTACACGAAGACTTCGTGCTCGAGCATGCGGCCGGCCAGGAGCTTGATCGCGGATTTCATGGCCGGAGTCCGGTCCTTCGGAGGCACCTGCGAAAAACAGAGCAGCAGTTTAGGCTGGGCCATGTAACACCCGGGCAGAAGGGAATAGGCCATGGCGCTGCAATCGATGCCTCCGCCTTTTACGACTCTCCGTGCCAAGGCCTCTCGCTCCTGCCGAACCACCGGATGGCTCCCGCAACCCAAACGCGTCAGAGCCGCGAGGATATTGGCAGTCAGACACTGCAAGCCGTCTTTGCTCACCCACTTGCGCTGGTCCAATATGTCGCCGATCCCCGCGGCGATGCGCCGGTCCTTCCCATCGGCCAGGAACTGGCCCAGGAAAATCAACTGCCAGTACTTGCCCATGTATTTCTCGTAGGCCTTGTCGCCGTCACCCCAGAAGTGGTCTGCGTGCTTGAGTATCTCCAGGGTGACTCGGTAGCCCATGAGGCGTGACTTCGCCCGAGCCAGCTCAGGCTCCGTCTCCGGCGTCCGCAACAGGTTCTTCAAGGTCAGGTAGCGAACCGGGGGATTATTCTCTTCGAGCAGCCAATCGATCGCCTGCATGTCTTCACTGTAGACAAAAAAGAGCCGCCCCGAGGCGTATCGGCCGGGGGCGGCTCTAGGTACTCTACCAACGCGCGCCTGTCCCCGCAAACGGGGGCCGCCGCGCGGTTAGCGCTTAGTAATCCATGTCCCCGCCGTGGCCGCCGGGCATGGGCGGAGCTTGCTTCTTCTCCGGAATCTCCGCCACCAGCGCCTCGGTGGTCAGCATCAGCGCCGCGATCGACGACGCGTTCTGGAGCGCCGTGCGGGTCACCTTGGTCGGGTCGATCACGCCCGCCACCACCAGGTCTTCGTACACGCCGGTTTCGGCGTTGAAGCCGAAGTTCGGGTTCTCGTTCGTGCGCACCCGCTCGGCCACGATAGCGCCCTCAAACCCGGCGTTGCCCACGATCTGCCGCAGCGGCTCTTCGCAGGCCCGCTTCACGATATCCACGCCGACCTGCTCGTCGCCGCCCAGCTTCAGCCCGGCCAGGGCCCCGCCGCCCCGCATCAGCGCCACGCCGCCGCCCGGCACGATGCCTTCTTCCACCGCCGCCCGCGTTGCGTGCAGCGCGTCTTCCACCCGGGCCTTCTTCTCCTTCATCTCGGTCTCGGTGGCCGCGCCCACCCGGACCACCGCCACGCCGCCGGCCAGCTTCGCCAGCCGCTCCTGCAGCTTCTCGCGGTCGTAATCCGAAGTGGTCTCCTCGATCTGCGCGCGCAACTGCTTGATCCGGCCCTGGATGCCCTTCTCGCTCCCGCCGCCGTCCACGATGGTGGTGTTGTCCTTGTCCACGGTGATGCGCTTGGCTTTCCCCAGGTCCTCCAGCCGCACACCTTCCAGCTTGATCCCGGTCTCTTCCATGATGGCTTTGCCGCCGGTCAGGATCGCGATGTCCTCGAGCATCGACTTGCGCCGGTCGCCGAAGCCGGGCGCCTTCACCGCGCACGCGTTCAGCGTTCCGCGCAGCTTGTTCACCACCAGCGTCGCCAGCGCCTCGCCTTCCACTTCCTCGGCGATCACCAGCAGCGGCTTGCCGCTCCGCGCGATCTGCTCCAGCACCGGCAGCAGGTCCTTCATGTTGCTGACCTTCTTCTCGTGGATCAGGATGTAGGGCTCCTCGAGCACCACTTCCATCCGCTCCGGATCGGTGATGAAGTAGGGCGACAGGTAGCCGCGGTCGAACTGCATGCCTTCGACCGTGTCCAGCTCGGTCGACATGGTCTTGGACTCTTCCACCGTGATCACGCCGTCATTGCCGACCTTGTCGATGGCCTTGGCGATGATGTCGCCGACGGTGGTGTCGCCGTTGGCCGATATGGTGGCCACCTGGGCAACCTTCTGCCGGTCGTCCTTGACCGACTGAGAGAGCTTCTTCACTTCCTCGATCACCGCCTCAACGGCCTTCTCGATGCCGCGCTTCAGCGCCATCGGGTTCGCGCCCGCCGCTACGCTCTTCACGCCCTCGCGGAAGATCGACTGCGCCAGGATGGTCGCCGTGGTCGTGCCGTCGCCGGCCACGTCCGAGGTCTTCGACGCCACTTCGCGCACCATCTGCGCGCCCATGTTCTCGAGCGCATCCTTCAGCTCGATTTCCTTGGCCACCGTTACGCCGTCCTTGGTAATGGTGGGGCCGCCGAATTTCTTCTCCAGCACTACGTTGCGTCCCTTGGGACCCAGCGTGACCTTCACGGCTTCCGCAAGCTGGTTGACGCCCCGCAGAATCGCCTGACGGGCATTCTCGCTGTATACAATCTGCTTCGCTGCCATGTGTGTTCCTTTCTCCTCTTTACGCGTCCGCTACCTTGGACGCGCCTTCCAGAATCCCGAGGACCTCGTCCTCCCGCATGATCACGTACTCCTCGCCGTCTATCTTGATCTCGTTGCCGGAGTACTTTCCAAACAGGATCCGGTCGCCGGCCTTCACGTCCAGCGCCACGACCTTGCCGCTATCCAGGCGTTTGCCCTGGCCCACGGCCACCACTTCGCCCTCCTGGGGCTTCTCTTTGGCCGTGTCCGGAATGATGATCCCGCCCTGGACTTGCTCCTTTTCCTCGATGCGCTTCACGACAATGCGATCGTAGAGCGGTCGAATGTTCATACGCATGCCTCCAATTGGTTCGCTTCTGGTAGTTTGAATCTCGGAAATCGGACCCGGCAGGAAACGCCAAGCCCCACAACTATTATTAGCACTCTGGCACGACGAGTGTCAAGCGGCCACTCTAACCCATTGTAAATACTTACCTTTTCACCGGATCAGATCGTGGAACTTCATCTCCAGGAACACCGCCCCGCGCGGCTCACCCGCCCCGCGGTTGGCGTTGCAGGCATATCCCGCGGTAAACGATACGTGGGAACCCAGGGTCAGGCGCCCGCCGCCGCCCAGGCCGTAGCGGACCAGGCGCGAAGAGGGCGCTGGGCCAACGTACGCGGTGTCGAAGATGAACACGGGATCGACCGAGACCAGATTGATCTCCTGGACCAGGGCCGTCAGTGCTCGGTCGACGATCCGGAAGTCCTCCGCCGCTCTGCTCTCCGCGCGAGCGAGCGCCGCTGGATCGGTGACCGCCGTTTCGATCTCCGCGCGCCGCTCGACAACCTGACGGGCCGCGGCGTGGATCTCCGCGTTGTCGAGACTGCCGTTGAGTTCGTCCTCGCAGTCCCGGATCAGGCGGGGCAGGCTGCGTGGGAGGTTCGGACTTAGCAGCGGGCTGAACATCCTCTGCTTGCGGGAGCTCTCGAGCTGATCCAGGACCAGTTCGAGCGTGTCCCGGCAGCTTTCGAGCGCTTCCTCCTGATTGCTCGGAACGGCGAGGGATTCGAGTTGCGCTTGCAGGCGCTCGAGCACGGGCCCCAGTTTCTCGGCGGCTGCGACGGCGGCGTCGATGGAGGGTTCTTTCGAGGCATGGTAGGCGGTCAGCGTCGCGCGGGCGGTGCCTTTCTGGCCTTCGATCCGGGTCAGGAATTCGCCATTGGTGTAGAGTTCCCGGGGAAGCAGGGGCAGGCGCCAGGCAGTCAGCGCGGCGGTTAAGTTCATCGAGACGAATCGCTCGCGCCCGGATGGGTCGCCGGCGATGAGGGCGTAGAAGCGGTTGTTCGGGAAGCTCCGGATCGAGGGCGAGGCACGGACCTCCCAATCCGGAATATCGGTGAAAGGGCGGGGAACCAGGCCGCCGAAGAACCGCTCGTTCTGCGGAGCGTGGCCGTTGCCCAGGGGCGAGAGCCATCCCGCGGTGACCCGGCAATCCAGGTCCAGGGCGCGGTGGTCGGAGAAGGCCATGCGAACGGCATAAGCGCCATCGAGCAGCAGTTTGCGGTACGCCGGGTTGACGCCGGCGGCGCCGCCGACCTGGAAGCCGGCGTTGAGCGAGTAGTCGTGCGGGCCGCTCCCGCCGGAGACCCCCGCGAGCAGCTTGACGGCGGCATAACGGGCGTCGCCCTGAAACGCGGCGGAAGAGAGCGCGGAGGCCTGGTAGCCCTTCTCGAACTGGACTGCGTACCGGATGGGGCTCCCGATCCGCGCCAGCGGTCGAGAGGCCGCGGATAACCAGCCGAAAGCGTAGCCCTGGCGCAGGCGCTCCTCTGCCAGCGGTTGTCTCTCGAAGTGGTAGCCCGCGGCCCAGGAGGCCTGCCAGAGGGCGGCGTATTCTAAGACCTTGCTGCCGGAAAGCCGCAACGCCGCGTTGGTGTAGCGATCCGAAGCCGAGCCTTCAACGGCGAGTTGGAACCCGGTGGAGGGGGCGAGGAAGCTGGTTTGGCCGCCCGCGACCAGCAGGTTCGAGCGGTCGAAGGCGACTTTGGGTTCGACAGCGAGACGCGGCTTGCGGGGAGCGATGCCGGAACCCGCGCCCGGGTCCTCGTGAAGTGCCTGTCCGAATTCCCAGCTCCAGGAAGAGGGAGCCGCGATGCGCGAGGTGAAGAGGTAGAAGATCAGGTCGAGCTCTCTCTTCTGGTCGTCGCAATGGTCGATGAAGGCGGCGGCTGCGGTGACCGAGGCGGGAGGATCGACCAGCGCCGTTGAGGAGCGGACCGAGTCCTCCAGCGCCTTGATCGTGGCAGGGATCGCAGCCGGATCGAGAACACTGCCCGGGGCGGGTAGTTTGGCGCGCCCGGGCGCCAGGGCTTGGTCAAGGATGTGCAGAAAAGAGAAGGGGCTTCTCAGCTCGACGCTGTGCAGCCGGTAGCCCTGGTAAGCCGATAGCCTGGGCCCGCACTGCGCTCCGGCGGCGGACTGGTCGGCCGCGATCAGAAGGAACAAAACCGGCGGGAAAAACCAGCGCAACAGGTCAGCCATTCCGGGCAGCGAAAAGATCGCTGACGGTCCGTTTCATCCGGCTTTCTTGGATCTTCCCTTGGCTGAGTTTGTCGGCATCCGACGCCACCGCGGTCAAGGTGTACTCCACCTGAGGCTTATTCAGGCCTTTGTCGGCGGTAGCCTGGACGGCTTCCACGGGGACCTTCTTGAGGTCCAGGTCTATGTCGAGGAAGACCGCGCGGGCGAACTGGGCGTCGGCCGAAGCGCGGTCCAGCAGCTCGAAACTGACGCTCCACTTGTCGAGGTCGTTTTCTTGAGTCTTCTTCAGGCCGAAGACGAACTTGCGCAGCTTGCCCTTGGCTAGAACCTCAAGCTGAACGGAAAGAGCGACCAATACCTTCTTGGTCTCGCCGGTGACAGGCATGGAATTCCCTCCTCTCTCGCGCAACTCAGAATACACGGGCAATTCGCCAAAAACAAGGGGACTGCGCTCCGAAAACCCGTGACAGTACTGTCACGGGTTTTCGTGCCGACGGCTCGGGCTGTCCGCGGTTGCCCACCTGCTATGCTGGAAACACGATGTTGCGGAGCACGCGCCTGTTGCTGCTCCTGGCCATTGTCCTGATCCTCGGCGCGGTCGGAGCTACCTATTACCGGCAGAGAGCCGCTCTCTCCAGACAGGCCCCGCCGCCCCCCAAGTCGCTTCCGCTCGATACCGCCGCCACCGCCTCCAGTTGGGTTTACACCAAGTACGATGGCCAGCGCCTCGTCGCCGAGGTCCGCGCCAAGGACTTCCGCCAGTTGAACGAACCATCCCGGCTCGAACTCGATCAGGTGGAGCTGCGGCTGATCAAACCCGATGGCAAGCGCTACGATTGGATCCGCAGCGCCAAAGCGCAACTCGACCAGGCCCACGACACGCTGTATTCCGACGGTGAGGTCGAGATCACCATGGGCGTCCCGCTGGAAGGCCCCTCCCGCGGCCGCCTGCTCGCCATTCGCAGTTCCGGAGTCAGCTTCGACGTCAAAACCGGCAGGGCCACCACCAGCCGCCAGGCCAGCTTCACTTTCGACCTTGGCGATGGCCAGGCCGTCGGCGCCATTTACGATCCCAACCTCCGCGAGCTGATCATGCAAAGCCAGATCGAGCTCCACTGGCGCGGCGCCGCCTCCAGAGCCAAGCCCATGAAACTCGAGGCCGGCGACCTGATTTACCGGGAGCGGGACTCGGTTGTGCTGCTCAACAACTGGGCCCGGCTCACCCGCGAGAATACCGAGCTGAACGCATCCGGAGCCGTCGTCACCCTGAAGGACGGAATGATCCAGAAAGTGGACGCCCAACAGGCCCGCGGGGCCGGCCGCTTTCCCAACCGCCAGCTCGACTACGCGGCCGACGGCCTCATCATGAACTTCAACGCGGACGGTGAGGTAGAGAAGATCACCGGCGACCGCAACGCCCGCCTGGTCTCGACCTCTGAAGCCACGCGTACCACCATTACCGCCGACCGCGTCGACCTGGATTTCGCGATCGTCGACGGCGAGAGCACGCTCTCCAAGGCGCTCACCACGGGCCACAGCTTGTTGGAATCGGTCCCCGTACCCCGCCAGGGGGTGTCTCCGCCCGAGAGCCGCCTGCTCCGCAGCGAAGTGATCTTGCTGACCATGCGGCCCGGGGGGCGGGAAATCGCCGGCGTTGAAACGCACACCCCCGGCCACCTCGAGTTTCTGCCGAACAGCCCCGGCCAGCGTCATCGCACCCTGGATGCCGAGCGCATTCAGGTCGCCTACGGCCCCGCCAACCAGATCCGGTCTTTCGGCGCCTACAAGGCCGCCACGCACACCGATCCCGAGCCCCGCCCGCCCAATGACAAGCGCCCGCCCGGCGCGCCCGTCCAGACCTGGAGCGACGACCTGGCCGCCTCCTTCGACCCCAAGACCGGCCAGCTCGCGCGCCTCGAGCAGTGGACCAACTTTCGCTACCAGGAGGGCGACCGCAAAGCCAGCGCCCACCGCGCCGTCCTCGAAGAAGCCCGGAACCTGATCTCCCTCGAACAAGCGGCGCGCGTCTGGGATGCCAGCGGCTCCACCGCCGCCGACCACATCCTCCTCGACCAGAAGTCGGGCGACGTTCTCGCCGAAGGCCACGTCGTTTCCACCCGCCTCCCGGATCAGAATGGGAAATCGTCCTCCATGCTTTCCCATGACGAGCCGCTCAACGCCACGGCCGGCCGCATGCAGACTTCCGAGCGGAACCGCAAGATCCACTACGAGGGGCAGACCGTCGCCTGGCAGGGCGCCAACCGCATCTGGGCCGACAGCCTGGACATCGACCGCGCCGGTCGCCGCCTCTCGGCCCGCGGCCACGTCCGCACGCAGTTCCTCGACCAGCCGAAGGACTCCCCCGGCAAGAGCAGGGCCGCCCCGGCGTTCGCCAACGTCGAATCCGCCGCTCTGGTCTACACGGAGGCCGACCGCCTGGCCCACTACGCCGGTGGCGCCCACCTCACCCGCGCCGGCATGGACGTGAAAGCCTCCGAGATTCGCGCCTACCTCAACGAAAGCGGCGCCGACTCCTCCCTCGACCGCGCCTACGCCGACGGCCGCGTCGCGATCCTGCAGCCCGCCCGCAACCTCACCGGAACGAGCGAGCACGCCGAGTACTACGCCGCGGATCAAAAGGTCATTCTCTCGGGCGGCGACCCCACGCTGGTCGACAGCGTCCGCGGCTCCACAAAAGGCCGCGTGTTGACCTACTGGGCCAATGACGATAAGCTGCTCGTGAATGGTACGGAAAAGGAGCCGGTCAAAACTCGGATCAAGCGGCGCTAGCCCGCCCTTCTCACGCAGGATCGTGACGAGGCGCGTGAGGGGCCCGTGGATACGAGGCGGGCGAGAGGCGGCGCCCGGAGGCGTACTTCAACAGTACGCTGAGGACGTCGCCCGAGCGCAACGAAGTAGACATGGGCGCATCGCGCGCCGCAGTAGATCTTGTGTGAGAAGGGCGGGCTAGTCCTCCATGAGAAAACTCCAGACCAGTGAAATCAGCAAGGCCTACCGCGGCCGCCGCGTGGTCGACGACCTGTCGATCTACGTCGAGCAAGGCGAGGTGGTCGGCCTGCTCGGCCCCAACGGCGCCGGCAAGACCACGTCCTTTTACATGATCGTCGGGCTCATCAGCCCCGACTCCGGCCGCATCCTGCTCGATGAGCGGGAGATCACCGGCCTCCCCATGTATCAGCGCGCGCGTCTCGGCATCAGCTACCTGCCCCAGGAGCCCTCCGTCTTTCGCAAGCTCACCGTGGAAGAGAACCTGATGGCCATCCTCGAGACCCTGCCGCTTTCGGCCGGCGAGCGCCGCGCCCGCATGATCCAGCTCATCGAACAACTGGGCCTCGAGAAAGTGCGGCACAACAAGGGCTACGCTCTGTCGGGCGGCGAGCGCCGCCGTGTCGAGATCGCCCGCTCCCTGGTCATCCAGCCCAACTTCCTGCTGCTCGACGAGCCGTTCTCGGGCATCGACCCCATCCAGGTGCTGGAGATCCAGCGCATCGTCTTCGAGCTCAAGCGCAACGGCATCGGCGTCCTGGTCACCGACCACAATGTCCGCGAGACCCTCGCCGTCACCGACCGCGCCTACATCATCAACAACGGCCAGATCTTCCGCGCCGGCAGCCCCGAAGCCCTCCGCTGCGACGCCGAAGTCAAGCGCGTCTACCTCGGCGAAAGCTTCACCACCGGCGTCGGGTGATGTCGGCCCGTGGCTTGTGGCTCGTGGCCTGTGGCCTGTAGATCCAGCGGCGATTCACCTGCTGGCGCTCCTACCGCGCTCCCAGGTGCGCCAGCGGGTACGCGGTTGTGGAATCCACAGGCCACAAGCCACAAGCCACACGCCTGGTCGGGCCGCGCTCCGATCCACCCTCCACCCCTGTTTGTTATCATTAGGGGCAGATGAACTTGCTGTCTCCGAGACTGCAGTTGAAAGTCGCGCAGAAGCAGATCCTGACCCCTGGGTTGGTCCAGATGGTAACGGTCCTGCAACTGAACCGGCTCGAGTTGCGCGAGATGATCACTCAGGAAATTGCCGAGAACCCCGTCCTGGAGGAAGCCACCGACGAGGCCGGCGAAGAGCTCAGCCCGGAGGAGCTCCAACAGCTTCTGGAGGCCGAGCGCGTAGCCGAGCCGGCCGATCAATCGCTGCTGGAGACCGCCAGCGGCGACGTGGAAGTTGCCCCCGGCGTGCTCGCCGACATCGACACCGAACCGCCTGCCGCCGCCGGCGCGCCCGTGGCCGAGGCCGCGGAGGCCGCCGAGCCGGTCGAGTCCAAGCCGGCCACCGATCCGTTCGAGGAGATTGACTTCGGCTCCTTCTGGGACGACTACCTCGATCCCGGCTACCGGAGCCCGTCCTCCGAGCAGGTCGACAAGCCCTCCTTCGAGACATTCCTCTCCTCCCCGGTCACCTTCGGTGACTACCTGCGCTCGCAGTTGACCATGGTGCCGCTGGCCGAGGGCGTGCGGGACGCAGCCGACTCCATCATCGGCAACCTGGATGAGAGCGGATACCTCACCGCCTCGCTCGAGGAGATCGCCTCCTCCGGCGACCACTTGATCGAGGACGTCCAGGCCGCCCTCCACGAGGTTCAGAAGCTCGACCCGGCCGGCGTCGGCGCCCGCGACGTGCGCGAGTGCCTCCTGCTCCAGCTCGAGAGCCGCAACGGCCGCGGGGGCGTAGCCTGGCAGATCGTCTCCGACCACCTCAAGCTGGTCGAGTTGCGCCAGATCCGCGAGTTGGCTAAGGCGCTCGGCCGCCCGCTCGAGCACATCCAGACCGCCGTCGAGGTCATCCGCCACCTCAATCCCCGGCCCGGCCTTCGCTTTTCCGGCCCCGGCGCCCGCCAGGTGGAGCCCGACGTCCAGATTTTCAAGGACGGCGACCAGTACATCATCCAGCTCAACGACGAGGATCTCCCGCAGTTGCGCCTCAACGCCCAATACCGGCGCATGCTCGACCGCCACCAGGAACCCAACAAGGATGTGCGCAACTACGTCAAGGAGCGCTATGCCTCGGCTCTCCAGTTGATGAAGAACATCGAGCAGCGCAAGCACACCATCTTGCGCGTGTGCCATTCCATCGTCCGGCGCCAGGCCGATTTCCTGGACCGCGGCATCGACTGCCTGAAGCCCATGATGATCAAGGAAATCGCCGAAGAGATCGGGGTGCACCCGTCCACCGTCAGCCGCGCGGTGGCGAACAAGTACGCGCACACCCCGCAGGGAGTCTTCGAACTGCGCTATTTCTTTTCCGAGGCCGTGCAAGGGCCCTCGGGCAGCGCCACTCCCCTGCTGATCGTCAAGCGCATGGTCAAGAAAATGATCGCGGAAGAGGACCCGGCCCACCCGCTCACCGACGAGCAGATCACCGCTCGCCTCCAGGCTGCGGGCATTCAGGTTACCCGCCGCACCGTGGCGAAATACCGGGAAGACATGAAGATTCCATCCACGCACCAAAGGCGCATCCGCGCCTGACAACCCGCGGATCGGAGGACGCAATGAAGATCACCTACACAGGCATGCCAGGGGCGTTGAATCCCGCCGAGACCGGGAAGGTCGAGGCCAAGTTCGGGATGATCGCCAAGCTGCTCGACGCGCCCAAGGGGGAACGTGAAGCACACGTCATCCTTAGCCAGGAGCGGCATCTGACCCACGCCGAGATTACCGTCCGCTACCAGGACCACCATTTCGCAGGCATTGGCGCGGCCGCCGATGCGTATACCGCCATCGGCGCCGCCATCGAGAAGCTCGAGAAGCAGATTCTGCGGCTCCGCGAGCGCACGCGGGACAGCTACCGCGGCCCCAAGGTCGAAAAAACGGCGGTTGAAGCGCCGGCCACCCCGGCTTCCGAAGCGGCCGCCGAACCCGAGACCGCGGGCCCGCCCCAGGTCTTCCGCGTCAACCATCACCAGCGGCGCAAGCCCATGACCATCGAGGAGGCGCTGCTCGAAATTGAGGGCCGTAACTACGTCGTCTACCACGACGCGGAAACCGACCGCGTTTCCGTGCTCGTGCGCCGGCGGGACGGCAACTTCGACTTGATCGAGGCGTGACCCACAAACCCACGCGTTCCCACCGCCCCGAGTCTCCGGAGCTGGTGATCATCACGGGTATGAGCGGGTCCGGCAAGGGCACGGTGCTGAAGTGCCTGGAGGACCTGGGGTATTACTCCGTCGACAATCTCCCCATCGAGCTGATCCCCAAGTTCGCCGAGCTCACCAAGGGCTCGCCCCAGATCGCCCATGCCGCCCTGGTCGTCGATATCCGCGAGGGTCAGGGGCTCCAGCGCTTCCCCAAATTCTACGCACAGATCCGCCGCCGCGTCCACACCACGCTCCTGTTCCTGGAAGCCGACGACGAGGCGCTCATGCGCCGCTTCAGCGAGACCCGCCGCCCCCATCCCCTGGGCACCCACCGCTCGGTCGCCCGCTCGATCCGAGCCGAACGCCAGTTGCTCGCTCCCATCCGCGAGCTCGCCGACCACGTCGTCAACACCTCGAAGTTCACCGTGTACGAACTGCGCGACGCCATCGCCGAAAAGTTCCACGGCGACCGCGAGCCGTCCAAGATCATGATCTGCGTCACCAGCTTCGGCTATCGCAACGGAGTGCCCGCCGACAGCGACCTGGTCTTCGACGTCCGCTTCCTTCCCAACCCCAATTACATCCCTCAGTTCAAGAAGCTGAGCGGGCGCCACCCCTCGGTCGCCCGCTACATCCGCTCTTTTCCCCAAACCACCGAGTTTGTCCAGCGCATCTCCGACCTGCTGGTCTACCTCATCCCCCACTACATCCGCGAAGGCAAGAGCTACCTCACCATCGCCTTCGGCTGTACCGGCGGCCAGCACCGCTCCGTCATGATGGCGGACGAGATCCGCCGCCGCCTCGCGCGCGCCGGCTTCAAAGTCAAAGCCACCCACCGCGACATCGTCAAGTCCGCTTAGCCCCAGTACTGTTCGTTTTGTCTTCGTAGGGCGGACCTCCGGTCCGCGGGCCGACGTCCACGTCGGCCCAAAGGCCGGACCAAAGGGTCCAGCCGCTGATTGGGTTTCCGCAAGTGCTGCAGAATCGCGTGCCTGGCTCGAGTTCCGCGAAGCACCGCGGGCAGCGTGGCGCCGCCGCCGGCATCGGCGGGGGAGCCACCGGCGCCGGCGCAGCGCCCTCCGGTCCCTGGCCGACCAGCAGCCGGACATGCACGGCGATGTCGGCCATTACCACGATGGATTCGGCCATGAAGTAGAAGAATATCAGCACCAGGAACGATACCAGACCCACATAACCCAAGAATGAGAGACCGCCCAGGAAGGTCGGTTCGGACCGGGTCGAGGGCAACCAGCCACCCAGCTCCCCGAGCAACACGTAGGGGTAGGCCCTGGCGAACCACATGAACAGGCAGCCTCCCACGGCGGCGGATGCACCCAGGGTCGCGTACCCCTCGCCCGCGGCTCGAAACAGAATCGACACGATCGGGATCACGGTGAAGGGCGCCTCTTCCAGATCGCGGACCGAATCGGCCCGGTACCAGAAGATCTGTCCGACCGCCAACACCGCAGCCAGGAAAATCAGTCCGAACAGCAACCCTCCGGCTGTGGTCTCGTCCGGCACCTGCGGCTGGAACACAACGCTCAGGAAAAGCACCAGCAGGTAACCGCCGCAAAGGAGGGACAGGACGGCCAGTGCCCGAAGCCCCATGGCCACGGATGCTCGAATGATGCGTCCGTTGCTCAGGGCCCTGAGATTGGGTAGAAGAAGACAGACGGATCTTCCCTCTCGTGGTGAGCGGATTATGAGCCGGAAAGGGATTGTTCTGTTGGGCTTGCCGGAATGCGGGCGGGTCAGGGTTCTGCCTACGTTGTCTACTGCTCGGGAA
This sequence comes from Bryobacteraceae bacterium, assembly GCA_050008465.1. GTDB lineage: Bacteria > Acidobacteriota > Terriglobia > Bryobacterales > Bryobacteraceae > Fen-330. Next base: position 73,549 of record JBEKMO010000029.1, read on the forward strand.
GCTGGAT
>JBEKMO010000003.1:0-103324 GCA_050008465.1 Bryobacteraceae bacterium
CGGCTTGCCTTCCGAGGTGTCGAACCAGCCCCCGTTCGAAAACAGCTTGCCGTGGCGGTACATGATGCGCGCGATCGCTGCCGGCTGGTCGATCTCCACCGCGTACCAATCCTGCTTTGCCGGCCGCGCCGTGAACGTGTTGCGGTAGGTGTCGGGGCGCTCGTCGCAGATCGAGCCGTTCTCGGTCCCGGCCCGCGACCAGGACTCCCTCCCGAACGCCGTCACCGCCACCGGCCCCACCGGGATCCGCTCCGGCCGGACCAGCCACACGCGGTAGTTCAGCGCGTCGGCGAATGGAACCAGCACCAGCGGCTGCGTTTTTCCCGCCACGATCCCGTCGATCATGTACGCCTGCGGCCAGTTCACTCCCGCCTTGGTTTCCACCAATCCCAGGCCTGCCGGGTTGACCGACTTGGGCGCCGCGCGGTGCGCATACACAACCAAAGGGTTCAACGAAGCCTCGAGCGCCAGCACCTGCGGCCCGCGCACCACGGCCACATACTCGCCGTAGTTCTTCCCGCCCGGCGCCACCCGCACCGGCAGGTCCATCTGGATCTGGACCGTCTCCCCCGGCAGCCAGCTCCGCTCGAGCTTGACGAACTGTCCGGGCTTCCCCTCGGTGACCTCGCCCTTCACCGTTGCCGTGTATTTCGTGCACCACGACGGTACGCGCAGGTAGAGCGGGAACCGCGCCACGCGCGGCGTTCGCACCGTCAGCGTCACCGCGCCGTCGGCCGGGAACCGCGTCTCGGCCCGCAGCAGAACATCGAGGCCCTCGCGCACCGGGATCGTCACCTCGCCGGGAGCGTAGAGCAGCACCGCCGGCCCGTCCTGGCGCATTCCCCAGACCAGTTCCGGAATCATCGAAACCCCGCGCGGCCCGCTCGACAGGCAGCAACTGATCGTCGCGCTCGGCCTCTTCCTTCCCACCAGCGGAGTGAAGTAACAGAAGTTCCCGTTCTTCGCATCCTGCGCGCCCGTCAAATGGTTGAACACCGTGCGCTCGATCTCGTCGGCGTACCGCGGCTCGCCCGTGACGCGCAACAACTGCCAGCCCAGTTGCAGCCACGTCACCGTCGCGCAGGTTTCGCCCACGCCCGCGCTCTCCTCGCCCGGCAGTTCCCCGTTGTCCTGGAAGTACTCGTTGGCGCTGGTCGTCCCGGTGAGGTACAGCCGGTTCGCCGCGATGTCCTTCCACGCCGCCACGGCCGGTTTCAGGAGCGGCTCCTCGCCCGTCAGCCGGTAGAGGTCGGTGAGGCCCACCAGGTTCGACATCATCTCGTAGGCTTTGGCGTTCGCTGTGTGGAACACGTTTCCCGTCGCCGTGAGCGACGCGATGATCTTGGGCCCGTCCGGCCGGTCGTACGCCCGCAGGATGTAGCGGGCGAAGTCCAGGTACCGCTGCTCGCCGGTGTACCGGTACAGCATCGCTATCGGCTCCAGGACGCTGGTCGCCGCCATGCCCACGTGCGTGCCGGACTTGAGGATGTCCCGCTGGCCGGGCCCTTCCCCAAACGTGAGCGCCAGCAGGTCGCCGATCTTGCGCGCCGCCCCTAGCGCCGGCTGGCTGCCCGTCACCCTGTAGTAGCTCAGCAACCCGATCAGGTCGTACTTGTGCACCCAGACGTCCCAACTCGTCCAGCGCTGGGCGTCGGTGTACGTCCCCAGGTACCCATCGGGCAGTTGGGCCGCGATCAGCTCCTGCGCCATCCGGTCCATGATGAGCTTGAGCCGCTCGTCGCCGGTGTACGCCCAGGTGTTGGCGGCCGCGTCGAGGAACTTCCCGGCGTGCTCCCCGATCCACGGCTGGTTTCCCGGCCGCTTCTGGAATCCCGCCAGCAGCGCGGCCTGGTTCACGTGCAGCAGGCGTCCCTCCAGGTTCACCCGCATCCTCTCGCCCAGCAACCCCCGAATCTTCTGGCGATCATAGGGAGCCGGGACAAATCGGTCTTTGATCTTGTCGGCAACCACCGGTTTGGGCGCCTCCCCCAGTCGAGGGGCCGGCGCCCCGAGTGCCGCTGCAGCGAGCAGGCACCCGACGTTGATCGCAACTCTGGCCATCAGGTCAAGCTTAGCCCAGCTTCACGGCGATTTGTCCGCCATCCGCTGTAGTATCCTGGATTCCGTAGTCCGACGCGGGAGGAACCGATGGTCGTGGCATCGCAACTGCGCGCTGGAATGGCCGTTCGCTTCGAGGGCCAGCCCTACAGAATTCTGTTCGCCGATTACCACCCGGGGCAGGGCAAGATGGGTGGCGCAACCCACGCCCGCCTGAAGAACCTCTCGACCGGAACCCTCTGGGAGCATAGTTTCCGCTCCGATCTCAAGCTCGAAGAGCTCGACGTCGAGAAGCAGCCCATGGACTACCTCTACGACGATGGCGGCGACTGCTACTTCATGAACCCCGTGACCTTCGAGCAGATCGCCATCCCGCGCGCGACGGTCGGCCCGCAGGCCGCGCTGCTCCAACCCGAGATGCGCATAGCCGTGGAATCCGTCGAGGGCCGCCCCGTCAGCGTTTCGTTCCCCGACGTTCTGGAGGTACGCGTCCTCGACACCACTCCCCCCGTCCACCAGCAGGTGGACAGCGTCTGGAAGGCCGCGCGGCTCGAAAGCGGGGTCGAGATCATGGTCCCTCAGTTCATCAAGAACGGCGACCTGATCCGCCTCGATGTCGCCAACATGAAGTACATGGACCGGGCCAAAGGCACCGGCAAGAGCTAACCTTATGACAACGCCGCAACCGCACGTGCAGCTTCTGAAAGCTCCCGAGTACCGCGAGAGCTATGCCAACAGCGTCCAGGTGCGCGCCAACCTCTGGGACTTCTTCCTGTCGTTCGGCACCGTCAGCCAGAGCGCCCCAGACACGGTCGCGATCCAGAACTTCCAGGGCATTTACCTCAGCCCGCAACAAGCCAAGGCCCTGTTCAACATCCTCCAGCAGAACCTCTCCCAGTACGAGGCCGCATTCGGTGAGATCCGCCTGGAGCCCAAGAACCAGGGCGGCGTCATCCAGTAACCACGTGCAGCCGACCCGCGCGGTCCGGCGCAGCCGGATCGATACCTACCTGTTCTTCTTCGTCACGTTCGCCCTCATCGTCTTCCTGACGCACGCCCCCTACCTCGACCTGCCGTTCTCCTGGGACGAGCTGGGCCGTTTCATTCCCGCCGCGCTCGACCTGTTTGCGCGCGGCCTCTGGGTTCCCCACTCTCCCGCGCCCGGCATCCACCCACCCGGCCTGGCGGCCTACCTCGCCACCTCCTGGCACGCGTTCGGCTATTCGATCCCCGTCACCCGTCTCGCCATGCTGCTGGTAGCCTCAGCCTGCGCTTTCACGGCCTTCCTGCTCGCCATCCAGCTCTGCCGCCAGATTGGCGGAACGCCCGCGTTCTCCGCCGTCCTGCTCCTGCTTGTCTCCCCGCTCTTCTACATCCAGGCCCTGCTGGCCCATCCCGATCTGCCCGCCACGCTGTTCACTCTCTGGGCCCTGCTTCTGTTCCTGCGAAACCGCTTCGTGGCTTCGGCGCTGGTCTCGGTCCTGCTGGTGCTGGTGAACGGAAGCGGTTTGGTCGTGCCTGCGGTTCTGGGCTGCTGGCTCGCGATCGAGGGCAAACGCAAGTGGGCCGCCTGGTTCGTTCTCCCCGCGCTCGCGCTCGCGGCCTGGCTGCTGGTGCTCTCGAGATTCGCCGGCAACCCCCTCGGCCCGGTCGAATCCGTTCCATTCAACCTGCTGGCCTCCCTCCACCCGGGCCGCATCGGCTTCGCGCTTCTCCGCCGCGCGCACTACCTTTTCCTGGAGAATTTCCATTGGGTCGGCTGGATCGCAATCGCTGCGGCCTGGCGGCGCTCCCGGATCTTTCGCAACCGTCCCTGGCGCATCGCGGCGACTCTCACCCTGGCGCATGTCCTGGCGGTCAGCCTGTTTGGCGGCGCAACCCTGGAGCGCCATCTGATGCCGGTCCTGCCTCTCGTTTACATCGCCATGGCAGCGGCCTGGTCCGCTGCTCCTTCCCACTGGATGCGGCTCGGCCAGCTCGCGCTCATGGCTGGCCTTCTGTTCAGCTTGTTCTGGAATTCCCCTTTCCCTTACCCCGTCGAGAACAACCTGGCGCTGGTGGATTTCGTGCGCCTCCAGCAGTCCGCCGGCGCCTTCCTCGAACGGAATTACTCGGACCGCACCGTCACCACCGCATGGCCGCTCTCGAGCGCGCTCAGCCGGCCCGAGTATGGCTACGTGAACCGCCCCATCGCGGTGCGAGAGATCGACGGCTTCGGCGCTGCCAGCGTCGCCGCGCTCGATCCCGGCTCCGTGGGCCTCTTCGTGCTCTACTCGCGCCAGCGGGAGACCGCCTGGGACCCGCACCGCATTCCCTTCGTCCGTGGCTTGCTGCGCCGCCTCTACGGTTACGAGCCCCAGGTCCCGCCACTGGAAATCGAACGCCGCTTGCGCCTCGCTCCCGTCGCCCGCTGGCAGCAGCGAGACCAGTGGCTGGTCATCCTCGCCCCTTCGGGCCGCCAGTAGGATAGGGCTCCAGCCCTGTCCCGGTGTGTTTCGGGGACAAGGCTGGAGCCTCATCCAACTACCCCTTCCGGCTCCATTCCCTGATCGAGGCGATCTCCTCGGCCGGGATGTGCAGGAACTCCAGAAACTCCTGGTGCTCGTTCGGCGCGGAGCGCTCAAACGCGACGTGAAAACGATGCATGTCGGCTTCCTTGAAGCCTGCGGCTTCCATGATGGAAACCCACTTCTCTTTGGTGTTCATTTCTGTCCTCTCGCAAAAGTCATAGTTTCGTAAGAGCTTCAGGATCGCCCGCTGATGCTCGCGCAGCGTCTCGATCTCGGCGTTCAACTCCACCAGCCGCCGTTTCAAGACCGAAGACGCATCGTCCTCCGGGCGGTCCAGAAGCGCGCGAATGTCCTCGAGCTTCAGCCCCGCGTCGCGGTACGCGCAAACCTGCTGCAAGCGCCGCAGGTCTTTCTCCCCATACCGGCGGTAACCGGCGGCGCTCCGCGACACGGGTTTCAGCAGCCCGATCGATTCGTAATACAGCAGCGTGCTGCGGCTCAAACCGCAGCGCCGGGCGAGTTTGGAAACGGTCAACATCGGCCAGTTCTCACTTTGGACTATGAAGCGATAGACAGGTCAACGGAAAAACGAAGAATATTTCGGCAGCGGCACGCCTGCGTCGCGAAACCGCGCGAGCAGGCGCATGCGCAGCTCCGACTGGATGCGCCCCAGCGCGCCCCGGTCCGCAATCTGCATCACCAGCTTGCACTGCAAGTGCGTCGGCAGGACGCCCGGGTCGCACAGGAACAGCGGCGCCGGATCCGCGAGCACGCCCTCGACCCCCGCCGCCTCTTCGAGCGCGAGCTGCCGAACCTGCTCCGCATCCGCCTTGTGCGACACCAGGATCTGCACTTCCGCCACCGTTCGCCGGTCCGGCAGGCTGTAGTTTACCAGGATCCCCGAGGTGATCTTCGTGTTCGGCACCACCACCATGTCGTTGCTGCCGGTCCGCACGCGCGTCGTCCGCCAGCCGATGTCGGTGACCACGCCCTCATGCCCGCTCTCCAGCTTGATGGAATCGCCCACGATGATCGGCCGCTCCACCAGGATGTGGATCCCCGCGAAGAAATTCGCCAGCGTGTCCTGCAAGGCCAGCGCCACCGCGAAGCCGCCCACTCCCAAGGCGGTCAGCAGCGGCGCGATCCCTTTCCACATTTCGAAGTGCGCCAGCAGCCACGCCGCGCCCAGCGCGAACACCACCACCCGAATCAGCGCGCGCGACAGCCCGGCGGCTGCAAACGGCATCCCTTGCCGCTCGCCGTACTGGTTCAGCATCCGCACCGCGACCGACGCCGCCACCAGCGTCAGGCTGATGATGACGAATGCCCCAATCCAGAGGCTCGTCCGGGCGGCGTAGTTGTGCGGAAGATCGGTGTACTCGACGGCCACCGCCAGCGCCGCCGCCAGCGACCACAGAAAGGACGGGAAGCGGATGGTCGCGGCCAACACCCCGGAAAACACGTTCCTCCGCGCCAGCGCGTGCAGCAACAGATAGCGCACCACCAGCACGGCAACCAGCGCGATCCCAAACACCACCGCGGGCTCCACCCACCACGCCATGCGCATCCCCCGATTATAGGTACTTCGCCAGATCCACCGCCAAGAATTCCGGCCGCCGGAAGCGTTCCTTCAAACGATACGGCGCCGTGCAATCGAAGATCGTCTTGCAGGAGGTCCCCTCGGCGGCGAGCGCTGGGTTGAACGCCGGAGACTGGGAGGGATCGAGCGGATGGCACCGCACGCCCGGGATGAACACGGTGCTGACGTCGCCCTGATAGCGGGTCGTCATGGCCCACAGCACGTCGTTGCTGTCGAAAATGTTCACGTCCTCATCGACCAGAATGACGTGCTTGAGTTCCGGGAAGGCCGCAAACGCCGTCAGCGCCGCCTGGCGCTGCCGTCCTTCATCGCTCGCCGAGTGCTTCTTGAATTGCAGGATCGCGAGGTACTTGCCGCCGCCGGCCGAATGCGAGTACACGTTGAGAAGCCTCCCCGGCATGGAGTTCTCCACCATCCGCAGGATGCTGGCTTCCGTGGGAATTCCCACCAGGTTGGTGTGCTCTTCCCCCGGGCCGATGATGGTCTGGAGGATCGGGTTCTGGCGATGCGTGATGGCCGTCACGCGGATCACCGGGAGCTCGGCCTGCGCCTTGCCGGGATAGCCCGGGAATTCCGGCATCGAGTACCCCGTATTGGTCAGCGCGTCTTCCCGAACGCGCTCGCCCGGTAGGATTTCGCCTTCCAGCACGATCTCGGCATGCGCCACCGCCTTGGCGTCTACCGAAACGCACTGGACCAATTCCACCGGGCGGCCGCGCAGGCCCCCGGCGATCGAGAGTTCGTCGAAACCCAGCGGAGTCGCCGGCGGCTCGAAACAAGCCGCCAGGTAGACAGCGGGGTCGAGCCCCATGTTGATGGAGACCGGAAGCGGCCGCCCCATTCGTTCCGCTTTCATCCGGAACTGGTCGATGTGCCGGCCGGGAACGAAGTAGACGCTCAGCCGGTCCGGCCCCTGCACGCAAAGCCGGTGGATGGTGACGTCGCTCTGGCCGGTTTCCGGGTCCTGGGCGCGTAGCAGGCCCATGTTGAAATACGGCCCGGCGTCGAGCAAGGTATGGGTGGGAGCCGGGATGAGGCGACGTAGGTCGAAGGGAGGCCGGATGACAACTTCCTGACAAGGTGCGCTGGTCACCACAACGGGCGCGCACGGATGATTCAGCGCCTCCAGCAGATCGAACGGCAGCCGCTCGATGGTGCTGTTCATGAGCAGAGCGGTGCGCTCCCGGCTGGCCAGAACGCCCACGACTACCGGCATGTTGTAGCCCTTGACGTTCTCGAACAGCATCGCGGGACCGGTCCGCGTGGGCGGCGGCAGCGGAGTTCCCGCGCCCACCAGCTTGTAGACTCCGGCCAGTTCCGCGATTGGGTCCACCGGCGTCCGCGTCGAGACCAGTTGCCCCGGAGTCGACGCCAGAAACTCGAGCGCCGACCGCAGGTCCACGATGTTGTTCCGCATGCCTACTTGATAGCACAGCGCGCCCCCCGCCAATTGCAGGTAGCTCGAGAATCGGTTAGATTGAAGGCGGAGGAATGGCCGAGCGGTCGAAGGCGGCGGTCTTGAAAACCGTTAGGGTCGAAAGGCCCTCGGGGGTTCGAATCCCTCTTCCTCCGCCACGGGATTCGTCAAATGCCTCTGACGGAACCGGCTGAACTCACTCTCCACCATCCTGTTCGGTGTTCCGTTTTCGCAGTTCTTCCGCATCGCCAAGATCTCTGGCGCGGCCGGTCCGCTCTTTGTTGCGCAGCAATGCTGCGCGGCCAATAAAGTGCGTGGCGATTCCATCCAGTTCGACCTCGCAGCGGCCCGCCCACGCTTCTTCGAAGCTGACCCCGGAAATGGCGGTTAGGAGGTCGATCCGGTTGGGCGTCACTCCCAACTGGACCACCGTGCCGGGCGTGCGGAGATCCGCCGCCTGTATTCCCATTTGGCCGAAGCCGAACTCCGACAGTGCGCGCAAGACCCGGTTCGCATTCTCATCGGTGGGCCGCACCAACAGATCGAGATCGGCAGTGTAGCGAGGGAAACCGTGAAAGGCGACTGCGAACGCGCCAACCACCAGGTACTCAACTTCGTTCGAGTTCAACAACTCGAGAAACTCGCGCCAGTCTTTGTTCAGCGGCATCGGGGTGACGGCTGTCGCGGAGTTCGATAAGGGTATTCAGGCGCTCTTGGCAGGACATCGCCGCGTCGGCGCGCGCGTCGGCCTCATCGGCGTCCTGGAAGCTCGCATATACCCTCACCTTTTTCTCCACGCTCACATTATAGTCTGCTGGACGTGTCTGGCCGGCCGAATCGGCCGGGCCGGCCAGGCGGCGATTCACCATCGGCAGCAACACGAGCAGTCTCATTCCTCCGGTTCGAGAGCCACGACCCAGTCAACGTGCCGGGCGAGAAGAGTTCGAAAGGCATCCATGATGGCTCGGCAGCGCGTGGCCTCGGCGCCTTGACACATAACATGTGCGCACGTATTATGTGTATATGAACGTGACTCTCGCCATCAATGACGAACTCATCCTGGAAGCGAGACGCCGCGCCGAGGCGATGGGCACGAGCGTGAATCAGCTTGTGCGCCAGTACCTGGAGCAGTTTGTGGGGAAAAGCGATTCGAATGCCGATGCCGCGGAGTTCGAGCGGCTCTCCCGCGCCGGCCAGGGCAACTCGGGCGGCTGGAAGTTCAACCGTGAGGAGCTGCACGAGCGGCGATGAGCGGACTCGCCTTTTTCGACACGAATGTGTTGGTGTACGCCGACGATGCGTCGTCGCCGGAGAAACAGAACCGGGCGATCGCGCTCTTGGCTGAGCATCTTCGCCGTGGGACGGCGGTTGTGTCGCTGCAGGTCTTGCAGGAGTACTTTGTGGCCGCGACGCGCAAGCTCGGCGTGGCTCCGGAGATGGCGCAGCGCAAAGTGGAGATTCTGGCCCGCGCCCGAGTCGTTCGTCTTGAACCGGGCGATGTCATCGCGGCGATCGATCTGCACCGGCTGACGCGGATTTCATTTTGGGACGCCTCGATCGTCCACGCAGCGCGGTCCGCGGGTGTGCAGGCGCTTTACAGCGAGGACCTTCAGCCCGGAGCGGTCTTGGGCGGGGTGCGCGTGGTCAATCCATTCGTGACATAGAGGTCCACGAGAGCGGCGCTATCGCTCACGTCAAGCCTCGAGCAGCGCCCTGCGGGCCAGCTTTGCCAGGTTGCGCTCGAGGTCCTCGAGACGCAGCGGCTCGGCGCCGGCAAAGGGCTGCAAGTCGCGAAGCAGGGCGGCGCGGTCGCGGGTTCCGTCGAGGAGGCGGATCAGTTCGCGCGCCAGCCGGTCCTGGATCTCGTCGTCCGAATGCCGCAGTGTGGTGACCGTAGCGCCGCTGGCCGCCTGGAGGCGCGCCAGCGCGAAGGCGCGCGGTCGTTCGCTCACCTCGACCGAGAACGGCGACGGCATCGCGTGGAGCTCCACCAGTCCCGAGGCGCAGCTCCTCAGCAGCAGGTCCGGCAGGATTTCGCTGCCGCTGGGGCCCACCTCGCTCGCCAACTCGTCAAATGAGACGGCGCGGGGCCAGGAGCGCCCGAGGTACGCAATGGCCGACTTGACGGCGGGCAGGTTGGTCCGGATCGAAGCGCCCTCGGGGGATCGGAACTCCTCGTCGGAGACCGGCGCGGCCGCACTCGCCGCCCACAGGCGCCGGGCGTGTTGCGCGTTCGGAGGATCTTCCAGACGGGTCTCGCGATGGCAGAGCAGCGTTTGGCGAAAGCGGCGGCACTTGAGAAAGTCCAGATACTGCTGCTTGCGGATCCGGTCGCCTTGGGCGAGCAGGCGCACCGTCTCCGCAGTCTCGGCGGAGAACGCCGCCTCCTGCATGGCGGAGAATTGCGCTTCGGCAAGGAAATCGAGACCGTGCTCGCGCGCATGCTCGATGAATTGATGGAAATAGACCGGCTGGTTCACTTCGGCGAGGTCGTCATGGAAGAGCACCGACGGGTCCCGCGATTCGACCACGCGCAGTTCCTCCCGCAGCGCGGGCGAGGCGGGCTCGGCGGAGGCCAGGAATCGCACGAGTGCCGCGGCATCTTTCAGCCTCAGCTCCGGGTCGGTGATGCCGCGCGTCTGGTACAGCATCATGTCGCGCGCGATGTTCCGCAGGTGACAGCCCGGATAGGTGTTGTAGCTGACGTAAGCCACGCCGCTCGGGGCCAGCAGAGACCGGCAGACGGCCAGCAGCTTGTCCCGAGTCCCCGGCGGTACCCAGGAGTAGACACCGTGCGCAATGATGTAATCGAATTCGCCGAATGCGGCGGTCAGCTCCGTCAGGTCGAGGTGGTGGAAGGCGCAATTGCGCAATCTCAATTCCTCGGCCAGCGCCTGCGCCATTCGGATCGGCGCTTCGGCAAGGTCGACGCCCGCGAAGCGGCTCTCCGGCAGGGCCAGCGCCATGGGAATCAGATTGGCGCCGTTGCCGCAGCCCAGTTCGAGCACGCGGCAGCGTTCGACCGGGGCGGGACTCATTCCGAACAGAATGGCCAGTGCGGCCACGTGGTCGGGATGCGTCTGCGCCATGGGCTGGCTGTTGTAGAGAACCTGATCGTAGGCGAACGCCATGTTAGTTGTGGATGAGCGCGACATCGCAACGGCCCCCGCCGATGGCGGCCAGCCGGCGCTTGGGCCAGTGCAGGGCGATCTTGTGGTAGTGGCTCGGGAACGACGTCCGCCCCAAGGGATTCAGTGTCTGTGTGTCCCAGACGCGGAGCAGGCCGCCGGCGGTTTCGGGATCCTCGTTCAGGCAGGCGAACTGTTCGCCGTCATGGGAGAAGGTGAACGCTGGCAGCGCGTCGGGGACCAGCGCCAGCCGCGCTTCGGCGCCCGTCTCCAGACCGATCAGCGAGAGATAATGCTCGCGGGAGGGGAAATCGATCATGTCGAGCGCGAGCATCCGCCCGCCTGGGGAGAGCCTGGACGGCCCGGCTCCGGCAGGGATGCGCCGCACCCGCCCACGTGCGCCCTCCGGATAAGAGTACGTTCCCACCTTGAAGGGGTGGAACTCCAGCGCGGCCCCCTCGATTTCACACGTCTTCGCGACCCGCTCCCGCCCGAACAGCACAACCGCACTCCCACAGCCCGCCATCTCGCGGATGTTCCACTCCGGCAGGTCGAACCCCGGTGCGGCGTCGCACCCAGGTAGCCGGCAACCACTCAAGCGGTTGGATCCGTCGTCGGCCTCCTCCCGGCAAAGGAACACCAGCCCGTCCGGGTGCTCCAGAAAACACCCGGTCTCGACGGGACGCGGCGGCCGGGTCTCCCACACTACATCCCCGGTTTCGATCTCGAAGACCCTGGCCAACCCACGGGTCTTGGGCTGGTGATCGTCTTCGTTGACGCAGGCCAGGTACCGGCCGTCGGGGGAAACCGCGAGGCAGGCGGCGAACGCTTCGAAGGGGAACGTGCGAACAGCTCTGCCGGAGAGGATCTCACACAGGGTCGGATCCCGGTGTCCGACTACAACGTGACAACCGTCCGGGGTGAACGCAAGCCGGGTGATGAGGTACTCTTCGATGGGAATCGAACACACGGATTCGAGTCGCACTCCCCAGAATACCGCAGTGCTCCCGGCGGTTTGCCCCGGCCGGGGGTGGCCGAAAACCACCAGCGTGGTTTGGGACGGCCACCGCCCGTTTTCCTGTCGCCTGAATTCAGTGCACTTAGCGATTGGCATTCCACGTGCTCTCCACCAAGTGGAGACAGGGAGGTCAAAACATGAAGACTAAACACAGAGGGATTCTCCTTTTTGTCCTGGCGTTCTCGCTAGCCGAGGCTTTGCCGGGACTTGCGCAGGAACCTGGCCCTGCGACCGAGCCGTCCTCCGGCGGATGGCGGAAGTTCGCAGAAGCACCGCCGCCGGATGCGCAGCCGCTTTCCACGCAACTCACTCTGCCCGTTGGTACTTGGATTACGATTCGGGTGGACGAGCCGCTCTCTAGCGACCACAACCAACCCGGCGACACCTTCAGCGCGACTCTGGTTCAGCCGTTGGTCGCCAGTGGGCGCCTGGTCGCCCGCCGCGGTCAGACGGTTGTCGGCATGGTTGCCGAAGCCCAGAAGGCCGGCCGCGCGAAGGGGACTTCGCGTCTGGCACTTCAACTCACCGAGTTGGGCCTCGCCGATGGCCGCCAGATTCAAGTGAAAACAAGATTGATGCAGCGCCGCGGCGATACCTCCGTGGGCCGGGACGCGGCCGCCATCGGGACCACTACAGGAGTCGGCGCGGCAATCGGTGCGGCAGCCGACGGCGGATTTGGCGCGGGCATGGGAGCGATCGCTGGAGCCGCCGCTTCCACGATAGGCGTCCTTTTCACCCGCGGGAAGCCTACCGTCGTGTATCCCGAAGACGCGCTGACCTTCCGGCTGGAAGCTCCCGTCGCGATCTCGACCGATTCCTCGCCGGACGCCTTCCCACCCGTGAACCAGGAAGACTACCAGCAGAGGCCGTCATTCCAGCGCCGGGCATCGTCGGGGCCACCTCCGCCCCGTTACTACGGCTACTCCGGCTACTACGGCTACCCCTACTACTACAACTACTTCTATCCCCCATACTTCTGGGGTCCGAGCTTCTACTTATACTCGGGGCCGCGTTTCTTCTATGGCGGCGGCTTCTACGGCGGCCGCTTCCGCCACTAGTTCGAACTCGCTTGCCCGCCCGCTCGCTCACGGTTGCGATTCGGCGCTGAGCACCGAGCCGCGAGCGTGAGCGAGCGGGCCCGATGGATCTTCCCCTCACTCGAAGAACACCCGCCCAGGCCAAACAGCGTACGGCGTTAGATTTTGGCGCTCGGTTACGCTATGATGGCCGTCCGGTGCACCTGCAACCCAACTGGTGAGGGACTCTTCGATGGGAATCGGGCAGACGGAGCCGGGCAGCGTTCCCCGTAACAGCGCGGTGGCCCCCGAGGTTCGCGGCGGGCTGACGCGGTATCAGGTGCTGGTGCTGGTAGTCGCGTGGCTAGGCTGGATCTTCGATTCGATGGACGCCACCATCTACAACCTGGTGCTGACGCCGGCGCTGCGCGAGTTGCTCGGATCGCGGAGCAGCCCCGAGAACGTCGGCTGGTACGGCGGGATCATCCTGGGGATCTTCCTGGTGGGCTGGGCGGTAGGGGGCGTGCTGTTCGGCATGCTGGCGGACTACCTGGGCCGCGCGCGCACGCTGGTGTTCACCATCCTGATCTATGCGGTGTTCACGGGCTTGGCCGGATTCTCCCACTCCTGGTGGGAACTCGGCATCTACCGTTTCCTGACGGCCCTCGGGATCGGCGGAGAGTGGGCCGCCGGGGCAACGCTGGTGGCCGAGGTGTGGCCGGAACGGCTGCGCGTAAAGGGCGCCGGCATTCTGCAATCGGCTTGGGCCGCGGGCTACTTCCTGGCCGCCGGACTCTATTGGCTGCTGTCTTCCTACAGTTGGCGCGTGATGTTTTTTGTCGGCCTGATTCCCGCGCTGGTGGCCATGTTTGCGAGGCTCAAGGTGCGCGAGCCCGAACGCTGGAAGGAGGCCAAGGCCGCCGGCGGAAACCGGTTCACGCTCTGGGAGCTGTTTGCGCCCCAGCGCCGGCGCGACACGCTGGTCGGCTCGGCGCTGGCCTTCGTCGCGGTGTTCGGCCTGTGGGGGGCGACGAACTGGACGCCGTCGCTGGTGCGTGAACTGCTCGAACCTCTTCGCCGCACTCCCGCCGAGGTCACCAAACTGGTCAGTTACGCGGTGATGTCCCTCAACGTTGGCGCTCTCGTGGGCTACTTCTCCTTCCCGCCGCTGGCGGAATGGGTCGGCCGTCGCGCCGCCTTCCTCATCATGATGCTGGGTGCGGCGGTTGCGCTTCCGGCCACGTTCCTTCTGCCAGGCTCCTACGGAACGGTGCTGCTGGTCCTGCCGGCCCTCGGCTTCTTCACCAACGGCCTGTTCAGCGGGTTCCCGGTCTACTTGCCCGAGCTGTACCCGACACGCATGCGCGCCACCGGCGCTGGCTTCTGCTTCAACGCCGGCCGCGTGCTGGCCGCCTCGGGCCCGTTTCTCACCGGCTACCTGGTGGTGCACCTCGGGACGTTCGCCCGCGCGGCCAGTTCCATCGCCCTCATCTATGTATGCGGCACGGTAGTGCTGCTGTTCGCGCGGGAAACCAAGGGGCAAGCGTTGGCCTGACGGCTTGGCTTGGTCTCGAAGAGTCCGGCAGCGATCCAACCCAGGGTATGCTGGTGTCGATGACGGTAAACCTCACACCTCACGGGGGAAGCTGCTCGAAGCGGCGCTCGCGCGTGGTGTGGGCCGTTCGCCGAGGAAGTCATCGAACACGCTCTGGAAGCGGTCACCGGCACGACGGCCACGCTTTCCGAGGAAGAGCGGGAACGGCGGCAGGCCGTCGCCAGCACGCTCGCTTTTCGGGAAGAGTACCATCTCACCCTCGGTCCCGGCGAGCGCATCCAGGACATGATCCACGAGGGCCACAAGTATTGACGGGTCCGTTCGTCCTCGGCGCGCTTGCAGGCTACATCTAGCAGCCCCGGCGTCCTCTCGGAGTCGGATAGTGTGCTGCCAACGCATCCACACCGGCCGACGAGCGGCTGACTGTCTTCCGGGCAGACCTACGCCACGGAGAGTGTTAGCCGGCCGTTCGAACGCCTCCTGGGTGTTGGCTTGATCACGATGTGGACATCCCGGCCCAACCGGGTGAGGCATTCCAGAAGACGGTGTTCCGAGATCCCGCGAAACCGCCCTTTCAACAGGGCGGAAACCTTGGGCTGCGTTAACCGCAGGATCTCTGCAGCACGGACTTGCGTGAGCGCCCGATGGTGGACGATCTCGGCGACCTTGGCGGCCAGTTGGGCTTTCACCAGCATGCGCTCGCTGTCCGCATAGCCCAGGTCGGCATAGACATTACCGGAGCCTTCCTCGACAGGAATGCCCCGCACGAGTCGCTGTTTCTTCATCACAATAGCTCCTTGGCAACTTGCTCCGCGACCCTGAGACGCTCGCGAATCAGATCGATGTCGGCCTTGGGTGTGGCCACACCGCGCGCGGACTTCTTCTGGAACACATGCAGCACGAACACCACGCCCCTGAACCGTACGGTATAGACGGCTCGATACGTGCTCCGATCCCAATCCTCAACAACCTCCAGGACGCCCGCGGAACCGAAGCCCCTGAGGGGCTTGGTCTGCTCGTGCTTCTTGCCTGCCTGAGCAAGGTAGAGGGCATAGCCGAAGAGGTCCTCCACTGGGCCAGGCAACGATCGCAGATCCCGCTTCGAGCCTCCCACCCAATACAGAGGTTTCAGAGACGGAGGTTTGTCCACTCGGTTCATTATACCCACATTGGTATAGTGCCGGTGGGCGACGGCAGAAAGGTTGTGCGGGAATGCCAAGACCACGTAGGGAATTGAAAGGAATGGTGGACCTGGTGAGATTCGAACTCACGACCTCTTCCATGCCATGGAAGCGCGCTCCCAACTGCGCCACAGGCCCGCCCTGTCGTTGTTCCAACTATATCACAGCGGCGCCGTGCGCTGAGCTTATCGCGCGATCTCCGCCAGGATGCGGAAGAAATCGGGGCAAGAAACGGAGGCCGCCTCCGGGGCCACGATCGTGGACTCGCCGCTGGCGGCGAGCGCGGCCACGGCAAACGCCATGGCAATGCGGTGATCGCCGAACGAATCGAGCTCGGCGCTGTGGAAGCGCTGCCGGCCGGGCACGCGCAGGCCGTCGGGGAAGACTTCCACGGAGACGCCCATGCGGCCGAGGTTCTCGGCCACGGTCGCGATCCGATCGGTTTCCTTGACGCGCAACTCGGCGGCGTCGCGGACCACCAGCCCCTCCTCGGACGCGGCCCCGAGCACTGCCAGCACGGGGATCTCGTCGATGAGGGCGGCGGCGAGTTCCTTCTCGATGACGCCGCCTCGGATTCGCGAGTGGCGCACCTCGAGATCGCCCACCGGCTCGCCGGCCTGGATGCGAAGGTCGCGGATGTCGAGGTCCGCGCCGATCGACGCCAGGAAGTCGAGCAGCGCCGAGCGGGTGGGATTCAGTCCGACGCCCTCGATCCGCAGGGCGGAATCCGGCACCAGCGACGCGGCAACCAGAAAGAACGCCGCCGAAGAAAGGTCGCCGGGAACCTCGAGCTCGCGGGCCTCCAGGCGCGGCCGGCCCTGAACGGAAATGGCGCGGCCACGGACTTCGATGGCGGCGCCGAACTCCCGCAAGGCGATCTCCGTGTGATCGCGCGTGCGTACGGGCTCCCGCACGGTGGTGACGCCTCGGGCGTACAGCCCGGCCAACAGCACGCACGTCTTCACCTGCGCGCTGGCTACCGGCAGGGTGTAGTCGAATGGGCGCAGTTCGGCCGCACGGATTTCCAGCGGCGGGAACCGGCCGTCCCTCGCGGTGATCGAGGCGCCCATCGCATCCAGGGGCCGCATGATGCGATCCATCGGCCGCCGCGAAAGCGATTCGTCGCCCGCGATCCGGCTGGGGAAGGGCTGCGCGGCAAGAATGCCTGACAGCATACGGATGGTGGAGCCGGAATTCCCGGCGTCCAGTGTCGCGGCAGGCTCCCGGAGACCGTCCAGCCCGCGCCCCGCGACAGTCACGCTGGTCCCATCACGCTCGATCCGGACGCCTAACGCTTCAAGGGCGCCCAGAGTGGAGGCGCAGTCGGCGCCGGTGGAGTAGTTCCGGATGCGGCTGGTACCCTCCGCGATCGCTGCCAGCATCGCGTAGCGGTGCGAGATCGACTTGTCGCCGGGGAGCCGGATGGATCCCCGGAGGCGGATGGCTGGGGAGATTCGCGCGGCCATGGGACTCCCCATTCTATCGCCAACCCAGCGGGCGCTCACCGCCCGGCGGGCCGACTCCACCCTAAACCTCTCCCCGGCCGCCTCAGGCGACTGCTACTGCGTCGCCGAAGAGCGAAAAGGGCCGTGCTTCGCGATACGGCTGGAAGCGGTAGCCCACCCCAAAGATCGTCTCGATGTACCGGTCACCGTAAGCGCCCAGCTTCTTGCGAAGCCGGCGGATGTGCACATCCAAAGTGCGCGTGCGGATCCCCTGACCATAGCCCCAGATCCGCATCAGCAGCTCTTCCCGGGGGATGATCTCCCCGGCGTTCTGAGCCAGCAGCGCGAAGAGCTCGTACTCCTTGCGGGTCAGCTTCACTGGCCGCGTATCCACCGTGAGCGCCCCGCCCCGAAAGTCCAGCTCTACGTGCGTGTCACGGTAGCTGTCTTGTGATTTCGCCTGCTGAAGTTCCAGGTAATGCATCGCCACCCTCCAAGTCTCGTTCACACTTCCTACGCTCTTAGATCACGAGAAGTGTGTTCGAGATGTAAAAAAGATTATGAAACAACCTTAATAATCGTGCAAGGGCTTTTTGGACCTACTCGATGCGGTAGGGCCCGGGTCTGACCAGGCTCAGCTCAGGCTCGTTGGGGGCGCTGGCCTCGACCCGCAGGGCGACGGCACGCGCGTGGTCCCTCATCCGCCAGTGGAACTCAGCTTCCTCGCCGGGTTCCAGGACCTCCGGGCTGATCGCGCCCGTCTGGGTGGTGAGGACATCCCCGTCCGGGGACAGCACCTTGAAGCGCAAGACAAGGTGCTGAATGGGTTTCACCCCGCAGCTCCGCACCCGGCCGTCGATCTCCACGGTGCGCTCGGTGGTGCGCTTCACGGCCAGCTCGAGCACTTCCGCCCGAGGCGCCGGGGGACTCTTCCCCTTCTTGTCGCCGGCGCCCAGCGCCAGCACTGGCAGGATGGCGAAAGCCACGAGACGTCGCATACGTTCCCGGCCGGTTCCTAAGAGTGTAGCAAAGGGGGATACTACTGGAATGATCAATCGACGGCAGATGATTCTCGGTTCCGCGCTGCTGCCGGCTGCCCGGACGGGGCTGGCCGCCCCGGCGGCCGCCAGGATAATCGTCATCTCGAGTGCCAACGGGTTGCGCGCCTGCGCCCGGGCCATGGAACTGCTGAAGTCGGGCCAGGACACGCTGGACGCCGTGGTCGCCGGGGTCAATATCAACGAGGAGGACCCCGAGGACAGCTCCGTGGGCTACGGCGGATTGCCCAACGAGGACGGCGTGGTCGAGCTGGACGCCTCGGTGATGCACGGACCGACGCGGCGCTGCGGCTCGGTGGCCTCGCTGCGAAACATCAAAACCCCCTCGAAGGTGGCCCGGCTGGTCATGGACGAGACCGACCACGTGATGCTGGTCGGCGAGGGCGCGCTGCGCTTCGCCAAGGCCTTCGGACTCCCGGAAGACAACCTTCTCACCGGGAAGTCGCGGCTGGCCTGGCTGGTGTGGAAGAAGTCGCTGCGCGACTCCGGGGGGCACAACAACTGGGGCCTGGGCCTGGATGCGCCGCCCGAGCGGCCCCCGGCCTCGCTCAAACGCGACTTCCCCAATGTGGACGAGGAAACGCTGGCCTGGGCCTGGGAGGTTGCGATCCACCCGCCCACGGGCACCATCAACTGCCTTGCTTTGAACCAGAAAGGCGAGCTTTCCGGCGTCACCACGACCAGCGGCCTGGCCTGGAAGATCCCGGGGCGCGTCGGCGATTCGCCGGTGCTCGGGGCGGGGCTGTGGGTGGATCAGGACGTCGGTGGGGCCGGCTCGACCGGCCGCGGCGAGGAGAACATCCGGGTCGCCGGGGCGCATACCATCGTCGAGAACCTGCGCCGCGGCATGACCGCCAAAGAGGCCTGCATGGACGCGCTGAAGCGGGTTGCGCGCAACTTCGACAACGACGCCGCCCGGCTGGCCCGGTTCGAGCTCAACTTCTACGCGCTGCGCAAGGACGGCGACTACGCCGGCGCCGCGCTGTGGAGCGGCCGGCTCCGCCAGGGCAAGATCGTGCCGGCCACGTTCGCCGTCAACGACGGCGGCGAGAGCCGGCTGGAGAACTGCGTCTACCTGCTGGAGAAGAAGTAGCGGCGGGCCTCAATCCCGCCCCACCAGGTCGCCCAGCGCCGCCCCGAGGTCCGGATAGCGGAACTGGAATCCGGCGGCTAGCGCGGCCTTGGGCAGGACGCGCTGGCTGTCGAGCAGCACGCTGGCCATCTCGCCGAACATCAGCTTCAGCGCGAACTCCGGGACGGCGGCAAATGCAGGACGGTGAAGCGTGGAGGCCAGCGTCCGGGTAAATTCGGCGTTGGTCACCGGGTTGGGCGCCGTGGCATTCACCGGTCCGCGGAGGCGCCTTGCGCCAAGGGCAAACTCGATGAGCGCGGTCAAGTCATCGATGTGTATCCAGGACATCCATTGCCGGCCGGAGCCCAGGCGCCCCCCCGCCCCCAGCTTGAAGACTGGAAGCATCCGGGCCAGCGCGCCCCGGTGGCCCAACACCACGCCGATGCGCAGGATCACCACGCGGATTCCGAGTGCGTTCGCGACCCCGGCATTCCGCTCCCACACCACGCACACGTCGGCCAGGAATCCACTGCCGGGCGCGGAATCCTCCGCAAGGAACTTGTCGCCGCGCGCGCCATAGACTCCGATCGCCGAGGCCGAGATCAGTGTCGCCGGGCGGGGCGAAAGCCGGCCCAGCGATTCGACCAACCTGCGCGTGCCCTCCGCGCGGCTGCGGAGGATTCTGCGCTTCGCCTCGGCTGTCCAACGCTGCGCCACCGGCTCGCCGGCCAGGTGCACCACGGCGTCCGAGGGCGGCACGGTTGTGCTCACCCTCAGCTTGACCGGATAAACGGAGTGGCCCGCGGCGACCAGCCTCGCCGCGAGCGCGCGGCCGACGAAGCCGCTCGCTCCGGTAACCGCGATATTCATGATGTTTCCACCTCGCGCAGGTAGGCCTCCACCTCGGTCTTGCGTTCCAACCCCGCGCGCATCATCGTGCGAACCATGCCCAACACGGGCCGCTCCGGCCAGGGCCGGTCATGCAGCCCGAAGCACCACAATATGTTCGCATAGGTGTTCGGGTCGCGGCCATCCAGGGCGAAGCGGTCGTGGATGCAGACGGCCGTCATTCTCTCTATTCTGATGCCTCCGGGTGGCGAGCCGCTACAATGAAAGGACGATGCGCGCCTGGAACCGGGCCAAGCTCCTCTGGGGTTACTTGCGGCGCCAATCCAAGCTCAACGCGCTGCCGGTGGAGTACATCGTCGAGACCACGGCAAAGTGCAACCTCTACTGCCCGATGTGCCCGCGCGAAACCCATCCGCAGCCCAAGGAAGACATGACGGCGGAGATCTTCGACTGGCTGGTGAGCGAGACCGGTCGAAGCGCCGAGCACATGATGCTGATCGGGTTGGGCGAGCCGTTCCTCGACCCCAGGATCTTCGAGCGCATCGAGTACTGCGCGCGCCACCGAATCTCGACTCTGCTGTCCACGAATGGCACCCTGCTCGACGAGCAGATGGCGGATCGCATCCTCCGCGGCCCGCTCGAGAGCATCACCCTGAGCTTCGACGGGGCCACCAAGCAGAGCTTCGAGTTCTACCGCAAGGGCGCGCGGTTCGAAAAAGTCCGTGACAACTTCGTGCGTTTCTGCCGGATGAAGAAGGAACGCCGCGCCCGCCTCGAGGTGGTGGTGCAGATGGTGCGCATGGAGGGCAACGCCGGCGAGGTGGAGGATTTCATGCGCTTCTGGCGCGCCGTTCCGGGCGTGGACCAGGTCCGCATCAAGGAGGACGAGACCAACCTGATGCGCCCCGGCGCGGGGCACGATCCGGCCGATTGGAAGTATCCCTGCCACTACCTCTGGCGCGGCCCGATGTACGTGAAGCACAACGGCGACGTCTATCCCTGCTGCCAGAGTTACATGCTGAACGGGAAACCCCTGGGGACGCTCGCCTCTCAGCCTGTCGGCGAGATCTGGAATTGCGAGGAGATGCAGCGGATGCGGCGGCTGCACGCCCAGCGTCGCGCGGGCGAGATCGACGTCTGCTCACGCTGCTGCACGACCATCCCGCACGCACTGCTCGTGGCGGGTAGCCTGGTCTTCCACGGCCGCACGGTGCGCCGCGCAGTGCCGCTGATCGAGCGGCTTACCTACCTGTCGCGCCTGCCGCTGCGCCTGCTGAAGCCGGCGGCGGGACGGCCACGGGATTAGGCAGGCCGCGCTTGGCAAAGTAGCCGGGGTTCACCCGCTCGACGATCTGCGCCGCGGGACGCTCCAGCACCCGGAAGAACGGCCTGGGATAAACCCCGATCCAGAAGGCCCAGACGATCAGCGGGGCGAACACCGCGATCTCCCGCAGCGAGAGGTCGGGGAGTTTCGCGTTCTTCTCCGAAATCTCCCCCAGCATGGTCCGCTGGAACAGCCAGATCAGGTAGGCCGCGCCTAGTGCGATCCCCACCGCGCACCAGAACGCCCAGTTGAAGGACGTTTGGTATGCGCCTTGCAGGATCGAGAACTCGCCGATGAAACCGTTCAGCGCGGGCATGCCCATCGAGCTGAGCGCGGTGATGAAGAAGACCATCGTGAACACCGGCATGGCGCGCATCAGGCCGCCGTACTCGGCAATCTCGCGCGTGTGCCGCCGCTCGTAAGCCACACCCACGATCAGGAACAGCATCCCGGTCGAGATGCCGTGGTTGATCTGCTGGAGCATCGAGCCCGCGATCCCGGCCGGGTTCAGCGCGAATATGCCCAGCGTGCAGAATCCCAGGTGACTGACCGAGGAATAGGCGATCAGCTTCTTCCAGTCCTTCTGCATCAGGCAAACCAGCGCGCCGTAGACGATGGCCACAATCGAAAGCAGCGCCATCGCGTTCACGATGATGGAGTCGCCAGCGGCGTTGGGCAGCAGCGGGAGCGAAAAGCGCAGGAACCCGTAAGTCCCCATCTTCAGCAGGACGCTGGCCAGAACCACCGAGCCGGCCGTGGGCGCCTCCGTATGCGCGTCGGGAAGCCAGGTGTGCAGCGGCCACATCGGCACCTTCACCGCGAACCCCAGGAAGAACGCCCAGAAGATCCACCACTGCAGGTTGCCCGAAAGAGCCGTGCGCAGCAGGTCGGGGATGGCAAAGCTGTAACTCTGGAATTCGCGGTAGTGCGCGGAATAGAGCGCCAGAATCCCCAGGAACATCACCACCGAGCCGATGAACGTGTACACCAGGAACTTGAACGCCGAGTAAACCCGCCGCGGACCGCCCCAGATCGCGATGATGAAGTACATCGGCACCAGCCCCAGCTCCCAGAACACGAAAAACAGCAGGAAATCGCGGGCCATGAAGACGCCCAGCATCGACGCTTGCAGGAACAGGAAGTTGGCGTAGTACTCCTTCAGCCGGGTATCGATCGCGTTCCAGCTCGAGAGAATTGCGAGGAAGCCCAGCAGGCCGGTGAGCGCCACCAGCAGCAGGCTGTAGCCGTCGATGGCCAGGTAGTAGGAGGCGCCGATCGAGGGGATCCACTCCGCCCGCTCGACGAACTGGAAGTCTTTCGCGCTGTCGAATTGGAAGACCAGCCACAGGCACGGCAGGAAGCACAGGAACGACCAGACGTTGGCCCAGAGTTTGATCGCCTTCGGCTTCGATGAGGGGATTAGCAGGAGGACCAGCAGACCCGCCAACGGCGCCAGAAGCACTATCGATAAGATGTGGTCCATACGGGGCGCAAGCTCACCATCTTATCAAGCCCCGCTCCCTTATGGTCGCGGTTCGGTGCTGAGGATCGGGTGGCAGCACCGAACCGCGCGCGTCAGCAAGCGGTCAGCAGGTACGCAGGACCAGAGCCTAGTTGTACCCTAGCGTCTTGTAAGTGGCGAACGTGGCGGAGAACCTTCCGACATCCAAGCCGCTGGGCGGGTTGGGATTGAAGGGGACCACGGCCGGCTGATCCGTGACCATGAGACTGCCCAGCGGAAAACCACTCGAACTCGCCGATACCGGCAGCGCCAAAAGCACCGCGGGCGGAACCGTGAAGGTGCCCTTGGAGGCCTGCTCGATGCACAGGAACATGGCGCCGGCGTCCTGGGGCGTGTCGATCATCGACATCCCCATGATGCTGACCAAGCCGGCGCCGCCGGTCCAGGTGACGGTCACGCCATTGGCGCGGGTCACCTGGGTGATGGCGTCCACGTTGGTCCAGACAAAGGCTTGCGGAAGGGTCAGCGTGGCCGTGAACGCCGCCACGTTGGCGCCGCCCTGCCCGGTCACGGTGAAGCTGCCGGACGGATTGGTCGTGAACGGCAGCGTTGGGATGGAGTAGTTGCCTTTCGTGGCATTCGTGAACGGTCGGATCACGCTGTCCGGGCCGGTCAGGGTCAGATTGCCCGCATCCAAAGCATCCGGGGCGGGGTCCGGGTTGGTAGTAGTGGCGCCCCGGAAGGGCAGGATCGTGCACGAGCCGTACGTCGAGACGCCAAACTGGCCGCGGCTCTGCATCAATCGGGCCCAGTCGTAACCAAAGAACGTCCCCGATGCGCTGTTGGACACCTGGTCACCGATCACCGGCACCTTCAAGGTGCTCCAGTTCACGCTCACATAGCCCTGTTTCAGCCCGTGCGCTTTCACGTAGATCGGATCCAGGCCCGAGAAGCTGAGCGCGTCGGAGCACATTCCGCCATTGGCTGAGATCGCCATGCTGACGGTGTTGCTCACCACATTGCCGATCTTCACGAACACCGGAACGTAGCAGCCGGGGATGTTCGGGATCACGAAGTTGATCTGATCCTGCCCGGCCGCGGTCGAGCGGCCCTGGTACTGGACGTTGGCCGCATCCACCCGTTGCCCGCCCACCCAAACCTCGGCGCCCGCGTGCAGATCGCTCTGCACCGGCACCTGGGTTTCGTCGAAGGTCACCGGACCCAGTCCCGTACCCCACAGCACGCCGACGTCGCCGGGAATCGCCGAGGTGGCGATGTCGTTGAACGCCCAATTCGGGCCGTGGTACTGCTGGATCACCCCCGGTCCGCTGCCTTGCTGGTTCCAGGCCAGCAGGCCGACGCTGCGCGGGATCACGTTGAACGACTGGGACGCACTGGTCTGTGTGTTATATGTGACCGTCAGCGTGGCCCGGCCGACGGCGGTGGGCGAGGGCAGCACCGCGTTGATCTGGCCCGGGCCCACAAACAGCAGGATCGCGTAGCGCATCTGGCCCGCGGAATCCGTGACTTGGACGGTGACGCCGCCCAGTCCCTGCGAAGTGTGCAGAGGCCAGGTCAGCGCGGGGCTCGTTGCCGGCCCCATGTTGCTGCCATAGATCGAAAACATCGAACCTTGGGCGATGTCGCCGCTGGGCAAACCCGCCGGAACAGAACTGGCGGCATTCACCATGCCGTTGGCAAAGACCGCGGGCTGGGCCAGCACGGCCGCGCCCGCGAACACAAGTACTACACACGCTCGAACGAAGATTTTCACCGGTCCCCTCCTGATCGTGAACTGCACTTAATCTTAAGGCACTTTACTACTGGCCGTCAACCACGGCTCGGCCGACGGCCCAGCACCGCGTCCAGCGGCGCGCCGGTGATGCGGCCTTCGATGTCGCGGAAGCCGACACCCTCGAGCAGTGCGCGGTATTCACCCAGCGTGCGCTCTTTGCCCTCCGTGCAGACCAGCATGTTGAGGGACTGCATGTGCGCGGCCACCGGGCCGCCCTTGTCCTCGGCGAGCAGGCGCTCGGCGATGAGCAGCGCGCCGCCGACGGGCAGCCGGTCGTGGATCTTGCGCAGCAGGCGGAGGATCTTCTCCTCGCCCCAGTCGTGCAGGATGCGGCCTACCGCGAACAGGTCGGCCTCCGGCAGCGGGTCCTCGAAGAAGTCGCCGGCGATGAATTCAACGGGACAAGGCTGGAGCCTTATCCTACGGGCAAAGTCGATCACGCGCGGCAGGTCGAAGACTACGGCGCGCAAGCCCGGATATCGCTCGCAGGCGGCCAGCGCCAGGTGGCCCGTGGCGCCGCCGAGATCCGCGAGACGACGGAACCCGCTCAGGTCGAAGGCTGCCACCACCGCGGGCGAGCTGAGCTGGCCGAAACCGTTCATGCCCGTCAGGAAGTCGCGCATCGCCTCATCGGTCTTGAAGAAGTGATCGAACAAGGCGCCGCGGCCGCCGAAGGTCTGTTCCCACCGAGGCGTGCCCTCGCGCACGGCGTCTTCCAGGTTCGCCCACATTCGGAACAGCGCGTTGTTCGAATACAGGATGTAGCCGGCCATGCTGTGCGGGCTGGAGCGGCGGAGGTAGGTTTCGGCCACCGGCCGGTTGCGGTACACCGAGCCGTCCTTGCGCAACAGCTTCAAACCCACACAAGCGTCGAGCAGCCGCTCGAGCGCATCGGGATGCGCGTCCAGTTCGCGCGCCAGCGTGCCGCAATCCACAGGCACGCGGTCGAAGACGCCCAGCGCCACCGCCGCGAACATGGCCTTGGAGCGGCGGAACGCATCGATCAGTTCGAGGACGCGAAGTGGACTCAAGCGTCTCATCGGAAATGGTCGTATCCCAGAGGCGCGAGCGGCTTGCCCTGAAAGTACACCCGGCCGTGCCGGCCCGGGCGGATCGTGCCGATGCGGACTGCGCCCTCGACGCCGGCCCGCGCCGTGAACAGCAGCTCGTAGTCCTCGCCGCCGTGGAGTGCCTGCTCCAGGGTCGCCCCGGGAAAAAGCGGGATCTTCTCGTCCAGCACGGCCGCGACGCGCGAGGCCAGGCACAACCGGCGGAGATCGAGCGACAGGCCGTCGCTCAGATCGATGGCGGCAGTGGCGCGATCCCGCAGCAGCCGCCCGAACTCGAGCCGCGGTTTGGGGAGGCAGTGCTTGTTCCAGGCCGCGCCGCGGCGGGTTTCGAGGCCCAAGGCCGCGCCGCCCAGGCGGCCGGAAACATAGATGCCGTCGCCGGGCTGCGCGCCATCGCGCCGCAGCGCCTTCCCCGGCGGCACGGCGCCGCAGACCGCGACGTCGCACGCCGTGCGCTCCGCGCGTGCCAGGTCCCCTCCGGCCAGCGTGGTTCCCGTACGCCGCGCCAGGCGCAGGAAGCCGCGATAGAATCCATCGATCCAGCGCTGGTCCGCCCACTTGGCCAGGGCCAGCGACAGCAGGCAGAAGCGCGGCTCGCCGCCCATCGCCGCGATATCGCTCAACCCGCGCGCCAGCGCCTTCCATCCCACCGAGTCCGCCGAATGCGTTTCGTGGCGGAAGTGAACGTCCTCGATCGTCATGTCGGTGGTGAACAGCAGATCCTCGCGGGCGCCTTCGGGACGGAAAATCGCGCAGTCGTCCCCGATGCCCAGCAGCACGCCGGGACCAGGCGCGGGCGTCTTGCGCTGGATGCGCCGCAGGAGTTCCAGTTCGTTCATTCCGGCTCGCCGAATACCAGGCCCGACGGCAGTTCCTCGCCGAACATGCGGTCGAGCGTCCCGGAATCCAGCTCCTCCTCTCCTTCGAGCACCGCCAGCAGCCTGGCGGCGTCGGGCTTGCCGGAGACGGCGCGGCGCACCTGCCCGACGATGACCGGGGAAAGGTCGCGCGTCGGGTCGCCGGTGCGCCGGGCGATGGCAGCCAGGGCATCGCCGGCGCGCGTCACCGGCAGCAGCGCCTCCACCCAGCGCGCCGCGGCCGCGGGCGGCGCCACCTGGTTCGCCGGCCCGTAGAACAGCTCGCGCGCGCCGATTCGCGTCAGGCACCAGATCTCGGTGTCGCCGAATTCGCCCGATTTCACGCCCCGCGCGAGCCGGTCGCCCAATTCCGTCTTGGTCTGGAGCGGCAGCAGTTCCAGGCTCGCCGCGGCGCGCCACATCTCGCGCAGCAGGCTCGGATTGACCCGCTGTTTCTTGCCGCCGTGCGGCGCCAGCGTCGCCGAAAGCCGCTGATACACGTCGATCTGCTGGTTGCGATTCAGCCCGCCGGCCACCCGGCCCCAGAAGATCCACCATTCCGATTCGTTCTGCACCTGGTTCGAGAAAACCAGTCCGGAGGCGTAGATGCGCCGGGCCTGCTCGATGCGGAAATCGTCGCCCGGATATCCGAAACCGGGGCGCAGGCAGAAGCCGCACAGGTTGAGCCAGCGCTGCTCGTAGGCGGGCGCGAGCTTGCGGCCATCCGCCAGCTCGAGGAAGACGTCCGCCAGTTGGCGAATGGTTCCCAGAGGCCAGGAATTCTTGCCCAGGCCCAGCGCGCCTTCGAGCTTGCCGGGCAATTCCTCCGGCGCGACCGCGCGCTCCGAGTCCGCGCCGAACACGGTGCGGATCAGCCCCTTGGCCCGTTCGAGCGCCTCTTCGCTGATCACCGCCGCCGGCCGCTTGGGCGCTTCCGCCGCGGCCGCCTTCTTCCGCAGCTCGAACTGCAGCCGCCAGCGGTGCTCGCTCATCTTTGATTCGCACCAGATTTCCAGCGTGCCGACTTCCGTCAACCGCGCGCCCAGTTTCACCGGGATCAGCCGTTCGCCGGTGCGCCTGCCGAAGCGGATCACCGCGTTGAGCGGCGCATGCAAATGGAAATCGGTCTCCAACTGCTCGGGCGTGAGCTCGACCACCTGCCCCTGGGCGTCCTCGGTTCGCGTGAGCGAGCTATAGAGCCGGAAAGAGACCGGACGGTTGGCCACCAGTTGCAGGTTCTCCAGATCCAGCTCCAGCGTCGAGCCTTCTTCCGTGCCGCGGGGCACCAGGCACACGGCCCGGTCGCCGATGCCGATGTAGTAGGCGCGCGGCAGCCCGCCCCGCACCACCACGCCGCTGCCAGTCGAGCGCGCGTACGAGTAATACGCCGCGCCCACCGCCACCGCCAGATCCAGATCGCGATTCTCGAACACCACCGGGCGCCGCCCGTACCAGTTCCCCACCACATCCGCCACGCGCGCGCGGCAGACCTCCGGGATGAAGAACCCGCCGTTGAACAGAATCGCGTCGACCCCCGAGGGCGCCTGCTCAGCCGCGCCCGTCAGGAACGCCGCCAGGTGGCGCGTGACGGCCGGATCGGAGACGTAAGGCAGCCCCAGCTCGCGGAACAGGCTGCGCTTCTCTTCTACGGGCTGGTCGCCGAGGTTGCAGAACGGCAGGAATCCTTCGAGCGTCAATTCGAGCGCTTCCTCGCGCAGGATCTCGGTCTTGCGCACGCCGCCGACCAGCGCCGTCCCCGCGCCGACCACCGTCACCTCGACGCTCGCCAGCTTGGGGTCCGCGAGCAGGCGCTCCTTCGCCGCCGTGCATTGCCGCCGTACGGCGTTGCGCTGCCGGATGGAGAGCGGCGCGCCCAGCTTGCTCTCCACCAGCCAGGCCAGCGTGAGGTCGAGGTTGTCGCCGCCCAGAAGCAGGTGGCGGCCCACCGCCGTGCGCGTGAACTCGACCCGGTCGCCCTCCCGCGCCACGCGGATCAGCGTGAAGTCCGAGGTTCCCCCGCCGACGTCGCACACCAGAACCACCTGGCCGTCGAACAGGCTCTTGCGCGATTCCGCGAGGTGGTTGGCGATCCAGGAATAGAACGCCGCGGCCGGCTCTTCGAGCAGCGTGAGCTTCGCCAGGCCCGCCTCGGTGGCCGCCTGCACCGTGAGCTCGCGAGCTTCCTCGTCGAAGGACGCGGGCACCGTGAGCACGACTTCCTGTTCCGCCATCGGCTCGGCCTGCGCGTGGTCCCAGGCCTCGCGCATGTGCGCCAGGAACCGCGCGGAGACTTCGACGGGAGAGAGCACCCGCCCGGTCTCCTGCGAATCCCACGGCAGGATCTTCGCCGTGCGGTCCACCTCGGGGTTCGAGAGCCAGGATTTCGCCGAGTGCACCAGCCGGGTCGGCACCAGCGCCCCCTGGTCCCGCGCGAACGCGCCCACGTACTCAACGTTCGCCAGGTACAAGAACGAAGGCAGGACCTTGAGCGGCTCGACCCGCTCCGTCGCAACGTGCTGCGGGATCGGCAAAACATGGACGGGCGGGAAATCCGTGTCTTCCGCCTCGCGAGGGTCGATATAGGCGACCGCCGAGTTGGTGGTCCCCAGGTCGATGCCGATCTTCATGGAGCCACACGCTCGCGCACGTTGAACTCGAGCTTCCACCGCCGGCCATCGCGGGCCACGCACCACAACTGCAACTGGCCGGTCTCCGTGACCACGCTCTCGAGCGCGACCGCCACCACCTCGCCGGGATTGCCGCCGTCGGCAGGCAGTTCCACCTCCATCGGCGCCAGTTCCTCAAGCTCCTCGCCGAAATCTTCGATCATCGACCCCACCGCGTCGTCCTTGCGGCTCGGCGACGAGAAGAAGCGGAACTCGGCGGGCTGGCCCACCACCAGCCCGAATTCGCGGTCGGGGATGCGCGCCGCGCTGCCTTCCTCCATGCCGAAGGGCGCCACGGTGAGCGCCTTGAGCGGCGCCGGAACACCGGGCACGGCCGGCATGGCGCTCTCGATTCCGACGTAGTAGGTGCGGGCGACCCCGCCGCGGATGCGCACCCCGCGGCCGCGCCGCGCCAGTCCGTAGTAGGCCGCCCCGCGCGCCACCGCGTGCATCAGGTCCTCGCCTGTCAGCGCAACCACCGCCGGGAACCCCTCCTCCGCCAGCCAGCCATTCAGCACCGCTCGCAGCCGCTCCCGGATCAACCCGGCCCTGAGCACTCCGCCGTTGAACAACACGTGCGTCGGGCACGCCAGCCCGCTCGGCCCGCGCCGCACCGCCGCGCTCTGCGCCGCCGCTGCGTGCTGCCGCAGGAACCGCGCCAGGTGGCGCGTGACGGCGGCGTCGGCTGCGTACGGAAGCCCCAGTTCCTGCAACCCGGCGCGCCGCCCGCGCTGCGGCAGGTCCTGGCTCGAGCAGTTCGGGAAGAACCCGTCCAGCAGAATGCGCTCGACATCCGCGCGCTGCAATTTGGCTTTGATCGTGCCCCCGACCAGGCCCGTCCCCTTGCCCAGGATGGTGACCGGCGTGTCCTTGAGATCCGCGTCTTCCTCCAGCAGCTTTTCCTTGCCCACCCGGCAGTTCTGCCACAACGCATGCAGTTGCAGTGTGTCGAGCTTGACGTTCTTACCAGCGAGTTGCTGCTC
The DNA here is from genome assembly GCA_050008465.1 of Bryobacteraceae bacterium. Classification (GTDB taxonomy): domain Bacteria; phylum Acidobacteriota; class Terriglobia; order Bryobacterales; family Bryobacteraceae; genus Fen-330. The sequence continues at coordinate 30,065 of JBEKMO010000003.1, forward strand.
GACAAAGCGCGCCAGCGCCAGGTCGATGTTGTCGCCGCCCAGCAGGATGTGCTCGCCGACCGCGACGCGCTCCAGTTCCAGCTCTCCCGCCCGCTCGGTCACCGTGATCAACGTGAAATCGGTGGTGCCCCCGCCGATGTCGATCACCAGGATGAGGTCGCCGACCGCGACGCGCTCGCGCCAGTCCGGGTGTCGCTCGATCCAGGCGTAGAACGCCGCTTGCGGCTCCTCGATCAGGACGACGTCTCGGTAGCCCGCCTGCTCCGCCGCGCGCTCGGTCAGCTCGCGCGCCACCGCGTCGAAGGACGCCGGGACGGTCAGGAATACCTGCTGCTCTTCGAACGGCGCCTCGGGGTTCTTCTCGGTCCAGGCGCGCCGCAGGTGCTCCAGGTAGCTGCGGGACGCTTCGACGGGGGAGACCTTCCGCACGCCCTCGGGCGCGTTCACCGGGAGCAGCGATGCCGTCCGGTCGACGCCGGCGTGGCTCAGCCAGGACTTCGCCGACGCCACCAGCCGGCCCGGATTCTCGATCCCACGCTTCTGTGCCAGGTACCCCACCACGTAGCTCGGGCCGGCCTCCCAGGGCAGCGCCAGCGCCCCTGCCGGGAAATCCACCGCCCCGGGCAGGTACAGGAACGAAGGCAGCAGCGGCTCCTCGCGGACCTCCCCGGGGTTGGTCACCTGCGGGATGGGGAACAGGCTCGCGACCGGCAACCGGTGCGGGTCCTCGATGGAGGCCAGCGAGGCGAACGCCAGCGCGGAGTTCGTCGTCCCTAAGTCGATCCCAATGACATACTGTGGTTGCACGGTCCCCTCACTCAATCTCGATTTCGGCCGGCGCCACTATGGCCGCTCCGTGCGCCGGAATCGGAAGATCCACTTTTTTCGCGAACCATCCTTTGTGCCGCAGCAGGCCGCCTTGCGGCACTCCCGCGGGCACGTTGCCCAGGAACTTCACCAGCGCCGGATTCTGCGCCACCGGCGTCCCGCCGAGGCTGGTGAACGTGCCTTCCACGCCGTCGATCACCGGAGCCAGATCGAAGTAACGCTTCAACGAGTCGCGGCATTGGTCATGCAGCGCGCGCACCGCCGCGCCCACCTGCTCGTCGTCGTAGGCCGAGATGTCCTCCATCAGGAAATCCACGAGCCGCGAGTCGCGCTGAAGGAAGGACACGATTTCGACGGCCCCGTCGACATGATCGGCCGCCGGCGGCGGCGGCTCCTTCAGCCCCAGCGCCGCCCTCAGCTCGTCGGACAGCGCACCGCGGGACAGAATGCAAAAGAAACTGCGGAATGCCAACTTCAAGTGGCCCAAGGAACCCCCCAATCCATTGACGATTGATGATTGCCTCATTGACGATTCAATCGTCAATGCCACAATCGTAATTCGTCAATTCCTAGGATACACTCCTCACGCTGGAGTCTTCCCCGGTCTTGGAGCCGCCCACCACGGCCGCTCTACACAGCTTGTCCAACTCGCGCCGGGCGATGGACGCCCAGGTGCTGGCCGGATCGAGCTTGAGGTACGCCTTCCAGTGGCGCACCGCCCGCATCGGTTCTCCCTGGCTCTGGTAGATCAGCGCGGCGTTGTAGTGGGCATCGGCGTAGTTGGGGTTCGCCCGCAGCGCCGCTTGGTAGTGCGAAAGCGCGCGCGGCCGGTTGCCGGTCTCGTCGAAGAGGTTGCCCAGGTTGAAGTGCGCCAGCGCGTAGTCGCTATCGACCTCCAGCGCCTGGCGGTAGCAGCGTTCCGCCGCGTCCCACTTGCGCAGGTGATAGTGGATCGTCCCCAGGTTCACCATCGCCCCGGCCGAGTGCGGGTCGAGTTCGAGCGAGCGCTCGTACGCCTCGATGATCTCCGGAAGCGGCGCGCCGGTCTGCTCCAGCTCCAGCCCCTTCTCGAACCAGGCTTCGGCCTCCCGCTGCCGCGCAGCCCGCGACGCCGGCACCCGCTCCCCGGGGAACTCCAGCAGACTCTTCAACTCCGCGCGATCGAAATCCAGCAGAAGCTGCCCCGACACCGCCTCCATCTTCTGCCCCTCCAGCAGCACCGCGATTTCCTTGCCCTCGCAGACGATCTTTAATTCCTTGAGGGGATCCGCCACTCCGTCGAGTTTCTCGCGCAGCGCCCGCACCGCCCGCCGGATGCGCCCCGCCGGCACGCGGTTCTGGCGCAGTTTCTGGAGCGAGCGCAGCGCGATCAGATCGGAAAACGCAAACTGCTCCAGACGCGGAACCAGTTCCTGCTTCTCCCAGCTCCGAAGCTGTCGCTCGGAGATACCCACGACCCGCTGCGCCTCTTTCCGCGAATAGGATTGCTTTGGCGGCCCCGCAAGCATCGCGGAGAATTGTACCAGAAACCGCCCCGGGCAAGCAGCCAGACCTTAGCTGCTAGTCACCGGATCTCCGGACTTTGGATGCTGGCGGGTACAGGGTCCCAGCTCTCCCGAATGATCATTGTCTGATCCGAAAAGAAAGTGCGCCGGCCCCTGTCCGGGTATGACACGGGGCGGGCCTGGATCGTGTAACCGGTGGGACTGCCGGTCAGCGCAAACCTGTAACCGCCCTTGACGCCCCTTGCGAGATCGGCCGGAATCAGGTCGGCCGCCGCCGGCCCCAGCTCTCCCAGGTTGCTCGCGAACCTCCCGAATTGCGAGTAGTACTGGGTCTCCGCCGTATGGAGGGTCGAAATCTGGCTTATCGCACTCAGCTCATACTCATGCGTGCGCACCCTGGCAAGCGGGGGAACCATGATCCTCGAGAGAACTGAGAACGATACCAGAAAAGAGGCCCAGCCCACCGAGATCCCTGCGACCGCCAGACCCTCTCCGCCGTGGACCAAAGGGGCCCGTCGAATTCGGTTCAGGGCTACATGCCCCAGGGCCACTCCAACCAGTCCAAGGACGCCGAGCGAGAAAAAGCCAAGGCAACCAAGAACCAGCGACCAGACGGCAAGCCCTGTTCGCGGGGCTGCCAGAGGGGGTGACATTTCCATGCGGCGCCTTTCTCCGGAACCCTGAGAATTATACAGTAGACGGTCTTCGGCCGGGGGCCAGACCTTAGCTGCAACTGTCTTGCACTGACCGCCTTGACACGCTGCCGCTCAGCGTTCGATACTGTGTCTTGATGCAACCGAGTGTCAGGAGACGCCGTGCGCCCGCCAGCCTCATGGAACTGCGCCAGGGCGAACAGGGCATCCTCGACCACCTCGACCTGCCCGAGGACGTTTCCAGACGCCTGATGGAACTCGGCTTCGTTCCAGGCAGCCCGATCGTCGCCGCCTTGAGCGCTCCCGGAGGGGACCCCCGCGTGTTCCAGGTGGACGGCGCGGAGATCGCCCTGCGGCGCGACACTGCGGCGTGCCTCAAACTCCGTCCCGCCGCTTCCGCCGCCGCGGACTAGCATGAGCGGTTGCGATCAGTGCGCTCTGGCTGACGCGCTCCCGCCGCCGCCCACCGCAGACCGTGACCGGCCGCGCATGGTCGCCATCGTCGGCCCCCCGAACTCCGGAAAATCCACCGTATTCAACCGTCTCACTGGGCTGCGCCAGAAAGTCGCCAACTACCCCGGCGTCACGGTCGAGAAGCGGCTGGGCCGCGCCCGCCTCGACGACGGCCACGAAGTCACGCTGGTCGACTTGCCCGGCATCTACAGCCTCTCACCCCGCTCGGAAGACGAGCGGGTCGCCCACGACGTGCTGGCGGGCAGAATGCCTGGCTTCCCCCGTCCTGACGCCGTCCTCCTGATCCTGGACTCGACCAACCTCGGCCGCCACCTCATGCTGGCCGCGCCCATCCTGGCGCTGGGACTGCCGGCCATGATCGTCCTGAACATGGCCGACGACCTCCGCAACCGCGGCGGCGAGGTCGATGCCGAGGCGCTCACCAAACAACTGGGCGCGCCCGTTGTGCTGGCCAGCGCCACGCGGGACGAAGGGCTCGAGCCGGTCTGGAGATTCCTCACCGAGTGCGGCGCCACGCCCTCGCCCGCTGAGCTGCCGGCGCTTCAGGACGTTCCTCGATGCCACGCCTGGGCCGCGCGCCTCGGGCGGCACGCCTCCTATCAGCCTCCGGCGCCTCCGCTCTGGACCAGGCGGCTCGACTCCATGCTTCTGCACGCGATCTGGGGTCCGGTCATCTTCGGCCTGATCGTGGTGGTTGTGTTCCAGTCGATCTTCTCCTGGGCGCGGCCGCTCATGAACAGCGTGCAATCGCTGATCGCTTGGTCCGGCGCCTGGGTCGGCAGCCTCGTGCCCAACACCTGGGCGCGCTCCCTGGTTGTCGACGGCATCTGGACCGGCGTCGGCTCGGTGCTGGTGTTCCTGCCACAGATTCTTCTGTTGTTCCTGTTCATCGGGATCCTGGAGGACTCCGGCTACCTGGCGCGGGCCGCCTTGATCGCCGACCGCACCATGGCCCGGGTGGGCCTGCAAGGCAAGTCGTTCATCCCGCTGCTTTCGGCATACGCCTGCGCGGTTCCGGCGGTGCTCGCGACGCGCACCATCGAGAACAAGCGCGACCGCATCGCCACGATTCTGATAGCGCCCTTCATGACCTGCGCGGCCCGCCTGCCCGTCTACACCCTCATCATCGCGGCGTTCCTGCCGGAGCGTCCCGTGCTCGGCCCGCTGCTGGGCACGCGCGCCGCCGCCATGCTCGGCCTGTACCTGCTCGGATTCCTGGCCGCCTTCACCACCGCCCGCGTCCTCAAGTCCTCGATTCTGAAGAGCGAGCGCGCGCCATTCGTGCTGGAGATGCCGCCCTACCGCCGGCCCACTCTGGAATCGCTCGGCCTGCGGCTGCTGGACCGCGCGAAGATCTTCTTGCGCCGCGCCGGCACCATCATTCTGGCCATGGCGGTGGTGCTTTGGATCGTAGCCCACCTGCCGCTGTCCGGCGGCAAGGTTCCCCCCATCGAGCGCAGCCTGGCCGGCACGCTCGGCCGCACTGTCGAGCCGGTCATCCGCCCGCTGGGCTTCAACTGGAAGATCGGCGTTGGCCTGATCACATCGCTGGCCGCCCGCGAAGTGATTGTCGGCACGCTGGGCACGATCTACGGGATGGAGCCGGACGCCAAGTCCCGCGGCCTTCAGGCCGCCCTGCGGCGCGATCTCACGCCGGGCGGCGCCGTAGCGCTGCTCGTCTTCTTCGCCTTCGCGATGCAATGTATGTCCACGATCGCCGTGGTGCGCCGCGAAACCGGAAGCTGGAAGTGGCCGCTGGTGCAGTTCGCCTACATGACCGCGCTCGCCTGGGGTGGAGCCTTCCTCGCAAATCGGATCGTGAGCGCGCTTCTATGACGTGCCTGCGGCGCGGCTTGTAGCTTGTGGCCTGTGGCCTGTAGATCCAACAGCCGTGCACCGGCTGTCGCCGCCGGCGCGCAGCGCATAGCACGGTCGCCGGACCCACAGGCCACAAGCCACAAGCCACATGCCCGTGCTAGAATCCGGTCGAACCATGCTGGAGTGGCTCCGCAAACTGGGTGCGAAGAAACTGCCCCCGCTCAAGGGCGCCCCGCTGGTCCGCCGCCAGAAAACCTACTCGGCGCGGAGCGGCTACGTCTATGTCTACTATTACGAGGGCTGGCGGGCGGCTGAACGCGACTCGGAGCAGGGCGCCCAGTTCGTCTTCGCAGTTTCGTCGGACCGCAAGACCTCCTTCCCGGTCTCGGTTTTCCTGGCCGCCTCGGCCATCGAGGCCTGGGAGGACGCGCACCACGTGCTCCACGCGGCCGAGCTCTACGCCATCGCCAAGATGGCGCTGTTCCAGGCGTTCGACGAACGCCCGGACCCGGGGCAGATGAAACGGGAAGTGGTCGTGCGGCGGGCCGACGCCGAGAGTATTCTGGAGACACTGGAGTTGGACTGATGCCCACCAGAATCGCCGCGGCGCTTCTGCTTTTCGCCAGCCTGAGGGCGGCCGGCCAGACGCCGGTGTTCGGCCTCCTCGAGGAATTCGACCGGATCGCCGCCCAACCACTCTGGCCGGGGTTTGAACCGCGCCAGATCCCGCTAGCCCTCTACGATGGCTCCAACACATACTTGTACCGCCACCCCGCGCCCCCCAAGGAGTTTCAGCCACTCGAAGGCCACCCGGGGTTTCAGGTGTTCGCCGGGCGGCATCCTGCGATGCTCGCCAACACCTCCACCGGCATCGGCGGGGTAACCACGGCTACCCTCACTGTCAGCGCTGCGGGCCGGGATCAAGCCGCCGTCCTGGTTCACGAGTGTTTTCACGTATTCCAGCGGCAGCAACATCCTTCCTGGGCGGCCAATGAAGCCACCCTGTTCACTTATCCGGTCGAGGATGTCGAGGGCCTTGCTCTTTCCCGGTTGGAGATGGAGGCCCTCCGCCGGGCGCTCGCCGGAGATCCCGCCTGCTGGGCCGGCCGCGCACTCGAGATACGGCGGGAGCGGTTCGCGCGGCTGCCCGCCGACGCCGTCGCCTACGAGCGCGGCACCGAACTGAACGAGGGATTGGCCCAGTACGTCGAGGGGCTCGCCGCGGGCCGCAAGGAGCTGCGGTTCCGCGATTTTGGACCCACTGAGGTCCGCCAGCGTGGGTACCTCTCGGGGGAAGCGCTGGCCAGACTCCTGGATCGGGCGGTGCCCGGCTGGAAGCTCAAGGTGGAACGCTCTCTCGATGAGCTGCTGCCCGAGCCTCGCGGCGCGAACTGCGGTCTTACCGATGAGGAGCGCCAGACGGCCCGCCGGCAGCCACAGGCCGATGTGGACGCGCTCAGACAACGGCGCGCGGAGCTGCGCCGCATGTTCGAGACACAGCCGGGCTGGCGGATCGTGGTCCAGGCGGCGGATGGCAAGCCGCTGCTCCTCAGAAGCTTCGACCCAATCAACGTCGAGCGTCTCTCGGAGCGGGAAATCCTGCACAAGCGCATGCTCCAACTCGGGAACGACGCCGGCTCCCTGGAGATCCTCAATCACAGCTCGCTGACCACCGCGGCGGGAGCGCACCCGCTCTTTGACGGCGTGCGGAAATGGACCGTGACCGGGCTGGAAGCCCCGCCGGAGGTCAAGCGGGCCGGCGACAGGATCTCGATCACGACGCCCGCGATGAAGCTCTTATTCACTGGCGCGGAGATCGACTCGGAACCGCAAGCCATCGTAGTCCGCCTGCGCTAACATATTAGCCGTCGATGTCCGCGCCGCCCATCCCGCCCTTCCTGGAGCAAATGGAGCGGCGCACCTTCTCCTTCTTCCCCCCCATCCTGAACGTCGAGCACAACGAGTGGCGGCTGCGCAAGACGACCTGGTCGGAGATCCTGGTCGTGAACGCCAAGAGCGATCTCGAGGTCTGGATTCCCCGCCGGCTCCTAGGGGACGTCTCCAGCATCGACGAGCCGATGATGATCGTCGGCCTGAACAAGGAACTGGAATACAAGGCGGGCGCGGTGTGGCCGCACGAGCGGCGCGTGATCGAGATGCCCGCCGCGCCAAGCGCCCTCCCGCGCACTCCGGCGCCCGGCGCCCGCGGCAAGAGCCCGGCCGAATCGCGCATCGCCCGCCTGCTGGCCTTCGTTTTCCGCATCGGCCGCCGAGGGCGGTGAACTTCACCGCGACCGACCAGGATTCTCTGGCCCTCTCCCGCAACGACGATTACTTCGCGGTCGTTCGCAAGCTCGGCCCACCGGCCGGGGACCGCTGGCGGGAGAAAGGCGGCGAGCTGCAATGCCGCGCCCTGTGGTACCCGCAACGCCGGTATTTTGTGATCCTGCTGGGCACGGACCGCAACGACGCCCGCTACATCGGCGCGCTCGACGGCAACTGGCGCGTCATCCACTACGTCGATCTCCCCAACGGCGCCAGCACCGCTTTTAAGCGGTAGAAACGTCATCCGCGCCAAGTAAGAATGATTTGCCCAGAGCGCTGCGCGGCCCCGAAGTCGTTTCCTATCAATAAAACGGAATTGGCACGGAACGTGCTCCCAACCACCGTGGGATCGGGAGATGCCATGGTCTACTTGATCGTGAATTGGGTCTCGAGCGTTCTAAGCCTGCTCGCGGTGGCCAGCCTGGTCCCGGGGTGCCAAATCCTCGAATTCGAGTCCGCGCTGGTCGCCACCGGCGTCGTCGGACTGATCAGCGCCGGCCTGGGCGCCTTGCTCAAACAGGCCAGCGGGGCGATCAGCCTGGTCCTCTCATCGCTCTTTCTGTTGATCGTGGACACGCTGCTTTTTCGGATGTCGGCCCTGGTGGTACCCGGCTTCGTCATGCGCGGCTTCACGCCCGCCATCGCCGGAGCTGTCGTGCTGCTGGCCCTCAACTTGGTTCTGCCGCGAGTTGCCCCGCTCAAGGAAGACCCGCTCGATTCGTGGACGAGATCTTAACCCCGTAGGGCGGACCTCCAGGTCCGCGGGCCGACGTCCACGTCGGCCCGGGTTAATCCTTCTCTTTCCTCGGCAGCAACGCGATCGACACACCGCTCAGGATGCCCACCATGAATACGATGTACATCGGCGTGGTGTAGCTCCGGAAATGCTCCTGGAGGAGCGACGTGAGCACCGGGAATCCCGTCTGGCTGATCGTATTCGCGGGCAGGATGATGGCCATCGCGCGCGGCAGCGAGTTCACTCCGAACTGTTCGGCCGCCATCAGCGGGATCAGCATGTAGTCGGCCCCCATGGCGAAGCCGAACAGGATCGCAAACAACCACGGATGCGCCGGCGGGTGGACCGCGAGCAGCAGGGGAATCGTGATGGCGGAAAGAAAGTAGCTTACCGTCATCACCCATTTCTTCGCGAACTGGTCCGAGAGGCCGCCGATGAGCAGCCGCCCTCCGATGCTCGAAAGCAGGATGGCCGCCTGGGCGAATTCCCAGGTCGAATCGAGCACTCCCTGTGCGTTGCCCAGATGCGGGTCCATGTTCCCCTTGAAGACGAACTTCATCAGGAAATTCACCGCGCCAATCGAGCCGATCGAGCACATGCTGCCGACGACCAGCAGCCAGAACGAATACCTGCTGGTCAGGTAGCGATAGCTGCACGGCTGGGCGGAAATCTCCGCGGGCGGCGTCGCGGCCCCGTCCGGATAGAGGCCCTTTTCGGCCGGCCGGTCGCGTAGCACCAGGAGAGCCAGCGGCCACGCCAGCAGGACCAGGCCGCCCAGAACCATGAGCGCCTTGTGGAAGTCCAGCGACTCGGTGAGCGGCCTCACCAGCCTGGCGCCTAGCGACCCCACCACGCCGATACCGACGTACAGCACCCCCATCGCCTTGCCGCGATTCTTCCGGAACCAGTTCGAGATGATGATCTGGTGCGGGATCGGACCGGACAGGAAGTAGCCCGTCGCGTAGATGACCCAGATGCCCCAGTAAACCCAAATGCTCGGGCCCATAATTCCCCACCACAGGAATGCGGTGCAGGTCAGCGCGGTACCCGCCAGGATCAGTTTGCGGGGACTGAAACGGGGAATCAGGACCGGACCCACCCAGAGCGTGAGCAGCGTCGCGTAGAAGAACCCGCGCGTGATGTCCACGCGCCGCCAGTGGTACGCCGCTTCAAAGTAGTCGTAGAAGAACGGAACGTTGTAGTAGGGCAGCCCGACCGAAAGGCCGAAGGTGACGAAGGCCGCGGCCACCACCCACCAGCCGTAAAACACCTTCGTCGAGAAAGACTCAAGGGGTGAAGACAACCCCTACTTATATCATGTGGCTACAGGCTGCGCAGGTGGAATCCCCCGTCGACGTTGAGCACCTGGCCGGTCGAGTAATCCAGCAGGCCATCGGCGATGGCGCGGACCGCCAGCGCGACGTCTCTGGCCTCACCCATCCTCCCCTGCGGCAGCAGCCCGCCGGCGATCCGCTCTTCGTAGGTCTCCTCGACCGCCGCGATCATGTCGGTGCGGACGATCCCCGGGCGAATCTCGAACACCTTCACGCCGCAGGCGGCCAGCCGGGTCGCCCACAGCGCCGCCGCCATGCTCAAACCCGCCTTGGAGATGCAGTACTCGCCCCGGTTCACCGAGGCGGCGTACGCGGAAAGCGAAGTGACGAAGACGATGCGGCCCGCGCCTCGCTCCGCCATCCAGCGCGCCGCCAGTTGCGTAAGGAAATACGGACCTTTCAGGTTGGTTGAGATCAGCTCGTCGAAGCTCTCTTCGGTGGCCTCGAGAATATCGCGCCGCACGCGCGGCGCCATGCCCGCGTTGTTGACGAGCAGGTCGAGTTGGCCGAAGCGCTCGCGCGCGAAGGCGATCAAGCCTTCCCGGTCCGCGCCCGAGCTCACGTCGCACTGAAAAATCTCGCAGCCGGTCTCGGCGCGCAGGGACTCGGCCGCGTCGCGCCGCTCTCGGTAGGTGGCGATGAGGGAATGGGTGCGCGCCAACTCTAGGGCGACTCCACGGCCGATACCGCGGCTGGCGCCAGTGACGATGGCGACCGGTCTCATGGCCTGCTTTCGGCGAGCGCCGAGTCGATGGCCTTCGAGATCTCCTCGAACGTGAAAGTCTCGACGAACGCCACGCCATTGACGAACGCCGTGGGCGTGTGCGCCACCCCGCGCGCCACGCCCTCCTGGAAATCCTTCTCGACGGCCGCCGCGTACCGCGGGTCCTCGAGCGCCGCGACCGCCGCCCCCGGGTCGGCCCCGTTGCTCTTGGCGAATTCCGCCAGCCGCTCGTTGAAATTGGCCGGCGTGGTCGCCTGGATGCTCGCTAGCGTGTGCCTGCGATACTTCACCGCCAGCTCCGCGCTGGTCTCCTGGAAGAAGCGCGCCGCAATGGCGGACTTGCGCGCCCAGGCGTGCTTGGCCAGCGGGAAATCGCGGTGTTCGAAGGCCACCTTGCCGCCGTACTTGGGCAGCAGCTTCTCGTCGAGCATCCTCCGGAAGTCGGCGCAATCCGGGCACTGCAAATCCTCGTAGATCAGCACCCGGACCGGGCTCGAGGCGTTCCCCTCGACCAGCCGCTGTGCGGGCGCAACGGCAGACGCCAGAACCAGCATGGAAAGCAACGGGTGGCCGTTCATGAAAACAGTTGACCACAAATCCGCGCCGGCGCGCTACTTCTGCAAAGCGGAGCACTTGGCGAAGTGGGTGATCGCCAGGCTGGAAAGCGAACAGATGGCCCGGCCAATCCTTGGAAGATCAGTTGTGCTTGCGGTACATTTGGCCCTGCCAGCCCATCATGGCCTTGCCTGTGAAGATCTCTTTCGACTCAGTAGCGTTTTCCACCTCCACCAATCCAGTCGGTGTCTGGACCACGCAGCCACCGTTCGCGAGGGCCGCGAAGACCTCTATTTCCGGTGTGTTTGAGTCCCAGCGCCAGATTTCTTTTCCATCGCGGACGTTGAAAGCGATCAGAATGCCGCCGCGGGTCGCAAAGCCGCGGTCGTTTTCCCCGAGCACCATTTCGTCATGCAGCGGGCCGCCATATTTCGGCAGCGGAAACTTGTATACGACCGTGCCATTCTGATCCACGCGGTAAACAACCCCATCGGGTGAACCATGCGCATCTTCCACTATGGCATCGTGCGACCAGCGGATTGAAAGGAGTACGCCGTCCAACCCGTCCGGAATGATGGCGCCGGTGGGAGAAGCGACGCTCACGGGCTCGGAGAGCGGGCGGCTGCTTTTTGACTCCTCAACGATGGTGCTGCGATACGTTCCGTCGGGATGAATCTGCCAGAGCACAACCCGTTCGTCGCGCTCGAAGGTCACAGCGCGTGGTTCAATCGCCGATCCTGGGGTACACTTCGCGGTTCTCAGCGCCCACTCCTGCTGAGTGAACGCAACATAAGCGAATCCATCGATATTCACGAACAGCCGGCTGGCGATGGTGCGTACGGGAAAGGAACTGGCCTTCGACGCGCACAGAATCTTCACCCCCACCTTCTGCACATGAATCAGTTCTTCATGAGACGCCGGAAGTGTGAGGTCGAACTTCTGTGCCCCTGTCACTTCGTCGATACCGGTCACTTTGGTGACCAGGCCCTCTCGACACTGGCTGAGCACGTGGACTAGGTGCTTGAGATTGTAAGCGTGTCCCTTGCGAACGCCATCCAATGTATGCTGCCAGCGCAACTTGCCGTCCCCGCCGACGGTGTATAGGGTGTACGAGTTGCCGTGGTTGGCGCTGATCAATGCACCTCCCAGCCAGTCGCCACAGACCAACTCCACATCGTGGGTGTTTTCCGGCATGAGCCAGGTCCAGACCTGGATGCCATCATTTCTAACCGCTCGCAGGTAGGTGCTGCCGCTCGCGGTCTGCTCCAAGGAAAACACGTTCGGTCCGTCAGCGGTGGGAACGGCGGGTATGTCCCCAATCTCACGGCCGATGGGATGCGTTCCCCAGTTCGTCGTCCCGGGCGGCAGCGGCCGGTCTGGGGACCAGATCTTGATTTCTCGAAACCTCGTTTCCCCGCCCAAGGCTGCGCTCACTCGCACCGACCCGGCTGCTTTCGCGTGCACCACCGCGCGACCGTCTTCTTCCCGAATTTCGGCCCGATTGGGATCGTCGACGGACCACTTTGCGTCGTGGAGTTCCTGTGCCAAGTCGTCGAGCAACTGCAAGGGACGATCTTCCCCCACCTGGATGTTGATGTTTTCGGGCGAAATGCGCCAGCCGGAATCCTCTTGTCCTGCAAGCTGAGAGGAACAAAGCGCAATGAAACTCAAGCTGAGAACGACATTTCGCCGGCAGCGAGACATCTCAGCCCTCCCGCTCATGCACACTCCGCCGAATTTCCAGCAGCGCCCGGACGACCTCCCTGCCGCGCTCGAGAGCCCGCTCATAGATCTCGCGCCGTTCCTGGCGCGTGAGCCCGCGGCCGATGCGGTAGAACCGTTCCAGACCGACCCCCACGGTGTAGGTGCCGGCGTATGCGATGGCCGCCTTGGGGATCAGGCCGCCGCCGAAGGGGATTTTGCCCGCCAGTTCCCGCGCCAGCGCGCGCCAGCCGACTGCGCCGCCCACAATGGCGGCAATCTGTGGCCGCTGCTCCCGGTAGCCCACTTCCCGGTCGCTGGCCGCCGCGATCAGAAAGGCCATCCGCACCTGGTTCATGGTGAGGAAAGCGGTGTCGGAGGCGAACTCGCCCACCGCCCACGGCAGCTCTGCCAGGCTGGGAATGACGTCCGGCAGGGCCGTAAGCAAGGAGAATGCAGCATTCTCCTTGGCGATTCTTCGAATGATCTTCGCGATCACCGGCCTGCGGAAAGGATCGAGATTGCGCGCCAGCGCCAGCTCCAGGTCTTCGCGGGCCGCTAGCACCTCGCGGACCGTGCGCCGCGGATCCGAAGAGTAGAAGCAGAATGCCCCCGGCGGGCGGAGCAGCTCCTCCTCACAGAGCAGAAGATCGAATTGCTCGAACGCGCCGGGACCGTCCGCGCGATCCAGCACTCGAGCCAGTTCCAGGCGCCGGGCGTGTGAGGCGCCCGGCGGCGCCAGCGCGTTCTCCATTTCGGCATACCGTTGGTGGCTGGAGGCGATCAGCCCGACCGCAAGCGGCCGCTCGGCGAGCTCGCGCACCTCCCGCGGCTTCAAATTCCGGAAGGCAGTCCTGACCTGTCTGTAGATCTCGGTGGCCATGTTTCGCTTTCCGAGGCCTTCACAGCGGGCGCTGGGCGCCGGGGATCCGAAACATCACGCTGGGCCCCTGTCGCCATTCTACTCCCAGACCGATCCGCTCCACATCGATCGCCGGCGCGAAATAGCGCAGAAGGACCTCGGTCTTGGGGTGGAAGGCCAGCGAGGGTGCAATCAGCAGCAGGCGCGGCCACTCGCGGCTCAGCGCGACGCCCGGGAAGTACCCGCGCTCTCCGAATTCGCCGCGCTCCAGGTGCCACGAAACACGCATCCAGTAGTCGAGCGCCTGGAGCGGCAGGTGAATGTCCTCGGAGGCTTTCAACTCGAGCACGGCCAGCCGCCCGGAGCGGTCCGCCGCGAGCAGATCGAGGACGCCCCGTTCGCCGCCCGCTATCGCCGGGACTTGGCCGTACACCGGTTCGGGAACCAGCGAGGCGTCGATCTGCTCGACATGCGCTCGCACTTCGGACTCCAGCCAGGCTTCGGGGCGCGAACGGTAGAGAGGATTCTCGCGATCCGCCGCCGAGGGCGCGCGCAGCCGAGCGAGTTCCCTGGCTAGTTGTTCGATTTCCTCGAGGTTCGACTCCCGCGCCGCCGCCTTGCTCTCCAGCCCGAAGAGCAGCTCGCTTCGGGTGGCGCGCGCGAACTCCAGGCCGCGCACGCGCAGGCTCAGCGTGCCGTCGGCCCGATTCAGGGCCTCGACGTGGGGGATGCGGCCGAGCCGCTCCGCCCAGGCTGCAATCTGCGGCGCGATAGCGCTGCGGATGGTTGAGCAGGACTCCAGCCGCGTGTCGAGGTTGCCATAGTCGCGCGGCTCCAGCCGCTCCTCGTACCCCTCCTCCGTGTACACGAAGACCTGAAGGCGCACCGCCTGGGGATTCAGAAACCGCAGCCGGTGGCAGGCAGGCCGCGCTTCCCGCTCGGGTAGGAACACCGCCAGGCTCTCGATGCCGAGCCGCCGTTCCCTGCGCCGCAGGTAGTCCATCCAGATCAGCGCAAATGTCAGTGAGGCCGCGGCGGAACCGGGCTCGGATGTCGCGGCGAGCGCGGCGATGCCCGTCGCCCCTCTGCTTAGCAGCGCGCGCGGGTGGGCGGGCGACAGGCTCTCTTCCAGGTTGGCCTCGGTGCTCAGTTCGGCGATCTTCCAGTCCGGGAACTGCCGCGAGAGCGATCGCCGGAACTGTTCCCGGAACACCAGGCGCGCGCCCCGACGCTCGGTGTCCGGCCTCCTTCGCGCTCCGTCCAGCAGATAGATCGAGCCCTGGCGCTTGCCGAACCGCTCGACGGTCAGCTCGAGTTGCCCGCTTCTCTCCCCCGCCAGGCCGACGATCCGCCGAGCCAGGTTCCGGCGTTCATCCCATACCTGGATCGTGAGCCGGCCGTTGCGCCACTCCAGCGTGTAGCTCCCCGGGCGCAGGAGGAATTCGTCCTCCCCAGGTTCGAGCAGGGTCGGCGCCCGCCCACGTTCGAGGAAACGCACAATGGCGCCATGGGCTCCGGCCGGGTCGTTCGGAGCGGACATTCATAAGCAAGGTGCCGTGGCTCACGCGCGTTTCTCAAGCCACGCCATCCGGCACGGATTATGGGTACTAAAACCATAGTGCTAGTACTAAATGGCCCTTTCACCCTATATTTCTTCTAGGGTTAGCGGACGTCTGTCGATATACTCGACGCTGAGGTGAATATGCAAGTGCGCAAGCAGAACCCAAACCGATGGTACTTGGTGATGGTGTTTTGCATTCTGGTATCATTCGGTGTCTTCTTGGTTGGACCTCGCATCGGATACGCCGCGGAAGACGCCCATGCCTTCGCGTTGATGATCGGATTGTGGGCTCCCACGCTCGCCATCCTGGGTGTGCGCGCGGAGTTGATGCAGAAGAAAGAGTAGTTCCCTCTATCGGCAGTGGGGGCGGGCCACAAGGCCGCCTCGGGCAGGGTTGGTACCTGCCCCTATGGCTGGTCTAAGCTGTAGCTATGTGCCGATCTGCAATGCTGCTGTTCTTGGGCCTGTGCGCCTCCGCGGCCGAAGTGCGCACGCTCACTCTGCGCGAGGCGGTTGACCTGGCGCTCAACCAGAACCCGGACATCCTGTTGGCGCGTCTGGACCAGCAGAAGGCCGAGGAAGCGGTGCGCCTGGCGCGCGACCCGTTCATCCCCAAGGTGGTGGTGGGCAGCGGCTTGGCATACAGCAACGGGTTCCCCATGAGCATCGAGGGGGCAACGCCGTCGATCATGCAGGCGCGCGCCATCGCCGATGTCTTCAACCGCCCTCAAAGCTATCGTGTGGCCGCGGCCAAGGAGAACCGCCGGGGCGCGGCCCTGGATACCGCCGCCCGGCAGGACGAAATCGTCTACCGCACGGCGGAGTTGTTTCTGGACGCGCAGAAGGCCTCCCGAATGGCGGAGGTAGCCCGCTCCGAGGTGAAATCCCAGGGGGGGGTGCTGGAGTCGGTGCGCGCCCGTGTGGCTGAGGGCCGGGAACTGCCGATCGAATCGCGCAAGGCCGAGCTGAACCTGGCCCGGGCGCGTTACCGCTCCCAGACGCTGGACTACAACCTGCGCGCGGCGCAGAATGCGTTGGGCGCCGTCCTGGGGTTGGACCCGGCCGAGCAGCCCCGGCCGGTAGACGCGGAGTCCCCCGCGCCCCCGTTGCCGGCCTCCGCCGATGTGGCCGTGAAAAGCGCCCTGGCCAACAGCAAAGAACTGCGGGCGCTCCAATCCAGGCTGCTGGCCAAGGGCCTCGACATCCGGGCCCAGCGCGCCGGCCGGCTCCCCACCTTCGACCTGGTGGCCCAGTATGGTCTGCTGGCTGAGTTTAACAACTACTCGGAATTCTTCCGCAAGTTCCAGCGGCACAATGTACAGCTCGGCATTTCCTTTCAGGTGCCGCTGTTCAGCGGGCCTGCGGTCGCCGCCGCCAGCGCCCAGGCCGAGGCCGAGGCGGCGCAGTTAAGGATCCAGTTCCAGAGTGCCCGCCGTCGCATCGAGTCCGAAACGCGCCAGGCCTGCGACGACATCCGGCAGACTGAGACCGCCCGGGACGTCGCCCGGCTGGATCTGGACGTAGCGCGCGAGCAGGTCTCGGTTCTGCTGGCGCAGATGCAGGAGGGCCGGGCCTCCTTCCGCCAGGTCGAAGAGGCGCGCGCGGCCGAGACCGGCAAATGGATCGCCTTCTACGATGCGGGCGCCAATCTGGAGAAGGCGCGGCTCAACCTGCTGAGACAGACCGGGGAACTCCTGGCGGCATTGCGCTAGCTGCCGGCCCGCTCAACACTGGTACTCGGCGGGCTTGATGCCCCTGGCGCGCAGGTAGACGACACACTGCCCCCGGTGATGCGTGGTGTGGTCCATCGCCGGCAGCAGGGTCTCGATGTGCTGGTCGGCCTGATCGTGCGTGAGACTCCCGAGGGTCTGGATCACGTAATCGAAGGATTCGTTGAGCGCCTGGATCACGCGCGCCTTGTCGAGCGTCATGGGCTTTTTCAGCGGCGGCTTGGTCCCCGTGATCTTGGAGATAAAGTACTCGTTCATGTCGGCGATGTGCAGCAGTTGTTCCTTGAACGTCATCTGGTCGGGATGGGGCTTGAAGCTGTAATCGGCTTCCGGCATCTGCTGGGCGATCGCAATGGTATAGGCCTTGGAGGTCTTCCAATGCTGCAGCAGCTTGGGAACGATGTTGTCGGCGGCGAGCGCCGGAACGGTCAGCATCGTCAGGACGGAAAGTAGTCTCTTCATCGCTCTGGCTCCACGGTGTCGAACCTCCTAGTATGCCCGAAAGGGCTGGCTCCCGGTCATCGCCGCCCGCAGAAGGTCGCGTGCCGGAGGCTTCGCGCGACTTCCGTCGCGCCATCGATACCGACCCGAAACGCCAGGATGCCAGGATCCAGCTTGGAGAGCTCTACCTGGTCTCCTACCTCTCCCGGCTCCGCGATTGGCAGAGCCTGCCCCCGCTCATCCAGGCGCTCTCGGACGAGTTGTTGAAACTGGATCCGAAATCTGCTCCGGGTCTGCGGCTGCGGGGCTGCCTCGAGCTGACCGGCGGTCGGCTTCAGGAGGCGATCGCGACATTCCGGCAGGCGAACGAGCTGACTCCCCTCAAGCCGGATATCGTGCTCCCTCTCGCGCAGGCGCTGTTTGCCGGCGGCCAGGCCGCCGATGCGGAGAAGCTCTCCAGGGCGCTGATCGAGAAGGAGAAGACCCTCGGTTCCATCTACGACCTGCTGTACGTGCAGGCGATGCGAGCGAACCGACCGGCGGACGGCGAGAGCGTCCTCCAACTGAAGATCGCCAGCAATCCCACCTCGACCGACTTCCGGCTCCAGCTCGCGCGTCACTACTACATCGTGCAGCGCGGCACCGAGTTGCGGGCCGCGCTGCTGGTCGAGACCGTTAACCCGAAGGAGATCCAGATCGCGGTCAACGATTTGCAGGCGGTCATCAGCCGGAAGCCGACCAATGCCGTCCTGCGGTTCAACCTGGGACGGGCGCAGCTCGCGCTCAGCCAGGTCGATCAGGCCAAGACCCAATTCCAGGAGGCGGCGAAACTCCAGAAAGACTACATTCATCCCCGCCTCGCGCTGGCGGCCGTGGGGAATCGCGACCAGGCGCGCGCGGACCTGGCCGAGACCATCAAGGCCTACCCCAACTCGCGAGAGGCCCACATCCAGCTCGGCCTGCTGGACCTGGCCGAGAAGCGGTACAAGGAGGCGGAAGTCACGTTCAGCAAGCTCTACCAGGAGACCCCCGACGACCTCATCTGGCGGTTCTGCTGGATGCCCAAGGGCAGCACGAGCAGGCGCGCCCGATCTACGAACAGATCCTGAAGCTCCAGCCGGACCACCCCATCGCCCTGAACAAGCCCGAGAGATCCACTTTCCGGTATCACCTGGGCATGGCCCTCTACCAAAAGGGCGACAGGTTGCAGGAGAAGCCCTCCAAAGACGAGGAAGCCAAGATCCGGGAGCTGATGGGCAACCTGGGCTGAAAGGAGGTCCGGTCATATCCCCCGCTCAATCCACCGGGCCGCGGTCTGATGTGCGGCCCGAGGAGAGGTCCTGGCCGTACATCGCCCCGTTCGCCGCGCTGATGCTCATCCTGGGCCTCGGCGGATCGGTACTGCTGGTGCCCGTCCTCGAGGAGTTGTTCTGGCGCGCTTGGCTGATGCGCTGGCTGATCTCGCACCGATTCCACGAGGTGCCGCTGGGAGCCTATGCGAGGCAGGCCTTCTGGATCACGGCGGTGCTGTTCGCTTCCGAGCACGGCGCGTATTGGGACGTGGGGCTGGCTGCTGGCAGTACTGGCTTGGGTAGCGCCGGCGGTCTTGCCGCCGGCCCCAAACTGCATGTTGATCGGCATACCGGCGGCAAGACCGCCGGCGCTACGCTACCCGACTTCGCCCGCGCCGGCCGAGGGGCGGCAGCGGTAGATCTGCGGGGTGATTCCGAAGCGCGCCTGGTAGGAATTACGGATCGCGTCTTCGAATGCCGCCACCGCTTCAGGAGCCACCAGGTTCACGGTGCAGCCGCCGAATCCGCCGCCGGTCATGCGCGCTCCGAATACCCCGGGAACGCTCAGCGCCGTGTCCACCAGGAAGTCCAGCTCCTCGCAACTGACTTCGTAGTCATGCTGCAGGCTGCGGTGTGAGGCCACGAACAGTTCGCCCATGGCTTTCAGGTCGCCGCGGTTCGAGGCGGCCATGAAGGCCTCCACGCGCGCGTCCTCGGTCACCACGTGGCGGGCGCGTCTCCGCGCCGCCGGCTCGATCCGTTCGGCGGCCGCTTCGAGCATCGCGACGTCCACGTCGCGCAGGCTGGCCACCGAGCCGATGGCTGCCACCGCCTCGGCGCACTCGCGCACGCGGTTGCGGTAGGCCGACTGGCCGAGCTCGTGCTTCACCATGGTGTTCACCGCCAGGATCTCGACTCCCTCCGGCAGGTGGACGATCTCATGCCCCAGGCTGCGGCAATCGATCTTGACGGCGGCGTGCTCGCGGCCGAACACCGAGATGTACTGGTCCATGATGCCGCAGGGCATGCCCACGAACTCGTTCTCCGCGCGGCGGCAAAGCTTCACCAGCTCGATCTGTTCCAAGGGACGGCCCGCCAGCAGTGCCAGCGCGGTCGAGGTTTCGAGCGCGGCCGAGGAGCTGAGGCCGGAGCCCACCGGCACGGTGCTGCGGATGAGGAGGTTCGCCGGCGCGACCTCGAATCCCGCGCGCACTAGTTGCTGGGCCACGCCGGCCACGTAGTCGCCCCAGTCGTGCGCGGGCCGGAGCGCCGCCAGATCCGCCACCGCCCACTCGCGCGACTGATCGAGGTCCTCCGAGCGGACGCGCAGCTTGCCGTCCTGGTTGGGCGCGGCAGCGATGAAGCAGGCCATGTCCAGCGCCATGGGGAGCACGAAGCCGAGGTTGTAGTCGGTGTGCTCCCCGATCAGGTTGACCCGCCCCGGCCCGCGAAACACCCGCAGACCGGGCGCCGGCCCGTAGACGCGCGAGAAGGCCTCCTTCACGCGCGCTTTCTCCAGGCCAGCAGCAGCAGCACGATGCCGAAGACCCCCATCGAGATGCCGCTATAGAGGTTCACGTTGATGTCCGCAGCCATTTGCGCCCGGACCCCCGGAAACAGGAGGCCGTAGGCGCACAGAATGATTCCCAGTCCGGTGAAGAACAATCCCGCAGGCAATCGTAGATCCCACATATGCGTGTTTACCAGAGCCAAATGTTTATTGCGATGCAGATCGCCGCCGCCACCAGCGCCAGTGGCACGGGCCGCTTATGCCAGGGCTCCTCCCCGGTTTTCGGCATATCCGTGGCGCCCCAGACCAGCCCTTTCAACTCGGCCGCGGGCTTGGGCTTGCCCAGCACGCTCAGCAACACGGTCACCACGAAGCAGATCCCAAAGGACACAATGGCGATCCAGAAGTTCTGCGCCATGGTGGAGCGGAACGTGTGCAAGTTCCCCAGCCAGCCGCCTTTGTTTTCGGCCACCGTCAGCGCAAGGGTCAGCAGACCGGCTGCCGTCCCCGACACCAGGCCGGAGAACGCCCCCAGGCCCGTAGCCCGCATCCAGAACATGCCCAGCAGGAAGGTCGCAAAGAGCGGCGCGTTCACCACTCCGAAGACGAGCTGGAGCAGGTCCATGATGTTCTTGTAGAACTGCGCCACGTAGGCCGCGGCCACCGAGAGCAGCGTCCCGACGAGCGTGGAAATCCGTCCCACCATCAAGTAGTGCGAGTCCGGCGCGCCCTTGCGGATGTGGCCCTGGTAGATGTCGTAGGTCCAAACCGTATTGAACGCGGTGACGTTGCCCGCCATGCCCGACATGAACGACGCCATCAGGGCGGTAATGCCCACGCCCAGCAATCCCGCGGGATAGAACTTCCCCATCAGCGTGATCATGACCATGTCGGCGTCCAGCTTGCCGTCCAGCATCGGCAGCGAGTACCCGCTTCCCATCTTGGCCAGCGCCAGGGCCGCGATGCCGGGCAGAATGACGATCAGCGGCATGAAGATCTTCGGGAATGCGGCGATGATGGGCGTGCGGCGCGCCGAAGACATCGAGTCCGCGGCCATGGCCCGCTGCACCACCAGGAAGTTCGTGCACCAGTATCCGAAGGAGAGCACAAACCCCAGCCCGACGACCACGCTGAACATATCCGATCCCATGGGGTTGTCCGC
The DNA here is from genome assembly GCA_050008465.1 of Bryobacteraceae bacterium. GTDB lineage: Bacteria > Acidobacteriota > Terriglobia > Bryobacterales > Bryobacteraceae > Fen-330. The sequence goes on from JBEKMO010000003.1 coordinate 51,276, forward strand.
GGCGTTTCCCATGTATTGCCAGGCGTGGGTCCACTTGGGCGCCAGGGTCTGCTGGATCCCGCTCCAGCCGCCCGCCTTCATCACCGCCAGGATCGCCAGCGGGGAGAAACCCAGCACGATGAGGAAGAACTGGAGGACCTCGTTGTAGATCGCGCTGGTCAGGCCGCCCAGGGACGTGTAGATCAGCACGATCGCGGCGGCCAACAGCACCGAGGCGAGGAAGTTCCAACCCAGCACCATCTGGAAGAGCTTCCCGAGCACGTACATCGAAACGCCCGAAGAGAAGATGGTCATCACCGCGAAACTGACCGCATTGAAGGTCCGGGTCTTCTCGTCGAACCGCAGCTTGAGGTACTCGGGAACCGAACGGGCGCGGCTGCCATAGTAGAACGGCATCATGAAGAGCCCCACGAACAGCATCGCGGGAATCGCGCCCAGCCAGTAGAAATGGGCCTGCATGACGCCGTACTTGGCGCCCGAGCCGCACATCCCGATCACTTCCTGGGCGCCCAAGTTGGTGGCGATGAAAGCCAGGCTGGTGATCCAGACCGGCAGGGAGCGGCCAGAGGTCAGGAAGTCTGAACTGGTGGTGACCTTCTTCTTGAGGAGCCAGCCGATCCCAAGAACAAAAGCGAAATACAGGGCCAGGACAAGATAGTCTACCGTTGCGAGTGTCAACTGAGAAAACCTCGATTTGGGAGTCTAGCACAACGAAGCCGGCCGCCGCTGAGGGGGCGCGCCGCGGCATAATCGGATCATGAGAACCCGCTTGCTACTCGCTCTTGTTACCCTGGCCCTGGCTTCCGGTGCGTGCGCTCAAAGACTCGCCCATACATTCTCCATCGTGGCGCGCGACCCCGCGACCGGCGAGCTGGGCGTGGCCGTCCAGTCGCACTGGTTCTCGGTGGGAACGGACGTAGTGTGGGCCGAAGCCGGCGTGGGCGCCGTGGCCACGCAGTCGTTCGTCGAAACCAGTTACGGCCCGCTCGGCTTGAGCCTGATGCGCGGCGGCAAGACGGCGGCCGAGGCCCTGGCCGCCCTGCTCGCCTCCGACGAGCACCGGCAGGTGCGCCAGGTCGCGATGATCGACGCCCAGGGACGAATAGCGGCGCACACCGGGACGAAGTGCATCGCCGCGGCCGGGCACATCATCGGGAAGAATTACTCGGTACAGGCCAACCTGATGGAGAAGGCAACCGTCTGGCCGGCGATGGCTCGCGCCTTTGAAGCCGCCGGCGGCGACCTGACGGACCGGCTGCTGGCGGCGCTCGATGCGGCCCAGGGCGAGGGCGGCGACATCCGCGGGCGGCAGTCCGCCGCCATCCTGGTGGTGAAAGGGAAATCGACCGGGCGGCCGTGGGCGGACCGGGTGGTCGACCTGCGCGTCGAAGACAGCCCCGACCCGATCGGCGAGTTGAAGCGGCTGGTAGGCGTGCGCCGGGCCTACGACCACATGGACGCGGGCGACGCCTGCGCCACCAAGAAGGACTGGGATTGCGCGGCGCGCGAATACGGCGCCGCCGAGCGCATGCTTCCGGACAACATGGAAGTGGTCTTCTGGCACGCCGTCACGCTGGTAACCGGCAAGCGGGTGGAGGAAGCGCTGCCGCTCTTCAAGAAGGTGTTCGCGCGCGAACCGAAGTGGGCGGAACTGGTGAAGCGCCTGCCGGCCGCCGACCTGCTGCCCGCGGACGAGAACCTGATCCGGCGGATCACCGGACGGTGATGCGGGTGACCGCAAGACCCAACTCGCGGCCGTCACCGGGGGGACGAACCACGTTGCCGACTTCGAGCGTGAGGCGCATGTCGCCGTCCCCGGCCAGCGTTGGGGGGAGGGGGAACTCGACGGCGAAGGGCGCGTCGGCCTGGCGCAATTCCGTCGCCCCGACGGGCTGATCGTTAACGCCGACCTTCAGCCGCACCGGCCCGCTCCGAACGAGGAACGCGGGCACATAGCCCTCGATGCCGAGGGCCGTCCCGGGCGCCTGCGGCCGCGGAATCGTGAGCGAGGCGCGCTTCCCCATCCAGCGGTGCGTGCCCTCGGGCTGATACCAGCCATCTGCCAAGTGCGGCGCGGCCGACTCGCTGCCTAGGCTGAGGGAGTCGCCGGCGGCGGGAGGCTCGGCGGAAGAGACCTGGTTCGTACGGGCGTCATAGACGACGGCTTCCACGCCCGGCCGCTGGTACTTGTGAGAGACGTCGCCGAGCTCGGGGCGGGAGCGCCAATAGTCCGGGGTATCCGGCGTGAGGTACACCGGGCCGCCGCCGAGCAGGCGGAAGGGATCGTCGAAGACGCCGGCCCAGAAGAGTTCCCGGTCCACTCCGGAAACCAGGACGGTTTTGCCCGGGTGGCCGGCCTGCGCTCGAGCGACACCCTGGACCAGGGCCTTCGCATGGCTGCTCTGGTCGTGGTGCCAGCGCGACCCCAGCCAGTCGGGAATCACCGAGGTCACTCCGTAAATGGCGAGGAGACAGACCGCCAAAACCGCATAGGCCTTGCCCGCGCGCCAGCAGCGCACGGCCGCCCAGCTTCCCAGGATCGCCAATGCGATCGAGCCGAGTAGAGGGAGGTACTCCATGATGTGGAGCGGTAGGGCGATAACGGGCGCGAGCCAGAGCGCGTACCAGGCCAGCAGGGCCAGGGGCAGGAACTCGCGCCGCCGCGCCTGCGCCAACACGAACGCGAGAAGCGGGATAGTCAGCGCGAGCGTGAGCCAGGCCGCCAGCGGAGCGCTCATCCGCTCGAACCACTCGACCTGGCCCGGGCCGAGCGACCAGCTCCAGTAGGTCCAGAAGGTCGAGAAGATGCGTGCGTCCCAATGCATGGCGTAGGGGCCCGCGGCCGGAGGCTTCAGCACCAGCACGTGGAGGGTCGCAAAGGCCGCCGAAGGCAGGAACAGGGCGAGCACGGAGCGCGGCAGGCGGCGGTAGAGAACCACCACCAGCAACGCCGCCGCGACGGGATAGACGATCATGAACTCGGAGGCGCCGAAGCCGAGAATGAGAGTCAGCCACTCGGCGGCGTAGTACCGGCGGCGGCCCGTATCCAGGTACTTGAACAGCAGCCAGAGGCCAGCCAGTACGAAGAACGCGCACAGCACCTGGTTGTAAGCCGAAGACCAACTGAGGGGCGTCGCGAGCGCGGTATTGACGGCCCAGAGAACGGCGGCGCAGATTCCGGCCGCGCGCGAGCCGGTGAGCCTGCGGGCGAGGGATGCGAGCAGGAACAGGCCCGCCACTAGCGTGGCGAACACAACGATCCGGTAGGGCAGCGCGTGCAGCCCGAAGAGGCTGTAGAAGAGCACGAAGTACAGGCGCTCGCTCAGCACCCTGACGGTGCCCTCCGTCATCGGGGCGAAGAGGGCCTGGGAGAGCGGCATCCCGTGGCTCACCTGCCAGCCGAGGCCGAGCCAGGCGAAATCGTCCTGGTGGAACCAGGCCGTCAGCCCGGGCCAGTAGAGAGCCAGGAACATGGCGACGGGGAGCAGCGGCCAAAGACGAACTCTCTTCATTCCGGTTTCGCCTGGAACAGGAGCGAGGCGAACTGGGCGAGATTGCGGCGCCAGACCATCCAGGTGTGCGCGCCGGGCGTCTCGATCCAGGTGTGCCGGACATCCTTGGACTTCAGCCACTCGTCGAACTTGCGGTTGATGCCGATGAGGCGGTCGTCCTTGCCGCAGGCGATCCAGAGCAGACGCAGTTGCAGGTTGGCTTTCGAGTCGAGCGCGGGGTAGGCCGCGTTGAAGTCCTCGTTGAGCCCTCCGGAGCTGAACGCGCCGATCCAGGCGAAGCGGTCGAGGGCGTTGAGGCCGACAAAGAGGGACTCGGCGCCGCCCATGGACAGGCCGGCGATGGCGCGGGAGTTGCGGTCCTTCGCGACCCGGTAGGATTTCTCGACTTGCGGGATGACCTCGGTGAGCAGGGCGTCGCGGAACCTGTCGTAGTTCCGCTGAAGGAGGGCGCGGTCGTTGACGCCCCTCCAGCCGGTGGCGAGGATCTCCGGAGCGCCGTATCCGAGGGTCATCACGATGAGCATGGGCCTGGCTTTGCCTTGCGCGATGAGGTTGTCGAGAATCACGTGGGCGCGCCCCACGGCGGTCCAACCGCTGGCGTCATCGCTGTAGCCGTGCAAGAGATAGAGCACCGGGTAGGGCTTCTTGGCTTTGGGGTCGTAGCCGGGCGGCGCGTAGACGTAGAAGTCGCGCTGGTCGCCCACGACGCCGGACTTGTAGAAATGCCGGTGGAGGACGCCGTGTGGGACGTCGCCGACCTCCCAGGGGAGGGAAGCCGGGCCGGGCACATGCACCACGCTCTGGGTGTTGAGCAGGTTGGGCTTCATCAGGGGATTGGAGGGGTCGATGAGGCTGACGCCGTCGGCCACGAACGTGTACCCGTAGAGATCGGGCTCCAGTGGATCGGTGGTGAGGCTCCAGACGCCTTGCCCGTCCTTCTGCATGGGCACGCGCTGGGCGCCCTCGCGGTCGAGAAGGACCGCCGTGGCGTTGGGAGCGCGGAAGCGGAAGGTGACGCGGGTGTCCGAGTGCACCTCCGGGGATTGCAGCGGCTGCGCCAAACCGGGGAGCGCGGCGGCCGCGAGGAACAGCGGAATGGTGCGGGTCATGGCTCTTGCCATTGTTTCAGGATTTGGGTTCGCCCGCACGGGTGCTAGCCGCACGGCAGGCCGCCTCCGGCGGAATGGCGCTGCCCGGCTCCAGCGGATTTTCACAGGCAATCATATTGCTGGGCCGGGACTTGCCTGGCTTCGTCCCATTTCCGGGATTGGGTTCGAACGTTCATTTTTGTATTCGCGACGGGGGCGCCGCCGCAGTTGTCGAGGGCGCGGGCTGGTTGCCGAGGCCGGTCGAGACCCGGGCGTCGTGGCGGTTGGCCTCGATCTGACGCTGAGAAGGCACAGGACGCCTCGGCTCCAGGGTAAGCCCGAGCGGAGCGGATGCAGAGGGCACGGGAGAGGCAAGTGGCTCAGCGGGCGGGAGAAAAAGGCGTGGGGAGAAGCGGGAATGGGGGGGAGGTTCGGGGGAGGAAAGGGCGCTTCTCGTTCCCGGTCTGATGCGCAGGGCCGATCCTCCTTAGAAACAACAACTTGCGCGCGATCACGCTCGCCTTGTCCGTTGCGTCTTGCCGTGCGTGGAGACTGTTTCCGAGTGATCCGGGAGCGATTCAACTGGGCCTTGGCACGTTCGGATCGCGTCCGATGTCCCACCTCACAGCCGCGTCGGGACTTTCTCAGGCTCGAAGCTGTCCTGCGCCCCACGGGTCAGTTTAGTTCGGAACGCGTGCCCGGACGGCCGAGTATGTAATGAGCAGGCGGGCCAGGGGGGCAAGCGGCCACTAACGCCAAGCAGGCGGATCGAATCGGCAGACTGTGAGCGACGGCACCGCCTTCAGGCGCCGCACCCGCTCACGGCGCTTTTGAGCCCGCTCACAAGAAAAGGAGAGGGAGGTAAATAGATCCTGGGCAAAGATAGAACATCAGGATCTCAAAGTATGCGAAATCGCCTATTCTTACTGTTCTGCTTATCAAGCTCGATCTATGGCCAGTCCCTGGGCAGTGCGGGCACCATCCGCGGGAAAATCGCCGATCCAAGCGGCGCCGTCGTCGCCGGGGCAACGGTGAGCCTGTCCAACGATCTGACCCTATATCGGCGGGAGGCCAAAGCGTCGGCTTCCGGCGAGTTTCAGTTCACCAATATCCCTCCGAACGTCTACCACCTCGAGGCCGATGCTGCTGGATTCCAGCATTACCACCGTGATCTAACCATCCGTAGCGTTGTGCCCGTGAACCTTGAAATCGCTCTCGCGATCCAGACGCAACGCGCGTCCGTGACGGTGAGCTCGGAGGCGCCGCTGATTGAGACTACGCCATTGGCGCACGCCGATGTCGACAACACGCTCTTCTCGAAGATGCCGACAAGCTCGATCGCGTCCGGGCTCAGCGACATCATCACGCTTTCCACTCCTGCCGTGGTGGCGGACTCGGATGGCTTTTTTCATTCGCTCGGCGATCACGCCCAGATGGCCCTTTCGGTCGATAACCAACCCATCACGGATCAGCAGGGAATCCTCTTTTCCACGCAGATTCCCTTGAATGCCATTCAATCCATCGAGGCGGTTTACGGGGGCACTCCGGCCGAGTACGGCGACAAGACGTCGCTGGTGGTAACCACGGTAACGCGCTCGGGTCTCGGCCAGAAGACGCACGGCAGTTTTTCCGGCGAATACGGCTCTTTCGGAACCGTCAATCAGAAAGCCGACCTCGGTTTTGGCAGCGCGAAATGGGGCCAGTTCTTTGCCATGAGCACGTCCCGCTCGGGCCGTTTCCTGGATACCCCCGAATACCGTCCCTTCCATGACGGCGGCAACGACATGAATGTGTTCTCGCGGTCGGACTATCAACCGGATACTTCAAATATGTTCCATCTGAACATACTGGCCGCCCGGAACTGGTTTCAGATTCCCAACACCATCGATCAGCAGGCCTCCGGGCAGGATCAGAGGCAAATGGTGCGATCGTTCAGCATCGCCCCCGGTTGGATCCATGTATTCAATGCCTCTACCACGCTGGCGGTGAATCCGTTCGTGCGTCAGGATCTGGTCGATTACTATCCGAGCGCCGATCCCTTGGCGGACCAGCCAGGCACGCTTCGCCAGACCAGGAGGCTGATCAACCTAGGCCTGAAAACCGACCTCAGCTATCTGCATGGGCGCCATAACGCCAAGTTCGGGGCGCAGATCACCCACACCCTCCTGACGGAGCAGTTCAGCCTCGGGCTGACCGATCCAACCTTTAACCCCGTCTGTCTCGACGCCAATGGTGGCGCCGTGCTGAATCCGGGATTGATCGATCCGGGCCAGTGCCAGACTGCGGGGTTCCAGGCGAATCCGAATCTCTCACCCGGGCTCGTCCCCTATGACCTCACCAGGGGCGGCTCCCTGTTCCAGTATCGAGGCCATGCCGACATCCGGCAGCAGGCGTTTTATGGGCAGGACGCCATCAGCTTAGGCAAGTTAACGCTCAACATGGGGTTACGGTTCGACCGCTACGATGGCATCAGCTACGGCACGCAACTCCAACCGCGGCTGGGCGCGTCCTACCTGATTGCGCCGACCAATACGGTCCTGCGGATAGCCTATTCGCATACCTACGAAACACCGCTCAATGAAAACCTGGTGCTGTCCAGCGCCACCGGCGCGGGCGGCCTGGCGGCAAATGTTTTCGGCGCTTACGCCAGCGTGCCGCTCAAGCCGGGGATTCGCAACATGTACAACGCCGGCCTGGAACAGAGTCTTGGCCCGCATTTCGTGTTTGAAGGCGACTATTTCTGGAAGTTCACCCGGAACGCATTTGACCTGGACAATCTCTTCACGACCGCCATCTTCTTCCCCATCGAATGGGACCATTCCAAAATGGACGGCTTCTCGTCCCGGCTGTCGCTTCGGCAATACAAAGGTCTGAGCGCGTACACGACGCTGGGGCACACGCGGGCCCGTGTTTTCGGCCCGGAGAACGGCGGCCTGATTTTCGGCAGCCCGGTGGATGTGAGCGTGGTGCGCATTGACCACGATCAGGCGTTCCAGAGCACAACGCACGCGCAGTACCAGGCGGGGAAGAACGGCCCGTGGGTGGCGTTCACGTGGCGCTACGACAGTGGCATCGTATCCGGGGCCGTTCCGGACCTGGCTAGCGCTCTGGGACTGACTGCGGACCAGCAGGCTCAGATCGGCTTCTATTGCGGCAGCCAGGTGGCCACGCCCTGGAGTCCGATCACCACCTGCAATTCCCCGCACTGGGGCGCCAAATTGGTGAACATCCCGGCGCCTGGCACGGAGAACGACGATACGAATCCGGCGCGCGTCCGTCCCCGCAATCTGTTCGATGTAGGCGTTGGAAGCGACAACCTGTTCCATACCGAGCGCGTGCGCTGGACCCTGCGCCTCACGGCGCTGAACATCACCAACAAAGTTGCGATGTACAACTTCCTGTCCACCTGCTCGGGGACGCACTTTGTGGCGCCGCGGGCGTACCGGGCGGAGTTGGGTATCGCGTTCTGATCCAACAGGGCGCGGTTCATTTAACCATACAGGGCGACTGCCAGGCTTCGGCACCGGTCCCTTAGAATGCCCAGCCAACCTGCGCTTGGTAAGTGCGCGGCCCCACCCAGTGCGTTCCGCCGAATGGCGAAAGGACGTTGTACAGAGCCGCTTTGTTTGTCAGATTCAGGACTGTGAGACGGACGACCGTGCGGACGTGCTCGGTATGAAACAAGTTGTCCGTCCGCACGCCGAGATTCAGCACGTGACGGGAGTCGGTTCGGGGCGGGTTATGGTCGGGGTTCTCGGCTCCGGGCGCGAGAATGTGAATCCGGCTGGCGCCGTAGTTCGGCGAGCTGCAGGCCGCGATCCGATGCGAAAGTGATGCCTGGTCGCTACCGCAGTAAAAGCCAATCATGGACTGCTGGTCGGCCGTCAACGCCAGCGCGTCCTGCAGGTTGTTGACCGCGCCCACCACGAGGCCGCTGTCGTAACGCCATGTGAAATCGGCCCACCAACCGTCCTTAGCTCTTTGATAGCGGAAGTTGATATTCTGTTGATACACCTGGTCGTGATCCTGTCGATAGGCTCCAACCGTCAGGTTCGAATTGAAAACGACACCGCCGTTCTCCGGACCGAAGAACCGCGCATTGGCGTGGCCCATGGTCGCGTATACCCGCAGGCCGTGGAGGTTGGTGGTGCTGATGCGGGCGGAAACGCCGTCCAGCTTCGACTGCTTCCAGCCGATTGGAAACGTTATGGGCGTGCTGAACAGAGCGTCGAAATCGAAAGCATTGCGCGTGTACTTTCGGAAATAGCTCACATCCACCAAAACCCATCTGCCCAGGCCCTGCTGGATGCCGGCATCGTACTGATTGCGGCTGCCGAGCGCGATGGGCCGCTGTTCCGCCGTTCCCTTGAACAGGTTGCTCGCAAGACCACCAGACCCCGTGGAACTGGAGACCACGAGATTCTCGGTAGTCGGCGTTTCCATAGTGTGGCTGTAGCCACCGCGGATGACCGTCTTGGTGGGTTTGAACAGGTAGGAGAACGCGCCGCGCGGCTGCAGGCCATCACCGTCCGTGAGGCCGTCATAGCGGTCGAACCGCACGCCGATGTTCAGCGTCAGGTCGCCCAGCGTGATGGAATCCTGACCGAAAAGAGCCAACTGATCGATCGTGGCATTGCCGCGGAACCGATAAGGCTGTCCTCCCCGGCTCAGGTCATATGGGAGTAAGCTGCTCAAGAAGTCGGGATTGATCCGAAGGCCCGACGCGGCGCATTGGGACGGGTCGTTTGCACCCGGCGTCGGCACGGGATCGCCCCCACTCAGGCATGCGGCGTTGTACGCAGGATCGGTGATGCCGAGGGTGAACGCCTCGCCGAGCCGTGTTTGGGCCGCATTCAGCCCGACCTTCCAGTTATGCCGCCCTTGAACACGCGCCAGATCCGCGTGGACGCCGAGATTCGTGAGTGAACGGTCCTGCGATAGCGTCGCCGGGGAATCGTCCAAAGGATTTCGGCTCGGATAGTAGTTGACCCGATCCCGGCGGAAGAACGCATTCACGCTGACGAGAGTCCGGGCGTCGAGCGTGTGCTGGTACCCGGGAGCGAGGTTGAACGAGACCACTTTTTGCCTTTGGTCCTGGCGCGCTTGATCGTAGGTGTTTGGAACTTGCAGCCAATTGCGCGCTAGCATCAGATCGAGATGGAGGGCGTCTCTTCCGCTGGGTTGAAAGTCCACCCGGTCGAAGAATGTCCCGGTGTTGCCGATGTCGTGCATGGGCCAAAGCTCGGGCGTATCGAGGAAACGTCCCGTCCGCTCTGCGTTTACGGCCAGAAAGTCACCCCAACGCGCGGCGCCCAGGCCAAGCGTGGCTTCCTCGCCGAGCGTACCGAAGGAGCCGTAGCGCAGGAGAAAGGAGCCCGAAGACTTTTGCCCGAGTCCGGACCGTGTCGTTGCGTTGACCACGAGACTGGTCTTATCTCCGTACTCCGCCGCAGGCGAACCAGAGATCACTTCCATCGACTGGATGGCGTTCGCCGGGATCGAGGTCGAGAAAACCTTGTTTCGCTGGTCGGACACTGGTTGGCCGTCGATGACGTAGCTTACCTGTGCATGGTCGCCCAGAGGATGGAAAAAGCCGTTTGAATCGGCCGCGACGCCTGGCGTAGTGTAAATGATCGCGTCATTTAGCCCGGAATCGGGAGAGAACGTTGGCAAAGCGGCGAGGAACTGCCGATCCACGGTGTCGCTTGCCGCAGCTTTGTTTTCGACGAGGTTGTCTGGGCTGGCCTGGACCGTAATGCTCGCCTGCTGGGCGGCAAGCTCAAGCCGGACATTCAGGCCAATCGGAACAGCCGTTCGGATGACAACATCTGCGTTGTATTCCTGGAAGCCGGCGAGCGCGATGCGAAGCTTGTACGTGTTCGGCGGAATATGGTTGATCGCGAAGGAGCCATCGGGTTGAGTCTGGGTCCGCAGCGAATAGACGGTAACGGGATTCGAAAGCTCGACTGTGGCAGACGGCACGGGTGCGTCGGTCGCGTCTCTGACGGTGCCTTTGAGAGTGCCGGCGCCGCCGAGCGATTGAGCGGCTTCCGCCAAACCGAACAGAACGTGCAGGAGCACCACGAGCCGAAACGCCTGAAGGTGACGATGGGGGCGCTCCCGAATTTTAGCCATGGCTAACCTCAACTGAACAGATGATCCAACGCCGGTAAAAGACGCTGGTTTCAGGATGCGGAGCGTTTTACCAAGGGGCCAGAGATTTCGGTTGAAAGAGCCCCATGCCTTTCGGTATCATTGAATTTAGTGGCGGCTAAATCTGTGCTTCTCTCGACATCGGAAGCAGTTGAGGACTATCTCAAGGCGATATTGGAACTGAGCGGCCCCGGAGAGGAACGCGTCACCAGCAACGCGCTTGCCGGGCATCTTGGTGTCCGCGCGGCCTCGGTATCGGGCATGCTTCAGAAGCTCGCATTGCAGCGGCCCTCTTTCGTGAAGTACGAGAAGCACCATGGCGTGCGTCTGACTGAGGCTGGCAAGCGCCAGGCCTTGGAGGTGTTGCGCCACCATCGGCTACTGGAACGATTCCTGCAGGAGTTCCTAGGTTATTCGTGGGACGAGGTGCATGAGGAGGCCGAACGCCTGGAGCACTTCATCTCGGAGCGACTGGAGGATCGGATCGCCGCGAAGCTTGGCGACCCCGATGTTGATCCGCATGGTCATCCCATTCCGCAACGAGGCGGGGTTCTGCCGGTCCGCGAGGAGGTTTCTCTTTCGCAGTGGGTTTGCGGGATTCCCGCAGTCATCAGCAGCGTCTCAGACCGGGATGCTTCCGCCCTTCGTGAGATGCAGCGCATTGGGTTGATGCCGGGTGTGAAGGTGATGGTCGAACCAAGCGCGAGGGATGCCTCCCTCCTAATTTGGATTGGTGGCGGAAGTGAGCCAATCCGGTTGAGACCGCGGCTGGCCAGCCACATCTCGGTCATTGCCGAGCCGGTCCCGTGACTGGTAGTCGACAGCTCGTGGGAATTTACCTCAGCCAGCCGCTCCGCTATCCGATCTGGGAATGTCCATGCGTTGTCCGTAGGTGAACCGTATTAGACCAAGCCCGATGCGGCTTCCCGCTCACCAAAGAAAACAGGCCGGCCGTCGCCCTCTGTGGTCCGCCGGCGGGTTTTCATTCGTCTTCGGCGGGATACTGGGGTATATACGGAAGACGATGAGTCCAGCCTTGATCAAGAGCCTGATCGTGGACGACGAGCCGATCGCCCGGCAGGTACTTCGGGAGGAACTTGAGCAAATCCACGATGTGGAAATCGTAGGAGAAGCCGAGCACGGGCAGGAAGCGCTCCGCAAGATCGCCGGTCTCGAGCCCGATGTTGTCTTCCTCGACCTCCAGATGCCGGGGATGGGCGGCTTCGATGTGATCCGGAAACTGGAAGGCGGCAAGCTTCCGATCGTCGTGATCGTGACGGCCTACGACCAGCATGCGATCGAGGCCTTCGAAGCAGGCGCCGTGGATTACCTTCTGAAGCCCGTCACCGAGGCCCGCCTTCGCAAAGCGCTCGATCGGGTGCGCCAACTGTATGGGAAGCGCCTCGAGATCGCGGAGAGCCTGGCGCAACTGGCCGCGACCGGTTCCGAACCGCAGGTCACGGCCAGGACGCGGAAGATCGTCGGCCGCAAAGGCGAAGAGTATTTCCTGCTGGATATCGAGGAAGTGCTGGCGTTTCAGGCCGACGGCGAACTGGTGTGGATTATCACCGGGCAGCAGCGTTTCCTGGCGACCCAGTCGCTCCGTTCGCTCGAAGAACGGCTGAAGGGCCAGCCCTTTCGCCGCGTGCACAGGAACGCCATCGTGAATATCAATCACGTGCGCAAGATGAGTTCCATGAGCAGCCAACGCTGGCTATTGACCCTGAGCAACGGCCAGGAGTTGATCGTGAGCAAACGGCAGGCGCACGGCGTCCGTGACATGCTGCGATGGTAGGCCTTACCCGCTCGTGACGCAACGCAGGCCGCTCACGGCAAGAACGAGCCCGCCGGCGAGTTTCTTCTGCGGAATCGTGTCCGCGCCGCCAATACTGGAGACATGTACAAACCATTGCTCTGGGTAAGCGTGGTTCTGCTCGGCGTCGGAGGTCTCTCCGCGCAGTCCATCAGCAGCGGCACCATCGCCGGCACCGTCACCGACCAGTCGGGCGCAGTTGTGCGCAGCGCCAAGGTCGCGCTACGCAACCCGGTTGCCGGCTACGAACAGTCGGTTGTAACCGACGAGGCGGGGTCTTTCCGCTTGAACAACATCCCCAAGAACCCTTACCGGCTGACGGTCAGCGCCCCGGGCTTCGCGGATGCCAGCCAGGCGGTGGACGTCCGCAGCGCTCTGCCCATCAGAATGAATGTCTCGTTGAAGGTTGCCGAGGCGTCGACAACCGTCACTGTGGAAGGTAGCGGGGCGACGGTGGAGAGCGAACCTTCCGCCCACACGGACGTTGACCGGAGCAGCTTTTTGAAGCTGCCGAGTTTCGATCCGGGAGGCCAGCTCAGCCAGGCCATCACGTACAGCACGGGGGGAGTCGCAGCCGATGCCAACGGGTTCTTCCATCCCTTGGGAGACCACGCGCAAGTCAGCTTTGTGATCGACGGGCAGCCGATTAGCGATCAGCAGAGCAAGGTATTCTCGACGCAGATACCCTCGGACGCGATTGAGTCCATGGAGTTGATCACCGGATCGCCGGATGCGCAGTATGGCGACAAGTCCAGCTTGATCGTGAACGCGACCACCCGATCCGGGCTTGGAGCTACCAAAGCGTTCGGCAGCATTGACTCCGAGTGGGGCTCCTTCGGAACCTGGGGCGGCAGCGTTTCGCTGGGTTTCGGGGGGCCGAAGTTTGGAAACTTCATTGTAGTCAATGGAATACAGTCCGGCCATTTTCTGGATACGCCGGAATTCCTGCCCATCCACGATCGCGGCAACAACGAGAACATCTTCGACCGGTTCGACTGGCAGCCCACCGGGCAAGACGTGATTCACCTGAATCTCTTCGCGGCGCGGAACTGGTTCCAGGTCCCGAACAGCTATGACCAGTTGGCCCAGGACCAGAGACAGCGCGTCCTGACGTGGAACATCGCACCGGGATACCAGCACACCTTCAACTCGCACACCCTGTTGACCGTGAATCCCTATGTCCGCCGCGATGAAGTGAACTACTATGCGAGCAACGATCCATTTGCGGACACCCCGATCACCGCTTCCCAGAATCGCTTCCTGACCGACTACGGAGTCAAGGCCGACGTCTCTTACGCACGGGGCAGGCACGACATCAAGGTCGGGACGCAGGTCCAGCAGACGCGGCTGACCGAGAACTTTCAGTTCGGAGTCACCGATCCCACCTACAATCCCGTATGCCTCGACGTGGGTGGGAACGCCCTGTTGCTGCCCGGCGTCAGCGATCCCGCCCAGTGCTCGAACATCAACGCGGCGTACTCGGCGAATCCGAACTTGCAGCCGGGAATCGTACCGTATGATCTGACCCGCGGCGGTACGCTGTTCACCTTCCACGGAAAGCACAACATCAACCAGTACGCGTTCTACATTACCGACACGATCAAGCTGGGCAACTTCACGATCGATGCCGGTTTTCGGGACGACCAATACAACGGCTTGATGTCGGCGAACGGCGTTCAGCCGCGGATTGGGATTGCGTACCTCATTCCGTCGTCGAACACGGTGCTACGCGTTGCCTATTCGCGCACTTTCGAGACTCCGTTCAACGAAAACCTCATTCTCTCGAGCGGGACTGGCGGCGGGGGCTTGGCGGAGAACGTCTTCGGATCGGTCTCAACGCCCATTCAGCCGGGGCGCCGGAATCAATTCAATGCGGGCTTGCAGCAGCGGATCGGGCGCTGGCTCGTCGTCGACGCCGACTACTTCTGGAAGTTCACGGACAACGCTTACGACTTCAGCGTGCTGTTCAATACGCCGATCACGTTCCCGGTTGCGTGGCACAACTCCAAACTCGACGGCGTGACGGGGCGCGTCAGCAGCATCAACATCCACGGGTTCCAGGCGTACATGACGTTCGGCCATACTCGGGCCCGATACTTCCCGCCGGAGGTCGGGGGTCTGATTCCGCTCGGCGGCTTCCCGAGCAACGTCTTCCGTATCGATCACGATCAGGCGTATCAACAGACCGCCGTGTTCCGCTACCAGCGGCCCAGGAACGCCGAATGGATCGACTTTACATGGCGCTATGACAGCGGTTTGGTCGTTAGCGGCGTGCCAGACGTCGCCGCGGCGACCCAGCTCACTCCGGCCCAGCAGGTGGACATCGGTTTTGCTTGCAACGGTGTGCCGGCCACGCTTCAGAGCCCGATCATGAGCTGCAATGGCGTCGGAACATCGACGCTGCTGACGCTGCCCCAGACCGGCGCGGAGAACGACGATCATAATCCGGACCGGGTCAAGTCTCGCAATCTATTCAACCTGGCAATCGGGACCGACAACCTCTTCCACAAGGAAAAAGGCGGACGTGTCACGCTGCGGTTCACGGTGGAGAACCTGACGAACAGGGTGGCCCTTTACAATTTCCTCTCCACCTTCAGCGGTACCCACTTTGTTCCGCCGCGCACGTACCAGGTGAAGATCGGATACGCGTTCTGAACATGGCGCCAGTAGCCATCCTCGTGATTCTCGTAATAGCGGTATTGATCGCGCTCTTGCTGCTCGCGGCCGATCCCGAAGGCGGGGGCGGCGATCGGACCGGCCCTACCAGCCACGACCCGCACGTAGGACAATGATGAAGTCCGGCGTGCGGCACCCCCTGGGGAGGTGTAGCGGTCCTGGCTCTGTCGCCGCGGTGAGAGTGTCCGAGGATGAATTCGGCTGCAACAGAGAGTTACGCCGTGTTGGGGCATGGTTCTTCGCTCCTGAACATGGCCGGGCACTGCGCAGGCGCCCTGATTTTCGGCATCTTCCTGTTTCTACTTGCTGGGGATCGGGCAGGCTCCCGATTGCGCGGCAGCGGCCTCACTTTCGCCGCCGCGGGACTGGCCTTTGCGTGGAACCTTGGCGCGCTGGTGCTGATCGCCATGCCGCCCGGATGGCCGTATTTGAGTTCCGCAGTCGAGTTTCTGAGCTTTAGCAGCCTCAGCCTGCTGGCGCCGGTTCTGCTGCATCTCTCTCTGAACCACCGGTGTCCTCTGGCCGTAGCCGGATATCTCGTGGGCGCTGCCGCGGTCGGTCTGCATCTGGTGGAGGCTGTTCTGCACCGGCCGGAGTTTCACGTTTACGCGCTCACTTTAATGGCGGTCGGCCTGGGAGCCGTAACCTTGGCGGCAGCGGTTCATCTGGCCGGATCCAAGACCTCAGACCGGCGCGGCCTTGTCCGGCAAATGCTTGGGACCGCGTTGCTTTTCATCTTTGTTGGCACGTACGTTCACGTCGGGCTGGAGCACGGGGCACACACCTGGTCGAACGAGCTTGTTCTTCATCATGCCAGCGTGCCTCTGGCACTGTTCATCATTCTTCACAATCACCGGTTCGTGCTATTGGACGCGCTGATCAGGTTCTGCGCCAACGCCCTTTTGGCTGGTCTCTTCACTTTCGCGTGCCTGACGGTGATCCGGACGGGCTCCGTTTCGTTCGCCGGGGAGAGCGCTGTGATGAGCCAGGGAGTCCGGATCTTGGGACTCTGCCTTCTGTTGCTCCTCTTCGCTCTCGCTCGGGAGGGCCTTCAGAAGTTACTGACCCGAATTGTCTTCAGGCGCGGCGATTCGGCGACGGTGGCCCAGGAACTCCGATCAAGAGCCGCCGACCTCAAGGAGGAGCCGGCATATCTTTCTTGGGCGCTGGACCACATCGCGCTATTCATGCATTCGGACAGGATTCGGACCGGCCCCGAGAATCTGACCGGGAGGTTACAGTCATCCGGCATCGTGGCGCCCGCTCTAAGCACCGATTTGCCCGAACTGCGGAAGTCGCTGGAAGACCTTGGTGTCGAAGCGATCGTCCCTTTGCGCTTCTCTGGAACTGAGGTTTTCTTTCTGCTGCTCGGCAGACGGCGAGGCGGTCAGCCGTACCTGAGTGAAGACCTGAAGCACTTAGGCCAGTTCGCTACCATCGTGGCGGATCAGGTGCAAGCGTTTCGCGAGTCGGAGCTGCGCCGCTTGGCGGACCGTGCGGAATTGCGTGCTCTACAGGCGCAGATCAATCCCCATTTTCTTTTCAACGCACTGAACACTCTGTACGGACTCGTACCCCGGCAGGCAGCGGAAGCGCGCGAGATGGTGGTGAACCTCGCGGATGTCTTCCGATACTTCCTCAGGAATGAGGAGACCACGATTCCACTGGAGGAAGAACTGCGGATCGTCGAAGCTTGTCTCCAGATTGAGACGCTTCGGCTCGGTGCCAAATTGCGAACGGAGATTAAGGTGGATTCCGAAGCCCTCCGAGTTCCGATCCCGATTCTGTCGATCCAGCCTCTCGTCGAGAACGCCGTGAAACACGGAGTTGCTTCCAACACGGAGGGTGGATTGGTCCGCCTCACCGTGCGTGCTTCCGCCGGTGGAGTGAATATTCTGGTGGAAGATTCGGGCGCCGGCTTTGGAACCGGCGGTCCAGGGTCCAAGACAGGCGCGGGAGTCGGGCTGCAGAACGTGGCGCGGCGTTTGAGACTGACCTATGGGCCGGATGCGGATCTGCGGATTGAAAGCGGCCCGAACGGCACGGTGGTTAGCTTCACAGTTCCGGTCGCGCAGGGGGCTGCCGCACTGCGGTGAGAGCTCGATGTGCCACATTCTGCGCCAAGTGCCCCGCTCTCCGACTCCAGGTTCTCCGACGATTCGAAAGTTGGGCAGGATGCTCGTTGGGGGAGGCGCGGCCGGATGTGTCCTCGGAAGTCGGCCAGCGATACGGGACGCCGTCGGGGACGGCGAGACTGTTGGGAGGTCGACGGGGCGGCGAACGGGTTGAGGTCATATGCGGCGAGGAGAGGGTTGAGGGAGCGGAGGCCGTGGAGGGAGCGGTTCCGGGCGGCTTTGGCTCTGCCCTCGGGGGTTTTGGGGCCGGTCGGGAGCCGGGCGTTGCGGGGGTTGGCCTCGATCTGGCGCTGAGGCACAGTACACCTCGGCTCCAGAGTAAGCCCGAGCAGGGTGGGTGCTGAGGGCACGGAAGAGGCAAGTGGCTCACGGGGCGGGAGAAAGAAGCGTGGGGAGAGGCGGGAATGGGGGGGAGGTTCGGGGGAGGGAGGCGCGTTTCTCGGGAGGAATCGCCGCACAATAGTCTCGGTGTCGTCACCCTTCACCTTCGGCCTTGCACTACGGCAAGCGATGTCTGAGACTGGTCACTGCAATGTCTGTTGCTGATGCGCTAACCAGGGGTTCACTCCGGTCGTCCAAGCCGGCAGTCGGCATGCGATGCCCACCGCTCTCGCTGGTCGCGCTGAGCATGCTCCTCGGCGCACCGGGCGTTGCCCGCGCTCAGTGCCATTTTCCAGCGACGAGCGCAGTGCGGGCGATCACCTATCGATTCCAACCTGAGGTCACGCCTGGCGGTCTCGTGCTGCACGTCACGCTGGAGTTCCAGGCCGGCGCGAATGGGACGGAGACACTGGCGCTGCCGACACATTGGGCCGGCGAGACGCTGCACGCAACGATGAACGTCCGCGCGGTCTCGAACGGGGCGTCGCTCAATGGCGGACCGAACGCCGACACGAAGATCCTGCATGCTCCGGCAGATCAGTCCGTTGTAATTGCCTACGAGTTGAAAAAGGACTGGACCGGGCCGCTCGTCAACCCGATGCAGTTCCATCCGGTCCTGATGCCCGAGTACTTCGAGTTCACCGGCGACAACGCACTCGTTCGGCTGAAGCTCGAGGATGGCGCGACCGAAACGGCGAACTTCGATTGGCAGAAGCTCCCAGTCTCGTGGGCGCTCGCGACCAGCTTCGGCACCAGCACGTCAACAACCGATCGCTGCCAAACGTACTCCGGGCCATGGATCGACGTCGTCCACGGCCTTTACGCGGCCGGCGACTACCGCATTCATCGGTTTCAGATCGGCCGCCGGCCGGCGGTCCTTGCCGTCCGCGGCGCCTGGACGTTCACTGATGACGAGGCGATCCGGCAGCTTCAGAAAGTCGTCGGGATGGTGCGCGACTTCTGGCACGACGATAACTTTCCGTACTTTCTCGTCACGCTGAAGCCGTACGACCGCGACCATGGCAGCAGCGACGGCAGCGCGTTCACGAATGCTTTCTGGATGTACGTCTCGCGGCTGGACTCATTCGCCGGATTGCTTCCGCAGCTTGCGCACGAGGCGTTTCACGCGTGGAATCCCGCCCGGATGGGCACGCTGTCGAGTGAAACCGACCGGGCCGCCACCTGGTTCAAGGAGGGATTCACGACGTACTACGGCTATTTGCTGGTCTATCGCGCGGGCGCGCTGCCGATAGCGAATTACGTCGATTCACTCAATCGGGACCTGCGACAGTTCCCAACGTCGACCGATCCCTACGTGCGCGGGCGCATCATCGCGCTCTGGCTGGATGGCGCGATTCGTCGCGAGTCGCGCGGCGAGCATTCGCTCGACGACGTAATGTTCGACATGGTACGAACCGGCGACCAGCCCATCACGCTCGCACGCATTCTCGAAACGGCCGGACGCTATCTCTCCGCCGACGCGCGCAGGCTGTTGCAACTCGCCGTAGTCGATCACGGCGGTCTGCCGGCACCTGACCAGGCACCCTTGATCGGCGGCTGCGCCCATCCATCCCTTCAGGACTTGCCCACGTTCGAACTCGGTCTCGATCTCGCCCGCTCGCGGGCAGCGAGTCAGCTCACCGGCGTGGTCGAAGGCGGGCCGGCGTTTGCGGCGGGGCTGCGCAACGGACAGGCGCTCACCGGCTTCTCGGTCAACAACGGTGATCCCGACCTACTCGCGAGGTTCACGATTCACACAGACTCCGGCGATAAACAGATCGCGTTCTATCCTCGCGGTAAGACGGTCGCGGCGTGGCAGTATCGCCTCGATCAAAACGGACCCTGCGGACGGGTTTTCTAGACTGACGGCTACTTTCGGACGTGACGTCGTTCCTGTGGGGTAGTGCTGCGGGCACCTCAGGATCACTCCCAGATGGTCGCGAAGTGGCGGGTGATCCCTCGGGTCGGCATACTCGGGCACCAGTCACGGGCCTGCTCGCCCCTTCGGCGTCAGCGAGGGATGATACGGCTCAACTTCCCAGAAGCGGACCTGGGGACCTCTGAGCCGACATCGGCGGGTAGTTTCCGGATGGGCCGCGATCCATGGCCATGGCCAGAAGCCGCATCTACGAGACGCCGACAACGCGCCCGTGTGGTTCGAAACCCACGGTTAGCAATTGTCGTGACCGGCATTTCATGGCATGTACTTCCGGCGAGATTACAGACTGACCCCCCGTGAGCGTTGTCAAAGCTCCATGAGTAGAGGATCGAAAAACCCGAGGCCGCCACGCCATCACGAACCACCATGTCTCTGGGTCGATCGAGGGCTACGTCACTCGGCGCGGAGGGCTGTAGCGGGGTCGGTACGCGCGGCCTGGCGGGCCGGCAAGCTGCAAGCCAGAACGGCCACGGCCGCCAGCAGGACCGCGGCGCCCGCCAGCACCTGAGCGTCGTGCGGCGTGACGCCGTACAACAGGCTCTCCAGCAGCCGCCCCGCCGCCAGCGATCCCGCGCCGCCCATCAGCAATCCGATCAGTGGCATGCGCAGGCCTTGCCACAGCACCAGCGCGCGCACGTCGCCCACGCAAGCCCCCAGCGCCATGCGAATGCCGAACTCAGCCGTTCGCGTTCGCACGCTCTGCGCGATCACGCCGTAGGTGCCGACGGCGGCCATCAGCAGCGCGATGATCGCGAACAGGCCCAGCAGCACGGCCTGGAAACGCGGGCGGGCCATGGAGTTGTCGACGATCTTGTCCATCGAAGACACCTGCGCCAGCGCGAGTTGCGGGTCCATCCGTTTCAGCTCGGCGCGCGCGGCCGTGACGATCCCCGCCGGGCCGGCTGCGGTTCGCACAATCACGTCCAGGAACGGGCCCGGAATCGAGCCGAAGGGCAAGTAGAGTTCCGGAACGGCGGGACGTTGAAGGCCCATGTTGCGCAGGTCTTTCACCACGCCCACAATGGTTGCCCGGTGGCCGCCGAAGTCCATGGGCGTGCCGACCGCGGCGCGGTGCGGCAGGAAGCGCCGCACGAAGCTCTCGTTGACCACGACGAAGTCGCGGCGCGCGTCGTCGTCGGCGCTCAGCGGCCGGCCCTCCTTCATGCGGAGACCCATGACCTGGAAATATTCCCCGGCCACGGCGCGCCCGCCCGCATAGCGCTGTGGCTGGCCGGGGACCCTGAAGCTGACGTCCATCAGGAGGTTGAAAGCCAGCGGCAGGGAATTGGTGACCGCACAGCCTGCCACGCCCGGGATCGCGTTCAGCCGCGCCAGCCACTCGGCAACGAACCGCGCGCGGCCCTCGTCCTTCGCGTAGCGCTCATCGGGCAGCACCACCTGCGCAGTCATCAGGCCCTCGCGCGCGAAGCCCAGATCAAGGCTGCGCAGACTGAGAAAGCTCTTCAGCAACAGGCCGGCCGAGACCAGCACCATGGCCGTCACGCCTACCTCGAGCGCCACCAGCGCACCGCTCCACCTGCGCGCCGCGGGGCCGAGTGAAACGCCGCGTCCGTGCAACGCACCCGCCAATCGCCCGCGCGTGGCCAGCCACGCGGGCAGGATGCCGCACGCCAGCGTGCTCGCCAGCGCCACGAGCAGCCCAAAGCCTGCCACCGCCGCGCCCGTCCCCCCCTCCTCGAGACGCGGGATCGACCCGGGATACAGGCGGCGTAAGGCCTCCACCAGCGCCACTGAAATTGCCGCTCCCAACGCTGCGCCCGCGGCGGCCAGCAGCAGCGTCTCGCCCAGCAGTTGCCGCAGCAGCCGCCCCCGTGACGCCCCCAGGGCCGCGCGGATCGACAACTCGCGCTGCCGCTCGAGGGCCCGCGCCAGCAACAGCGCGGCCACGTTCAGGCACGCGAGCAGCAGCACGCACGCCGTCGCAGCAAAGAACATGCGCAGCGCGGGCCGTAGCGTCCTGCCGATCTGCTCTTCGAGCAGGGTGACGTTGACCCCTTGCCGTTCGAGCGGTTTGCCCTGCTCGATGGCGGCCTCCCGTGCCAGCGCGGCAAGCTCCGCCTGCGCCGAGGCGAGCGTGGCCCCGGGTCCCAACCTGCCCACTATCCAGGCCACGCGCCGGTTCAGCGAGCCCGAATCGGCCCGCACGAGCGGAACATAGACTTGCGCTTCCTGCTCCATACCGAGGATCACGGGACGAAATTCGGCAGGCAGGATACCCACTACCAGCGAAGGCTGTCCGTCGACGATGATGGACGCTCCGAGGAGACGCAAGTCACCCTGGAAGCGGCGCTGCCAGTAGGCGTAGGAGAGAATCGCGACGGGCGCCGCGCCGCGACGATTCTCGGCCGGCTCGAAATTCCTTCCCATCACCGGGTGCACTCCCAGCAGCGGCAGAAACTCCGGCGAGATCAGCCCGGCCGGCACGCGCTCGGGATCGCCGCCACTGGCAACGGTCACCCGCCAGGCGCGATAGGAAGCCAGGCCTGAGAGCGTCCGGGCGCGCTGCTGCCAGCGCTCGACGGTGACGCCGTCCGGCAACAACCGGTCGTGTGTGGCGATCATCGGCGAATCCTCCAGCCGGTCCACGCGCCACACGTTCACCAGCCTGTGCGGGTCCTCGTACGGCAGCGGCTTCAATACTACCGCGTAGACAACGCGGAACAGCGCCAGGTTTAATCCGGCGCCCAGCGCGAGGGTGAGCAGCGCGGCCAGCGTTGCCACGGGCCGCCGCCGGATTTGCCGAAGCATTCCCACGTCATATAGTCTAAGCCGAAATCCATATACATCATCCCCGTGAAGCCCCCCGACACATCAGGCGGACGGAATACGCCCTCTCGGTAGAAGTGCCATCCAGCCGGTTCTGGTTGGATGGTCGCCAATCCGGAAGTTGACCGGATCAGGAACGATAAGTCGGCCAGCATCCGGCAGAGCAGCCGGGTGCCGCGCAGGCTGAGGTGTCTCAGCAAGTAGGCTTGCGGAACAGGTGCCGGCCGCTGGCGGAGTTGCTTTGGGTGAAGCTGTTGGGCACGCAACCGGCGGGTGGCAGTTGATACGAGTCGCACATTGTGCGCCGCAAGGTGAGTGTCGTTTGCGACCGCCTCCGGCGGCAGCGGTGAGGGCGGTCAAGGCGCGGATGGAACCCGCGGTGCCGTCGCGGCGTCCTATAATGAACCGGCCTCCCATGAAACGCGCAGCTCTTGCAGCTTTCTTTCTGGTCGCCGGCATTCTGCCGGGGCAGGGATTCTCGTCCCACAGCGGCTGGAGCTTCGACGACACGCTGCAAACTGCCACGGACATTGTGGTCGCGGACATCGTCCGGGGCTCGGGCGTCGATAACGGATCGCAGGTCAGCGCCAAGGCTGAAATCCGCGTGGTTCGGGTGCTCGAAGGCAGAGTTGAGCCGGGCGCCGAGATGACGGTGGAGTGGAGCTACCAACCCGCGCCGTTCGAGTCGCCGGCCGCGAGCGCCAGGATGCCGGCGGTGCGCGCTCTATGGTTTCTGCGCACGCGCGCCGAGGGCGCCCTCGAGCCGCTCCAAGCCGGCGAACCGTTCGGTTCCTTCGGCGGGTTCTTCCTCGAACTCCCGGCTACGCCGATCGGCTATCGACCGGAGGCGGAACTGCAAACGAAGCTGGCCTTCGAGATCGGCGCGGCTCTGGAGGATCTGGTCACGCGCCGGGCTGCCGACCTGGCGCCGCACGCGCCGGTGCGGCCCGAGACTGGCGCGCTACCGGAATGGGTCCGCACCCGGATGCGGCTCCACTCGCTGATCATGAATCTCGATGGGCTGAAAAGGGAGTCCACGGCGGAGGTCTACCGGCAGTTCTCCGTTTCGAACGACGCGAACCTGAAGCTGCTCGGTTTGGTGGGCCGGGCGGCGAGCGGCGATGCGGACGCTCTGTGCGACATCGAACAGGACCTTGCGCGGCTGGCAACGGCGTACTCCGCCTCGGCGTTCACGCACCACCTGATGGACGTGGATTTGGGGAAGAACCTTCGCGCGGCACACTGCCTGGCGCGCATGGCGCTGGCCGAGGTGACACTGCCCGGGCTCGATTCGATGTTCGCGATGCGGGCCGGCTCGACCCGCAGCCTGGAGTTCGTGCCGTACCTGATTGCGCTGCTCGCGAGCCCGGATGCTTCGGCGCGTGGCGGCGCGCTCACCGCATTCTGCCAGGTGAGGGGCCCGGCATCGCCGGAAGCGGCGGCGCACTGCCCGACCTCCGTGCCGATGAACGATCGCCAGCAGGAACAACGGGATATCGAGTTTTGGAACCAGTGGTGGGAGTCGCACCGCGAGCGAATCGGTAAGACCACAAACCTACCGAACGTCGCGCCGCCGGCGCGCTACGCCGCGACGCCGCGATTTCAACAGTGGGTCGAAGTGCCGCTCGAAATGCGGTTCCAGGGCCTGCTTAATAGGACGGAATCGCAGGCGACGCATATCCATAAAATGCCGACGGGCGAGATAGTGAACGAGCCTCCGCCGGCGCACGACCCGGTAGCCGCGACCCTGAGCCCCTCCGACAGCGAGACCTGGCATGAGATCGTCGATCGAACCAACGCGAAGCTGGCCGAGAACGAGAAACGCAGCTGGGACCTCATGAACTCCGGCCGCATTCAGGGCGCCTTACCCCCGCAGGAAAAAATGCAGGCCTTGTACCAGGAGCGCGTGGCGATTCTCAAAGCCGCTCTTCAGGAATTGCAGAGCCGGCTGTCTCCCGAAGGAGGGCAAGCCCTGCTGAAGTTCATGCCGGGCCCGGCGGGCGGCGCGATGATCCAAACGGTCGCGCCGCCGAAATAGGATTGGGATTCAGGGGTGGCCCTCGGTCCGGGAGGCAGTCTTCGGGAGTGGGCGTTACGCGGCCAAAAAGGCGACCACGGGATCGGGAGAAGCGGTTACAATCAGAGTACTCGCCACGCTGGTTTGCCGCGCAGCGGTCTCGTCGTGGACCGCACTCGGCTTCAGCGACGTCTATGCCGGCGCCTTTCGAACTTCATCATCTGGTCAGGCGAGGGAATCTCCAGCGCGTGCGCGAGCTTTTGCGTGACAGACCGCCCGGTCAGGGGATTGACGTCAACGCGCGCGATAACCGCGGTTACACGGCACTCATGCACGCGGTCGAAAGCCCGAAAGCAAGTGTTGATTTGGTGCACTTGCTCCTCGAACATGGCGCGAGCGTTCATCAGGAGTGCCCGGGATTCGGAACTCAGCACCCTATGGTTGCCCTCTGCCTGGCCGGCGGTGATCCGCGGAAGCTTGTCGCGTTGCTCGAAAACGGCGCAGACATCCACTACCAGAGAGGCGAGGGCTACGAAGCCGCCTTGATCGATGCCGTCCATGGGCGGGATGTAGTGCGCGACCCGCACTTGATCGATCTCCTGAAACTCCTGATCGCGCGCGGCGTGGCCTTGAACGGTGTGGGGAGGTACCAGGAATCGGGCTTGCGCATGCTGTCGCAAGTTGGGCGGTTCGACGCCGTTCGGCTATTGCTGGACGCCGGGGCTGACGAGACTCAGTTGGATTGGACACCTCTGATTCGGGCTGTGGCGCTCGGTTCCCTGGCCGACGTGGAGAAGGCCGTCGAGAGCGGGGCGTATCTGGAGGAAAAAGACTGGTGGTCCCGAAGCCCATGGCTGGTTGCCATCCAAACTGGGGATATCGCCAAGGCGCGCTTTCTCCTGGAAGGTGGCGCCGATGCGAATGCGCGCGGGTGTTGCGAGAAACCATCACTGTTTCATGCGATTGAAAACCACCACACTCCGATGCTCGAATGGCTGCTCGAACTCGGGACGGCTATCGAGCAAAAAGATGACTTGGGCACAACGCCGCTCATGACAGCGGTGGAGTGCGGGAATGCAGAAGCCGTGGATGTGCTGCTGAGAGCCGGCGCCGATGTGAACGTCGAAAACCATGGGCAGACCGCGATAGGGTCTGCCCACACCCGCGAAATTGCGACTCGGCTTCTTGAGGCGGGCGCCGATCCTGGTGAACTCGCTTTCGCGGGGCGAAGATCGTTGTTGGGCCTCGACCCGGAAGCGGATGAGGCCCTGCTCGATGTTTCGCTGAGCGAGTTCCACAAGGGATGGTCGCGGCGTTTTGGCACCCGCAACCCGGAGAAGATGGTTGAACCGTTTTGGGAAGGCATGATCCGCGCGGGAGTTTCAGCTTCTCAAGCGGGACAACTATTCGGACGCCAGGCCACTGGATCGCCCGTCTGGTGCGCCCAACGCTTTGGACAATCGCTCACCTTCTTGCCGGATGGCCGCATCGTTCAAATCGCAGGAGAGCATGAGGACTACTACGATGAGGACTTCTGCATCTACAACGACGTGTTGGTCCATGATCCGGACGGGACGATTCAGATCTTCGGCTATCCAGAATCGGTCTTTCCACCGACCGATTTCCACACAGCGACACTGGCCGGCGAACACATCTACATCGTCGGATCGATGGGTTATCAAGGCGCGCGGCAGTACGGAATGACGCCCGTCTACCGGCTCCACACGACGAGCTTCCGGATTGAACCAGTGCAGGCCCGCGGAGAGGCTCCCGGGTGGATCTCCGGGCATCGGGCGCTTCGCACGGCCGCAGACGAGATCCGCATTTTTGGTGGCAAAATCGTGACTCGCGACGGCGACGCGGAAACGCATACCAGGAACGAAAGGTCTTTCATTCTCGACACCAAGCGGCTGGTTTGGCGCGCTGCTGAGAATGAGACTGCATAAGTCGAGAATAGCCGTCCACGCCTCGGCTACTATCAAACACCGGGCACTCCGACGGCTGCGCATCCCGGCACCGTGATCAGGCCGGGCTGTTCGGGATGTTCGAAGCGCCGGCGGCTGCCCTTGGATCGCATTTCCATGCGCGCCTTCATGGGCATGACGGGACCCTATCATGCGCGGCGGTTGGCCTCGGCTCGAGGGTAAACGCGCGAGGCGGATGCGGAGGGCGGGCTCCGGTCCGCAGCCCCGCCTCTGCCGGGCTCAAGCCCGGCGCGGCCTGAAGGCCGCTCTCCTTGGCTGTGTCTTCGTACGGAGGTCTTTGGTTGCGGCTTGCCGCGCTGTGCCACGGACTTACCGGAGCGGGAAGGCGACGAACTTGCCGGTGCAGGCGTTTTTGAGGCTCTTCCCGGCGCTGCCCGAGAGCGTCACGTCCTCGCCTGCGACCTGGAGATTGAACTCGCCCGGCCCGGCCTTCACATCCGCGTGCTTGGCCGACACCTTCGCTTGCGCGGGATCGTCGAACACTACGTTGTCGAACTGAATGCCCAGGCGATGCGTTGCATCGAGACCTTCCAGCGTCACCTTGCCGCCGCCTTCGACCCGTACGTTGCGAACGGTGATGTCGCGGAAGACCGGCGGCCGGTTGTCCGCCTCGCTGGCGTGCGCGCTATAGCTGGTCTCCATCACGATCGGATTGGCCGTGTCGCGGATGCAGACGTCTTCGAACACGACGTCGTGCACCAGCCCGCCGCGCGTGATGTTCGATTTGATCCGCAGCCCGTTGTCCGCGCCGTCGATGGAAAGGTCCGACACGCGAATGGCGCTGGCGCCGCCGTCGGTCGTACTGCCAATCGACATGCCGTGCCCCGAATAGAAGTGGTTGTGCAGGATGCTCATGTGGGTGGTCGGCGCGCCCGCCGGCGCCTTGATCGCCACCTGGTCGTCGCCCGTGTGGATGTAGCAGTGCGCGATGGTCACGTTGGTCGAATTGCCCGGATCGATGCCGTCGGTGTTGCGCGCCCGCTCCGGCGACCAGATCTTGACGCCCCACGCCGTGAATCCATTGCCGCCGCTGTAGCCGACGTGGAAGTTCGGCGAATTCATGAGCGTGATGCGGTAGAGCGTGAAGTTGTCACAGCGGTTCAGCACGATCAGCCGCGGGTTGTTCTGGCTCCCGCCCGCCCGAGCCCGGTCCGCCAGGTTCCACCAACTGATGTCTTGCCCGAGAATCGTCTCCCCGCCGCGCCCGTCGATCACACCGTCGCCCATCACGCCCGCGCCGGGAACGCCGTCGCCGGCGATCAACGCCTTGCAGCCGCGACCTTCCTGGGTGATCGTGCCGCAGACGCCCGGCTTCCGATCGTAGTCGCGCGGGTTCCGGGAAGCGTACAAATACGCGCCGCGATCGACCACCAGGGTCACGCCGCGCCGCAGTTCGAGAGGCCCGGAGAGAAACGCGTCGGTCCGCCGCGACGCGGGCTGAAGCACGACCGCACGACCAGCCGGGCATCCGTCCAGCGCCGCTTGGATGCGGGCGGTGTCCAGTTTGCTTTCATCTTCCGGCGCGATTGAGGTCCCGGCGCGCCCGATGTTTGCCTTCAGGGTCGCGCAAGGGAGAGGAATCGAGGGTTCCACGACCTTTCGGGTGTCCTGTGCAGAGCCGGGGAGCACGAACCAAGTCACTGCGAGCGCGGCAGCGATTGCCTTCATATCGATTACTGATTATCATTACAACGGACCCGAAATGCAACGGCTGTCTCTCCTCCTCCTTCTCCTGGCCGGGCCCGCCTGGAGCGCCGGCCCGTTCTTCAACATCCTCGACTACGGGGCCCGCAACGACGCCTCGGCGCCCTCGACGGAAGCCATCCGATCCGCGATTCAGGCGGCCAAAGCGGCGGGCGGCGGCACGGTTTTCATCCCCGCCGGCAGGTACATCAGCGGACCCATCGAGCTGGTCAGCAATCTCACCCTGCACCTCGACGCGGGCGCGACGGTGCGGTTCCCGGCGGCGCGCCTCCCGTTTACGCCGGGCCGGCAGCAGGGCATCGAAACGCTGACGCCCGTCCCGCTGATTGGCGGCCGCAACCTCGAAAATGTCGCCATCACCGGCCGCGGCATCCTGGCCAGCGACAATGCCGAGTGGATGAAACTGATGCCGCGCGAGAGAGCCTCGGGCGGCGATCCCGGCAGCGCTAACGGGCCGAACTGGGCGCGATTGCTCGAACTCCTCGAACTCAAAACGCCCGCCCCCGAGCTGGCCTACCTCGCCGCCGCGCCCGAGCTGCGCCCGTCGTTTGTCCGCGTGATGGACAGCAAGAACGTCCTCATCGAAGGCGTCCGCTTCTCCGGGTCGCCCATGTGGACGATCCACCTGCTTTACTCCGACAACGTGGTGGTGCGCGACGTGATCATCGAAACCTACCCGGGAGTCCAAACCGACGGCATCGCCGTGGACTCCAGCCGCAACGTGCGCATCTCGAACTGCTACATCGACACGGGCGACGACGGCATCGTCATCAAGGCCGGCAAGGACGCCGACGGCCTGCGCGTCAACCGCCCGAGCGAGAATATCTCGATCGCGAATTGCACCGTGCACCGCGCTCATGGCGCCGTCACAATCGGCAGCGAGACCTCGGGCTGGGTTCGCAACCTGGTGGCCAGCGGCCTGACCTGCGACGGCGTCCAAATGGGCGTGCGCATCAAGAGCCGCCGCGGCCGGGGCGGCGGGGTCGAGAACGTCCGCTTCGACAACTGGGTGATGGACGACGTGGGCCAGGCGATCAATGTCACTAACTACTATCTGATGGAGGGCGAGGTGCGGCGCGACGCCCCGGAACCGGTATCGAACCGGACGCCCGTCTTTCGCGACATCGCCGTCAGCAACATGACCATCCGCCGCGCGCGCGTGGCAATCAATGTCGAAGGGCTGCCGGAAATGCCGATTTCCGGCCTGCGCATCTCGAACGTCGTCGCCTCGGCCAAAACGGGCATGAAGGCGTTTAACACCGCCGCCCTGGAACTGCATAATGTCCAAATCGACGCGAAAAGCGGACCTGCCTTTCTGGTGCGCGATTCCCGCGAACTGCTGCTGGACAATGTCGCGACGCGTCTGCCCCTGGCGGACGCTCCGGTGGTGCGCCTGGACCGCTGCCCCGGGGCCATCGTGCGCGCCAGCCGCACCTTCCAGGGGACCGGCGCCTTTCTCTCCACCGACCCGGGCGAGTTGAAGAGCGTCTTCCTGGAAGGGAACGTCCTGGTTGGCGTTCGCACACCGACCGTCGAGGCGAAGACCAACTACTGGACGAGCGTCGAGCCGCCCACCGAGCACGAGCCCTCGCCAGCGCCCGCCAGGTAGCCGTGCGGTCGCAAACCCGGCAAGCAGGACGGCGAATGACTCCGGATGTAAGATCGGAATACTATGCCGCTCTTGAAAACCTGGATTACGACTGCACGGAATGTGGCGCTCGTGGCGTTCCTCGCCGCCGTCGCGGCTGGCGCTCGAGGTCAGGCGATCCATGCCACCATCGACGCCGGCAGGACCAGCGAACCGATATCGAAGTATCTCTACGGCCAGTTTATCGAGCACATCGCCGGAATCATCAATAACGGCCTGTGGGCCGAAATGCTGGACGACCGGAAGTTCTACCATCCGGTGACGGCGCGGGCGGGGGCGGCCGGCCCGCCGCAGGGGTGGCGCGCGCCTTTGCGGCGCTGGACGCCCATCGGCCCGGAAGAATCCATCGTCATGGATGCGAACCGTCCGTATGCCGGCGATCACACGCCGCTCGTCAGACTGAACGGAAGCGAACCGCGTGGAATCCAGCAGGCTGGACTGGCAGTGCGTAAAGGGAAATCCTACACGGGCCGCGTGGTGCTGGCGGGCGATCCCGGCGCTAAGGTGGCCATCAGTCTGGTGTGGGGAACCAACCCGAATGATCGCCAGACCGTTTCCGCGAAGAACCTTCGAGCCGAGTACACGAAGGTTCCGCTGAGCTTCCAGGCGCAGGCGGACAGCGACAACGCCCGGTTGGAGATTGTTGGAACGGGAGCCGGCGCTTTTCACGTCGGCGCTGTTTCGTTGATGCCGGCGGACAACGTACAGGGTTTTCGCGCCGAGGTAATCGCCGCGCTGAAGCAACTGCGTTCGGGAGTCTATCGTTTCCCGGGTGGGAATTTTGTTTCGGCTCACGAGTGGCGCGACGCCATTGGCGATGCGGACAAGCGCCCGCCGGTCATGGATCCCGTCTGGAATGCCGTTCAGCCGAACGATGTCGGCACGGATGAATTCATGACGCTGTGCCGCCTGCTCGAGGTCGAGCCGTATATCACCGTCAATGCCGGCTTCGGGGACGCCTGGTCCGCGGCCCAATACGTCGAGTACGCCAATGGCGCCCCCACCACGCCGATGGGCCGGCTGCGCGCCGCCAACGGCCATCCGCAGCCGTACGGCGTCAAGTTCTGGGGCATCGGCAACGAGATGTGGGGCGAGTGGCAATTCGGCGTCATGCCGCTGGCGCAGTTTGAAATCAAGCACAACCTGTTCGCCAAAGCCATGCGGCGGGTGGACCCGGCCATCCAGCTTGTGGCCAGCGGCGCAATGCCCGACGCGATGACCGGATCGAAGCAGGCCAAGCGCATCAGCGGCAAGGTGGTTCCCGACTACCTCTCGCCGGCGGATTGGAGCGCAGGACTACTCTCCCACTGTCTGGAGAACATGGACCTGCTCAGCGAACACTTCTATACCTACAACAACCAGCGTTTCGACATCGAGAAGGGCGACCGGGTGAAAGTGGAGCCGGGTGAGCCGCTGATCGAATGGGAGCGCCGGCCTGCCACGCAGGTTCGTGTCAAGTACGAGCACTACCAGGAATACCTGGCGCGCATCCCCGCACTCAAAGCCAAACCGGTGCCAATCAATCTCGATGAATGGGCATACGCCGGCGTCGCGCCGAACTCGTATAAGGTCGTCCCCGCCTATGCGTGGGCGTTCCACGAAATGTTCCGCCACTCGGACCTCTACCAGATGGCGGGCTTCACCTTCGCCACGTCCCTCCTCAGCGCGAACCGCACCGAGGCCGTGTTGAATCCCGCCGGCCTGCTCTTCAAACTCTACCGGGATCATTTCGGCGCGATCCCGGTCGAAGTGTCCGGCGATTCACCCCAGCCGGCGCCGAAGTATCCCGCCGGTGGCGACCAGCCGAGAGTCAACCCGGGCAGCGACACCTACCCTCTGGACGTGGCCGCAGCACTTACCAGCGACAGGAAAACACTCACCGTCGCCGTGGTGAATCCGAGTGATTCCGAGCAGCGGCTCAGCCTCTCCTTCAAGGGCGTGCAGCTTTCCGGGAAGGGGCGGCTGTGGCGCATGGCGCCGTCAAGCGTTGATGCGACCATCGTCGTCGGGCAAGACCCAGGAGTCAAGGTCGAGGAGCACGCGCTGGAGGCGGTTCCCAGCACGGCAACCATGCCCCCCTTTAGCGTGAACATATATGAGCTTGCGGAGAGGTGAGCGTTCCGGCATTCCTCCGAGCTTTCGGGGTTCCGCTCCCAGCGGGCTCGCAGGCCACGGGAAACGATGGCCTGCGCCACAACCCGGCTAGCCGGCAACGCGCACTATTGTATAGAGTGAAGTTGTGACTGCGCTGGAGGCGTACGAGTTGACAACCCAGGGAGGCGCGACGGACTTTGCGCGGCTGATCGAAGCCTGCGAATCGTTCGGACCCTATTGCCTGATCGGCGGTTTGGCCGTCAATTGCTACGTTGAGCCAGTATATACGCTGGATGCCGATATCGTCGTCATCGCCTCGAGTCTTCCCAAGCTGTCGGCGCAGCTCTCGGTGAATGCGCTGGCGCCGGGAAGCGCACTGCGGATTCAGTTCACTACGGACGAAAGATACCAGGCGTTCCTGGCCCGCTCCGTGGAGGCCGACGTCCTGGGGGTTCGTGTGAGGGTCGCGTGCCTGGAGGATGTCACCCGCGGCAAGCTCTGGGCCTACAGCGATCCACAGCGGCGTCTGAGCAAGCGCAAGAAGGACGAGCTGGACCTCATCCGGCTTGCGGAGGCGTATCCGGAGCTGAGATCTCAATACCCCAGCGATCTGCGGGAGCAGCTCGATCGCGGGTGACGGGAGCCGGAATCTTCGAGGCGAACCTAAGATGTATACTCAGCGGGAGGACCGCCATGTGTCGCGCTCTCAAGAGAACGGCGTACGTGATTCTGGGTGTGGTGTTGCTGCTGGTGGCGGGCGTCGCTTCGCTCATCCGTTTCGATATCCCGCCCGAGCGGTTGAAAGCGAAGTACGCCGCGCCGCCGTCGAAGTTTCTGGATGTCGGCGGCCTCCAGGTTCATTACCGGGATGAGGGGCAGGGTTTCCCGCTGGTTCTGCTGCACGGCGCCGCCTCGTCGCTCCAGACCTGGGACGCCTGGGCGCAGGAGCTTTCCAAGGACTATCGGGTCATCCGCCTGGACTTGCCGGGCTTCGGGCTCACCGGGCCGACCGCCGCGAAGGATTACAGCATGGCGTGGAACGTCCGCTTCCTCGGAGCGTTCCTGGACAAGCTGAACGTGCCGGCGTGCTATCTGGCGGGCAACTCCTACGGCGGCCGCATCGCCTGGGAATTCGCCTCTGCCAATCCGGCGCGCGTGAAGAAGCTGATTCTCGTGGATGCGAGCGGCTACCCCGTCCAGGGCCGCAAGGTCCTGGCCATGCGCCTGGCGAGGATGCCGGTGATCGGCTGGATCGCGCGTCACACCACGCCGCGCTTCTTCGTGGCAATGACCATCCGGCAGATGTACGGCGACCCGCGTCGCCTGACCGATGCCGTGATCGACCGCTACTACGACCTGATCCTCGCGGCCGGTAATCGCGAGACCTTCGGCATCCTCACCCGCACCGCCGCGCAGGATTCGAGCGCCAGAATCCAGTCGCTCGAAATGCCGACTCTAATCCTTTGGGGAGCCGAGGACCGGGGGATTCCGGTATCGCTCGCCGACCGCTTCCACCGCGATATTCGGAACTCGCAGTTGATCATCTACCAGGGGGCGGGGCACGTTCCGATGGAGGAGATTCCCGGCGAGAGCAGCCGCGACGCACGGGCGTTTCTCGCCACGCCGTGAAGGCGGCTGCAATGGAGGTGACGGATGTGGATGAGGCTATTGATCCTGGTTGTAACGGGCTGCCTGACGATGGCCGCGGGCGAAGGGCAGTGCGATCGCGCGTGCTTGAACGGGTTTGTGGATCGATATCTGGCTGCGATGGTCGCTCACGACCCTACGGGCTTGCCGCTGGCGACGGCGGTGAAATACACCGAAAACGGGCAGACACTGAAGCTGGGCGAGGGCATGTGGGGCGTCGCCAACGCGGTTGGGAAGTACAAGTTGTACTTCGCCGATCCGGCCAGCGGCGGGGCGGGATTCTTCGGCATTGTGGAGGAGAACGGCCATCTGCAGATCCTGGCGCTTCGGCTGAGAATCGAGGAGCGGCGGATCGGCGAGATTGAGGCGATCGTGGCCCGCACGACACCGGGAGCCTGGGTGAAACCCGAGGGGCTGACGGAGAAGCCGATCTTCAGCGAGAGTCTCGCGCCCGCCGAGCGGCGATCCCGCGCGGAGATGGTCGCGATCACGAACTCGTATTTCGAGGGGTTGGAGCAGGCGACCGGCAAACTCACACCGTTCGATCCCAACTGCACGCGAATGGAGAACGGATTCGTGACCGCGAACAATCCGGCGGGAAACCCGATGCAGAAAATGACCTGCGGCCAGCAGTTCGACACGGGTTTTTCCACGTTCATCACGCACGTTCGCGAGCGGCGATTCCCCATCGTGGATGAAGAGCGCGGACTGGTGTACGCGATCATCTTCTTCGATCACTCAGGCGGCGTGAGGACCGTCAAGATGGCGAACGGAACCACCTTCAACGTGCCGCCCCCGTACGACACGCCGTACACGTTTCTGATCGGAGAGCTGTTCAAGATCAAGAACGGCAAAATCCATCAGATCGAAGCGGTGCTGCTGCCGGCGCCGTACGGGATGCCGTCCGGATGGGGCGGAGAACTTGCCGCGGGACAGTGCGACCGCGGTTGTCTCGAGGGATTCATCGACCGGTACCTGGATGCGGTGGTGGCGCACGACCCCTCGCGCCTGCCGATGGCGAAGCCCGTGAAGTTCACCGAGAACGGCCAGCGGCTCGAACTGGGCGATGGGCTTTGGGGCACCGCGAGCGCGCGCGGCGCCTACAAGCTGTACGTGGCTGATCCGGAAGCCGGGGAAGCGGGATTCTTCGGCACGATTCTGGAGAACGGCACGCCCGCGATTCTGGCCGTCCGGCTCAAGGTGCGGGAGCGGAAGGTGACAGAGATTGAAACGCTGGTGGCGCGCGGGGACGCCGGGGGCGCGCACGGCGAGCGAGGCGCGCGGAATCTGGAGAAGATGGGCGGGCCGCATCCGGTATTCCTCGAGCCGGTCGCGGCGGCGGAGCGGGCTTCCCGCGAGGACCTGATCCGGACCGCCAACATGTACTTTTCGGGATTGGAGCGGAATGACGGGAAGGGCGTGTACCCTTTCACCGACGACTGCAACCGCATCGAGAACGGCGAGCAGACCACCAATCATCCTTCAGAGCAAGCCGCGGGCCGGTTCGATGTAGGGGCGCTGGGATGCAAAGCGCAGTTCGAATCCGGCTTCTTCCACTTTGTGACGCGGATCCGGGACCGGCGTTTCGTGGTCGTGGACCGGGAGCGGGGCCTCGCGCTCGCGTTCGTTTTCTTCGATCATGCGGGCAACTGCCGGCCGGTGAAACTGCCGGATGGGCGCGTGCTCCCGGCCGGGCCTGCGCGTCCCTTCACCTGGGAGATCGCGGAGCTGTTCAAGATCGAGCGGGGGAAGATCCGGCAGATTGAGGCGGTGCTGGATCAGTGCCCCTATGGCATGAGGTCAGGGTGGAGCGGTTGGGAGGACGGGATGAGCAGCCGCGCCCGCGATTATTCCCAGCCGCTGGCGGCGCCGTAGGGCAGCAGGAATCCGTTGGCTTCGATTTCGTGGATCTTGCCGCCGCGAATCTTGAAGATCTCGCCGGCCTGGAGATTGATCGGGCCGAAGGGCCGCGGAATGGTGGTGACGCCGGGCACACCGACGATGCGGATGGTCCTGACGTTGCCGCGGTGAACGAACATCGGGAAACCGAAGACCAGCCCGTATTCCTCGTCGACGATCAGCAGGCGGCGCGGGCGGATTCGCGTGATGTAGCTGAGATTCCGGGTGTCGATCTGGTCGCCGCAGTTCAGTGCGTTGATGGCCACGGTGGCGGCGTCGGCGCCGGGTTGCGGGGTCTTGTTGGTGGTGGTCTGGGAGCCGTTTTCGTGCCGCTCACAATCGGCGGCAAACGGCGCGAGGCGGGCGTTGGTCTGCTCGATCGAGTCGAAATAGGACTCGGCGATGCGCAGCATCTCGCGGCGCGAGACGCGCTCGGCGGGCGGGACCGGCTGAACCAGGCCGGGCCGGGGCGTCACCAGGCCGGCGGTTCCCGAGCCGCCCAGATAGCGAGCTACTACGTGCTCGATCTCCCGGATTTTGCCGCTTTCCACTTTGAGCCGCAGAGCGAGCAGCACGGGCTTGTCGAACTCTTCGATGACGCCGAAGAAGCCCACCTGGCCGGCGGTGGGATCGGCGGCGTAGATCTTGAAGGTGGTGGGGCCACGCGAGGCGCCCACCCATAGCCCGTCGCCCAACGGAATCGTGGCGGTGTTCTCGGTGTACTTGAAGGAGCTTGCCAAGGGCAGACCGGAGGGATCGTGCTTGACCATGGCGGCAAGGTATTGGCCGACGATTGCGACGAGGCAGGCGCGATCGCAGGGCGGGGCCGGAAACGCTCTCGCACCCAGGATGGTTGTTGCCGCGATGGCAGCGGCGATGAATGGCCGGGACATATTCTCACGTTACCTCAGTGCCCGCGCAACAGCTCGGCGGTTTTCCGGAGCGCTGAGGCGAGGTCGCCGGGGGAATGGATATGGAAGACCTTGCCGGAACACGCCTGGGTGATTCGCGAGATGGCGTCCGGCATCTCTAGCTGCGTGGTCCGGCCCTGCGGCAGGTCCTCCCAAGGTTCTTCCAGTTGGTCGTCCGGCAAGCGGGGCATTCGCCAGGGGGTGAAGCGGGGCATCGGGGATCGCCGGCGGCGGGGCGGCGCGAAGTCGAAGTACGCGTAGACGCTTTTGCGCGCGTCCGGGGGCGCAAACACGTGAGCATCGTCGAAAGTCGAGTACCCGACGAAGAGCACGGCATCGGCAGGTTGGGCGCGTAGTCCCTCCTTCGCCAGCAACTGCCAGAGGAAATCGCGGTGACCCATGCGGTCTTTGAGGACTCCGTAGGACACGGTTGACGGGTTGAAGTCGCGCAGAGCTTCCGCGACCCGCAGGAAGCCACCGGGATCGGCCACGGTCTGGCGCAGCAGTTCCTTGTGGTGATCGAGGCTGAATGCGACCACCTGGACACGGCTGAACGGCAATCGATCAAGAACGGCGGCGAGCGTTTGGAGCATCACCTGATTCGAGCGCGACGAGCCGGCGTGCAGGAAGACGGTCAGGCGGCCGGGCTGGGCGCCCAGGTGCGGCCAGTCGAGCTGGGAGAAGGCTGCCACGCGGCCGGGAGGAAGTGGCGTCTCCACAGCCTTGTGCGGTTTCAGCTCCAGGTCCCACCGCTTGCGGCAGACGCGCTCGAGGCCGTCGATCAACACCAACTCTGCGTGGTACTCGCCTTCCCCGACAAAGAAGCCCCCCATGAGCTGTGCCTCGAACTTCGAGGCGTCCCGGCCCTGCTCGCCGGAGCCGTCCGGGAACGTCTGGACGTCCTTCAAGAGCAGGGGCTGAGCGCCGGAACGCTTGGGCGTGATGCGGACCAGGATCTCGAGAGGGCGTTGACGGCCCGTGAACTGCTGCATCGGCACAGTGAGGAGATACCCCGCGCGGTAGGCGAGACGGTAGGTCAATACGGGGGCGAGAGGGCGCACTTCACACGCCAGGGGCTTTTCCGCCGGCTGCGGCTGGAACCACCGCGCGGCCGACTGCACTGCGTCCCGAGGAACCGGCTCCTGGCCGAAGACACCTGCGGCGGCGAGCAACGCGCAGAACGGCGTGGCGAAGTTCACGGAGACCTGAGCCTACCAGATTCGACGCGAGAGCGAGGTAGCAGGTTTCCGGTCAATCGGTTAGAACCAAGTCCTGCTGCGGTATTCCCGGTAGGCGTCGCCGAACTTCTCCTCCAGCACGCGCGCTTCTTTGCGAGCGCGAATCGCCTGCACCGGCACCAAAACCACCAGGATGAGGAGCCAGATTGGTTTTCCGATTACCAGAATAAGCCCGGCGATGAAGAGGGAGCCAAAAAAGTAGATGGGGTTGCGAATTTTCGAGTACAGGCCGTGCGTGACGAGCTCTCTCGCCTGGGCCCGCACGGCGAAGGACCGGCCCAGTTGGATTCGCGCCAAGAGCCACAAGGACAGGGCCGGAATGGCCAGGACCGCCCCGAACACGCGGGAGGTGGTCCAAGGCAGGTCCCAGAAGTACCAGCAGGCAAGGAAAACGCCCAGGAAAACCACCGCGAGTTGGACGGCGGTGGTCGAATTATACCTGGGGACAGTCACCATGTTTCCAGGTTTCGGGCGGGGAAACAAGGAAACATGGTGGCTGTCCCCAGGTTTAGGACCAGGTGCGGGTGATCTCGGCGAAGCACTGGAGACCGCTCATCAGGACGGCGCTGTAGCCGCCGCCGGGCCTGGTCCAGGCGCCGGCCAGATACAGGTTGCGGATCGGGGTGGTGTAGCCAATGCGGCGCATGCCGGAGTTGTCCACCGTCTGGTCCCAGCCGTAAATCGCGCCGCGAGAGTTGGCGGTGTAGCGAAGGTTGGTGAGCGGCGTGCCGATCTCCTTGACCTCGATGGCCTTGGAAAGCCCGGGCAGCAGGACCTTTTCCGCCTGCCGGATCAGGATGCTCGCGATGCGCTCCTTCTCCGCCCGGTAAGCGTCCTTGCGGCCCTGGCGATAGTCGGCTTCGTACGGCTTCCAGTGGTCGAAACCCTGGAGAGTGATGAGGTTGATGGTGTTCTTCCCCTTCGGGGAGTAGCCCGGGTACAGGTTGTCGTAGAGGGTGATGCCCAGGCCGGGATTGCTCATGTCGCCGCGGAGCGCTGCCTGGTAGCCGGCCTCGGGATCGTATCCGGGTTCGTAGAAGATCTCGGTTTCCGGAATGCGGAGCGCGCCGACCAAGTCCTTCTTGAGTCCCAGAAAAACCTGGAAGCTGGAGAGGCTGACACCGAACCGATCCATTCGCGCCAGGTAGTCTTTCAAACGCCCGTCGTCCTCGACCATCGAGTGGAACAGGTCGTGGGGATTGGAGTTGGCGACGACGGCCTTGGCGGTGTACTCGTGGCCGTCCGCGGTTTTCACGCCGTGGGCAACGCCGTTCTTGACGAGGACCTTCACCACTTCCGTATTGAGCAGCAGCTTTCCGCCCCGCGCGGCGATGAAGGAGACCAGCGCGTCGCTGATCTTCTGCGACTTGCCCTTGGGATAATAGCCGCCTTCGGTGAGGTATCCGATGGTGGGGAGGGCGTAGTAGAAGCTGGCGAGTTTGGAGGGCGGCAGGCCGTAATACCCCCAGAGCGCCGAGACAATGGCCTTGAGGCGGGCGTCCTTGATCCGCGCGTCCATCATTGCGCCCCAGGTGGAGCCGGCGGAGCGGAGCAGGTGGGGATACTCCACCGGGAAGCGGCTCATGTCGACCTTGCCCCCCGCGCGCGAGAACTTCTGGATGTCGTCGGAGACGCCCTGCATGTCGTCGAAAAGCGCCCGGATGCCGGCTTCCTCCTCGGGGAAGTGGCCCACCAGCGTCTTGATGTAGCCGGGGAGGTCCTTGGGCGGAACGCGGATATCGTGACTCGGAAAAACGGCGCGATACAGGGTGCGGTGGGGGACAAACTCGACATCCGTGATCTCGGGGAAGCCGGGAATGAGGTTGTGTATGCCGTTGCGCTCGCCGACGGTGGTGGAGTGCAGCGAGACGTCGAACACGAAGCCCCCGGGCCGCCGGAACGTGGTGGCGTAGCCGCCTGGCTTGTCGTGCTTTTCCAGGATCAAGGGCTTGAATCCTTGTCTCGCAAAGGCGGCCGCGCAGCTCAGGCCGCCGAGACCGGCGCCGATGACGACGGCGTCGAACTGGTTCCCGCCCGACTGGCTTGCCCTGGCGGTGGGAAGCGAGTCCCAATCGAGGCCCGCGCCGGGGATCATGGCTAGCGCGGACTGGATGATTTCTCGTCGATTCCATTTGCTGTCGGACATGCGTTCGCTCCGTAACCGAGAAAACACGATAGCACAGGGACGCGGCTGTCTGGGGTATATTGAGCCTGTGACTTTAGGAAACGAGGTTCTTCGCGCGGCCGTTTGCTTCGCGGCCGGTGCGGCATTGGCCCTGGCGGCGGACCCTCCGCTGCCCCGCATCGTGGAGAAGGAGGGGCGCTACGCTCTTCTGGTTGACGGCGCGCCGTACCTGATGCTGGGCGCGCAGGTGAATAACTCGAGCGCCTGGCCGGCCATGTTGCCCAAGGTCTGGCCGGCGATCGAGCGCCTGCACGCAAACACGGTCGAGATACCGGTCTACTGGGAGCAATTCGAGCCCCGGCAGGGACAGTTCGATTACACGGTCGTGGACACGCTGCTCGCCCAGGCTCGCGAGCACCAGGTCCGCCTTGTTCTGCTGTGGTTCGGCACCTGGAAAAACGGCAGCGGGCACTATATGCCGGAGTGGATGAAGCTCGCGCCGGAGCGCTATCCACGCATGACCGGGGCGAACGGGCGCCCGGTCGACTCGCCTTCGCCGTACGCCAAAGAGGCGCTCGAGGCGGATATCCAGGCGGTCACCGCGCTCATGCGGCACCTGAGAGCAGCCGACCCGCAGCGCAGCGTGATCATGGTGCAGGTTGAGAACGAACCGGGCACCTGGGGCAGCATTCGCGACTACTCGCCGGCCGCGCAAGAGCTCTTCGACGGGCCGGTTCCCGCCAAGCTGCTGGCCGCGCTCCGCAAGCAGGTCAGCACGCCCCCGGCGAACTGGCAGGAAGCTTTCGGCGCCGACGCCGAGGAGTTCTTCCACGCGTGGTCCGTGGCCCGATACATCGAGCAGGTTGCCGCCGCCGGAAAAGCGGTGTACCCGTTGCCGCTGTCCGTCAACGCCGCGCTGCGAGACCCCTTGAATCCGGGCCGTCCTCCTAAGTACGAAAGCGGCGGTCCCACGGACAACGTCCTCGACATCTGGAAGGCCGCGGCTCCGTCGATTGACGTACTGACACCCGACATCTACATGAGCGACAGCGCCCGGTACTTGAAGGTGCTGGACCTGTATCGCCGCTCCGACAATCCCCTGTTCGTGCCCGAGACCGGCAACAGCCCCGCCTATGCCCGCTATTTCTTTGCCGCTCTCGGGCGCCAGGCCATAGGCTTCTCGCCGTTCGGGATGGACTACACCGGTTACGCCAACGCTCCCCTGGGAGCTACCAGGGTCAAGGAAGAGACGCTCGAGCCGTTTGCGCTGAACTACCGGTTGATCGGCCCAATGATGCGCGAGATCGCGCGCCTCAACTTCGAAGGCAAGCTCGAAGCGGTTGTTGAGGAGAACGGCAAGCCATCTCAGACGCTGGAGCTCGGACCTTGGAAGGCAACCGTGTCGTACGGGGCGCCTCAGTTCGGCTTCGGCAATAACCCGCCCGGGAACCCCGAGCCGATCGGCCGCGCCCTGGTTGCCCAGCTCGGAGACAACCGGTTCCTGGTGGCGGGATTCTTCTGCCGCGTGGATTTCCAGGTCGGTGATGCCGCGTCGGGCAAGCAACGGCAGTTCCTGCGGGTCGAAGAAGGAACGTATGAAAACGGCGTCTTCCGGCCCATCCGGATCTGGAATGGCGACCAGACCGATTGGGGACTCAACTTCACGTCCGCGCCGCAGGTGCTGCGAGTGTGGCTGGGGACCTACTAGTCCTCCTGGCCGTGGGAGGGAGCGCGTATGTGCGATTCCAGGTTGGTGGCGGTTCTTGCGTTGCTGGCAACCGGTGCGGCGGGGGAATCTAGAATCACGATTTCCTTCGACCCCGATTGGCGCTTTCTGAAGGCGGATGCGCCGGGCGCCGAGAGGCCGGAGTTCGATGACGGCGCGTGGCGCGCTTTGAACGTGCCGCACGACTGGAGCATCGAGGGTCCCTTCGACGAAAAGAATCCCACCGGCGGAGCGGGCGGGTTCCTTCCGGCCGGCGTGGGCTGGTACCGCAAGCATTTCGCGCTTCCCGCGGAGTGCGCCCGAAGCCGCGTCTTTGTCGACTTCGACGGCGTGATGGCCGCGAGCGACGTGTGGATCAATGGCGCGCACCTCGGGAAGCGGCCGTATGGCTACGTCAGCTTTCGCTACGAGTTGACGGGGCGTCTCAGCTTCGGCGGCCAGCGGCCCAACGTGCTTGCGGTTCGCGTTGACAACTCCGGGCAGCCGGCGTCGCGCTGGTATGCCGGTGCGGGGATCTACCGCCACGTGCGCCTGGTGGTCACCGACCCCATCCATGTGGAGCAGTGGGGCACATTCGTCACTGCCCCGAGGGTCTCGGCCGGACAAGCTGCTGTGCATGTCCAGAGCACTGTGGTGAACCAGTCCGATGCGACCGGCGAGGTCTTCTTGGAGATCGCCATCCTGGGTTCCGATGGCCGGCCGGTCCGGAGCGCCCGGACCAAGGCCCGGAGCATCCAAGCCGGAAAATCGGCTGACTTTGAACAGGACATCCTTGTGAAGGCCCCCCAACTCTGGGATCTGGCGCGCCCGGTTCTGTACCGCGCGCTCGTCAAGGTGCGTGCTGGCAGGACCACGCTCGACGAGGAGGCGATCCCGTTTGGCATCCGCGAATTTCGCTTTGACGCCGCAACTGGCTTCTGGCTCAACGGCGGGAACATGAAGATCAAAGGGGTGTGCCTGCACCACGACGCCAGCGGATTGGGGGCCGCCGTCCCGCTGCGCGCCTGGGAGCGCCGCCTGGAGCGCCTCAAGCAGTTGGGCGTGAATGCGATCCGCACCGCGCACAACCCAGTCGCTCCGGAATTCCTGGATCTGTGCGACCACTTGGGATTCCTGGTCATGGACGAGATGTTCGACGCCTGGACCGTTCGCAAGAACCCCTACGACTACCATCTCTATTTCAGCGAGTGGTCGCAGAGGGATACGCGCGACACGGTTCGCCGGGACCGCAACCACCCCAGCATCGTGGTCTACAGCGCCGGCAACGAGATCCGCGACACGCCGAAAGCCGAGCTGGCCCGGGCGATCCTCATCTCCTTGCGCGACGTGTTCCACCAGAACGACCCCACGCGCCCGGTCTCCCAGGCGCTGTTCCGGCCCAACCAAAGCCACGACTACGACAACGGCCTGGCGGACTTGCTGGATGTCGTGGGCCAAAACTACCGGGAGAACGAAATCCTGGCCGCGCACGCCGCCAAACCCGAGCGCAAGATCCTGGGCACCGAGAACGGCCACGATCGCAAGGTCTGGCTGGCCCTGCGCGACAACCCGCCCTACGCCGGCCAGTTTCTTTGGAGCGGCATCGACTACCTGGGAGAATCGCGGCGCTGGCCGGTGGTCTCCGCCGGTTCCGGCCTCCTGGACCGCACGGGCACGCCGAAGCCTCTGGCGTTCGAGCGGCAGAGCTGGTGGTCCGATCAGCCGATGGTCTACATCACGCGCCGCGTGGCGCCCGCGCAAGCCGCCCCGACCGACCCCGGCTGGGAGCCCGGCGTCCGGCGCCAGGCTCAGACGCTATTCCACGATTGGACGCCCGGGGAGGCCTCCGCCCACGAGGAGAACGTAGAGGTCTACAGCAACTGCGAGCAGGTAGAACTGGTGCTCAACGGCAGATCCCTAGGCGCGCAGCCGCGCTCTCGCGAGGACGCCCCTCGCAACTGGCGCGTGCCGTTCGAGGCAGGCGTCATCAAAGCCATCGCCAAGAACAAGGGGCAGGTGGCCGCCACCCACGAACTCCGCAGCGCCGGGAAAGCCGCGAAGATCGTTCTGGCCGCGGATCGCATCAGGCTCACGCCGGATTGGGACGATCTCTCTTACGTCACTGCGACGGTCGTCGATGAGAACGGCGTACTGGTCCCGAGCGCGGGTGATCCGATCCAGTTCAAGCTGGCGGGCCCCGGAGTCATCGCCGCCGTCGACAGCGCCGATAACGCGAGCCACGAGCCTTTCCAGGCCTCCGAGCGCCGCGCCTACCAGGGCCGGTGCTTCGCCATCGTCAAAGCCACCGCCGCCGCGGGCCGGATCACGCTGGCGGCTTCGTCGCCCGGGTTGGTGCCTGCCGAGATCGCGATCGAGACCCTCAAACGCTGAAGGCTACGCGCGCGAGCCAGGTCCGCAGGAGGGTGAAGAATTCGTCGCGCACGGCTTTTTCGAGCCACGGGTAGTGCCCACAGCGCTCCCATTCGTGATACTCCAACTGCGGGATGTGAGGCTCGAGGCTGGCGCGGATCATCGGCCCCGGATGGGGATCGGCGGCGCCGTGGAGCATAAGCACCGGCGTCCGGATCGCCGAGAACGCGGCG
The DNA here is from genome assembly GCA_050008465.1 of Bryobacteraceae bacterium. Classification (GTDB taxonomy): domain Bacteria; phylum Acidobacteriota; class Terriglobia; order Bryobacterales; family Bryobacteraceae; genus Fen-330. The sequence goes on from JBEKMO010000003.1 coordinate 95,336, forward strand.
GGATACACGCCTTGCTCCTGGAGCCGGACCATGTCCTGCCAGGTCTCGTGATGTCCGCGCGCGTCGCAGGCCTCGACCTCCTGATTGGTGGTGGCGAGCTCGTAGGAATACAGCGGCAGGATCAGGTCGCCCAACGCCCGGAAGCGCTCGTCGGGATCGGGGAACTCTTGCGACAGGCGATCCATGCGCTGCCGCAGACCGTCGTCCATGCGCTCCTCGATGGTGACCCGCAGCCGGGCGCGCGCCGCCGAGTCGAAGGTGCCGCAGCCGATAAGGACGAGGGGGCCAGCGGAGCCGGGGTGCTCCGCGGCATAAGCGAGTGCGAGCATGGCGCCCCAGGAGGAGCCCACCAGCGCCGGCCGCGCGCCCGTGCAATGCGTTTCGATGACTTCGTGCAAGTCCGCGACATGGATGGAGACGGTGAGCGGTTCCGCGCCGCTCGCGCGCTGGAACGGCTCGAGGACGCGGAAGGAATCCGCGAGATCGCGCGCCACGGGCGCCATGTAGCCCGGGGCGCCCGGGCCGCCGTGCAGGAGCACAACCAGAGGTCCCGAAGCGCCGTAAGTGCGAAGGTGGATCATTCTTGAAAGCGCGCGGCTTGCTCGGCGGTGAGTTGCTTCGTGTGGGTATCCCGTTGCCTGGGATCGCCGCCGGGTCCGGACGAGTTGTACTCGGCGTAAAACGCCGTCTCGATGGAGTGCGTCTCGCCCGGATGCCATTCCCGCCAGCCCGCGGGTTGAATGTGGGCGCCCATCTCGGTGTTCAGAAAGACGACGTTGGCATAAGGCCGCCAGGGACGCCCCAGCCACACGTTGCCGACCCCGGGTTCCGCGGTCAGTTTGCAGTGGTTGAAGACGAAAACACTGTCTTGTTCCGGAGAACGCCTGCCCTGTGCGGTGATGAAGCCGATCGAGTGGCTGGTGCTGTGGATCTCGCAGTTCTCGAAGAATGAGTTCCCGTCTCCGAAGATGAAGTCCACGTTGCCCTCGATGTAGCAATCGGAAAAACGCTGCCGGCCCGGACCGTCGGTATAGAGCGTATCCTGGTTTCCCAGGATGCGAACGTTGCGGAAGACCGCGCGGTCGCCGGCGACCAGAAGCGCCAGGGCTTGCGAGCCTTGCGGTTCCTGCGGGTGGGTCGCGTTGAAGTCGTTGACGAAGGTCAGGTTCTCGGCGGTGAAGTTGTCCGCACGCACCTCGACGGTGGCGGAGCGCAAGGTGCCTCCGGCAGTACCCGCGCTCTTGTTGAATACGATGACGGTTTTTCTCGCGTCGGAGTAAGGGCCGCGCAATCGGATGTTGGGCTTCGTGATGGTGAGCACTTCGCGATAGGTTCCGGGGGCCACCGAAATCACCGCGCCTTCCGGAGGCGCCACGTCAATCGCCCGCTGGATCGAGTAGTAGTCTCCGGTGCCGGAGGCAGCGACGTAGAAGGTCTTGTCCTCCGGAGGGTCCGTCACGGCAGCCGCCGGAGCGGCAGGGATTTCCGGAAACGGAACGAACCGGCCCTCGCAGCTCAACGGAGCGGTCGTACTTGCGCCGGCGTCGGTCACGGAGACGCCGTTTCCGCCGGGTACGAAGTTGCCGCGCCGGGGGCCGATCCTGACCTCTGCGTTTTCCGCGTGGACGTCGCCCGGCCGTAGTCCGTCCACGGTGACGTTGTCGAAGGTGACGCCCAGCTTGTGCTCCGCGTCCAGGCCCAGCAGCGTAGACCGTCCCGTAGTCACACTGCGCACATCCTTCAAGAGAATGTCCTTATAGATGGGGAGCCTGTCGCCGGCGAAGGTGGTGTACATGGTGGTCAGCACGATCGTGTGGACCACGTCCCGCATACACACGTTCTCATAGACGACGTCCTGAACCAGTCCGCCGCGGCTGCGGTCGGACTTGATCCGGAGCCCGTTGTCGGCCCCCTCGATGGTCAGATCGGTGACCCGTACGGCGCTCACGCCGCCGCTGGTGCCGCTGCCGATCGACATGCCGTGACCGGAATAAAAGTGATTGTGAGCGATGGTCATGTGGGTGGCAAGACCGGCGCCGCCCGACTTGATGGCGACGTTGTCGTCTCCCGTCGCGATGTAGCAGTGCGTGATGGTGACGTTGGTGGAAGAGGAGGGGTCGATGCCATCGGTGTTGCGCGCCGTCTTCGGCGTTTGGATCTTGACGCCCCACGCGGTGAACCCGTCGGTCCGCTCCACGCCGACGTGGAAGTTCGGCGAGTTGCGCAGGGTGATGCGATGCAGCGTGAAGTTGTCCGACTGCCGCACCTCCAGCATCCGCGGGCAGGCCTGTTGCTGGTCCAGCACCTTGGCGGTGTGCGCGAGGTCCCACCAGGTCGCGTCCTGGCCCAGCAACTTGGCGCCGCCGCGCCCGTCAATGGCGCCGTCGCCCATGATGCCGCTCCCCGGCGCGCGATCGGCCAGCAGGAGCGGCTTGCACCCGCGTCCCCGCTGGCCCACGACGCCGCAGCTTCCGGGCGCGACGTCGTAGTCGCGCGGATTGCGCGAGCCGAACAGCGCCGCTCCAGCGTCAATCAGAAGCGTGACCCCGGGCTTGAGCAGGAGCGGCCCGGCCAGGAAGATGTTGTTGGCGCCGGCCGGCTTCAACTCGACCGCCTTGCCCGGCTGGCAACCGTCAATGGCGCCCTGCAGGCGCGCCGTGTCGAGCATGGTTTCGCTGGATTCGGGCAGAGCGCCGTTCGGGGCGGAGAGACGCGCTTCCAGCGTCGTGCAGACCGCGGGAAAGCGCGGCTCGGTGACCGTGCGCCGGTCCTGCGCGTCGAGCGCCGGGATCGCGACCAGGACTGCGGCGTTCAACAGATGGGGAAAGACTCTCATGGTCGTTGCACCTGGAACCCACGATAACAGAGTTGGCCGCGCACGCTCCGCGCGGGCCGGTCCGGCATCTTTTAACATTGACTTATGGGCGATTTCGGAAAGGTCATCGATACCCACACGATCCGCTTCGAGCGGCTGCTCCCCGGCCCGATCGAGCGCGTGTGGGAATACCTGACAAAGCCCGACTGCTTGGCCACGTGGCTGGCCGCGGGCGACCTGGATCTTCGTGTGGGTGGCGAGGTCGAGTTGCGCTTCGACGTCCAGGAGGTCCCGGCGCGCGCGAAAGCGGGCGCCATCATCCGGGGCGTGGTGACCCGGTGCGAGCAGCCTCGGATGCTGGCCTATACCTGGGTGGATGCATCGCCGGGCAAGCCGGCCGCCGGGAACCCGGGCTTCGACTCGGTCGTCATCTTTGAATTGGAGCCGCGCGGAGAGGGCGTGCTGCTCGTGCTTACGCATCGCCGCCTGCCCAGCGCTCTCAAGCCGAACTTCGGGGCCGGCTGGCACACGCACCTGGGCATCCTGCTGGCGCGCCTGCGCGGGGAGGAGCCGGAGCCGTTCCTGCCGGTCTACCAACGCCTGCTGGCGAGGTACTCGCAGGAGAGCACGAAGCCGGAGTGAGCGATCAATTCAATTTCTCCCGGAGCAGGTCTTCCACATCGCCAACTTTGTCCGCCAGCAGACTCATCCTGCGCGCCAGGCCTTGAATCTCGGATTCCGAGCGCCGGTTGACCTCGTAATCCAACTCGCCGCGCAGCCGATCCTTGGTGTCCTGCCGGTTCTGGCTCATCATGATGACCGGCGCCTGGATGGCGGCAAGCATCGACAGGAAGAGGTTGAGCAGGATGAAGGGATACGGATCCCACGCCGACCGGTGCATAGCCACATTGATGGATATGTAGACGGCCAGCAGCACCGCAAACAGGCCGATGAACGCCCAGGACCCTCCGAAACGGGCCACGGCATCCGCAGTCCGCTCGCCGATGGTCGCTTGCTCCTCGATCACCTTGTTGGGGTGGCGGGAGGAGCGGACCCGAACCAATTGCTGGGAGGCGTGAAATTGGCGGCCCAGCACCGCCAACAAATCCATTCCCGCGTGCGGCTTCTGTCGCAGCAGGATGGCGATGTCGTCGCGGTCGACTTCGACGCAGACGGTCTCCTGGAGAGCCAGGGCGCTGGTTTGATGAGGCGTCTGGTCGAGCATGGAGGCGAAGCCGAAGAATTCGCCAGGCGCCGGATGGTCGACCACCACTTCCTGTTGATCCTCGTCGACGGTCGTAACTTGAACCTCCCCGGACACCAGGACGTACGCCCGTTCCCCCGGGTCGCCCATTCTGTAAATGCGCTGGCGCGGAGTAAACCGCTTCAGTTCGACCTGCCCGGCGAGAACCGCGGTCTCCTCGTCATCCAGCAGAGCAAACAGTGGAACGTTCTTCAGCACGTCTGGGTTGCACGCCATGTTTCACCTCGGTCCGGAGAAGTGGATCGCTCCCGATCCAACAACAGGATTTCACAGGTGTGGGAACGCCGGCAATACGGTGGTCCGTTGTGCGCGGACCTTTTGCTCAGCGCTCCCGCGCACACTGAGACCGCGGGGCTGTGGCTGGCCGCAAGTCCGGCTCAGAGGCTGAGCGAAGTCCGATCGGCCAGGGGCATTCTATCGACAAGGCTCAATACGATTGAGAATGCCTCTTCGAATTCGACGAAGGCGTTGCGTGTCGTCTCCCTCAGCTCGTTGTACCCGTCGAAAGCACGGCTCCGAATCTCTTCCTGGTGAAAGGCCGCGCGCGACACGGGGACGTCGCGGGCCCTGGCCTTCTCCAGAAGGAATTCCGCCGTAAGGTTGAGGTCGAGGTCCGGATTCTCCTGCACCGCAACACAGATGTCGAGCACGTCCTGCGGTCGGCGCCGGTTTCGCAGGGGTTGCTGGAGCAGTTCGCGGAGTTTCTCCGCCACGATATCCTCGAGCTGGCAGACTTGCAGGAGGTTCGAGCTTGCGATGTTAACCTCCACGGTCCCGCAGATCGGCTCGTTGAGACTCACGTCCAGGGGCACCGTCACCCTTGAGCTCTTGTTCTGCTGGATGAGTTGTCGGTTGCGCCGGTCCTCCGGGAGGGCGTACCCGATCGTGCCCTCGAATGTGATGAAGCTCCGGTCGGGACCCGGAGGCTGTTGCTCCATTCTTTGGACGCGGTACAAGACGGCCGTACTCCTGGAAACCCGCTCGAGACTCGGTGTCAAGAAGGTCCTGAGCCGTTCCGCGGTGAGCGTCGAATCCCGGGACGAGAAATCAAGGTCCCTGGTGCTGCGGTTCGGCTGCCAGACAAAATCCAGGGCGTTGCCGCCCTTGAATGCCAGCACCTGGCTGAGGGTGCGCGAGTCGGCAACCGCCTGAAGTACGCCGTATTGAGCGAATCGGAACTTGGCTTCCGCAACTCTCATCCCATTCGAGGCAGCCCACTCCCCGATGCCGCGCAGCGACGTGGGATAGGTGAGTTTCACGTCCGGGCCTCGCGCAGAACGTCAATCGGCGCGTTGATCGAGAGTTGCCAGCGCTCGCTGAATTGTGACGAGAACTCCGCCCCTCCATTCAGCTTGCTCGACCCGCCGCGCCGGGCCTGCGTAACCCATACATCGAGCGCAGGATGCCAGAGTCCGAGTTCTTCCATCAGGAAGCCAGCGCGTTGGCGCAGTATCCCCACCCCCAACCGATCCACGTACCTCACCAACGCGTTCAGATCGATCAGGTCCCGGTATCCGGCCCAGGCGCCGAGGACATTGGCAAAGCCGCCGGACCAATCCGGTTGCAGCAGACCGTCCAGAAGAGTTCGCTCGGGAGTTGTGACGCGTACCGGATAGCCGTGGTAATCGGATGCGCACGTCCCGAAAATCCGTTTGCCGACGAGCCGGTGCCAGTGAATCTTCCGACCGAAAATGGAATCAGCGACCCGCCCGCGAACCATCGCGATGCCTTCCCAGTCTTCCGGCCTGGTACCCACTGGCAAGAATCCACGGGAGCCATTGTCCGGTGTGGACACGTGGATGTCCTTGCTCAGTTGTTCTGTCATCTGGTGGAAGGTGAGAGCGGAGATGTGGCTCAGGGCGGCATAGGGATGAAGCTCCATCAGCACCTCTTCCTCTTCCACAGCTCCGGTCCGGGCGTAGGGTGCATTGACCCGATAAAGGAACGGGAAGCCCTCCAGGGGCACCAACTCGCTTGTCTTGCTGAGCCGGTTCAGAATAAGCCGGATCTCGAGTACATCGCGCGGTGGAGTCTTCCAGCGGCGGTCGTCGAGCGGAGTCTCCCTCGATGCTCGCCGCAGCAAAAGGACCGCACGCCACTCCGACAGCACACGCCGGTTCTCGGCAGCGAGCCGCTCTTGAAGTGCGTCGGCGATGGACGTTTTGCGCCCTGGCAATGTATTCACCTAATACTAGTGCTGTCGTCCTAAGGACGACAGCACTAGTATATAGTAATTTTCATACGATGTCAATCCCCCCGCTCACTCTCCAAGGATGCGCTCACGCACGATTCGCTCGATTTCCGAGGCATCGATTCGCCCGTCCGGACCGTCTTTCGACGTGATCAGGCGTTTTTCGAAGCCATTCGCCTTGTACCATTCCTCCTTGCGCTCCCAACTCTCCCGGTACGACGGCACCGACAGCATTCCTAAGTGTTCCCAATAGAACGTGTCGCCTTCGAAGCTGACGGTGAAGTCTGGAAGACGGAAGTTCTTGGGATCGTTTTTTGGTTCCAGCCGCTTTTCATATTCATAGCTGATCCCCAGCCGAGTGAGCGTATCAGCAACGATCACCTCGGATTTGGACCGCACGAGCACTCCCTTAGCCGTGCGGTGGATGAGATGGGCTGCGTAGAACCTCCCAACCGACTCGGGCCGCACCGCTAGGGCGAACAAATGCGAATTCCGCAGCAGCGTCGCTGACGTCTCGGGTCGTCGCAGCGCTTCCAGCGGCGCGATATCTTTCTCGACGAGCAGGATCAGTTTCTGCCGGAAACGGGTGAGTGCGGTATAGAGAAGTTCTCGCGAAAGCGTTACCGCCGACTGCGGCAGGACGAAGAAGACGATATCGAAATCGCTTCCTTGCGCCTTATGCACAGTCAGCGCATATGCCAGCTCGAGGTTCTCATCAACTTGAGAGCGATAGTAGCGGTAGGTGACGTCTGGCTGGGTAGAAAGGGAAACGTCAAGCGAGTCGTATTCCTTCGAGGTCGCGGAGACAATGCCAATCTCGCCATTGGCTACGTAGTCCAACCCGGTATCGCGCGGCCACGCATCCCTGGCATCGTTTCTGATCTGAATGACTTTGTCGGTCCAAACAATCTCCTGATCCCCGAACGGCCGTGGCTCCTGCCGCTGGGCCCTAATGATCAGTCCGCGCTTGTACCGGCCCTGGATGATTCGGTTTAGCTCAGATGTCCCAAACGTCTCACCGCGAACAACACCGAGAATCTGCCAAGCTTCCGCCCGCTTCCAGTCCTCGCCTACAACGCCCAGAGACTCGTTGAAGGCAACGTATTCCTTTTCCCCGGAAATGTTCAGATGCCGCGCCATTGCCGAATGAAGCTGATCGTAAAGCTCGACGTGGTCCTTCCAGAAGTGAACTTCGAGGTCGCCCTGAACCTTTTCCTGAGCCACGGAGGCCAGCACCTCGCCGTCACCGGGTTTTGGGACATCCCGCTGGTAGCCATCCGCGAGGCGCAGCGCCCAACTGTCATGGCTTTCATGTCGCGCGCGCTCTTCAAGGCGCGCGATACACCCGGCTCGTTCCGCGTCTTCCTCCAGCCATGCAATAATGTCCGAGAATGGCCGGCCAGGACCGATCGGCGGCAATTGATTTGGGTCACCGACGAGAATCAGCCGCCGCACTCTGTTCAGATCGAGGGCGCGGAACAAAACGCCCAGCAGATCCATGGGGATCATTGAGGCTTCGTCAATGATGACTGTCGAGGCGCCAGCCTGCAGTCCGGCTGAATACTTGAGAGTGAAGGTGCCCTTTCGAAGCCACTCCTGCTTGAGAAGGAATTGATGAATCGTCGAGGCATTCCGCCCGGTCTTCGTTGACAACCGGACGCGCGCCTTGCCGGTGGGGGCTAGAAGCAGAACGGTCGTGCGGCCTTCGAGTTCTTTCAA
>JBEKMO010000030.1:0-54786 GCA_050008465.1 Bryobacteraceae bacterium
GCATCCTCGTCTATCGCATGGAAAGTGCCCGCCAGACCGAGCGTTGCCCCAATACCGCCCCCCGTCCAGCCCGCTCCCCCGAGGAGATCCGCTACGACCAGGAAACCCGCCTTCTCGGCATCGCTTTCTACCGGAACTGCGAAACCGACTCCCTCACCAAGCTCACGCGCTACGAAAACTCCATCCGGCGCGCCTACTACAAAGCCCTCAAGGAACTCAAATCACCCCCGTCCCCGCGCAACACAAGAACGACGGAGCAAAGCCAAATTCCGCCGCCGCAGGCCTACTGTCCTCCACCCCCGCCGCCTCCGCCCGATCCCCCGCTCGAAGACACCTATGCCCAACAATCTACGGAACCGCCGGGCCCTTGGCCGCTCGACCCGCCCCAGCCTGCCGCGCGGTTAGCGCCGTCGAGCTCCCGATACACGCCTATCCGCCGGAGGCGGCCCGCCGCGCGGTTAGCGCCCGCCCGTCTCTGCCATCCCAGGCGCGACTCAGTACCGTTTCCGAGCCGCGACCGCGAGGGAGCGGGCCACGCAGTCGCGCCACTACCCCTGGGGGTCGCCGTTGACGTGTTCCAGGTGCGCTTCGAAGTAGTCGCGCAGCTTGTGCGAGATGCGCCAGCCGTTCTCGAGCATCAACTCCCAATCCGGCAGGTGCAGCCCCGGCTCGATTTCGACCGCCAGCCACTCGAGCGGCTTCTCGACGCCGGCGTCGCGCAGCGCGTAGTAGACGAACACCAGACCTCCGCCGCAATGGCTCTGGCCGAACAGGTCGCACTCCAGGCAGGCGCGGTTCGGGGCAGCCGGATCGATTACCCGCAACAGGCTGACCTCCTCGCGCGTCTCATAGCGCAGCGGCAGAGGATCGGCTTGCGGATGCGGGTGTTCGCCGTACGGGGCCGGAGGGCGGTTCAGCAAAATATCCCAGCATTCCGCGTGGTTTACCGGCAGGACACGCTCGCGGATGCGGCGATCGAATTCGAGCAGAGCGTCGGTGACCCGCTCGCGGCGCATGAAATCGTGGGTGAGGTCCTCGCACATGTCCGGCAGGGGTAGCTTAACATAGTAGATTGTCTCGCATTTGACTCCCGATGAAACCTCCCCCGCAGTGGTCCCGGATTTACCTTGGCGTCGGCCTCACCACGCTAGCGACGCTGCTGCTGGAACTGGCGCTGACCCGCATCTTCTCGGTGGTGTTCTACTACCACTTCGCCTTTCTGGCCATCTCGATCGCGCTGTTTGGGCTGGGGGCGGGGGGCGTCTTCTCCTACCTGGTGGCCGGCTGGCGGCGGAGCTTCTTCTCCAAGCTCGGCGCCCTGGCAATGCTCGACGGCGGTCTGGTGCTGGCCGCGCTGGTCTTTGTGCTCACGCGGGAAGGGACGCCCGGCTACTGGACGCTGGCGCTGGTCTACTTTACGAGCGCGCTGCCGTTTTTCGCCGCCGGAACGGTGATCTCGCTGGTCATCGCCGACACCATCGAGCGCGTCAACCGCGTGTATTTCGCGGATCTGCTGGGCGCGGGCGCGGGCTGCCTGGCGTTGATTCCGCTGCTGGACCTCCTGGGCGGGCCGAACACCGTGATCGCCGCCGCGCTGCTCTACGTGGTTTCGGGAGTCGTCTGGTACGGACTCTCGGGCTCCACGAAATGGCGCAACGTGGCGCTCGCGCTCTCGGCGGCGATGGTGGCGCTCATCGCCTTCAATTCCTGGCGGCCCGTGATCGACGTGAAATATGCCAAGGGCAAGACACTCAAGAACGAGCAGTTCGTGAAGTGGAACTCCTTCTCGCGCGTCGGCGTCACCGGACAGCGCGGCTCCGCGATGATGTTTATCGATGCGGACGCCTCCACGGGCATCCCGGCGTTCGATTTCAGCAACCTCTCCGATCAGGACCGCCGCGACCTGCTCTACCAGGGGCCGGGCCTGCCCTATGCCTTCCGCCCCGGCGCCAAGACGCTGGTCATCGGGGCGGGCGGCGGCTGGGACGTGGCGCGCGCTCTGGCCACCGGGGCCCGCGACGTGACCGGGGTCGAGATCAACCCGATCATCGCCACCACCGTGATGCGCGATCGCTTCCCCCATCTCAGCCGGAATCTCTACAGCCGCCCCGAGGTCCGCATCGTGGTCGAGGACGGCCGCAGCTTCGTGCGCCGCACGCCGGAGAAATACCAGGTGATCCAGGCGACGCTGGTGGATACCTGGGCGTCCACGGCGGCCGGCGCCTTCGCGCTTTCCGAGAACAACCTGTACACCACCGACGCGTTTGAGGACTACTTGCGCCACCTCACCGACGACGGCGTGCTGGTCTTCACGCGCTGGGGCGTTGAGCCGCCGCGGGAGTCGCTGCGCCTGGTCTCGCTGGCCATCGATGCATTGGCCCGGCTGGGCGAGCGCGAGGCCTGGCGGCACGTGATGGCGGTGCGCGAGGGCAGCGCTGAGGACCTGGCGCGCTGGGGTGCGCTCGATACCGTGCTGATCGCCCGCAAGCCGCTCGCCGCGGGCGACATCGCCCGATATCGCTCGGTGGTCGCGCGGGGCCGCTTCCTGCCCCTCTATTTCCCCGACGAGCGCCTGCCAAACCCGTTCACCGAGTTGCTCCGCGCACCGGACCGCGCGGCCTTCCAGCGCAACTACCAGTTTGACGTCTCCGCCGTCGGCGACGATCGGCCGTTCTTCTTCTATACCGTTCAACCCCGCGACATCTGGCGGTTCCTCCGCCATGCGTCCAGGCTGAGCGCCGACTACAACATCAACCGCGCGGTGCCGCTGCTGTTCGGACTGCTGACGGTGAGCGCGCTGGCGGTCGGCGTGATCCTGGCTCTGCCGCGACTCCTGCTCGGCAGCCGCCTGCCGCGCGAGGCCGGGGTCGTGCGTTTCCTGTGGTATTTCATCGCCATCGGCGCGGGCTACATCCTCATCCAGGTGGCGCTGGTGCAGAAGTTCGTGCTGTTCGTGGGCCACCCGACCTACGCGCTGACGGTGATCATCTTCTCGATGCTGGTCTCGAGCGGCCTGGGGAGCTACTTCAGCCCCCGGCTGGTGGCGGATTCCGATGCGCGGCTCCAAGGCGTTCTGACGGGGGTGGCCGCGCTGGTGTCGGTCCTGGCTTTCACGGTCTCGCCGCTGCTGGCCGCCGGAGTCGGCCTGCCGCTGGGCGTCAAGTTCGCGATCAGCGCGCTGCTGATCGCCCCTGCCGGATTCCTGATGGGCATTCCGTTTCCTACCGGCTTGCGCCGGCTCGAGAGGCGCCACAAAGCCTCTGTCCGCTGGGCCTGGTCGCTGAACGCCGCTGCCAGCGTGTTTGGTTCGGTGTGCGCGATCGTGCTCGCCATCTACCTGGGCCTCCGGCAGACCCTGCTGATCGGCGGGGCGCTATACCTGTGCGCGTTGGTTTCACTTCGCGCCTCGCGCGGCAGGGCGGCGGAGCCCGTCGCAGTCCCGGCCGGTGAGTTTGGTGCGGATTGCGTTAGCGGGGGCGCCTGAGTATACTAGGGAATTCCCATGTTCTCGACCCACGCCGGATCGTATAGCTTTCGATTTTGGCGCTTTACCCCCTCCGGGTAGAGTGGCGTTGGTGAGAACACGCGGAATCGGATAGACCAACCCACTCGGAAGAGTGGGTTTTTCGTTTCTTGGGGCGAAGGAGAAGGTGATGATCATCTCGATGCGGCTGCATGCGACCAAGGAGGAAATCGACGGCGTCTGCGAGCGGATCCAGGAGTTCGGCTATAAGGTACACACGATTCAGGGAGAGCAACGGGTAGTCATCGGGGCGGTGGGGATCGGCGACGTTACGGCGTGCCTGGAGTCGCTGCAAGCGATGCCCGGCGTCGAGAACGCGGTGCGGATCTCGGCGCCCTACAAGTTCGTCAGCCGGGAGTTTCAGCCCGGCCGCAGCCGGATCCGCGTAAATGGGACCGAAATCGGCGGGGCGGACTTCGTGGTGATGGCCGGCCCTTGTTCGGTCGAATCGGAACGCCAGATCATGGAAACCGCGGAAGCGGTGGCGCGCATGGGAGGCCGTATTCTGCGCGGCGGCGCGTTCAAGCCACGCACTTCGCCTTACGATTTTCAGGGCCTGGAGATCGAGGGCCTCAAGCTGCTGCGCAAGGCCAAGGCCGCCACGGGCCTGGCCATCGTCACCGAGGTCATGCGCGACGGCGACGTCGAGCTCGTCGCCGAGTACGCCGATATCCTCCAGATCGGCGCGCGGAACATGCAGAACTTCGCCCTGCTGAAGAGCCTGGGCCGCGCCGAGCGGCCGATCCTGCTCAAGCGCGGGATGAGCTCGACGATCAAAGAGCTGCTGATGTCGGCCGAATACATCGTGGCGCACGGCAACCCGAACGTCATTCTCTGCGAGCGCGGCATCCGCACCTTCGAGACGGAGACGCGCAATACCTGCGACCTGACGGCGGTGGCGGTGCTGAACGAGCTGACGCACCTGCCCGTGGTGGTCGACCCGAGCCACGCCACCGGCAGGCGCAGCCTGGTGCCGCCGCTGGCGCGCGCGGCGGTGGCCGTGGGCGCCGACGGTTTACTGGTGGAGGTGCACCCCTCCCCGGAGAAAGCCATCAGCGACGGCGCGCAGTCGCTCACCATTCCCCAGTTCTGCGCCATGATGCGCGATTTGGTCCCGTACCTGGAGTTGTGGAAACGCGCGAGAGAGAACGCCTGCCCCACTGTGCTACCGTAAATCGATGGAGTCTCAGCGCGGGCTGCTGATGGTCTTTACGGGCAACGGGAAGGGCAAGACGTCCGCGGCGCTGGGCGTGGCGCTTCGTGCGGCGGGCCAGGGCTTCAAGACGCTCATGATCCAGTTCATCAAGGGGTCATGGCACTATGGAGAATTGGACAGCTCGCGGATGCTCGGCGATGCCTTCGAGATCCGGCCGATGGGCCGCGGGTTCGTCAAGGTGGGCGCCGGGAAGCCCGATCCGGAGGATATCCGCCTGGTCGAGGAGGCCTGGAAGACGGCGGTCGAGGCGATGCACTCCGGCAAGTACGACATGGTGATTCTGGACGAGCTCAATTACGCCGTTCATTACGGCATGCTCCCCATCGAGCGCGTGGTCGGGGATCTTGCCGCCCGGCCCGAGCGGCTCCATGTGATTTCGACCGGCCGCAACGCCCATGCCGATTTGATCGAGGCGGCGGACTTGGTCAGCGAAATCAAGGAAATCAAGCACCCGTTCCACCAGGGAGTGCTGGCGCAGCGAGGGATCGACTACTGATGGCGTGGTTCACCCGAGAGAAATCCGGAGACAAGAAGCCCGACGAGGGTGAGCGCAAGGTCCGCACGGAGGGCCTTTGGTTCAAGTGCGACGGCTGCCGCCAGATCATCTGGAAGAAGGCGCTGGAAGAAAGCATGCACGTCTGCCCCAAGTGCGGATTCCACTTCCGGGTCGGCGCCGTGACGCGGCTGCGCATGCTGTTCGATGGCCCCTGGGAAACCCACGACGCCGGCCTCTCTTCGACCGATCCGCTCCAGTTCGTGGACTCCAAACCCTACCACGCGCGCCTGGGCGGGATGCAGAAAGCCACCTCGCTCAAGGACGCGGTGATCTCGGCCTCGGGCAAGCTGCACGGCCGCCCGGTCAACATCTGCGCGCTGGAGCTGAAGTTCATCGGCGGCAGCGTGGGCGCGGTGGTCGGTGAAGTGATCACCCGCGCCATCGAGCGTTCCATCGCGCAGCGAACGCCGCTGATCATCGTCTCGGCCTCGGGCGGCATGCGCATGCAGGAAGGCGCGGTCAGCCTGATGCAGATGGCCAAGATTGCGGCCGCGCTGATGGCCATGGACGAAGCCGGCGTTCCCTTCCTCAGCGTGCTGAGCGATCCGACCACCGGCGGCACCACCGGCAGCTTCGCCATGCTCGGCGACCTGAACATAGCCGAACCCGGCGCGCTGGTCGGCTTCGCGGGCCCGCGCGTCATCGAGCAGACCATCCGTCAGAAGCTGCCCGAGGGATTCCAGCGCGCCGAGTTCCTGCTCAAGACCGGCATGCTGGACGCCATCGTCAAGCGCGCCGAACTCAAGCGCTACCTCGCCAAGTCCCTCGATTTCTTCTGCGGGCCGGCGTAGACGGCGATATGCTTCAGCTCTCCGGCGCGGCGAAGCGCTACGGGCGCAAACTCCTGTTTGCCGGCCTGGACTGGCTGATCACGCCGCACGACCGCATCGGGCTGGTGGGCGCCAACGGCACGGGCAAGACCACGGTGCTGAAGATCCTGGCGGGTCTGGAGACGCTCGACGACGGCGCCCTGACCGGCACGCGCGGGCTGACGGCGGGCTACCTGCCGCAGGACGGGTTGGCGCTTTCCGGACGCACCGTGTTCGCCGAGTGTCTGTCGGTTTTCTCCGGCCTGCGCTCGCTGGAAGACGAGCTGGGGAGCTTGACGCAGAGCATGGCCGAGCTGGACCCCGTCAGCCCGGAGTACCAGCAGGTGGCCGAACGCTTCCAGCGAGTGGACAGCGAATTCCGCGCGCGGGACGGGTATGCGATCGAAGCGCAGGTGGGTGCGGTGCTGGCCGGCCTGGGCTTTTCCAAGGAGGACTGGACACGCCGCACCGAGGAGTTCTCCGGCGGCTGGCAGATGCGCATCGCGCTGGCCAAACTGCTGCTCGAGAAGCCCAACCTGCTGCTGCTCGACGAGCCGACCAACCACCTCGACCTGGAAGCGCGCAACTGGCTCGAGGAGTACTTGCTGGCCTACCCGTTCGCCTACGTGCTGATCTCGCACGACCGCTTTTTCCTGGACGTCGCGGTGCGGAAGATCGCGGAGCTGTGGAATCGGCAGTTGCACTTCTACTCGGGCAACTACGAGCGCTATTTCGCGCAGAGGGAGGAGCGGAGAACGCAGCTCGAGTCGGCCTACAAGAACCAGCAGGACCGCATCCGCCAGCTCGAGGCGTTCATCAACCGCTTCCGTTTCCAGGCCACCAAGGCCAAGCAGGTGCAGAGCCGCATCAAGGAACTGGAGCGCATCGAGCGCATCGAGGTCCCGCCGGAGGAGAAAGCCATCCACTTCTCGTTCCCGCAGCCCAAGGCCAGCGGGCGCATCGTGGCCCAGTTCCAAGGCGTCGCCAAGAGCTACGGCGAACGGCTGGTTTTTGCTGGCGTCAACTGCATCATCGAGCGCGGCGACCGCATGGCGCTGGTGGGAGTGAACGGCGCGGGCAAGTCGACGCTGATCAAGATCCTGGCGGGGGTGGAGCCGGTGAGCGCCGGCAGCTTCGAGACCGGCCACAACGTGCAGCCCGACTACTTCGCGCAGGACCAATACCGGGAACTCGATCCGCAGGCGCGCCTGCTCGACGAGCTGGCCAGCGTGACGCCCAGGACGCCGCTGGTCGAGCTGCGGAACCTGCTGGGCTGCTTCCTGTTCTCCGAAGACGAGGTGTTCAAGAAGATCGGCGTGCTTTCGGGAGGGGAGCGCAACCGCTTCGCGCTGGCGCGCCTGCTGCTGAAACCATCGAATTTCCTGCTGCTCGACGAGCCGACCAACCACCTCGACCTGCGCGCGAAGGACATCCTGCTCGCCGCGTTGCAGGGCTACACGGGCACGCTGGTGTTCGTCTCTCACGACCGGTACTTCATCGACCAGCTCGCCACTCGCGTTTTTGAGATCGCCGACCAGCGGGTGAACGTCTACCCGGGCAACTACGAAGACTACCTGTGGCGCAAGGGCGCGATCACGGCCCCGGCGGCGGAGCCTGAGGCGGAGGTGGCGGAGGCGCCGCGGGCTCCGGTCGATGCCGGCGACGCGCGTCCCAAGCGCCTCAACCCGATCCGTCTTCGGCAACTGAAGGAGCGCCGGGAAAGCATGGAGGAGGAGATCGCGCGGCTGGAGGCCGAGATCGCCGGATACGAATCGGCGCTGGCGGACTACAGGAGCGCGGAGGAGAGCATCCGCGTCGGCGAATTACTTACGCGCCGCCGCGCGGACCTCGAAAGGCTGTTGGCGGAGTGGGAAGAGGTGTCGTCGCAGATCGGCGACTAGTAAGGGAGGTCCCCGAGGCGCGTTTCCGATTTATTCGCGCTTCCACAAGTACCGCGTGCTTCCGTGGCGGCTCCACCGGCGCCGGCTGACACAATCCAAGCCGTTTTGGCTGACCTTTCGGCTGGCGTGGGCCTGGAACGCGTTGAGCACTTTTTCCGGTGGGTCTTCGGCGTCGACGACCGCATGCACGTGATTGCTCGGCACGTGTGCCGCCAGCAGGCGCCAGCTCCGGCAGGCACAGGTTTCCCGTAGGGACATAAGCACCAGTTCCCGGCGTGGCTAGTCGAGTTCGTAAGGGGCCTGCACCATCCTCTCCCGCTCCGCGGCAACCCTAACGGGATCCGGCTCGAGCATGGGTGTCCCCGGGACATGGTGTCTCCGGTCTACAGAACCCGACTCATGGCCGTGCAATCGTGCGCCGTAACACGCAAAGGTGAGCAGGTAGGTCATCAAGAATCTGGTTGTGCGAGCGATGGGTTTCTCTCGCCCGGCGTTACCGCTCCCTTGCGGTCGCGGCTCGGAAACAGAGTTGAAACGGAGGGGCGGGCGGGTTATGATTGGCAAAGAAAAGGCGAAGCAGGTGGGCGATCTCCAGGAACAACTCGCCATCCTAAGGCGCAAGGTCGCGCGCATCGACAAGAAGTACGCGGAGGGGACCCAGACGCCCGCGGCGCCGGCCGACAATCGCCCCTCACGCTACTTCATCGAACAGTGGATGAGCGGGGAGGTTGTCGAGACCCCTTTCGGCCGGCACTTCGAAACCGAGAAGCTGTACGAGCGGCACCGCCGGCACGGAAGCATGGATATCTCGAACCTGCTGGAGCTTCCCGAAGACCTTCTGGGCGCTCTGTCGGGGGAGGAAGCCAAGCCGTCGCCAGTCGGTCGTTGGGCGTTCCTCGACACGGAAACCACTGGCCTGGCGGGCGGTTCGGGGACTTATGCGTTCCTGGTCGGGGTGGGGCGCATTTGCCCGGACGGGTTTCGGGTGCGCCAGTTCTTCATGCGGGATTACGGCGAGGAGCCGAGCCTGCTGTGGGCGCTCGCCCGGCACCTCGAGGAATTCGACGTCCTGATCACCTACAACGGCAAGACCTACGACCAGCCGCTGCTGGAGACGCGGTATCGCATGGCTCGGGCGCGTCCGCCGTTCGACCGCCTGGCGCACCTGGACCTGCTGCACGGCGCGCGCCGCCTCTGGAAGCTGCGGCTGGAAAGCTGCCGGTTGGTGGACCTGGAGAACCAGATCCTGGGCGTGGAGCGTGAGGGCGATCTGCCGGGCGAAATGATCCCCTACGTCTATTTCGAGTATTTGCGCACGCAGCAGGCTTTCCGCGTGGTTCCGATTTTCCACCACAACGCCGTAGACATCCTGACCACGGCCTGCCTGACGGGCATCGTGCCGTTTGCCTTTCGGGAGCCTGGCTCTGCGCGGTTCGCCCACGGCAGCGAGTTGGTTGGCCTCGCGCGGTGGTTCCTGAAAGCCGAGCGGAAGGAGCAGGCGCTGGAACTGATGCGGCGAGCGGTGGCAATGGGGCTGCCCGACGACCTGCTGTTCCGGACTTTGTGGGACACCGCGTCACTGGAGAGGAAGCTGGGAAACGAGCCGGCGGCGCTGGCGGTTTGGACGGACCTGGCCTCGGGCCGCAACCCCTACCGGGTGACGGCGCTGGAGGCGCTGGCGAAGTACTACGAGCACCGCGAGCGCAATTACGCGATGGCGCTGGAGATGATCCGGAGCGCGCGCGCGCTGGCCGATTCCGAAGATCTCAAGCGCCGCCAGGCCCGCCTGGAGCGCCGCCTGGCAAAGCCCAGGGCGGGAAGGCTGCTGTGACTACAGCAGCGCGGTGATTTCCTTCCAGGGGCGGCCCTGGGATTCGGCGACGGCGGGGTAGGTGACGTGGCCCTGGAAGGTGTTGACGCCCTCGCGGATGGCGCGGTGCGCCTTGCAGGCGCCCTCGAAACCCTCGTTGGCGAGCGCCAGCAGATAGGGGAAGGTGGCGTTGGTCAGAGCCAGAGTCGAGGAGTGCGGCACGGCGGCCGGCATGTTCGAGACGCAGTAGTGCAGCACGCCTTCCACGAAGTAGATCGGATCCGTGTGCGTGGTGGGGTGCGAAGTCTCGAAGCAGCCGCCCTGGTCGATCGAAACATCCACCATGACCGCGCCTTTCTTCATCAGCGGCAGCATGTCGCGGCGGACGATCTTCGGTGTCGAGGCTCCCGGGACCAGCACGCCGCCTATGACCAGGTCGGCGTGCCGCAAGGCCTCGCGGACGGTCCAGACGTTGGAGGCCAGCGTCACCACGTGGCCGTGGAAGACATCGTCGATCTGGCGCAGCCGGTCCAGGTTCTTGTCGATGAGGGTGACGTGCGCGCCCATGCCGACGGCCACTTTAGCGGCATTCGTGCCGACTACCCCGCCGCCCAGGATGACCACGTTTCCCGGCGCCACGCCCGGCACTCCGCCCAGCAGAACGCCGCGCCCGCCGTTGTGAGCTTCCAGGTACACGGCGCCGATCTGCACGGCCAGCCTGCCCGCCACCTCGCTCATGGGGGTGAGCAACGGCAGGGATCCGTCCTTCTCGCGAATGGTCTCGTAAGCGATGGCGGTCACGCCGGATTCCAGCAGGCGGTCGGTGAGCGCGGGCAGGGGCGCGAGGTGCAGATAGGTGAACAGCACCAGCCCGGGGCGGAGACAGCCGTACTCGCGCGGCTGCGGCTCTTTAACCTTGATGACCAAGTCGGCCCGCCCCCACACCTCCGCGGCTGAGGGGAGCAGGGTCGCGCCGGCCTCCTCGTATTCCTGATCGGTGATGGAGCTGCCCTTGCCGGCGCCGGCCTCGACCAGCACTTGGTGGCCGGCTTCGCGTAGCGCGATCACACCGCTCGGGACCAGCCCCACACGGGTCTCGTGGTCCTTGACTTCCCGGGGAACACCGATGATCATGGCGGTTACTGGCGGGCCCCCGAACCCGGAGGCGGGTTGTGGACCACGGCGGTGGAGCCGAGCGGCTCCCGCTTGGGCCCGAGTCCCAATGCAATGAGCGAGAGAGAGTCCAACTTCCCGCTCGGTTCGAGATTCTGGTCCTGCTGGAACTTCTTGAGCGCCTGGGAGCAATCCGGTCCCCAAACGCCGCGGGCAGGCCCCTGCAAGTATCCCCTGTCGATCAATGCCTGCTGAATCTCTTTGTACCGCTGGGGAGTGGGCGTCACCTGGCCGGTGCGCCAACTTTGCCGCTTCTTCCGGGAGCGGGCGCTCTTGCCGGTCCTGCCGCGCGGGGAGCGCTTCGCGACGGCTACGGATCTCTTTGAGGCGGCGTGGGAAGTGGACCTGCGGGCCGTCCTTGGCGCCTCCGAGAAGCCTGGGAAGGCCAGACAGAGCACCCCGATAAGCGCAGCTAATGTCCGCAAGCGCAACTCTCCGTCCCCGACCAGGAGGGGCGGCCGCGGGGGCCTCCCCAATGCGCTATCCTATCACGGATTGGCGGGCAGCGTGCCCGCCGGGAAGACCGCCTGCCACTGGACGTCGGTCTGGCGTATCCCCTGCCGGACGCCTCGCATCACCCGGAACGCCACGGCGTCGCCGGGCTTCAGCTTGGCCTGAATCCGCTGGAGGTCGTCCACGGAATTCACCGGCTGTTTGTTGATCGCCATGATGACGTCTCCCCGCACCAGGCCGATATCTTCGGCAAACGAGCCCCCCAGAACACCGGTAATCAGCACGCCGCCCTTCTCTTGGAAGGCCAGGCGGTCGCGAAGGCCCTGGGTCAGGTTCTGGACGTTCAGGCCGAACTTCACCCGGGTGGAACTCTCACCCTGGCCTGGCTCCTCGCGGCGGAAGCGGCGGAATTGCGGGGCGTCGGCCCAAACTTCGGATCGCTCGCCGACCGTCAGCTTGAGGTCCATCTTCTTGCCTTCGCGCAGGACCGTCACGTTGGCCACGGAACCGACCGGCGTGCTGGAAACCCGGCTGACCAGTTCGTCGCCGTCCTTGATGGAGTGGCTGTTGAAGGCGATGATGACGTCCTCGACCTTGATGCCGGCCTTGTCGCTCGGCCCACCCGGCGTCACCTGCGTGACAAACACGCCGTGCGAGGCGCCGTAGACCTTGAGGGTCTCGGGCTTTTCGTTGGCGTTGAACCCGACCCCGATACTGCCGCGCGATACCCGGCCGGTCTTGATGATCTGGTTGTAGACGTTCACTGCCAGGTTGATCGGCAGGGCGAACCCGATGCCCTGGTAGCCGCCGTTTTCGGTGGCGATGGCGGTGTTGATGCCGATCACTTCGCCTTGGATGTCGAGCAGCGGACCGCCGCTGTTGCCTGGGTTGATCGCCGCATCGGTCTGGATGAACTTCTGCAACTGGTGCTCGACGCCGCCGATGTCCCGTCCCTTGGCGCTGATGATGCCGGCTGTTACGGTCGCCTCGAAGCCGAACGGCGAGCCGATGGCGACCGCCCAATCGCCTACCTGCACCCCATCGGAATTGCCGATCCTGGCCGGCACGAGTTTCTTGCCGTCTTCGAGCTTGATGACGGCCACGTCGGTCTCGGGGTCCGAACCGACCAGTTTGGCGGTGTAGTCAGTGGGGTCGCCGTTGAACTTCACCTGGATGCGCGTGGCGTCCTCTACCACGTGCAAGTTGGTCAGAATATAGCCGTTGCGGTCCACCACGACGCCCGAGCCGGTGCCCTGGCGGCGGAACGGCTGCTGCGGGAGATCACCGCCGAAGGGGTCTTGCCCGAAGAACCGCCGGAACAGATCGGCGCCGCCCTGATCGTCGTCCTCCTGGTCCGGCTGGGGCTGGGTGGGCGGGCGCCGGCTCCGTACCTGCTGCGAGGGCCGCGGCCCGAAGGTGGAGGTGATGTTCACCACCGAGGGCTCGAGCTGCTTGGCCAGCGCGCTAAAGGCGGTGGAAAGCTGGACCGGGTTGGGGATGGTCAGCGGGGTCGCATCCGGGGCGCCCCCCTGCGCCTTTTCGGCGCGTACGGCCGTCGAGACCAGCGTCCCGATCAGAATGCCGATCGAGAGCGTGAAAACCAGCAGCATCACCGAGAGCAGCCTCTGCTGCCGCAATTGTGCGAAAACACTCATGGATAGATTCTCCGGGGCAGGCTTCTCTCTATTATATTCCGTTGCAGCGCCGCGGCGGGGAACGGGGACAAGGCAGAGCCTTATCCTACTGGCTGGTTGGGGCGGCAGGTTTCAACTCCACCAGGAGAATGCCCGACAGGATCAAGGCGGCGCCCAGGGTTCCGAGCCGCGACAAGAGTTCCCCGGTCAGGAGGAACGAGGTGAGCCAGGCGAAAACCGGTTCCAGCGCGAGGATCAGGGCCGTCCGGGTGGGCGTGGTGTATTGCAGTGCCCAGGCCTGGACCCCAAAGGCGAGCGCGCTGGCGAGCAGCCCGGTCACCAGCAGGGCGGCCACCACGCCGAGCCGCCAGCGGATCAGCGGCGTCTCCGCCCACCAGAAACTCGCCAGCGCCAGGCCGGCGGTGGTAGCGATCTGCACCAGGGTCAGCCCCTGGAATCCCAGCCGGGGCGCGTAGTGCCCCACCACCAGGATGTGCACGGCAAACGCCGCCGCGCACGCCAGCGTCAGCAGGTCCCCTTTCCCAATTCGCAAGGACTGCCCCGGCAGCGTCAGCAGGGCCACGCCGCCGGTGGCGACCACCACTCCAAGCGCCTCCCGGGGGTGCGGCATGCTCCGCCGCACCAGCGCCGCCAGCACCGGCACCAGCACGATCGTCAGTCCGGTGATGAAGGCGGATTTCGAGGGGGTGGTGTAACGCAAACCGACGGTTTGCAGGAGGTAGCCGCCGAACAGGCAGACTCCCGCCGCGACGCCGCCGGCCAGCAGTGGTTTCGATCGCGAGAACTTGCTGGGCAGCGGGCGGAATGCCAGCCCGAGCGCGACCGTCGCCAGGCTGAAGCGCAGTGCCAGAAACAGCAGAGTGGAGGAGTCCTCCAGCGCCTGCTTCACCACGACGAAGGTGGCGCCCCAGATCAGCGTGATGAAGACCAGCGCCAGGTCGGCGCGCCAGGCTCGCGGAAGGACAGGACGGGTCACCCAGCCATTATCTCAGCAGCGCGCCGTCAGCCCGCGCTCATCAGCATCGCCAGCGTGAGCAGGATTCGTTTCAGGCCCAGGTCGCGGCCCTCGGGGTGGAACCACTCAGCGGGGGTATGGGCGCCGCCGCCCTGGCCGCCCGCGCCGATCGAAAGAGAGGGAATGCCCAGCGACAGCGGGATGTTGGCATCGGTTGAGGCGAGATGCAGCCGGGCGCGGATGCCGAGGTAGGCGTCGACGGTCCGCAGACAGGACAGGATGGCGGCGTCTTCGGGAAGCTGGCCGCCCGGCCGCGAGCCGATCTCCTTGATCTTCGCGGCCAGCTTGGCGCCGCTGGAGCGGCGGTTCTCGAGATCCAGTCCCCGCTCGACTGCCTGGGCCAGCATGGCTGCCAGGTCGTCGATCGCCTGGCTGTCCTGGGAGCGCAGGTCCACTTTGGCGCGCGCCATCGCCGGAATCGAGTTGACGCTGACACCCCCCTCGAGGGTGCCGAAATTGAAGGACGCGCGCGGCGCGGAGCCGTTCGCGGCGGGATTGGGGTACTGGTCGGTGAACCAGGCGATGGCGTGGCTCAGCGCGTGTACGGGGTTGGGGTTGCCGTAGTCGCTCCAACTGTGGCCGCCCGGCCCGGTGAAGACCACCTCGAAGCGGCGGCTCGCCAGGGCCTGGGAGGTGATGTGGTCGAGCGCGGGCCCGTCCAGCACCAGGTACGACCTGATCCGGGGGGCGAGCGGGGACTGCCTGGCCAGATACCGCATCCCGCTCAGGTTGCCCTCTCCTTCCTCGCCCACATTGGCCGCCAGCAGCAGCGCGGCGCCGGCACCTTCGAGCGGGGGAGAGGATTTCATGGCGCGGGCTATCGCCAGCAGCGCGGCGAGGCCTGCGCCATTGTCGGAGACGCCCGGGCCGCGGAATGTCCCGTCCGGATCGACGACGATGTCATCCCGGGACCGCGGGGCCAGAACGGTGTCGAGGTGGGCGGTCAGGGCGATGAGCGTGCTTCCGTCATCCGGGCCCAGACGCGCCAGGACGTTGCCGGCACGGTCGATCTCCGTCTGGCAGCCCGCCGCGGCAAACTGCTCGACCATCCACTCGGCCCGCTTCTGCTCCAGGAACGTCGGAGCGGGGATGCGGCAAAGCTGCAGGTGCTGCTCGTTGACCCACTGTTTCTCCCGGGTGAACCATTGCAGGCATTCGCGGACGCCGCAGGTTTCCGCCAGTTCGCGGACCGGCGTGGCGATCTCGGGTTTGGTCCCAGCGGCCATCTGCTTCCGAGTGTAGCGAATCGGGGAGCGCGGCGAGGGCGCGCATCTGCCAGGCTGATTGTGGCGCAGGCCATCGCTTTCCGTGGCCTGCGAAGCCGGCAGACGACAAAAAGCGATCGTCTGCCCCACAGGCTTAATCAGCCGGCAACGCGCACAAGGTAGTTCCGCCAGCGGCGCTCCTCGCCGGGGACATCGACCACTTCCCGCCAGTAGCGGCGGAACTGGGCCGCTTTCCGCCGCGCCCTTCCGCGCAGGAAGCGGTCCGCCTGCTGCCGCTCGGCCGAGCGCGGCGCGAGGGTCCGGGCGGCCAACTCTCGCGTGACGGCGCAATCGCTGATATCTCCCAGGCAGTCTTGAATCTCCCGAAGAACCTCCAGGCGGCGTTCCAGTCCCGGCCCGTAGCAGAAACGGAAGAACTCCAAGGTGTAGCGCAGCCGTTTGGTCCTCAAGCGGAACTGGTGCAGCGCTGCCTCCGGGGAGCTTGGGTCCGCCACCTTCCGTCCTATCCGGAAAAAGGATTGCACCAGGGAGGGCAGCTTCAGACGCGCGTTTTGCCCGGCGGTGGCCGAATCGTCCCAGTCCATGCGATTGCTCTTGGGCATCTTCAGAGATCCAGTTGCGAACGCCATTTCTTGAAGCAGCCGCGGCGGCTCCAATGCTTGAGAGCTTCCACCAGCAGGAGCTGCTCACGTTCCCGTTCCTGCTCCATTTTCGCGAGAATCGCCGCGGCAGGCCGGATCCCCGCCCGGTGAAGCAGTTCGAGCGCGACGTCCCGGTTGCGAACCTGGGCCGCCTGGGCCATCAGCGCCTTGAGATCCCGCCGGATTCCCTTCGCCCCGCCGCGAGGGAAGAAGCGCCCGAACAGACGCAGGCAGTGGGTGAGGCGGCGGATCGAGACGCGCAGGTCGTGGATGGCCTCGGGATTTCCAGGCTTGGCAGTCCGGTTCACTTCGAAAGCGAATCTTCGAAGCAGCACGGAGGCGAGTTGCAGGGCGTGTTTGCGGATCGCAAGTCCCGGTCTGAGGTCCCGCGCGCCGGTTTTCACAAGTTCCCCTTCGAGGCCCGGATCGCCACCGGCACTCCATACACCTCACGAAAGACCTCCCCGGCGCGCTCGGCCGCCCACCCTTCCAGGTCGATATCGGACCGGGAGGCGAGTTCGAGAACCACCTGGCCATCCAGGACCTGGCACTCCAGGCTCTCGACGCGCTGGTCGTGGCTGCGATCCAGGCTGTCGGCGACGCGCAGCAGAGGGACGAGCCTCTGGAGGGCGCGCCGCTCCTCCGCGTTCAACGAGCGGGTGTTGAGGTGGGTGGAGGCCGGCAGGGCCTTGCGGTGATAGCGGCAGAGGTTGGCGATCAACTCCCGCTCCCGGTTGGTAAAGCCGGACATATCGGAGTTCGCCACCAGGTAGTAAGAGTGCTTGTGATGGCTCAAGTCGCTGACATAATGCCCGATGTCGTGCAGGTACGCGGCCGCCTCCAGGAGCTTCCCGAACGCGGGCGGCAGTTGGTGCAAAGGCAGCAGGGAGTTGAACAGCACGTGTGCGAGGGCGGCGACTTTGCGCGCGTGCTTCAGCGAGCCGCCGTAGCGCAGGCTCATCCGCTCGACCTCCCGGCGCTGATCGCGGCTGAGGCGAGCCAAGTCGCGGCCTACACCGCGGGCAGCCAGGTCGGCGACGATGCCGTCGCGCACGCCGGCCGCCGAGTAGTAGACGGAGGGCAGCCGCAGACGCTCGAGTATCTCCAGAAGCACGGCGACGCCGGGGAGGATGATCTCGGCGCGCCGGGGGCCGATCCCGGCGATCTTGCGCCTTTCCGCCAGGTCCAGGGCGCAGAGTCTCTTGTACAGCCTGCGGACCTGCGCCGTGGTGGCGCGCAGCCTGTCTACCCGATCCCGTTTGGCACGCGGCACGCCGCCGATGGCGCAGGCAACCGCTGAGGCGGTCGCCGAAGTGGCGATGGCCCGGTCCCAGCGCCGGCTGCCGAAGCGGCGGAAGGCATCGGCGAGCTTCTCCTGGATGAACTCGCGTATCTGGCGGAGCTCGCGCGGGCTGGGCGGATCGCCGGCGAGAAAGAGCTCGCGGAGGCGGACCGCTCCAAGCGGCCTGGAGACAACCTCGAGGATGCGGCCGTCCTCGGCGCCAATGACCTCGGCGCTGCCCCCGCCGATATCGACGATCAGCACGCGTCTGCCGGGCTGCGGCCAGCGGCTCAGCACGCCCAGGTGAATGAGCCGTGCTTCCTCGCGGCCGGAGATGGCTTCCACCGGCCCGCCAATTGCGTGGGAGGCCCGCTCGAGGAACTCCGCTTGGTTACGGGCGTCGCGGGCGCTCGAGGTGGCCACCGCCCGGACGCCGGCGACCTCCAGCGCCTGGTACCGCGCGGCCATTTTGGCGAGCACCTCGCAGGTCAGGCTCATGGCTTCTTCGCTAATGCTGCCGGTGCGGAAGACGCTCTCCCCGAGGCGCGTCACCTCCCGCTCGGAGGCCAGAATCCGCACCGGGCTCCCCGGGGCGACCTCGGCGGCCAGCATCCGGACGGAGTTGCTGCCGATGTCGATGGCCGCGTACCGGGGCATGTATTCTATAATATGTTGGATTCGTACACCATATGAGCCTATTCGTACCCAACCGGCACCGCGGAAAGCTGATCATCGTCGAAGGCATAGACGGCTCGGGCAAGTCCACGCAGATCTCGCTGCTCAGCCGGTGGCTGCGCTCGCAAGGTTATGCGGTGGCGTTCAGCGAGTGGAACTCCTCCCCGCTGGTTCGCCAGACCACCCGCCGCGGCAAGAAGAAAGAGATGTTCACGCCGACAACGTTCAGCCTGATTCACGCCACCGATTTCGCCGACCGCACGGAGAGCTACATCCTGCCGCTGGTCAAAGCCGGGGCTATCGTGTGCGCCGATCGTTACGCCTTCACGGCGTTCGCGCGCGACGTGGCCCGGGGAGTCAGCCGCCGCTGGGTGCGCAACCTCTACCGCTTTGCGATCCGGCCCGACCTTGCATTCTATTTCCGCGTCCCGCTGGATGTGGCCATCGAGCGGATCCTGGGCGGCCGCGATGCCATCAAGTACTACGAGGCCGGGATGGACCTGGGGCTGAGCCGCGACGTCGAGGAGAGCTTTCGCATCTTTCAGGGCCGTATTCTGGACGAATACGAGGCCATGGCGGAAGAGATGGGATTCCGGGTGATCGATGCGACCCTTTCCATCGAAGAACAGCAACAGCAGATGCGCCAGATCGTGGAAGAAGTTCTGGGCGAACATCTGAAAGCGGGGGTCTTACGAACCGCGACAGGAGAGCGCAATGGTGCTGCCACCGCCGCTGCAGTTCTACAGTGAGCCGCTTCCGGGCGTCGATTGCTCGGAGCTGCATGGGAAGTTGATCGTGGTGGAAGGTCCGGATGCGGTAGGCCGGACCACCCAGGTCGCGCAACTCCGGGTCTGGCTGGAACAGGAAGGGCACGCGGTTCTGGACACCGGGATGGCCCGCTCGGCGTTGGCCGGGAAGGGGATCAAAGAGGCCAAGAACGGCAACACCCTGGGGCCGGTGACCATGACCCTGTTCTACACCACCGACTTCGCGGATCAGCTCCAGAACCTGATCATTCCCGCTCTGAGGGCGGGTTTCGTGGTCCTCACCGACCGGTACATCTTCTCCATCATGGCGCGGGCGATTGCGCGGGGTGAAGACCGGCGCTGGATCGAGCAGGTCGCCGGGTTCGGGCTGGTTCCCCATGCCGTCTACTACCTGCGCGCGGAAGTGAAAGACCTGGTCTCGCGTGTGGTCCTGGGCCGCGGCGCTTTCGATTTCTGGGAGAGCGGGATGGACATGCGCTTCGGCGCGGACATGCACCAGAGCTTCGTGCGCTACCAGGCGCGGCTGATCCGGGCGCTGGATGGGATGGCGCGGCGGTACGGCTTCACGGTGGTGGATGCGAGCCAGCCCGCCGACGTGATATTCCAGGAACTGCAACGCCACATCAAGACGCTGGACCTGCGGAGCGGGGAGAACCCTCCGGCGCGGCGCAAGACCAGAGCGCCCGTGCGGCGGAGGGGGAACCACTGATGGAACTCTACCTCCTGCGGCATGGGATCGCGGAGGCGAGACGGCCCGGCCGCGCCGATGAGAAGCGCGAGTTGACGGAAAAGGGCCGAGAGCGGCTTCGTGCCGTCCTGGAAGTGGCGCGCAACGCCGGAGTCAACCCCTCTCTGATCCTCACCAGTCCCTATCCCCGGGCGGCACAATCCGCGGAAATGGCGGCGGAGATTCTGGGCTGCAAGAAAGTCGTCCGCACCGAGGCGCTGCTGCCGGGCTCTTCGCGCGAAACGGTGTGGGAAGAAATCCGGGCTTACCGCGAAGAGACGGCGATCCTGCTGGCCGGCCACGAGCCATTGCTGGGGCAGGCGGCGAGCTTTCTCCTGGGCGCCGCGTGGGTGCTGGTGGAGATGAAGAAGGGCGCCCTGGTGGCGATTGACATCGACCGCTTCGACGGGCAACCGCGCGGGCTGCTGCAATGGCTGCTCACGGCCAAGCTTGCGGCCGCCGGTGCCCGGTGAAAGGAGTTTGCGGGTGGGAATCCGAAAGGCCACAGCGAAGTACGTGGCGTGGCTGGGCCGCCAGCTCGCACTCGTCGAAGCCGATCTCGAGTTGAAGCACCAGCGGATGCGAGAGGGCCCGTTTCCTTTCTTGCGCGCGACGTTCTATCGCTGGGCCCAGATCTGGCCGGGGATCTGCAAAGAGCTGGCCTCGGCGCCGGCGGTCCTGGCGGTGGGCGATCTCCACGTGGAGAATTTCGGGACCTGGCGCGATGCCGAGGGACGGCTGATCTGGGGCATCAACGACTTTGACGAGGCCTGGCGGCTGCCCTACACCAACGACCTGGTCCGGCTGGCGACGAGCGCGAACCTGGCGACTCGCGGGGGACATCTGGCGATCGATGCGCAGCGGGCCGCGGACGCGATAGTGAAGGGATACCGCGACGGGATCGAGGCCGGCGGGCGGGCCTTCGTCATGGCCGAGCACCACCTTGCGCTGCGGGCCATGGCTCAGCATCGGCTCAAGGACCCGGGAGCGTTTTGGAAGAAGCTGGATGGGCTCCCGTCATTCAGAGGGAGTCCTCCCGCGGGCGCGGTGAAAGCGTTGCGCCGCATGCTTCCGGAACCGGATCTGCCGTGGCGGATCGTGCATCGAATCGCGGGGCTGGGCAGCCTGGGACGCCAACGCTTTGTCGCGATCGTCGACTGGCGGGGCGGCAGAATCGCTCGCGAGGCGAAGGCGATGGCGCCGTCGGCGTGCCTGTGGGGCGCGGAGAAAAAGGCCTCGCGGCGGATCCTGTACCAGGAGATCCTGGACTGCTCGGTGCGCTGCCCGGATCCTTGCGTGAAGTTGAAAGGCCGGTGGATCGTGCGGCGCCTCTCCCCCGACTGCGGCCGCATCGAGCTTTGGGAGCTGCCGGTCGAGCGGGACGAGACGCGCCTGTTGCAGGCGATGGGCTGGGAGACCGCGAACGTCCATCTGGGCAGCGGAAAGGCCCGTGAGATTGGCCGCCACCTGGCGAAGCTGGACCGGGGCTGGCTGCACAACGCGGCCGGGCGGATGACCGAGGCTGTGATCGAGGAATGGAAGAGCTGGAAGAGCAGCAAGAGCACCCACTAAGGAATGGGGATGACCGACTATGTCGAAGAACCGGACAAAACACAAGAAGGATTCAGAAGGTAACGGAAAGAACAAGAAAGCTGTCGATGCCGTGGTCCTGAAGGACGGGCTGTATGCCAAGGAGCTGCGGCGACTCCAGATCGAGCTGGTGAAGTTGCAGGAGTGGGTGCGGCACAAAGGCCTGAAGATCGTGGCCATCTTCGAGGGCCGCGACGCGGCGGGCAAGGGAGGCGTCATCAAGCGCATCACCGAGAGCCTGAATCCCAGGATCTGCAAGGTGGTGGCCTTGGGGACTCCCACCGAACGGGACAAGACGCAGTGGTACTTTCAGCGCTACGTCCCGCATCTGCCCGCGGCCGGGGAAATGGTGCTTTTCGACCGGAGCTGGTACAACCGGGCCGGCGTCGAGCGCGTGATGGGCTTCTGCTCCGAGGCGGAGTATATGGAGTTCATGCACTCCTGCCCGGAGTTTGAACGGATGCTGGTGCGATCGGACATCATCCTGCTCAAATACTGGTTCTCGGTGAGCGACGAGGAACAGGAGAAGCGATTCCAGGCGCGGATCAAAGACCCGACCAAACGCTGGAAGCTCAGCCCGATGGACCTGGAATCGCGGAGACGCTGGGTGGATTACTCCCGCGCCAAAGACGAGATGTTCTCTTACACGGACATCAAGCAGGCGCCCTGGTACGTGGTGAACGCCGACGACAAGAAGTGCGCGCGGCTGAACTGCATCCATCACCTGCTGTCGATGATCCCGTACAAGGACCTCACGCCGGACCCGATCAGACTGCCGGGGCGGGAGAAGAGCAACTACGTCCGTCCACCGATCAGCGACCAGACGTTCGTTCCCCAAGTGTACCGGCCGGGGTAGGCGGTTTCCGCGCATTGTCCCGGTGGTATATTGAAGGACTCCGGGGGTGGAGGCGCACGCCGGCGCCCCTGGAGTCCCTCGCGTGACTGGCGATTCAGGTGGAGCAACCACCGGGGAGCGCGGGGCAGTCAGACGCCGATCGCCTGGGCACCCTTAACGGATGTCCGGCGGCGCGTCGAAAGGACTGCTCGTGAACAGCTACCGCGAACTCCTGTCGCAAAACGACCCCGAAGTCTTCAAGGCCCTGGTGGGAGAAGAGGTCCGCCAGCAGCAGGGCGTGGAGATGATCCCTTCGGAGAACTACACCTACCCGGAAGTGCTGGCCGCGCTCGGGTCGGTGTTCACCAACAAATACTCGGAAGGCTACCCGGGCCGCCGTTACTACGGCGGCCAGACCTATACAGATCAAGTGGAGAACCTGGCTCGCGAGCGTGCCCGCCGCCTGTTTCGCGCGGAGCACGCCAACGTCCAGCCGCTCTCCGGCTCCCCGATGAACCAGGCCGTCTACCTGGCGTACCTGAAGCCCGGCGACACGATCCTGGGCATGGACTTGTCCCACGGCGGGCACCTCACCCACGGGGCGCCGGTCTCGCACATGGGGCGGATCTTCCACTTCGTCCGCTACAAGACGCAGCCCGACCGGCAGGGGGCAATCGATTTCGATGCCTTGCTCGAGGTGGCCAAAGAGACGCGGCCGAAAATTGTATTGTGCGGCTACACTTCCTACCCGCGTGAGTACGACTACAGGGCTTTTCGCAGGGTCGCCGACGAGGTCGGTGCGCTCGCGATGGCCGACGTGGCGCACGTCGCGGGACTGATTGCCGCCGATGCGCTCCCCAGCCCGTTGGATGCCGGCTTCGATGTGGTGACCACCACCACCCACAAGAGCCTCCGAGGCCCGCGCGGCGGAATGATTCTCTCGAAAAAGGTCCAGGCGAAGACCATCGATGCCTCGGTTTTCCCCGGCCTCCAGGGCGGCCCACACATGAACACGATCGCGGCGGTGGCGATTGCGCTAAAGAAGGCCGCGGAACCCGCATTCCGGTCTTACGCCCTCCAGGTACTCCGCAATGCCAAGACGCTTGCCGCCGCGCTCCTCAAGGAAGGAGCCGTGCTGGTGACCGGCGGCACCGACAATCACATGCTGGTGGTCGACACCGTAGCCAGCTTCGGGATGGATGGGAGGCAGGCCGAGGAGCTGCTGGACCGGGTCGGGATCACCACGAACAAACAGGTCATTCCCGACGACCCGCGGCCCCCTTTGCGGCCCAGCGGCATCCGGGTCGGCACGCCCGCGTGCACAACACGTGGGATGGTGGAAGCGGATATGGAGCGCATCGCCGCTTGGATGGGGGAGGCCCTGCGCCACCCGGAGGACGACGCGCGTCTGGAACGGCTCGGCGGGGAGGTGAAGGCGTTCTGTACCGCCTTTCCCGTGCCGGGCCTTGGTTCCCAGCACCGATAGAAGTGCCTAAACCGCTCCCTCGCGGTCGCGGCTCGGCTACTGAGCCGCGCGCGTAAGGGACTGTGAAAAAATCGCTGGGCAAGCTGAAGCATGCCCCACGAGAGGCTGCAAGCTGTTGATTCTCCGCGTGGGACATGCTCTAGCTTGTCCTCTTCGGCGCCACGAGGCGATTTTTTCACAGTCCCGTAAGCAAGCGGTCAAGGCACTTCAGAGACACGACACTAGCGGCATCGTTCTGGCGGCTGGCTGACGAGCGCCGCGACGGCCTCGACGATCCGCGCGCGTTGCACGGGGCTCGCGCGTAGAAGCCGGGTCCGCCCGCCGCCCGCCGAGAAGGTGGTGATCCCCTTGTCGTCGACGGTGACGCGTCCCTCGGGAGAGAGGTCGAAGTAACCCGCGTCCGGCCGGACGGCGTAGAGCGCGGCGGTGGGGTCCCAGAGCGGTTCGTCGTACGGCATGCGCTGGTAGGCGCGATAGGCGTCGGCTAGCGGATGGTCCTGGATGTAGCGGAAGTCGGGGTCGAGGCGGGCGGCGGGATAGGTGGTGGACGCGCCGAGCTCGAAGGGGCTCACGACGATGGGGGTGGGCCACTCGGCAAACAGTTTCTTGGCCGCCGGGATGTCTTTCACGATGTTGTATTCGGTTTCCGAATCGGTGAACCGGCCCGCCATGGCCACCAGCAGGCGCACCTTGCGTTTGACCAGCTCGTCGCCCGGTGAGTCCAGCAGGCGCGCGAGGTTGGTGCTGAACCCCGTCTGGACGATCACCACGCTGGAGTCCGGTTGCGCGGCCAGCGTTTTGCGCAGCACGATCTGGGCGTCGGGCGCGCCGGTGGGCGGCCGCTTGCCGGCGACCACCCGGGTGTAGTTGCCGTCCTCCGGCGTCTTGCCGTTCCGGACGATGCCTATGGGAATGCCCGGGCGGCCGTAGAAGGAGTCGAGCAGGTCGACAAACGCGGCCGCCCAGGGGTTGTCCTTGGTGATCGTCACCGCCAGGATTCTGGCCTCGCCGCGGCTCTCGCAAGCGTGCAAGAGCGCCAGCGCGAGGGCGTCGTCCACGTCGTTGCCCATATCGGTGTCAAAGATGATGCGGACCGGTTCGCCGGCGGCCGCAACGGGGCACGCCAGCGCGAGTGCCAGCAAGATGCGGGTCATAGCTCCCGATTATCGCGCGGCGCTACCCAAGAGTGCGGTCTGGGCCGACGTGGACGTCGGCCCGCGGACCGGAGGTCCGCCCCACGACGACCGTTTACACTCGTTACGTTGCGAGACTGGGCTAGCGGGCGCTTGGCGTATACTCAAGGTAAAGGCCTGGTATGAAAACCTACTGGAAGTTCGCGGTCCTGGTGGCCGTCATCGTCGGCACGCTGATCTGGCTTGCCGTCGGGGGAACCACTGGGAACATGACCTACTACAAGACGGTCGCCGAGCTGGATCAGATGGGCAGCCAGGCGCTGGGTAAACGGCTGCGCGTGGGCGGCGACGTGGAGCCCGGCTCGATCACCCGGAACGGCCGCGAAGTCTCCTTCGTGCTGCTTCAGGATCAGCGCAAGCTCAGGGTCGTCTACCGCGGCAGCGATCCGCTCCCGGACACCTTCCGCGACGGCGCGCAGGCGCTGGCGGACGGCAGGATGGGCCCGGACCGGGTCTTCCGCGCCAGCCAGATTCAGGCCAAGTGCGCCTCCAAGTACGAGGCCAAGCCGGGCGGGGGCCAGCCTCCAGCCAATATCAATAAGGCCGGCCTGTAAAGAAACGCACTTATGGAAAACCTGGGAGCTCTGGCGATCCTGCTGGCCTTCTGCCTTGCGGTGTTCGCCGTCATCGGCTCGGTGGTCGGCGGCTGGAAGCGCAACGAGTTCCTGGTCATCAGCGCACAGCGCGCCGTCTACTCGATCTGGCTGCTGGTGACGGTGGCTTCCGGGGTGCTGGTTTCGAGCCTGCTGGCGAGCGATTTCCGCTTCGCCTACGTGGCCGCGCACAGCAACCGGGCCATGCCCACACTCTACAAGTTCGCGGCGTGGTGGGGCGGGCAGGAAGGCTCGCTGCTGCTGTGGAGCTGGCTGCTCGCCAGCTACGCGGCGGTCGTGGTATTCACCAATCGCCGCAAGCACCGGGGCATCATGCCGTACGTCACGGCAACGCTCATGGTCACGCAGTGCTTCTTCCTGATCCTGAATGCCTTCGTGGCCAGTCCGTTTCAGATGCTGGCGGTGGGCCGGGGCATCACCTCGGTTGCCGACGGCCAGGGGTTGAACCCGTTGCTGCAATACCCGGCCATGGCGATTCATCCGCCGATGCTGTACCTGGGCTATGTCGGTTTCGCCGTGCCGTTCGCTTTCGCTATCGGCTCGCTCATCACCCGCCAGCCGGGCGACGCTTGGATCCACACGACCCGGCGCTGGACCCTGGTCACGTGGCTGTTCCAGAGCTCGGGCATCATCCTCGGCGCCGGCTGGGCCTACGCCGTGCTGGGCTGGGGCGGCTACTGGAATTGGGACGCGGTCGAGAACGCCTCCTTCCTTCCCTGGGTCACCGCGACGGCCTTCCTGCACTCGGTGATGATGCAGGAAAAGAAGGGCATGATGAAGGTGTGGAACATGGTGCTGATTTCGGGCACCTTCTTCCTGTGCATCTTCGGCACGTTCCTGACGCGCTCGGGTGTCGTCAGCTCCGTGCACGCCTTCGCGCAATCCTCCATCGGCCAGTGGTTCGTCGGGTTCCTGGCGCTGACGATCGCTGGGACAGTCTACCTGATCCTGAGCCGCCTGGATTACCTGAAGACCGAAGCGCGCCTGGAGAGCGTGGTGTCGCGCGAGTCCAGCTTCATGTTCAACAACCTGATCCTGCTGGCCGCGGCGTTCGCGATTCTGTGGGGCACGCTGTTTCCGGTGATCTCGGAAGCCGTCACCGGCGAAAAAATCACCGTCGGGCCTCCCTTCTTCAACCGCATCAACATCCCGATCGGGCTGTTCCTGCTGTTCCTGACCGGGGTGGGACCGCTGTTCGCCTGGCGGCGGACGTCGCTCGAGAGCCTGCGGCGGAACTTCCAATGGCCGCTGCTGGGCGGCTTGGTGCTGGTGATGGGGTTGTTCGTGGCGGGCATGCGGCACCCCTACGCGCTGATGTCGTTCGGCCTGTGCCTGTTCGTGGCGTGGACGATCTCGGTCGAGTTCTACAAAGGCGCCCGGGCGATCCACGCCAAGAGCGGCCAGAACCTGTTGCTGGCGGCGGTCGAGCTTACGCGCCGCAACACGCGCCGCTACGGCGGGTACATCGTGCACCTGGCCATCGTGCTGATGTTCGTCGGCTTCACCGGGTCCGCCTTCAACAAGGACACCACCATCGAAGTGAAAGTCGGCGACCGCTTCACTCTCGGCCACTACGAAATGAAGGTGGTTGACCTCCGCGAGGGCGATAACGACAACTACTCCCAGAGCAGCGCGCTGATCGAGGTCTGGAAAGACGGCCAGCCGCTCGGAACGATGGCGCCCGAGCGGCGCTTCTACAAGGCCAGCCGCCAGGGCACCTCGGAAGTGGCCATCCGCCGTCGGCTGAACGAGGACCTGTACCTGAACTTCGCCGGAAAGAGCGATGATGAGCAGAGGGCCGTCATCCAGGCGTTCGTGTTCCCGTTGGTGTCCTGGATTTGGCTCGGTTTCTGGCTGCTGGCACTCGGCACGCTGATCTGCCTGGTCCCCAGCAAGGTGAGATTCGAGTTCGCGCGCCTGCCGGCGGTTCGCGTGACACAGAAATATGCGGCGACGGTTAAGAAGTAGTCTGCTGATCCTGGCGGTGGCCGCGCTGATGCTCGGCCAGGGCGGCAATCCGCTCGAGAATGCTCGGGTGCGCCTGCTGGGCGACCAGCTCGCGTGCCTGTGCGGGTGCGGCAGCTCGATCACTTCGTGCAACATGCTGCACTGCCACATCTCGGAACCTGCCCGGCAGAAACTGCTGAGCATGGTCAACGCGGGCCGCTCGGATTCCGAGATCTTTGCCGCCTTCGTGAAGGAATACGGCCAGCGCGTCTTGCTGAAACCGCCCTCCGAGGGTTTCAACCTGCTCGGCTGGCTGATGCCGTTCATCGCGATTGGCGCGGGCCTGGCCCTGGTGTGGTGGCTGATCCGGCGTTTCCGCAGACCGCTGGCCGCCACCGCGGGCCCCGAACCGGACCCCGCCCTGATGGCGCAGATTGAAAAAGACCTGGACAAGTTGGATTGATGATCACCTTTACCGCCGCCATCCTCCTCATCGGGGTGATCGTCTATACGCTGGGCGTCCGGGCGCAGGACCTGCCTGAGCCCGCACCGGTTTCCCCGACCAGGCACCTGGAGGACCGCAAGGCCACGATCTACGAGAACCTGCGCGACTTGCAGTTCGAATACCGGGTCGGCAAGTTGTCCGACCAGGATTACCAACAGACCAAGCAGGACCTCCAGAGAGAACTGGCTCGCGTACTCACCGAAATCGAGGGCGCCGGGCCGGGTTTGAAACCCGCGCCCGCAGCCCCTGCTTCCAACACCTGCCCGCGCTGCGGCGCGAAGTTCCCCGCGCCCATGAAGTTCTGTGGAGAGTGCGGCAAGCCGATGCTGGTGGAGGCGAAATGAGGGGCCTGGCGCTCTGGCTTTCCCTTGCCACCGCGTTTGCGGCCGTGGACGGCACCGTCCAGAACCGCACCACCGGCAAGCCGCAGGCTGGGGCCATGGTTCTGCTGTTCAAGCTCGGGCAGGCGGGTCCGGAGATGCTCGCCAGCGCGAAGTCGGATGCCGAGGGCAGGTTCTCTTTCGCGCAGGCGGTCGAGGGCGGGCCGCACCTGCTCGAGGCGGCCTACGCGGGGGTGACGTACAATCTCATGCTGCCGCCGGGCACGCCCGCCACCAACCTTCAGCTCGACGTCTTCGATTCGTCCAAGCAGCCGGGCCGCGCCGTTCTGGCCCAGCACATGGTGCTGCTGGAGCCAACCGGGCAACAACTGAACGTCAGCGAGACCTTCTTCTTCAACAACGACGGCAACCTCACCTACCACGACCCAGCCAACGGTACGTTGCGGTTCTTCGTGCCCGCGGCGGCGAAGGACAGCCTCAAGGTGATGGCGCAGGCGCCGCAGGGCATGCCGGTCGAGCGCGCGGCCGAACCTGCCGGCCCGGCGGGCGTCTACACGCTGAACTTCGCCATCAAGCCCGGCGAGACGCGGATCGATGTCGCCTACGCGATGCCGTTCACCTCTCCCGGAAGCTTCGCCGGTAGGCTCTTTGCGCGCGGCGTGCCCACGCGGTTGGTTGTGCCGAATGGAGTCACTCTCGCGGGTGAGGGGCTGAAGGCACTGCGCCAGGAGCCGAGCACGCAGGCCGGGATTTACGAGGTGAGCGAAGCGGCGTACCAGGTGAACGTTATCGGCACAGGCTCCCTGCGCGCTGCGAACGACGACGCGGGCGACGAGGGAGGCCCCTCGATCGACCAGATCCTGCCGCGAGTGTACGACCGCCTCGCAGCGATCCTGATCCCAGCCCTGGTGGTTCTGACGCTGGGATTCATTCTGCTGTACCGACGAGGCGAGCAGCGCGGATGAACCCGGTCCAGGTGGCGGGCGTCTGGAAGTTCTACGGGGACTTCCCGGCTCTGCGCGACGTCGGCTTTGAGGTCCAGCCCGGCGCGTGCATGGCGCTGCTGGGCCGCAACGGGGCGGGGAAGACCACCTTGCTGCGCATCGTGGCCGGACTCGCGCGCCCCACGCGGGGGAGCGTCTCGGTCTGTGGCGCCGAAAGCCGCGACCGTGCCTCGCGCCACTCGATCGGCATCCTGGGCCACGGCATTTCGCTCTACGACGAGCTTTCCGCTTTCGAGAACCTGCACCTGTTCGGGCGCATTTACGGTCTTGCCGAGCCGAAGCGGGCGGCGACGGAGTGGCTCGAGCGCACCGGCTTGGCTCGCGTGCGCGACGGCCTGGTGCGCGAGTTCTCGCGCGGCATGCGGCAGCGGCTGGCGGTGGCCCGCGCGTTCCTGCACGAGCCTTCGGTCCTGCTGCTCGACGAGCCCTTCACGGCGCTCGACGACCGCGCCATCGCGCTGCTCCAAACGCTGTTGCGCGATGCACTCGCCGGGGGCCGCACGATTGTAATCTCGACGCACCAGTTGCGCGAGGCGCTGGCGCTGGCGACGCACGTGGCGCTGCTGGTTCGAGGCCGCCTGGCCCACACCGGCGAGCGCACCGCGGAAATGCTGGAGGATACCGGATGGCTGTACCGGCACTACGGGGAAGCGTGAGGTTCCTGCGCCAGAGCCTCACCATCGCCTCCAAGGACCTGCGCTCGGAGCTGCGCACCAAGGAAGCGCTGAATGCATCCGTGGCCTTCGCGCTGGTCATCCTGCTGCTGTTCAGCTTTGCGTTTGAGCCCACCGAGGTCGAGACGCGGCAGATCTCCGGCGGCCTGCTGTGGCTGGTGTTCGCGTTTGCGGGCGCGCTGATCCTGAACCGCAGCTTCGCGCGCGAGCTGGCGAACGACTGCCTGGACGCGCTGGTGGCCGCGCCCATCTCCGGCGCCGCGCTGTTCCTCGGGAAAGCCCTCGCCAACCTGGCGCTGCTTCTGGCCGTCGAGCTGGTATGCTTGCCCGTGTTCGGAGTCTTCTACAACGTGCCCTGGACGCTCCAATTCTGGCCCCTGATGCTGGTGGTGCTGCTGGGCACCTGGGGGCTCACCGTGGTCGGGACCATGTTCAGCGCACTGACCGTCAACCTCAGGCTGCGCGAGTTGATGCTGCCGATGCTGGTCTATCCGATCATGGTTCCGGGGCTGCTTGCGGCGGTGCAGTTGACCACGCCGCTGGTGATGGGCCAGCCGCTGGCGGGCGACCTGATTCCCTGGCTTCGCCTGCTGATCGCCTTCGACGTGATCTTTACGGCGCTGGCGCTGGCTCTGGTGGAAACCGTTTTGGTGAGGTGATATGCGACAGAAGATCATGCTCGCGATGACCGGGATTGCCGCGCTGCTGCTGGCGCGCAATCTGTACGTCATGCTCCTGGTTTTGCCCGATGAGAAGCACCAGAACGCCGCCTACCGCATCATGTTCTTCCACGTCCCCGACGCCTGGACCGCGTTCCTGTGCTTCCTGGCCGCGATGATCGCCAGCGTGCTCTACCTGGTGAAGAACGACCTGCGGTACGACGGCTTCGCCGCTTCGATTACCGAAGTGGGTTTGGTGTTTGGCGCGGCCAACCTGGTCACCGGCATGATCTGGGGGCGGGTGATTTGGGGCGTTTGGTGGGCCTGGGATGTGCGCTTGACCACGATGCTGGTGGGCTGGCTGATGTATGCGGGTTACCTGATGCTGCGCCGCGCCATCGAGGAGCCGACCGAGCGCGCTAAGATGTCCGCCGTGGTCTCGATTTTCGCCTT
Organism: Bryobacteraceae bacterium; assembly: GCA_050008465.1. Lineage (GTDB taxonomy): Bacteria > Acidobacteriota > Terriglobia > Bryobacterales > Bryobacteraceae > Fen-330. Next base: position 30,731 of record JBEKMO010000030.1, read on the forward strand.
CGCCGACGTGCCGATCATCTTCTTCTCCATTCGCTGGTGGCGCAATCAGCAGCATCCGCCCCCGGCCGACTTACCGCCGGAATGGTGGGCCGCCCTGTTCATGAACTGGATCCCGCTGCTGCTGCTGGCGGGGGTCTTCCTCATGATCCGGATGGAGCAGGAACGGATCGAGCGGCAACTGAACGGACTGCGTAGAACGGTACACGCGTTTTGAGGAGACAGCATGGATACGCGAAACTTCACCTTCTTGTGTTACGGCTTGCTGGCGGCGTGGCTGATCTTGTGCGCCTACGTGGTCGCCTTGGTCGCCCGGGAGCGCAAGCTCCAGCGCGAATTGGAGCGGCTGCGGCTGCTGGTGGAGGAGAAAGAGCACACAGGCTGACTAGCGCCGGAGTTGCTGGGCCAGGTCGCGGTGGCCGCGCTCAGCCGCCAGATCGGCCGCCGTTTTCCCGTCCGCGCTCCTTATGGCCGGGTCGGCGCCGTGCGAGAACAGCAGCTCGACGATTTCGCGGCTCCCGTGGAACGCCGCGGCATGAAGTGGCGTGAACCCGCCGGCCTGCACCGCATCCGCCTTGGCGCCGCGCGCGAGCAGCATGCGAACCATGGAGACGTTCGATCGCGCCGCCGCAGCGTGAATAGCCGCCAGCTTTTGCGGGTTGGCCGACGCAGCGTTGATGTCGGCTCCGCGCGCCAGCAGAGCCTCCGCCAGTTCCAGGTGGCCGAAGAAAACCGCGAGGCCCAGACCGTGATAGCCGTCCGCTGCAAATTGGCGGATCAGCGACGGGTCGATCTCGAGCAGACCCAGCGCCCGCCCTCGGTCGCCCGCGGCGCAGGACTCGAAGAAGTCCAAGCGGGCTCCGTGCTCCACAAACAGCGGGACCATCTCCGGATGGCCGCAGTAAACCGCCAGCAGCACCGCCGAAGCGCCGTCAGGCCCCTTCGCGCGCACCAAGCTGGGGTTCTCCTTCAGCAGGTCTCTGGTTCCGCGGCAATCGCCGCGCCTGATGGAGTTCAAGAGAAGGCCGATGGAGATTTCTCCCTCCGGCAACATTCGGGATGCAGCCATATCCCCTCCGATTACTCACAGCTTAGCACGGTGCGCGGCGGCGGGGTTTCTACCCCTGTTGTGCTACGCTCGGGTGTCTATGCCTGAGTTCGATGTGGTGGGAGTAGGCCTGAACGCCACCGACACGCTGTTGGTGCTCCCGCAGTTCCCGGCTTACGGGGGCAAGGTTTCGTTCGAGGAGGAGATTCTCAGTCCGGGCGGCCAGGTGGCCAGCGCGCTAGCGACTTGCGCCCGGCTCGGCCTGCGCGCGAAGTACATCGGCACGGTTGGAGACGACGAGCGCGGCCGGGTGCAGATGGAAAGCCTGCGCGGAACCGGCATCGATCTCGAGCATGTGCAGGTGCGCACAGGCTGCGCGAGCCAGTCGGCCTACATCCTCATCGACCGCACCACCGGCGAGCGAACCGTTCTGTGGCGCCGGCCGGATTCGTTGCGCCTCGATCCCGAAGAAATCGCTCCGGAGCAGATCACTTGCGCGCGGCTGCTGCACATCGACGGGCACGATACGGCGGCGGTGGCGCGCGCGGCCGAGATCGCCCGCCGCGCGTCGATTCCGGTGACGGTGGACGTGGATACGATCTACGCGGGCTTTGAGCACGTACTCCCCAACGTCGACTACCTGCTGGCCAGCGCCGAGTTTCCAGGGCGGTGGACCAATGAGCGCGACCCGTTCCAAGCTCTCGAGAGGATTCAGAGGGAATACGGCATGCGCTGCGCCGGCATGACGCTGGGAGCGTTCGGGGCTCTGGCGCGCACGGAGGGCCGGTTCTTCTACTCGCCCGGCTTCGTGGTGAACTGCGTGGATTCGACCGGCGCGGGAGACGTGTTCCACGGGGCTTTCTGCTATGCTGTCATCGAGCGTCTCGCGATGGAAGAGGCGCTGGATTTCTCGAACGCGATGGCCGCGCTGAATTGCACCGCACTGGGAGCTCGGGGGGGCATTGGCACCGCGGCCGAGGCCAGGGCGCTGATGAACCGCGGGGAGCGGCGCTCGAATCCCGATTACAGGCGATGATTCCACTCCGGGACACCCAACGGAGCTACTCGACGCCGGTGGTTACCGTGTTGCTGATCGTGGTGAACTGCGTCGCGTTCCTCTACGAGCTGTCGCTCGGCCAGTACGCCCGCAATCACTTGATCTATGTCTACGGCCTGGTGCCGGACCGCCTGGTCCCGATGTCGCTCGTCACTTCCATGTTCCTGCACGGCGGCTGGCTGCACATCATCGGCAACATGTGGTTCCTGTGGATCTTTGGCGACAACGTCGAGGACGTTCTGGGCCACGGCAAGTACCTGCTGTTCTACCTGCTGTGCGGCGTGGCGGCGGGGCTCGCGCACCTCGTGACGAACCTGGGCTCGCCCGTGCCGACGGTCGGGGCGAGCGGCGCGATCGCCGGCGTGATGGGCGCCTACCTGGTGAAGTTCCCCCGCGCGCGGATCACGACGCTGGTCCCGGTTTTCATTTTCCTGACCACGTTCGACCTGCCCGCCGCCTTCGTCCTGGCGTACTGGTTCCTGATTCAGATCTTCAGCGGCGTGGGCTCGGTGGCCTCCTCGCATCTCACCGCGCAGGGGGTGGCCTGGTTCGCGCACGTGGGCGGGTTCCTGACAGGCATCCTGCTGATTCTGATTCTCCCGACGCGCAGGCCCTACGAGCGGCGCAATCTCCCATGGTGAGCCGATTTCTATGACCGACATCCCCCTTCTCGACGTACTGGCCATCGCGGCGCATCCCGACGATGTGGAGCAGACCTGCGGCGGCACCCTGATCAAAATGGCGGAGATGGGTTACCGCACCGGCGTGCTCGACCTTACCGCCGGCGACATGGCCACGCGCGGAACGCCGGAGGTTCGCCTCCAGGAGGCGGAGGCGGCGGCGCGCCACTTGCTGCTGGCCTTCCGCGGCAACCTGCGCTTTCCCGACGCGCGCCTGGAAAACGCACTCGCCGCACGCATGTCGCTGGCCGCCGAGATCCGCCGCCTGCGCCCGCGCGTAGTGATTCTGCCGTACTGGGAAGCGCGCCATCCCGATCACTACCGCGCCGGCGAAATGGCCTACGAGGCCTGCTTCCTGGCCGGGCTAAAGAAGCTCGACGAATCCTCCGAGCCGCACCGGCCGTTCAAGGTCGTCTATTCGTCGCTGTACGCCAACGTGACGCCGTCCTTCGTCGTGGATATCTCGGCCCAGTTCGAGCGCCGCATGGCGGCGCTGCTCAGCTACGAATCTCAGTATGGCGGAGGGGAAAGCTCGGACCTGTTTCCCGGCGAGGAGGAGATCCGCGAGCGTCTCGGCGCCATCGCCCGCTTCTACGGCAACCTCATCGGCGTGAAATACGGCGAGCCGTTCGTGGTGAAAGAAACCATGCGCGTGGACGACATCGCCGCCCTCGGCGTGCGGAGTTTCTAACCTTTGTCGCGGGCAATCGGACCCACGGTGGCCTTCGCCGCCCGCAGGTAATCCGCGGGCGCGAGCAGGATCTGCGCGCCGCGAAGGCCGGCCGAGACCGAGATGACGTCGAACAATTCGATGGTCTCGTCAGCGAACACCGGGAACTCGCGCTTCAGGCCCAGCGCCGTCACGCCGCCGCGCACGTATCCGGTGAGCGGCTGCACTTCCTTGAGCGGCACGAGTTCAATGCGGCGGTTGCCCGTGAGGCGCGCCAGCGCCCTGAGGTCCAGCTCGGCGTTGCCGGGCACCACGGCGAGGCACACGCCATGGCGGTCGCCGCGAGCCACCAGCGTCTTGAACACCTGCTCGGACGGCAGGCCGATCATCTGGGCCACCGACTCCGCGTCCATGTGCTCCTCGTCCACTTCGTATTCGCGCACCTCGTAGCGGATACCGAGGTTGTCGAGCTGGCGGACGGCGTTGGTTTTCATGACCGCAACGACCAAGTTCATTATGGCAGACTGGCTGGGCTGCGGACCCGCGTCCCGGTGCTGACGGGCGGCTTCGCTACGATGGAAGCAGGCCGCCGCGTGGAACTCGTCTCCCATTGGGTCACCCAGTACGGCTACATCGGGATCTTCTCCCTGCTGATGCTGGGCATCGTGGGGCTGCCGATCCCCGACGAGACGGTGCTGGCCTTCGCCGGCTACCTGGTGTACCGCGGGCAGTTGAGCCCGCTCCCGACCCTGGCGTCGGCGCTCGCTGGCAGCATCTGTGGAATCACGCTGAGTTACACGCTGGGGCGGCTGGCCGGCCACTGGCTGATCGAGAAGTACGGCTCGAAGCTGCACATCCCGGCGGAACGCGTGCGCCGGATACACGACTGGTTCCACCGCCTCGGGCGGTTCACGCTGACCGCTGGGTACTACATTCCTGGTGGGCGGCACGTGATTGCGTACCTAGCTGGGGCATCCAAACTCGAGTTGCCGGTCTTCGCGCTGTTCGCTTACTCGGGCGCCTTGATCTGGTCCAGCACGTTCATCGTTCTGGGCTACGTTCTCGGCGATCGATGGCACAGCGCTTCCAGCGAGGTGCGCCGCCTGGTCCTGATCGGTTGCGCGCTCCTGGGCGCGGCCGGCCTGATCTACTGGACCTGGCGCCGGCGCCGGCGGCTACCACAGCCCGAGCACTTTCCACCAAAGGAAGCCGACCGATGACCAGATCGCGATGTTGACCACAGACACCACCGCGCCCACCTTCCACCACCGGCCGAGGCTGACGTAGTCTTGGGCGAAGAACATCGGCGAGGGCGTTGTGCCGTAGTTGGTCAGCCCCGCCGACAGGTTGGCGAAGCAGGCAAAGGCGAACACCATCCACCCCTTGGGAGCGCCCATGGCCACCAGCACCGCAACGAACGGCATGAACATCGCCAGGATGTGCGTCGTAATGCTCGCGAACCCGTAGTGGGCATAAAAGTAGACGAGAAGCGCAATCGCAAACAGCGCCGGCCACCCGAGGTGCCCGAACTGCGCGGCGACGGCCCTGGCGAAAGCGTCCGCCAGGCCCGCGTCGTTGAGCGCCTGGCCCAGCATCAGCAAGCCGCCGTACCAGACGAAGATGTCCCAGGCGGCCCTCTCGTTCTTGACGTCCTCCCAGCTCAGCACGCCCGCGACGAGCAGCGCCGCCGCGCCCAGCAGCGCTATTACGGCGATCTCCAGCCCGTGCAGCGGCGACGTCACCCAGCCCGCGCAGACGGCCACGAAGACGGCCAGCGTGATGACCTCCTGCCGTTTCATTGGACCCATCGCCTTGAGTTCCCGCGCCGCAAACTCCGAGGCTTCCGGCGTGCGCCGGATTTGCGGCGGGTTCACGCGGAAAACGACCAGCGGAACGATCGCCAGCGAGCATAGTCCGGGCACGCTGGCCGCCAGCGCCCAACCCACCCAGGTGACCTGGTAGTGCAGGTGGTCCAGGGCGGCCTTGGCGGCTTGCGGGTTGCTCGCTTGACCCGTCAGGAACATGGCGGCCGTGACGCAGATGCTCTGGTAAACCGCGGTCATCAGGAACGAGCCGAGCAGCGCGGCGGTCCGCCCCGGCAGCGAGCCATACAGTTCGCAGAGGGAGCGGACGATGGGCAGAATCACTCCGCCGGAGCGGGCCGCGTTGGAGGGGATCATGGTCGCCAGGAGCATGTCCGAGAACGACAGCGCGTAGCACACGCCGAGGGAGGTCCGGCCGGCGATCCGCACGAAGAACAACGCGATCCGCCGCGCCAGGCCAGTCTTGATCAGCGCGCGCGAGATGAAGAAGGCGGCCATCACCAGCCAGCAAATGGGGTCGCCGTAGCCGCTCAGCGCCTGCTTAACGGTCAGCCCACCAAAGACCGGCGCCAGCGCCACGGCGATGAGCACCACCGCGCCGCCCGCGATCGGCTGCGTGACCAGCCCAGCCACCGCGCCGACGAAAATGCCTAGCAGCCGCCAGGCCTCGGGCTTGATGGCGGCCGGGCGCGGCACAACAAAGACGATCGCTAGGGCCAGCACGATGGGCAGTGCTGCGCTCCACAGAGGGCGTGGTTTGATTCCGCGCGGCACGGGGTTACGCCTCGGCCACGACGGGATTGCGCAACTGGCCCAGGCCCTGCACTTCGACCACGACTTCGTCGCCCGGCCGCAGATAGCGCGGCGGCTTGCGCGCGAAGCCGACGCCGGCGGGCGTGCCGGTGGAAACCACGTCGCCGGGCTCGAGAGTGAATACGCTGGACAGGAACTCGAGCAACTCGGGAATGCCGAAGATCAGGTGGCGCGTGTTCGAGGACTGCATGAGTTCGCCGTTGAGGATCAGCCTCACGTCAAGCGCGTGCGGATCGGCGATCTCGTCCGCGCTCACGATCCACGGCCCCATGGGGGCGAAGGTGTCGAAGGTCTTCCCCATCATCCACTGTGTGGTGGCCATCTGGTAGTCGCGCGCGCTGACGTCGTTGAAGTTCGTGTAGCCGAACACGTGCTCCTGCCAGCGCCCGCCGGGAATGTACCGCCCGCCGCGCCCTACGACAAACGCAAACTCGGCCTCGTAGTCCGGCCTGGCCGAAGCCTTGGGCAGCACGATGGCCGCCCCCGGACCGATCACCGCGGTATGGAACTTCGCGAAGATGGTCGGGACCTTCGGCATATCCAGGTTGGCTTCGCGCGCGTGGTCGGCGTAGTTCAGGCCCACGCAGACGATTTTGGGGGGCCGCGGAATGGGGGCCAGCAGCTTCACCGAGCCAAGGTCGAAGCGCGCGCTAGCGGGGGCTTCGGCCAGCCAGGCCTCCACGCGGGTGCGCGCTTCCTCGCCGCCTGAAATCACGCTGAGCAGATCGGGGAAGCCGACGGGGCCGAGCCCGATCACATCGCCGCCTGCAACCACTCCGGGCTCGGGAGTGCTGCCGCCCCTCTGGAAAGTGACGAATCTCATATCTACGTAGGATAGGACCTTCGGGGACAGGGCTGGAGCCCTATCCTACGGCCAGTTCCTTCACCTTGGCAAAAAACGCCTTCTTGCGCTCCGTATTCAAGCCCCAATTCACGGGTGGCGATTGGTAGCCGTCCACGTAGTTGTTGTTGCCGGGATCGAAGTAGCCCCACGAGCAATACTCGCGGACCGCGGCCAGCATGTTGTTCCGCGGCTTGTCGAAGTCGAAGTGGTCGTCCTCGTTGAACAGGATGGGCATAGGGCGGTACCCCGGCGCCTGCCGCGCCTGGCGCACCATCTCGGAGATGCGCTCGGGATCGCCGACGCCGTTGCCGTGCATGAGCAGGAAATCGGCCGCGCGTACCATGTTCTCACGGGGAATCGCGCCGCCGCGGTAGCTCGTGCTCGCGAGCAGCCGCCGCCCTTGCCGCGTCCGCTGTTTCACCCGCTCGATCAACTCGTGAACGCGGTCAGGCCGGAGGAGGGCGTGCTCGTAGCGCTCCACGTCGCACTCGTTGTCCACTTCGACCAGGACATTGCGGTAGCCGAGACTAAATACCCAATCCACGGTGTTGTCCACCGCCTGGAGGATCGCCGCTTCGTCCTTGAGCCGCTCGTCCTGGCCGAAATAGAAGATGCCCAGGATCACCACCATGCCCAACTGGTCGGCGCGGTCCAGGATGCGCACCAAGCGTCGCATGTACTCCAGCCGGAGATCTCCGGTTGCGGTGATGGCCGAGTTGTGCCACGGCTGGGCCTTGGAGTAACCCTCCGGGCTGCCGCCTTGGAGGTTGATGGTGAATGCCAGGAGCCCGTGCCTGCGCCACTTCGGCATGGCCGCCACAAACTCGCGCGTGTTCCGTTCCGCATCCCAGCGCCCCGTGTCCGGGTAGCGCCAGCGGCTCCGGGTCTCCGGATTGAGGTCGTCGAAGATGCCCTGCACCATGCGCGAGTTCAAGAGCAGCCCCTCGATGCGGCAGCCCTGCCACGTCCTGTCCTTGTAAGTAGGCTTGCCGTCGATCAAGAACTGGTCGCCGCGGATCTCGACCGTGGTGCGGCTCTTACGGCCTGCCACGGCCGCCGCGCTCGCCGTCACTGCCAGGAACACCTCGCGCCGGGTAAACGAGCGTTGATTCATGCCGCCCCGAATTCTATCACGGGAGCCCCAGCCATCAGCGGCCTCCAAGTCGCTTGTGAGACAATGAAGCTGATTGGCTGCAGCGTCAGAGTTGCCCCGAGAAGCTCAGAGGTTCGTGCTTGCCCGCGGCCGTGAACCTGTCACTTCAGCTTTCGCAATTGCCCAATTGGGTTAGAGGAGTGTGATCGAACGATGAAGCTGTATGTGGGGAATCTCCCGTATCAGGCCACCGAGTCCGACCTGGAGAGCTGGTTCAACCAGGCCGGCATCACCGTCGACAGCGTGAATGTCATGCGCGACCGCTTTTCCGGCGAGGCGCGCGGGTTCGGTTTCGTGGAGATCGGCGACGACGAGGTCGCTGCGCGGGCCATTTCTTCCTGCAATGGCAAAGATTTCATGGGCCGCGCGCTGGTGGTCAACGAAGCACGCCCAATGAGCGCCGGCGGCGGTGGGGGTGGACCGCGCGGCGGCGGTGGCGGGGGCCGGGGTGGCAACCGGCGCGACCGCCCGCGTTACTGATCCGTCCTTCGCTTTTGGCCCCCCGTCAATGCCAGAATGGGAGGCATGGATCCATCTGCGTTGACCGAACAGGCCCCGGTGGTCTACCGGGCTCAATTTGACACCAGTAAGGGGAGATTCACCGTTGAGGTGACCCGGAGTTGGGCGCCTGCGGGCGCGGACCGCTTCTACAACCTGGTCAAGAACGGTTTCTACGATGGGGCCCGCTTTTTCCGCGTGCTGCCCGGTTTTGTGGTCCAGTTCGGTATCCCGGGCGATCCGGAGGTGGGCCGTCTTTGGCGCACCGCGCAGTTCCCCGACGATCCCGTCGCCCAGACCAATGCGCGTGGCATGATCACCTTCGCCACCGCCGGAGCCAACTCCCGCACCACCCAGGTGTTCATCAACCTCGCGGACAATACCAGTCTGGACGGCCTGGGGTTCGCGCCCTTTGGACGAGTCGCCGAGGGGATGGACATCGTCGGCCAGCTTCACAGCGGTTACGGCGAGGGCGCCCCGCGCGGCCGCGGGCCCGAACAGGGCCGCATCCAGACCGAAGGCAACGCCTACCTGGAGCGGGAGTTCCCGAAACTCGACTACATCCAGCGGGCAGCCATCGTCGAGGCGTAACCGCTATCATGTTTGACGTGGATTCCTTCTTAGACTCCGCCGAAGTGCGCGCCCTCGGCGCCCTGATTGAGAAAGAGATTGCGACGCCGGAGTACTACCCGCTCACCCTCAACGCGCTGGTGAACGCCTGCAACCAGAAATCGAATCGCGATCCGGTCGTCGAATTCGACGAACCGGCCGTCGAGCAGGCGCTGGACGGACTCAGGAAGAAGAAGCTCGCCGCCACGCTGACCGGGGCGGGCATCCGCGTCCCCAAGCATCGCCAGCTCCTCTCCGAGGGCCTGAATCTGGGGCGCAGGGAACTGGCGCTGATGTGCGAGCTCATGTTGCGCGGCCCGCAGACCGTTGGCGAGCTGCACAGCCGCGCGGAGCGCCTGCACCGGTTCGACGGCCTCGAGGAAGTCGAGTCCTGCCTCCAGCGCCTGATCGAGCGCCAGCCCGACCCGCTGGTGGTCAGGCTGCCGCGCCAGCAGGGGACCAAGGAGCCGCGCTACGCCCACCTGCTCTCCGGCGAGGTCTCCTCCGTCGAAGCCTCGCCGGAGCCGCCGCGCCCCCGCCAGGACCGCTTCGCAGCGCTCGAAGCCGAGATCTCGCTGTTGCGCCGCGAAGTCGAGGACCTCAAGCAACAGTTGGCCGACTTCCGCAGACAATTCGAGTAGTCAGTGGCCCGCGGCGTTTTCGCATTGCGCGTTGAACGCGCAGCCGATCAGGGCGATCACCGCCAGCAGGTATAGCCAGACGAGCAGCAGGATGACCCGCGCGACACTGCCGTAAACCACGTTGTAGTTGGCGATATGGCCGGCGTACCAGCCGAACAGCGAGGTCGCCGCCAACCACAGGCCAGTGGCCAGCACCGCGCCCGGCCACACGCGGTTCCAGCGCTGGGGCCGGTTGGGGCCGTAGCGATAGAGAATCGCTGCGCCCAAGCCGATCGCGCCGAGAGCGATCGCGTAGCGCGTCACCGTGCCCAGTATGAACACCCCGCTGCGCAGGTCGGTTCCGGCGGGCCACAGCCCCAGGGCCTGGACCAGCCAGCGCTCCGCACGCACGCCGTACAGAATCAGGATGGAGGCGGCCAGCGTCGGGACCGCCGCCGAGAGAACCAGGAGCAACGCAACGGCCCGCTGGCGAAGGAACGAGCGCCCGGACGGGATGCGGTAGGCCGCTCTGAAACCCTCCATCAGGCTGACGATCACTCCGGAGGCGGCCCAGATTGACACCAGCATTCCGGTGATCGGGATGAAGGACGGCTGCTTCCCGCGCACTGCGAAATAGTGGAATACCAGTTGGTGGGTGCCGGGCGGCAGGATCTCGGTCAGGAACCCGGAGACCTGCCGGGAGACGAAGTCGGCCCTTACATGAACCAGGATGGTGGCGACGGTGGCCAGCAACGGGAAAAAAGAGAGCAGCGAGGAGTAAGCGGCGCCTTTGGCCGTTCCCAGACAGCCGTCCCGGTAGGCGGCGACTAGGGCGCCATGCAGCAGGTGGAGGAGTGTGCGTAACTTGGCAGGCATGTCTCTCCCGATTCCATTGTGACTCATAACCTGGCTTGAATCGGGAGGCGCTCCGGCGTCATCTGTTATGGCAGATGAAGCAGATTCTGGGCATACACCACATCACCGCCATCGCGGGCGATCCGCGGCAAAACCTGGATTTCTACGGCGACCTGTTGGGTTTGCGCCTGGTGAAACGGACCGTCAACTTCGACGATCCGGCAACCTACCATTTCTACTTCGGCGACCGGGAGGCTCATCCGGGGACGTTCCTGACGTTCTTCCCCTGGCCCGGGGCGCCGCGAGGGCGGCACGGGGCCGGGCAAGCGACAGCGGTTTCCTTCTCGATCCCGGAGGGCGCGATGGGGTACTGGATGGAGCGCCTGAAAGCCGCCAAACTGGCGATCCACGGGCCCCAGAAACGCTTTGGCGAGGAGACGATCTCATTTCATGACCACGACGGTCTGCCGCTGGAACTGGTGGCGAATCCGGATGTGCGCCCTGGTTCGGCGGAGGGGCCGGTGCCGGCCGAGCATGCCATTCGCGGCATCCACGGCGTGACGCTCTCCGTTGAGGTGCTCGAGAAGACGGCGACCGTGCTGTCGGGCGTGCTCAGTTTTCGGCCCACCAAGGAGTGCGCCAACCGCTTCCGTTACGAGGCGGGCAGCGGAGGGGCGGGTGCGGTGGCCGATGTCGAGTGGGTGCCGGGGCTGACGCACGGCGAGGTGGCAGTCGGTACGGTGCATCATGTCGCCTGGCGAACGCCAAACGAGGCCGAGCAGCGGGAATGGCGCCGCGAGATCGCTGCCCGGAGACTCCGCGTCACCCCGGTCGTCGACCGCAAGTATTTCCGTTCGATCTACTTCCGCGAGCCGGGGGGCGTGCTGTTCGAGATTGCAACCGACGGGCCGGGCTTTGCCGTCGATGAGCCGGCCGAGGAACTCGGGACGCGGTTGGTGCTGCCCCCATGGCTCGAACCGCGACGGCGGGACCTCGAAGTGCGGTTGCCACCGTTGGACGCGCCGCAGTTTGTGCGGCAAGCTTGAGATGCCAGAATTCATCCACGAGTTCGTGCCGGCGCACCCCACAAGGCGAGGGCTGACCCTGCTGTTGCTCCACGGGACCGGGGGTGACGAGCGCGCCCTGCTGCCCATGGCCCCTTTGCTTGAGCCCGGCGCGGCGGTCCTCAGCCCCCGGGGGAAGGTGCTCGAGCACGGCCGGCCGCGCTTCTTCCGTCGGCTGGCGGAGGGCGTGTTCGACATCGAGGATCTGAAGCTCCGCGCTCACGAACTGGCCGACTTCGTCGAGGTTGCCTCGGTCCGCTACGGGCTCGATCCGGGCCGGGTGATCGCGGCAGGGTACTCCAACGGCGCGAACATCGCTGCCGCGGTGCTGCTCCTGCGGCCGCGGACGCTTGTCGGTGCGGTGCTTTTCCGGCCCATGGTGCCGATCGTGCCAGACGACCTGCCCGGCCTCCTCGGCACGCCGGTGTTCATCTCCGCCGGCCGCCAAGATCCCATTGTGCGGCCGGAGGAGACCAAGCGGCTGGCGAAATTGCTGAGGGATGCCGGCGCCGAGGTGACGCTCAACTGGTCGGCCAGCGGCCACTGGCTCGGCCGCGAAGAAATCGTCGCGGCGCGCCAATGGCTCTTCAGCCTCCCCTTCGCAAGCGCCACATCCGGGCCAGTGTCTTGAGATAGGCCCAGCCGAAACGGATCAGCTTGGCGTGCGAGGAGCCGGATCGGCGCGGCATATAGTGGAACGGCACTTCGAGGATTCGCCAGCCCTGGCGGTAGACAAGCACGAGGATCTCTTCCAGCACATCGAAGTCCCGTGACTGGAGGTGGAGCTGCTTCAGGGCGTCCTGCCGGTAGAGCCGAAATCCGCTCGAGAGATCGCGGACCGGGAGACGTAGCGCAACCCGGAACATCGAGTTGAGGATGAGGCTCAAGACACGCCTGGAGCTACTCATGACGGCCTTGCCGCCGGGCACGTAGCGGGAGGCGATGATCAGCTCGGCCTCGTCTCTGCGCGCCCAGAGGTCCGCGATGAAGGTCGGAGGATGGGACAGATCGGCGTCCATGGTAATGACGTAAGGCGCCGCGGCGCTTGCGAATCCCGCCAGGAGCGCTCCGCCATATCCCCTTTCCTGTTGGGGCAGTGCGCGCGCTCCGAGGCGCACCGCCGCTTCCGCGGTTCCATCGCGCGATCCGCCGTCGACTACGATGATCTCCGCCCGGATGCCCAGCCCGCCCGCAACCGTTTGGATAGCGGGAACCAGATTCTCGATGTTCTCCCGTTCGTTCCAGGCGGGAATGATCACCGCAAGGTCGAAGTCGCTCAAGGTGTTCTCCTGCGCCAAACAGCCCAGACGATGCCACCGAGCAACCCGGACCAGCAGAGGATGCGGGCTAGCAGCATCTCCGTGCCGCCGTGGAACGCGATTTCCACGCTGCACGGCCCCTCGCATTCCGGCACCACGGCCAGTTGCCCCAAGTTGTCCCGGAAGACGCGGCGCGGCTGGCCGTTGACAGTCGCGGTCCAGCCGGGATGGTAGTTGATCTGCACGGACAGGATCTGGTCCCGCTCCAGCCCCGCCGAGATGACCGCCGTATGCTGATTACGCCAGGCCATGTCGGCAAGCGGCAGCGAGGGATCGTCCAGGGCGCGGACGTAAGGCCGGATTGGATCCAGATCGAGTCCGTTTTCGGGCTGCCGCGCAGGCAGATCCGCCAGCCGCACGACGTGCGCCAGAGAACGCGAGCGACGTGGCACTTGATAGATGACGTCGTCTCCCTCGCGCCAGAGTTCGGGCAGAATTCCTTCGAACTTCCTCGGGTTGTTGAAGGGCTTGAACGCCTCGCGGCTGTGTGGCCCGCTGACACCGACGGCGTCCACTCCCAAGGCTTTCAGCAGCACAACTGCGATGGGCCCCTCCTCGGCACCGGCGTTCGAGCCGGAGAAGATCTGGTAGTCGAGGTGCAGGTAGACCGGGTTCACCAGGGACTGGTAATAGCCGCCGCCGAATTGCGGCGTGTCCGAAAACACGTTCAGAAAGAACCCGACCGAGCCCGGCGCCAGGACCCGATGGCCGTCCAGGTTGGCGGTAATCCACTCGGCTTCGCGATATTCGATGGTCTGGCGGATATCGATCGGGCGGTCGAGACGCTTGGCATAGGCGCGGTAACGCACGGCTGCATAGCCGGCCAGCACCAGGAGGACACAGGCAACCGCAGTGCGCACGCGTGTTGAAGTCCGGTCGAGGATCAGTTTGGCCCCGAAAGCTGCCGCCAGCGCGATGCCCATCTCCATCTCCACGTGGAGGCGCCCCGCCTGATGCAAGATCGAGACTCGGGCCCACTCCTCGGAGAGCGTCAGCCAGGCCATCGAGAACAGGAAGAGGACGGAGAACGCGAGAGCCGGCGGTGCCTTGAACCGGCGGAGCAGCCACGCCAACGCTCCCATGAGGACCACGCCGGTCACGATACACGCCCACAGCGCCAGGGCTGGTGTGGAACCGCCCAACCGCGTCTCGTTCCCAAAGGTGGCCTTAATCGTAGAGGGGGGAAGCCACGAGCACGAGATCACGTATGCGTATAGCCCGAGCCCGATCGCGATGAACCACTTCCTGAGCCCCACGCCGCCCCCTCCTGAAAGCAGCCACGCGGCCGCGGCCAGGGCCAGAGCGAGCGCGCCGAGCCAGTTAGTCAAGGCGACAGAAGCCAGCCCCACTGCCGCCAGAATCCACCACACGGGCCGGCGCTTCTCGAATGCAACCACGAGCAACAGCAGCGCCACGGGAAGCAGAGTCATGGCGGCGATATGCGGCCCTTCGCCGTATTGGACTAGATCCAGTAAGCGGCGCCCGTGCCAGATGCTACCCACGTCGCGCGCGACGGCGGGGATCAGCAGGGCAGCCGGGGAACTGAAGGAATAGATCAGCGAGGCGGCCAGGCTGTAGGCGCGGGAGCCGGAGAGCTTCAGCCCCAGCAGGAACAAAGTGACTGGCCCGAGGGCATAGAAGACTGCCGTCAGAGCGTGGTAGGCGTGGCCGGGCGAGATACCGAACAGGCCTGCGGTCGCGGCCACTGCGAATGGGTGAAGCGGAAGATAGGCGTTCTGGTAAGGCACTCCGCCGTACCACAGCGGGAACCAGAACAGATCCGGCCAGTGCTTGACGATAAACCGGCCGAGGGTGATGTGGGTGCCCTCAATCGAGCCCATATGACTGATGAACTCGGAAGTAAGCAGTTCCTTCGCCACCCAGAGGTTCGCGGCGAACAGGGCGGCGGCAAGCGAGATGGTTTTCAGGCGCTGGGACAAGGCTGGAGCCTTATCCTACCAAATCCGAGTCACTCCACGCGGGCGTGGAAAAGAAGTGCTTATGTTATCCTGGAGGTTATTTCGATAGAGGCGCGGAGGCCATCAGTAGCCGGGTCGGCTGTTCCGAGTAGCTTTGGAGGCCCGTTGAACGGGGCGCTAACCGCGCGGCAGTCCGCCTCACGGCGGAAGGGCCGTACGGGACACTCCGCCGAAGTCGTTCGGGAAGCGCACTCCCGGGCGGTTGGGGGGTAAGGATAAAACCTGCCCACTGTCATTCGAGTCTGAAAGGGCCCGGATGGAGCGCTATCGGAGGGAGGGGGCACGCCCCCTTCTTATTCCCTCCCGCGGCGCCCCGATCCAGAGAGAAGAAGATGAACGTCATCGAGCTCACGCGGGCGCTGGTGGATATCGAGTCGATCACAAACAACGAGGGCGAGGTGGGCTCGTACCTGCTGAACTACCTTTCTGCCCTGGCTGCGCGCACCGGCGGGCGTGCCGAAGCCATGCCGGTCGAGCCTGGGCGGTTCAACGTGTTCGCCTGCTGGGGCGCACCGCTGGCGACGCTTTCGACGCACATGGACGTCGTGCCGCCGTTCTATCCGTCGCGCGAAGATGGCGAAACCATTTACGGACGCGGCGCGTGCGACGCCAAAGGAATCATCGCGTCGATGATCGGCGCCGCGGAGCGGCTGCTCGGGGAAGGGAAGCGGGATTTCGGACTGCTGTTCGTGGTTGGCGAGGAGCGCAACAGCGCCGGGGCGTACGCGGCTGCTCGCGAATCGCGCGGCTCGTGCTACCTGATCAACGGAGAGCCGACGGAAAACAAGCTGGCGCTGGGGTCGAAAGGGACGCTCCGGTACGAAATCGCGGCGCACGGGCGGATGGCGCACTCGGCCTATCCGGAGCTGGGCGAATCGGCGATCGACAAACTGCTGGACGCGCTCGAAGCGATCCGGCGGATTCCGCTCGCCGACGACCCGGTGCTGGGCCGCGGCACGCTGAACATCGGAACCATATCGGGCGGCCGCGCGCCGAACGTCATCCCCGACGAAGCGCGGGCGGAGATCATGTTCCGGCTGGTCTCG
Organism: Bryobacteraceae bacterium; assembly: GCA_050008465.1. Lineage (GTDB taxonomy): Bacteria > Acidobacteriota > Terriglobia > Bryobacterales > Bryobacteraceae > Fen-330. The sequence goes on from JBEKMO010000030.1 coordinate 46,806, forward strand.
GACGCCGATCCCATCCGGGAGGCGGTCCGCGGGGCGACCGCGGGGCGCGCCGAGGCGATTGAGGTGATGTCGGTGCCTGCCGTGCGCCTGAACGCGCTGGATGAGCTTCCGACGACGGTAGTGGCGTTCACAACGGACATCCCGGCGTTCGCCGGCGCTTGGGGCGAGGCGTTCCTGATCGGCCCGGGCAACATTCACGTGGCGCACACGCTCGAAGAAAGGGTTTCCAAGCGGCAGCTTTTCGAAGCTGTCGACATCTACGCAAGGATGGTGAAAAGGCTGACAGCCGTCAGCGGATAGTTCCCATGCAGAAAATCGAAGTCGGCATCCTGGGCGCCACCGGCATGGTGGGCCAGCATTTCGTTAGGTTCTTACAGGATCATCCCTGGTTCGAATTGGTCTGGGTCGGGGCCAGCGACCGCTCGGCGGGAAAGAAGTACCGCGATGCGACGAGCTGGCGGCTGGACGGCGTGATGCCGCCGCCGGTGGCGGACCTGATGGTGGAGGAGTGCAAGCCGGGCAACGCGCCGCGGCTGGTTTTCTCGGCGACGGACGCCGCGGTGGCCACCGAAATCGAGCAGGCCTTCGCCCAGGCCGGGCACACCGTCGTATCAAACTCGCGGAACCACCGCATGGAGACGGACGTTCCGCTGCTGGTGCCGGAGGTGAATCCCGGCCACCTGCAACTGATTCCAGTCCAGCGGCAGCGGCGCGGCGCGAAGGGGCAGATCGTGACCAACCCGAACTGCTCGGCGGTGGCGCTGACGATGGCGCTGGCGCCGCTGAAGCCTTTCGGCATCACTCGGGTGGTGGCGACCACGATGCAGGCCATCTCGGGCGCGGGCTACCCGGGTGTCGCCAGCATGGACATCAACGCCAACGTGATTCCCTTCATCGGCGGTGAAGAGGAGAAGGTGCAGCAGGAGACGCGGAAGATCCTGGGCGATTTCCGGGGCGACCACGTCGAGCCGCTGGCCGCGCGCGTGAGCGCGCACTGCAACCGCGTGCCGGTGGTGGACGGGCACACCATAACGGTTTCCGTGGGGCTCTCCGCCAAGCCTTCCGAGCAGGAGCTGATTGCCGCGCTGCGCGGCTTCACCGGCGTGCCGCAGGAGCGCCAGTTGCCGAGCGCCCCGGCGCAGCCCGTGATCTACATGGAAGAGCGGGACCGGCCGCAGCCGCGGCGCGACGCCGGGCGGGAGCGCGGAATGGCCGTGTTTGTGGGCCGCCTGCGGCCGTGCCCGGTGTTCGACTACAAGTTCGTCGCGCTCGGACACAACACCATCCGGGGCGCGGCGGGCGCCGCGGTTCTCAATGCCGAGCTGATGCACTCGGAAGGACTCCTGGACTCATGATCGTAATGAAATTCGGCGGCACGTCGGTGGAATCGGCGGCCGCCATCAGGCGAGTGGCGGCGATTGTCCAGGCGCGTTTGGAGAGGCAGCCCGTGGTGGTGGTCTCGGCGATGGGGAAGACTACGAACACGCTGCTGGCCATGGCGGCGGACGCGGTCGAGGGCAAGCGCGAGCGGGCGCTGGAACAGTTGCGGGCATTGCGCGAATATCATGTGGCGGAGGCCCGGCCGCTGGTAGGCTCGGGGCAGAATCCGGAGTTCGAGAGCCTCATTCACGAGCACTTCGAGGAGTTGGGCCAGTTGATTAGCGGCCTGGCGGTCATGGGCGAGTTGACGCCGCGCTCCATCGACAACATCTCGAGTTACGGAGAGCGGCTCTCGAGCCGCATCGTGACGCTGGCGTTTCGCGAGGCGGGCATGGATGCGGTCCACGCCGATTCGCGCCGCCTGATCCTGACCGACAGACGGCACACGCAAGCCACACCAATCTACCCGGAAACCTACGCCCGGCTGGGAGAGGAAGTTGCGCCCCTGGCGCGCGCCGGCAAGGTCGTGGTGATGGGCGGCTTCATCGGTGCGACCGAGGACGGTGTCACTACCACGCTCGGGCGCGGCGGCTCGGACCTCACCGCGGCCATCGTGGGCGCCGGCATCGGGGCCGAGGAAATCCAGATCTGGACCGACGTCGACGGCATGATGACCGCCGATCCCAACAGCGTGCCGGAAGCGCGCCGGCTCAAGGTGATCTCGTTCTCCGAGGCCGCCGAGCTGGCCTATTTCGGCGCCAAGGTCCTGCATCCGGCCACCGTGCTGCCGGCGGTCGAGAAGAACATCCCGGTGCTGATTCTGAACTCCCGCCGGCCGGACGCGCTGGGCACGCGGATCATTCGCGAGGCCGTGCCCAGCGCCAACCCCGTCAAGTCGATCGCCTGCAAGAAGAACATCACGGTGGTGAACATCCACTCCACGCGCATGCTGATGGCCCACGGCTTCCTGCGCCGCATTTTCGAAGTGTTCGACCGCTACGAGACCCCGGTGGACGTGGTCTCGACATCGGAGGTCAGCGTCTCCGCCACCATCGACAGCAGCCGGCGGCTGGCCGAGATCCGCGCGGAGCTGGAGCAGTTCGCCCAGGTCTGGGTGGAGCACAACCGCGCGATCGTGTGCGTGGTAGGAGATAATATCCGCTGCACGCCCGGCATCGGCGCGCGGGTTCTCTCGGCGCTGGGCCCGGTGAATCTGCTCATGATCTCCCAAGGCGGCTCGCAGTGGAACCTGAGCGTGGTGGTGGCCGAAGCGGACGTGCTGCAAGCGGTGCGCCTGTTGCACAATGAGTTCTTCAGGGAACTGGACCCGGCGGTGTTTGAATGAACGGGCCGGCCGGGAGGCCGGCCGCGGACCTGGAGGTCCGCCCTACAGGTGTTTGAATGAACCTGGCGATCGTCGGCTACGGCAAGATGGGGCGGCTGATCGAACAGCTCGCGCCCGAGTTCGGGTTCAGCGTCACGCTGAAACTCGACGAGTTCAACAACGCCGATTTCTCCGGCATCACCGCGGAGAACTTCGCGGGTGTGGACGTCGCTATAGAGTTCTCGATTCCCGCGGCGACGGTAGAAAACGTCGAGCGCATCGCGCCGCTGGGCGTGAACATGGTGATCGGCACGACCGGCTGGCTGGGTGAAGCCGGGCGGGTGAAGACGGCCGTCGAGCGGAACGGCGTCGGGCTGGTGTGGAGCCCGAACTTTTCGATCGGCGTGAACGTGTTCTCGCGGCTGGTGGCGGAGGCGGCGCGGCTGCTGGCCGTCGAGGAAGACTACGGCGCCTGGGCTTGGGAAATCCACCACGCCACCAAGAAGGACGCGCCCTCTGGTACACTGCTCAAGCTGGTCGAAGAAATGAAGAAGGCGGGATATGCGCGTCCGGTCACTACGGCGTCCAACCGCGCGGGACGGCACCCCGGCACGCACGAGATCGGGTTCGACTCCGCCGCCGATACCATCACTCTGCGGCACACGGCGCGCAGCCGCGAAGGGTTCGCCCGCGGCGCGCTCAAGGCGGCGCGATGGGTGGCCGGGAAAAGCGGGTTCTTCGAATTCAGCGACGTGTTGTTCAAGGAGGTCTGACGATGTTCACGGGATGCGGAACGGCCCTGGTGACGCCTTTTCGGAAAGATTTCTCGCTGGACGAAGAGGCGCTGCGCCGGCTGGTGCGGCGGCAGATCGATGCGGGAATGGATTTCCTGGTCCCCTGCGGCACGACCGGCGAGAATCCCACGCTGACCCGCGCCGAGCACCTGCGGGTAGTCGAGATCACGCTCGAAGAGGCTCGGGGCAAGGTCCCGGTGGTGGCGGGTGCGGGTGGCTACAACACCGCCGAGGTGATCGAGCTGGCGCGCGAGGTGGAAGCCCTGGGCGTGAGTGGCATCCTCTCAGTGACGCCCTACTACAACAAGCCGACGCAGGAGGGCCTGTACCAGCACTATAAGGCGATCGCGAGCGCCGTGCGGCTGCCCATCATCGTTTACAGCGTGCAGGGGCGCACCGGCGTCAACGTCGAGCCGGCCACCTTCAAAAGGCTGGCCGAGATCGACAATATCGTGGCCGCGAAAGAGGCCTCGGGCAACCTCGCCCAGATCTCCTCGATCGTCGCGCAGACTCCCGAGCGGTTCCACGTGCTTTCGGGCGACGACGCGCTGGCGCTGCCCGTGATCGCGGTGGGCGGGCGCGGGCTGATCTCGACCGCCGGCAACGAGATTCCCTCCGAGATGGCGCGCCTGGTCCGCTTGTGCCTGGTGAACGATTTCCCCGCCGCGCGCGAGTTGCAGAAGAAGTACCTGCCGCTCATGGAAATCAACTTCGTCGAGTCGAACCCGATCCCGGTGAAGGCCGCCATGGGACTCATGGGACTGCTCGAGCCGGTGTGGCGGCTGCCCATGGTTCCCCCCAAGCCCGAGAACCTCGCGCGGATCCAGAAGGTGCTCGAGAGCCTTGGCCTCGTTCACGCTCATGCTGCAAGCTGACATCGAAAAACTGTTCGACGAGAAACCGGACACCTACACGGAAGAGCATTTCCGCCTGTTCGAAGCGTTCAAAGCCGCGCTGAACCGCGGGGAGGTGCGCGCCGCCGAACCCGACCCTTCCGCGAAGAGCGGCTGGCGCGTGAACGCGTGGGTCAAAAAGGGCATCCTGCTCGGGTTCCGGATGGGGAAGCTCACCGACATGTCGGTCGACCGCGGCCGCCTGCCGTTCTTCGACAAGTCCACCTATCCGGTGAAGCGCTTCACGGAGGAGAGCGGGGTGCGCATCGTGCCCGGCGGCTCGAGCATTCGCGATGGCTGTTACGTCGGCCGCGGCGTCACCTGCATGCCGCCGATGTACATCAACGTGGGCTCGTACGTCGGCGAGGGCACGCTAGTGGATTCGCACGCGCTGGTGGGCAGTTGCGCGCAGGTTGGCAAGAACTGCCACATCTCGGCGGCAGCGCAGATCGGCGGCGTGCTCGAGCCGGTGGGCGCGCTGCCGGTGATCGTCGAGGACGAGGTTCTTGTGGGAGGCAACTGCGGCGTCTACGAGGGAACGGTGGTCAAGCGCCGCGCGGTGCTGGGCACGGGCACGATTCTGAACCGCTCGACGCCAGTGTACGACCTGGTGCGCGGCGAAGTCTACGCCGCAAGCGCCGACGAGCCGTTGGTGATTCCCGAGGAAGCCGTGGTGGTGGCCGGCGCGCGCCTGATCTCCCGCGGCCCGGGCAAAGACTGGGGAATCTCCCTCTACACCCCGGTCATCGTGAAGTACCGCGACGCCAAGACCGACGCCAAGCTCCAGCTCGAAGACCTGCTGCGGTGATGCTTACTGTGGTCGCCCATGGCCAAGAATTTCTGCGCAACGCCAGCGCAATCGACAACAGCTCCTCAACTCTGGAACACAGGTGTTGATCGCGGGGTCTAATTGAGCATGCGCATGCGCTGGAGGTGGGTTCTGCCGTCTATCGGCCTCAGCCTCTTCGGAGCTGTGAGCTACCACTCGTACTCGTTCATGAGCAATCTCGAAACCCCAGGCACATCCCACAGATACTTCTGGTGGTCCTCCATCCGTCTGGACTCCGATCCGCTGAACAAATACGAGGGGGGCCCAATACGATCCAAGGACGGAACTGTAGGCTTTGAGCTTGGGTGGGTCCGGATTGATCCAGGGTTGATACCAAGATCGCTGATGCTCACCGCGCTTCCTGCGTTCGCTGCCGGTGGCGTCCTCGTTCGCGGTCTCGGTCGACTGGGTGTCAGTCAGGTCTCAACCTTCATGGTCTTGATGCCTCTGCTGATTTTCACTTGGTACTACTTCATCGGTCGCCTGGTGGATCGCTGGAGGGACAAGCGGACCCTCACCAAACGAAAAGCGGCTTTCCCCCGCGAGTAGACTCTTCATGAATCCCCGTCTCACGGGCACGGCGCTGCGCCCCTCCTGGGACATTGCGACATTGCCGCGCCGGGCGTGCCCTGTGGGATGCTCCAGGGGCACTCAATCTGGCTGACGGACGGCGTGTCCGGAAGGTATGCCGGCTCTGCCTTGGCGGCGGATGGCTGCCGCGATTCTGCGAGGCTGGACGGATGTCGGCTTGCAGGAGATGTGCCGGGCGGTAGACGCTCGGCGCCGCTCTTCTGCTTTTCTGTGAGGATGAGGCCCGGCTGGAGATTCCGCGCGACAAACGGCACGTGCGCGCGCACGCCCTCGCCATCCCCCCGGCGATTTGTGGTACTGAGAATAGGTGTCGAGCGAGCTGTGTGCAGCCCATTGCAAGCTCGTCAGAGGCCGAAAAGGCATTCGATGGAGAACTCCGAGAAGGACCACCTGGCAGCCGCGGTGATGGACCGCTGGTGCTCTTTCCAGGAGGCACTGGCAGGAACGAAGCGGAGGTATCCGCTACAAGACTTCCTTTCGTTCGCGGACGCCGCCAGACGCTATATCGAGGTGACCCGTCACGATGAACTCGTGCGTAGAGACGTTGCCAACGCGATAAACGGTCTGACAGAGATTCTCCGCTCGGAAAGAAAACGCGTACCGGGGAGAGTCCTGTCCGAGGCAGACCGGCTGGAGTGCCTGTTTTTCGGCGGATTGGATCCGCACTTCAAGGGGGACGAGCCGCCCGGCCTGTAGGTCGGGTTGTAGCTGGCGCGCGCCTGATCTCCCGCTAGACCAAGACCGACGCCAAGCTCCAACTCGAAGACCTGCTGCGGTGACTCTGCGAGGTGTAAAACTTCGTAACTATGGGAACGCCCGTTCTGCGGCACGCATCCCCCATAGTGAAGGGAGTGAAAAACATGAGACGAATGAACGGATTAGTTCTGGCCGGAGCACTCCTTGCCGCACCGCTGCTGGTCCAGGCCGCCGGCAGCACTGGGAGTGCGCCGCCGAGTCTCGAACAACGGGTGCGGCACGAGCTGGTGATGCTCCCGTACTACAACGTGTTCGACAACCTCTCGTTCCAGGTCGACGGCAGCCGTGTGGTGTTGACGGGAGAAGTGACGTGGCCGACTTTGAAGTCCGATGCCGGGAACGTGGTGCGCCGCATCCCGGGAGTCACCGGGGTAACCAACAACATCGAGGTGCTGCCGCTTTCACCCTTCGATAATCGGGTGCGGCTGGCGGAGTATCGCGCCATCTTCGGGCGCGACGGGCTTTACCGCTACGCCGTGGGCGCGCTGCCGTCCATTCACATCATCGTGAAGAACGGCCACGTCACGCTGGAAGGCGTTGTGAGCAGCGAGACGGACCGGAACCTCGTGGGGCTGTATGCCAACGGCGTGTTCGGTGTGTTCTCGGTGACCAACCACCTCCGCGTCGTGAAATCGTAGTCCGCCCCTGCGCCTGGACTACAATAGTGCCAGTGCGAATCTTCTCCACGATCGGCGCTGGGGCGCTGGTGCTGTGCTCCGCGATTGCGCAGCCCGCGGCGGATGTGACGGTCGGGCCAATCCGGTTCTCTTCCGAAGGTCAGGCGACGCAGGTTGTCATTGAGACCAGCGGGGAGGTGCGGTACCAGGCGGCCCGTCTGCGCGGCCCCGATCGAATCTATTTCGACCTGCTCGGCGCCAGGCCGCGGCCGGGCGCGAAGACGGTCGAGGTGATTCGAGTTGGGAACGGACTCCTGAAACAGATCCGGGTTGCCTGGAGAGAACTGGGCGTGACGCGAGTCGTACTGGATCTCGAGGCGCCGGCGGAGTTTGGCGCTTCCACGCTCGGCAATCCGGAGCGGCTGGTGATCAACCTGCGGCGACCGGGCGCCGCGCGGCCCGTGGTTGCGCAGCCGCCCCAGCCGGTTGCTCCCCTGCCGTCGCCGCCGCCTGCCGCTCCGCCCCGGAGCGAGCCGGTGGTGAGCGGCCCTCCCGAACCGCCGAAGCCGATCGCGCCTCCGCCCGAGCCGGCGCTAGCACCCGAGCCCCCCGCTGTCCCAGCGCCGGCGGCGCCCGTGGCGAAGGTGGAGCCGCCCGCCTCGCGCGCCACCGTCATCGAGCAGATCGTCGCCAAGGTCAACAACGAAATCATCACGCTGGGCGAGTTGGATCGCTCGCGCAGGCAGATGGAGTCGGAGCTGAAGCGGCAGCAACTGCCGGCCAACAAGATCCAAGAG
>JBEKMO010000031.1:0-52767 GCA_050008465.1 Bryobacteraceae bacterium
GGTGCCGGCCACGGGCACGCTGAGGAGGCCCGCCAGCAGAGCGACGCCGCTCCATCGCGCGGAATTGCTTTCAAAGCAGGCGCAAAGGAGATGCCAGGAGGCAACCAGCAGCAGCAGGACGCCCGCGAAATGCCAGAGGAAGATGACGAGGTCGACCGGCAGCCGGGTCAGTCTCGCGGAACCGCCCACCAGGCCGGCGAAGAGCGAGAGGTGGGCGTGCGACATGAAGAATTCCGAGCCAAAGGGGTAGAGGGCGGGATCGGCCACCCGCTTGATCGCGGGCGTGTAAATGGCCGCGTCCTCCGCGCCGAGATGATAGCCGTGGATGAGCACGGCCAGCAATGCAATCAGGGAAAGCCGGAGAATCGGGTTGCGGAATGTGCTAGAAGATGACATCGAAGTCCGCCGTGAAGCGCCGCCCGCGCTGGCCGAAGTAGAACCCGTAGGCCGGGTCGGCGATGTTGGCGTGGAGGGCCTCGGGATTGAAGTGATTGGTCAGGTTGTAGCCGCTTACCGACAAGCGAACTGTGTACTTCGGACTCACTTTGAAGTCCTTCGAGAAGCGGGAATCCACCGATAGGAAGCTCGGGAATCTGTTCTGGTTCGGGACGCCAACGTAATTCTGGGCCACATCGGTGATGGCGTAGGGGAATCCGTTTCGAACCTCAACCAAGGGGGCGATCCGGAATCCCCAGGGAAGCCGCAGGAGGCCCCACGCCAGGAAGCGATTGGGCAGATCGCCCGGCAGATTGCCGAATTGATTGGGACGAATGATGGGGAGGGGAAAGCTGCCGAGATAGCCGGCGAAGTCGTTCAAGTCGCCCCGGGCCCGGCTGCGCACATACGAGAAGAACAACTGGCGCTCGCCAGCGAGGCGCACCCGCGCGGTGATCTCGAACTGGCGGTAGCGCGAGCGCCCGGCGCCCGACAGCAGGTAGGCGCCGGTGTTGGTCAGGGGGTCCGGGGCCACCGGGTTCATGATGATCAGCCCGGAGGCCTCGTTGGCGATGTAGCTGGCCCGAAGCTTCACGAGTCGCCAGAGCGGCTGTTCGACTTGCACGCTCCAGGTGGCGCTCCGGGGCGAGAAATTGCCGGCAGCCGGCTCCTGAAAGACGAATGGCGAACCGGCAGTCACTTCGCCCAGGCCATTTCGATAGAGGAATGGTCCCGCGGAGACCTGGCCGGCCGCATTGAACAGCGTCACGACGGAGTTGGGGTAGTGATCGAACGAGTAAACGTTCAGGGGGACGCGATCGTAGAACAACCCGAATCCGGCGCGAACCACAGTGCCAGCGTTGGAGAACGGGCTCCAGGCGATCCCGGCCCGCGGCGCCAGGCGCAGCGCTTCCGACGCCTGCTGGGATTCTTCGCGAAGCCCGAGATCGACGGCCAGGCGCGGCGAAACGATCCAGTGATCTTGCGCGAAGAGAGAGAACTCCCGGTCCGACATGCTGAAGGGCCGGCCCCCGACAAAGGCAATTTGTTCGATCCACTGGCCCATCGGGTCCAGAATGTCGATGGGGTGCTCGGTGACCTGGCCCCGGTCCGAACTCGTAGCAACGTATGAGCCTGCCTTGAGGTTGTGGGTTCCAAACCGGTTGAGGGGAGCGAGGGAGTAAGTCGACGACCAGCCGAGACGGGAGGCGTTCCGGTCCTGTTGGGCGAAATAGTTCCCGCTGTTGCCCTGGGGCGTGAGGACCAGGTCCTGGGATCCTTTTCCCCAGACCCGGGCATCAAAAAGCGTAGCCGAAACCGTGTTCTCGAACAGGCTGCCGCCGACGCTCAACCGGTCAGCCAACGTGGCGGTGTAGTTGTGGGTGCCCGCATCCGGCGTCGTCGGTTGCGGGTTGAAGAAGTTCATGTTCACAAATTGCAGGCGCTGCGGAGCGACGTGAACGGTCGCGGTCACCAACTGTTTGTCCGAGGCGATCCAGTCGATTTGGGCGAAGGAGTTGATGCCCTCCTGCTTCTTCTGGTTATCGGGAAAGGGCAGTTCGTAGACCTCAGTTTTGCGGATCTCGTACTCGAATCCTTCGGAGAAATAGAGTTTGCCGGGGATGAGCGGACCTTCGAGATTCAGCCGCGGCGTGGCATCCCGCAGGCCGCGCAACTGGTAACTGCGAATGCGGAAATCCGGGAACGGATCGTTCAATTCCCACTTCCATTTGTCTCCGCCGCGCCGGGTCTCCACCGAGACCAGGCCCGCCGTGAACCGGCCGTATTCGGCCAGAAAGGGGGTCTGAAAGACGTTCAGGGTCTCTACCCTGTCGATGGGTACGGTCAATCCGAACTGTCCGGTGGCGGGGTCGGTGACGTCAGCGGAGTTGACGATGAGGGCGCTGCGATGCTCTCCGCTGCCGGAGATCTGGAGTCCGCCGCCGGGCGAGCGGACCACACCCGGGATCAAGGGCAGGGCATCGGCCACCGTCGCCGGTCGGTTGGGAAGCTCCTTGGCGGACTGGGTGGGCAACTCGCTGGGAACGGAGGCGCCCTGCTCCACGGGAGAGGTTGTGCCCCGGACCTCGACGCTATCCTGGCGGGCCAGGGCGGGAGGCAGCGTCAGCTCGATGGAAACAGAGCCGGCCTGCGACAAGTCGAGGCCGGCTTTGTGCAGAGGCTCGAAACCGTCCTTGGAGGCGACGATCTCGTAAAGGGCGGGTTTCAGTTGGGTGAAGGCGGCGTGACCGTTCTGGCCGGTCTGGGCCGATGCGACCAAGTCCTGGCCGATCCTGAGTTGAACTTGAACGCCAGGAACGGGCTGGCCGGACTGATCGAGCACCGCAACGTCGATCGCGGGAGCCTGGGGAGGGGAGCCGCCAAACGTCCCAGTCTGCCACACGAATACAAGAGCACCTACACATCCCGCTAGCCGCATCCGCGTATCCCAGTCCTTCGCTGCTCGAACGGAGAGACGTTCAGCGGGGGTTCACGGTTTCATGCTCGCGAGGGAGAATTTCCCTATTTGAGGCCCAAGCGCTCGAGCAGGGCGTTGGGATCGGGATCGCGGCCCATGAAGCCGCGGTACAACTCCGCCGGGTCCTGGCTGTCACCCTTCTCCAGGATCTTGCGGCGGAACTCGAGACCGATTTCGGGGCTGAAGATGCCGTGGTCGCGGAACCGGGTGAACGCATCGGCATCCAGGACCTCGGCCCACTTGTAGGAGTAGTAGCCAGCGCCGTACCCGACGGGGCTGGCGAACAGGTGGGCGAAGGCGGCCAGCGCGGCATGATCGGACGGCAGCCTGGCGGGGGAGAACTCCTGGAGTATGTTGCGGGCGTAGTCCATCACGTCGCCGTCGCGATCGGGCGCGTAGCGGGTGTGGAGCAGCAGATCGACAAAGCCCAAGCCGAGCTGGCGCATCTGGGCGTTGGCGCCGCGGAAGCTCCGCGCCCGTTTCATTTTGCCGAACAAGTCATCCGGGATCGGCTCGCCGGTCTCGCAATGGCGGGCGAACAGGTCCAGCGCCGCGCGCTCCCAGCACCAGTTCTCCATGATTTGGGAAGGCAGTTCCACAAAGTCCCAGGCGACATTGGTTCCGGCGAGGCTGCGGAGGTCCACCACGCTCAAGCAGTGGTGGAGCAGGTGTCCGAACTCGTGGAAAATGGTCTCGACCTCGCGGTGGGTCAGCAACGCGGGCTTGTCGCCGACGGGGGGCGTGAGGTTGCCGCAGATGGTTCCAAGGTGTGGGCGGAGGCCCGCCGGCGAGGGACGGCCGGTGATGAGGGCGTCCATCCAGGCGCCGCCGCGCTTGTTCTCGCGGGGAAACCAGTCGGAGTAGAAGGCGCCGAGCAGCGTCCCGTCCCGGTCGCGGATAACATAATACCTGGTCTCGGGGTCCCAAACCGGCACGCCGGACTCTTGCTCGACGCGGACGCCGTAGAGCCGGCGGACGATGCCGAACAGGCCCTCGATCACGCGCTGCAGCGGGAAGTAAGGGCGCAACGCCTCCTGGTCGAAATCGTAGAGCGCGGAGCGCTGCTTCTCGGCGTAGTAGGCGACGTCCCAGGGCTCGAGTTCCGGCGCATCCGGTCCTTCGATGGAGCGGCGGAACTCGAGCAGCTCCCGGTTCTCTTCGGCGAAGCGGGCCTGGGTGCTTTGCCTCAGGCCTTCCAGGAAGGAGAGGGCGCGGGCGCCGCTGCGGGCCATGCGGTCCTCCAGGACCAAATCGGCGAAGTCGCGGTAGCCTAGCAGACGGGCTTTCTCGCGGCGCAACTCGAGGATGCGGCGGATGAGCGGGCGGTTGTCGAAATCGCCACTGGTGGCGCGGGTCGAATGAGCGCGGTAGGCCTGCTCGCGGATGGAGCGGTCATCGAGATACATCAGCAGGGGGGTGAGGCTGGGCGCCTGCAAGGTAAACCGCCATCCCTCCACGCCCTTTCGCGCGGCGCTCTGGCGGGCGGCGGCCAGGGCGCTCGGCGGCAGCCCGGCGAGCCTGCTTTCGTGGTCCAGGACGAGCTCGAAGGCGTTGGTGGAATCCAGGACGTTTTCCGAGAAGCGTGTGGTGAGGGCGCTCAGCTCGACGTCGATCTCGGCCAGGCGCGCCTTGCCGGCGGGATCCAGATCGGCGCCGTGGCGGCGAAAATCGTCGAGAGTCTTGGTCAGAAATCGGCGTCGGGCACCCTCCAGTTGCCGGGCATCCTCGGTGGCTGCGTAGCGCTGGAGCGCCTTCCAGAGGCCCGCGTTGAGCGGAATTCTGGAATGGAACTGGCTGACCTCGGGTTCGACGGCGTTATGAGCGGCGCGCAAGGCCGGGTAGGTGGCCACGGATTCCAGGTGTTTGACCACACCCATGGCGCGGTCCAGCGGTTCGGTCAGGGTGTCCAGGGGCGCCAGGGTGTTCTCGAACGTCGGGGCCCCATCGCCGCCAGCCAGGGAATCCAGCCGGACGCGAGTCTGCGCGAGCAGGTCGCGGATGCCGGGCTCGACGTGAGCGCTCGCAATGCGGTCAAACGGAACGGGGAAGTCAATGTGCAGCAAAGGGTTAGACTGGCCGACCATATGTTCCAGGATACCCTCGCCGGGGGGTCGCCCGCAGCCTTGGGACACCAAGTGGCGGCTTACAGAGCTTCGCAAAATGCGGTGACAGACAGCACCGTCCACGCGGCGGGGCGCCTCTTCTTCCGAGCGGCGCACGAGCATGCGGTGGTCCAGCGCCGGGCCATTTCCCGACGGACCGGGGGATTGCGTTGGGAATACAGGAAAAGGCGGGATTTATGATTAGTTTCGCTTGCTTTTGTGCCTTAATCGAGATATAAGTTCCTAGACGAATGGCACCGGCCAGAATCCTGGTGGTAGACGACGAACCGGAAATTCGGACCTTGCTCCGGAGCCTGCTTTCCCGGAGAGGCTTCGAGATCGAGGAGGCCTGCGACGGCGTGGAGGCGCTGTCGCTGTGCCGGAATGGGGCGGGCCCGGACCTGCTGCTCACCGACGTGGTGATGCCGCGCATGGACGGCGTGCAGTTGGCCGAAAGAGTGTCCGCATTGTATCCGGACGCGCGGATTCTGTACATGTCGGGCAAGTGCGACGCCGACATAATCCAGAGACAAGTGCGGAAAAAAAGGTTTGGCTTCATAGGAAAACCTCTTGAAATCGGCCGGCTCAGCCAGGCAATCCAGGCGTTGCTGGACCCGGCTGGAGCGCGGGAGAAGCGACCGCGCCGGCCGGCGCGAGGGTCGCGGCGGAGAGCCGCGGACTTGCCGGACTGATTCAGCCGCCCGCAAAAGAGGGCGCAGCAGCCCCGCCAAATAGAACTTCCAACTAGGTTGGGGATTGAGTTAGGATGCGATTGGGATTGCAGGGATTCGAGGGGGAGGATGTCTTCCTCTTCTTCGGGATTGCCGATAAGGGGCAGTGGTAGATCCAATGGCAACGATGTGTTCCAGCCTGCGGCGTCGCCGGCAGTTGCCGGATCTGGCCTCGATCCGAGAGGCGAAAGGCATCTCGCTCAAGCAGATCTCCGAGGCCACGAAGATCTCCGTGCGCTACCTCGAGGCCATCGAGACGTTGCAGTTCGAGCGCTTGCCGGGCGGGCTTTTCAGTACCAGCTACATCCGGCAGTACGCGCACGCGATCGAGTACGACGAATGGGATCTTCTGGCCTCTTACGACGCGACGATCCCGCCGGAGACCGCGGAGCCGCCCCCGCCACGCGGCCTTCTGGGCACGGTGCTGCGTCTCCCGGTGCTGCGCCTGCTGGCACCGGCCAAGCGGGGCTAGCCCCAATACTGTTCACTTACCGCAGACGCTGCCACTGGCACGGATTTGTAGGGCGGTCCCCCTGGACCGCGCCGGACCCCTTGGTCCGGCCTGGGCCGACGTGGACGTCGGCCCGCGGACCAGAGGTCCGCCCCACCAAGGCATCTTCGCCGGAACGCGATTTGCGCGGAAGGCGTCTGATAGGCTAGAAAAGGCGAGGAGTGCGGCTGCGACGGTGCACATCAGGGTATTGTTTTTCGGGATGTTAAAAGACGTCGTGGGCCGGGCGGAGGAGGAGCTGGAGCTCGGCCCGGGCGCGCGGGTGGGGAGCGTGTTCGAGCACTATGCGCGGGAGTTTCCGCGGCTCCGGGAGATGGAGCGCAGCGTCGTGCTGGCGCGGAACCAGCGGTTCTCGGCGAGCGCGGAGGAGATCGGCGACGGGGACGAGATCGCGCTGTTGCCGCCGGTGAGCGGGGGTGCGAGCGGCTACACGCACGCGATCGAAAACGAGGCGGGCCTCTTCGCGCTGACGCGCGAACGGATCGATGCCCGCGAACTCGCGGCGCGCCTCCCGCGGGGCGAGGACGGGGCTCTGGTGACCTTCGAAGGCATCGTGCGCAACAACACGAACGGGCGCGCCACGCTGTACCTGGACTACGAGTGCTACGAGCCGATGGCGGTGAAAGTGATGGCCGAGATCGGCTGCGACATCGCGCGGGAGCACGCGATCGGGCGCCTGGCGATGGTGCACCGGCTGGGGCGGCTCCAGATCGGCGAGACCAGCGTGGCGGTCCTGGTGGCCGCGCCGCACCGCCAGGCGGCGTTCGAGGCGGCGCTGGAAGGCATCAACCGGCTGAAGCGGACCGCGCCGATTTGGAAGAAGGAGCACTTCGCGGACGGCGAGGCCTGGGTGGAAGGGGAGTGGGACAGATCGGTGAGGGAGCCATGATTTGGCGGCGCGTGCTGGCGGCGGCGATGCTGGCGGCGAGCGCGGGTGCACTCCTCCCGCAGGAGACCGTGTTTCGGGTCGACGTGCGGTTGGTGCGTCTTCTGACCACCGTGAAGAACGACTCGGGCCAGTTGGTGGGCAACCTCCAGCAGGGCGATTTCCAAGTGTTCGACAACGGCGTGCGGCAGGACCTGGCGGTTTTCGAACACCACACCGAGCAACCGCTTTCGATCGCCCTGATGATCGACACCAGCGCCTCGACGGGTATCGACCTGCGGTACGAAACCGAGTCCGTGAACCGGTTTCTGCGCGCGCTGTTCCGGGAGGGGAATCCGCAGGACGCGGTGAAGCTTTACAGCTTCAACTACGACACCACCTCACTCAGTAGCGGCTTCACGCGCCGGGTGGAGGTGCTGGAGCACGCTCTGAAGGGATTGAAGTGCGAGGGGGGCACGAGCCTGTACGACGCGCTGTGGTTCGCGGCGAGGAGCCTGGACGACCGCGAAGGGCGGCACGTGGTGGTAGTGGTTACCGATGGCGGCGACACCACCAGCTCCAGGAACTTCCACCAGGCGCTGGAGGCGGCGCAGATGGCGGACGCGGTCATTTACCCGGTCCTGGTGGTGCCGATTACGAACGATCCGGGGCGGAACACCGGCGGCGAGCACGCGCTGACGACGCTGGCGAAGGGCACGGGCGGGCGGGTGTTCGAGCCCACGCTGGGCGAAGCGCTGGATCAGGCGTTCGCGGACCTTCTGCGGGAGCTGCGCGCGCAGTACCTGCTGGGTTATTATCCGAAAGGCGTGCCACCGAGCAAAGACCGGTTCCACCGGCTGGAGGTCAAGCTGCGGCGGCCGGATTTGCGGGTGCTAGCACGGAGCGGCTATTATGGGGAAGCCGAGCGGGCCACGGGCTGGAAGCTGGCGCGGTGAGGAGTGCGAGTGAACGGCAAGGGCAATATCAAGAGCGGCGGCGACAGGGGTGATCCCAAAAAGAGGCCGGGCGGGGGAGGCAAGCCCCCGAACCAAGGCAACCGATCACGAGCCCCCGAGCAGACCTTCGAGGAAGTCCGCTATCTGAAGTACCTGATCGAGAGCGAGGCCCCGGTCCGGGTGAGGCTCCGCGACAATACGGAGGTAGCCGGGACCATCGAGTACTACGACCACTCCTTTATCCGCCTGACCCGGCACAACGCGCCGAACCTCTTCATTTTCAAGCACGAAATCAAGTACCTGTACGAAGAGTAGACTCGAGCGGCCCGCGGCATCGAGAGTCGAATGCCATCCTACCTGGAAACCGCCATGGAGATCGCGCGCGAGGCCGGCGCGCTGCTGACCAAGTACTTCGAGCGGCGGGTGAGTTTCGAGCTGAAGGGCGAATTCGACCTGGTGACCGAGGCGGACCGGGCTTCCGAGCGCCTGGTGGTGGACCGGCTGCAGACTTACTTCCCGTCTCACGCCATCGTGGCGGAAGAGGGCGGCGGGCACCAGAGCTCCTCGGAGTGCTGCTGGTACGTCGATCCGCTGGACGGCACCACGAATTTCGCCCATGGTTTTCCGGTCTACAACGTCACGCTGGCGCTGGAACGCGCCGGGGAACTGGTGGCGGGCTGCATTTACGACCCGACCCGGGAAGAGATGTTCGCGGCCGAGCTGGGGGTGGGCGCCTTTCTGAACAACCGGCGGGTCCGGGTGTCCAAGGTGGGCAAGCTCGAGGAGACGCTGGTGGCGACGGGGTTCCCGAGCCGGCGGCGGCACTTGAACGTCAACGTACACTTCTATTACCAACTGGGGATGTTGACGCACGGGGTGCGACGGGCCGGTTCGGCGGCCCTGGACCTGGCCTATGTGGCCTGCGGGCGGCTGGACGCCTTCTGGGAGTTCGGTCTGAACCCCTGGGACGTGGCGGCGGGCGTGCTGCTGGTGCGCGAGGCGGGCGGCCAGGTCACCGACATGCGGGGACAGCCGGTTTCGCTGCGGGGGCCGCACATCCTGGCCGACAACGGCCTGGTACACGGGAGCATGCTGGGCCTGTTCGGAGAGATATTCTCCGGGCATGCGCGGGTGCCCCTTCCCGAGGTCACTTCAGCTCGTAGCTCGTAGCCCGTGGCTCGTAGCCCGTCGGGCGGGACTGAAGTCCCGCGCGGACTGAAGTCCGCCCCACCGAGGTAACCTGTTGGATTCACCCAAGAAACCTTTACTTCCGCCCGTGTAAGATGGTAGTCTGAGTGTCTCTCCATGCGAACTGTTGACCTGATTCACCGAAAGCGCGAGGGCGAGGAACTGAGCCCGCAGGAAATCGCCTGGCTCGTGGAAGGCTACACGCGAGGCGACATCCCGGATTACCAGATGTCGGCGTTCCTGATGGCGGTGTTTTACTCCGGAATGTCGGACCGCGAGGTCACCACACTCACCGACTGCATGGTGCGGAGCGGCGAAACGGTGGATTTGTCGGCGATTCCCGGCCTGAAGGTGGATAAGCACTCGACGGGCGGCGTGGGGGACAAGACCAGCCTGATCGCGGCGCCTCTGGCGGCCGCGGCCGGCGCTATAATCCCCATGATTTCCGGGCGGGGGCTGGGCCACACCGGGGGAACGCTGGACAAGCTCGAGGCGATCCCCGGCTTCCGCACGGACCTGACCATCGAGGAGTTCCGCGGGCAACTGGCGAAGATCGGGCTGTGCTTTATCGGGCAGACCGTGCAGGTGGCGCCGGCCGACGGCAAGCTGTATAGCCTGCGCGACGCCACGGCCACGGTGGAATCGATTCCGTTGATTGCGTCCTCGATCATGTCGAAGAAGATCGCCGAGGGTCTGGACGCGCTGGTGCTGGACGTGAAAGTGGGCTCGGGAGCGTTCATGAAGCGCCAGGTGGACGCCCGGCGACTGGCCCAGATGATGGTGGGAATCGGCCGCCGCATGGACAAGCGGGTGCAGGCGCTGATCACCGACATGAGCCAGCCGCTGGGTTACGCCATCGGCAACGCGCTGGAGGTGATGGAAGTTTCCCAGACGCTGCAAAGCGCCGGGCCGAACGACCTGACGCGGCTGTCGCTGGAACTGGCGGCGCGCATGATCCACCTGGGCAAGGTCGCCGAGACCATCGACGAAGCGCGGGAGTTGGCGCAGCGCAGGCTGCTGGACGGCTCGGGCTACCGGAAATTCAAGGAGGTCATCGAAGCGCAGGGCGGCAATCCGCAGGTGCTGGACCGCTTCGACCTGCTGCCGAACGCCAGCGGCGCGCGCGAGATCGCTTCGCCGCGCGCGGGATTCGTCAGCCAGATCAAGGCCGAAGACATCGGGCTGGCCTCGTCGATGATCGGCGCGGGGCGCGACACCAAGGAAGCCGAGATCGATCCGGCGGTGGGGGTGATCCTGGAAGTCAAAGTCGGCGAGAAGGTGGAAGCTGGCGCGGTGCTGTGCCGCCTGTACTACACCAAGGAAGACCGGCTGGAGGAAGCGGCGCAGCTTGTGGAGGATGCCTTCCGGATCTCCTCGCACCCGCCCGAGGAGCGCGAGCTGATTCTGGAAGTGGTTGGGTAGGCGCCGTCTGCCATGGGCCGCTTCACCGGCATTCTGGGACTGCTCGCCATCCTGGGAGTGGCCTTCCTGTTCTCGAGCAACCGCCGGGCCATCCGGCCGCGCGTGCTGCTGTGGGGCTTGGGGCTGCAACTGGGATTCGCCTTCCTAGTACTCAAGACCGGCTTGGGGAGGCTGTTTCAGTTGGCCTCGGACGCGGTGAACGCGATGCTGG
This sequence comes from Bryobacteraceae bacterium, assembly GCA_050008465.1. GTDB lineage: Bacteria > Acidobacteriota > Terriglobia > Bryobacterales > Bryobacteraceae > Fen-330. Next base: position 10,901 of record JBEKMO010000031.1, read on the forward strand.
GTTTCGCCGAGGCGGGCAGCGAATTCGTGTTCGGGCCGCTGGGCACCAAGACGGGGCAGTTTGGGGTGGTGTTCGCCTTCCAGGTGCTGCCGATCGTCATCTTCATCGCGTCGTTCTTCGCCATTCTTTACTATCTCGGGCTGATGCAGTGGGTGATCAAGGGGATGGCGATCGTGATGCAGAAGACGATGGGGGGCAGCGGGGCGGAATCCACTAACGTCGCGGCCAGCATTTTCATGGGGCAGACCGAAGCGCCGCTCACCATCCGGCCATTCCTGCCGCGGCTGACGCAATCCGAGTTGTTCACGGTGATGACCTGCGGGATGGCGCATGTGTCGGGCGCGGTGATGGCCGCCTACGTAAAGATTGCCGGGGTCGAGATCAAGCACTTGCTGACGGCGGTGATCATGACGGCGCCGGCCACGATCATGCTGGCCAAGATCCTCATGCCCGAGGTAGAGCAGCCGGAGACGGCGGGCAAGGTCGAGATCCATGTGGAAAAGCCCGGTGTCAACCTCATCGACGCGGCGGCGCGCGGGGCGGGGGACGGCGTGCAGCTTGCGATCAACATCGCGGGGATGCTGATCGCGTTCATCGCGCTGATCGCCATGGTGAATGGGATTCTGGGCTGGGTGCACACGCTGCCTTACATGGGATGGCTGCCGCCGTCGTTGCAGCTCATCTTCGGCTACGTATTCGCGCCGGTGGCCTGGCTGCTGGGCGTGAGCTGGAAAGACGCGATGGCGATCGGCAACCTGCTGGGGACCCGGCTGGCGCTCAACGAGTTCGTGGCGTTCATCGACCTGGGGAAGATCAAGGCGACGCTGGACCCGCGCTCGTTCACCATCGCCACGTACGCGCTGTGCGGGTTCGCCAATTTCAGCTCGATCGCGATTCAGATCGGCGGCATCGGGGCGCTGGCGCCGAACCGCAAGTCCGACCTGGCGCGGATGGGGCTGAAAGCGGTGGCGGCCGGAACGATGGCGAATTTCATGTCCGCCTGCATCGCGGGGATACTGCTATGAAGCGGGTGGCCGAGGCGCTCCACCACCTGGAGAAGCAGGTTGCGGGGCGGCCTCGCGTGGCGGTGGTGCTGGGCAGCGGGCTGGGGGCGTTTGCCGAAGAGCTGAGCGGCGGCGTCGAGATTCCCTACGCCGCGATTCCGCACTGGCCGCAATCGACGGCCATCGGGCACGCGGGGAAGCTGGTGTTCGGGCGTTTGGGCGAGACTGACGTCGCGGTGATGTCCGGGCGGGTGCATCTGTATGAGGGCTACACGCCGGAACGGGTTGTTTTCGGCGTGCGCGTGCTGGCCAAGTTCGGCGTGCGCGTGTTCGTGTTCACCAACGCGGCGGGTAGCATCAACCCGTCCTACGGGCGCGGCGGGCTGGTGCTGATCTCGGATCACATCAACCTGCAAGGCTCCAACCCGCTCGCGGGTCCGAACGACGATTCGCTCGGACCGCGCTTCCCCGACATGTCGGAGGCCTATTCGGCCGGACTCCGCAAGCTGGCGAAGGAGGTGGCGGGAGAACTGGGCCTCTCTCTCGGAGAGGGTGTGTACGCGGCGCTGCTGGGGCCGAGCTACGAGACGCCGGCGGAGATCCGCTATCTGCGGGCGATCGGCGCGGACCTGGTCGGCATGTCCACCGTGCCGGAGGCGATTGCGGCGAACCACCTGGGCGCGCGGGTGCTGGCGATCTCCTGCGTCACCAACATGGCCGCGGGCATGCTGCCGCAGAAGATCACGCAAGCCGAAGTGCTGGAGACCGGCGAGATGGTGCGCGGCACGCTGGTCGAGTTCCTGAAAGCTCTGCTGCCCCGCATCGAGGCATGATATGGACCCTCTGCTCCAAGCGGCGTTGGGCGCGCGGGAGTACGCCCACGCGCGGTTCTCGCACTTCAAGGTAGGCGCGGCGCTGGAGGACGACGCGGGCCGCGTGTACACCGGCTGCAACGTGGAAAACGCGACCTACGGGCTCACGGTGTGCGCCGAGCGCGTGGCGGTGTTCAAGGCGATCTCGGAGGGCGCCCGCAAGTTCACGCGCGTGGCGGTGGCGGCCGATACCGGCACGCTTACGCCTCCTTGCGGCGCCTGCCGCCAGATCCTGTGGGAGTTCTGCGGGGACATCGAGGTGATTCTGGTCAACCTCGAGGGCCGGACCGAAAGCTTCCGCCTGAAGGACCTGTACCCGAGGCCATTCGATGCTGCGTTTTTGGATTAGCCTCTGCCTGATGGTCTCCGCCGCGTGGGCGGAGCCCGCCGACTGGATCTGGAGCGCGCGCTACGTGGTCACGATGGACGCCGGGCGGCGGGTGATCGCCAACGGCGCGGTGGCGATTCGCGGGGAGCGCATTGTCGCGGTGGGAACGCGCGCCGAGATCGACCGGCGCTTCCAGGCCCGGCAGCGCCTGGACCGCCCCGAGTCGCTCATCGCCCCCGGGCTGGTCAACACCCACGCGCACGCGGCGATGTCGCTGTTCCGCGGCATCGCCGACGACCTACGCCTCCAGGAGTGGCTCGAGAAGTACATCTTCCCCGCCGAAGCGCGCAACGTGTCGCCGGAGTTCGTGCGCTGGGGCACGCGGCTGGCCTGCCTGGAGATGCTGCTTTCCGGGACCACGACCTACGCCGACATGTACTATTACGAGGACGTGGTCGCGGAGGCGACCAAGGAGGCCGGCCTCCGCGGCGTGCTCGGCGAGACCATCATCGGCTTCGCCGTGCCCGATGCGAAAACGCCCGCCGACGCGCTCCGGTTCACCGAGCGCTACATCGAGCGGTTCCGGAACGATCCGCTGATCGTCCCGGCGGTGGCGCCGCACGCGCTCTACACCAATTCCGAAGAGACGCTGCGGGCCTGCCGGCGGCTGGCGAACCGCTACGGCGTGCCGCTGCTGACGCACGTCGCCGAAACCAGGCGCGGGCGCGATGAGGCCCTGGCGAAGTGGAACAAGACCCCTGTCGCGGCGCTGGATTCCTTCGGCGTGTTCGACGGGCGTACGGTGGCCGCGCACGCGGTGTGGGTGGACGACGCGGACCTGGCCATCCTCAAGGCGCGCGGAGTGGGCGTGGCGCATTGCCCGTCGAGCAACATGAAACTGGCCAGCGGCGTGGCGCCGGTGGTGAAGATGCTCGCCCTGGGCTTGGCCGTTGGACTCGGCACCGACGGGCCGGCCGGCAGCAACAACGACTTCGACCTGATGGAGGAAATGGACCTCGCGGCCAAGCTCCAGAAGGTGACCAGCGGAGATCCGCAAGCGCTGCCCGCGAGCCAGGCGCTGGAGATGGCAACGATTCTGGGCGCGCGGGTGCTGGGCCTCGAAAAGGAGATCGGGTCGATCGAGAGCGGCAAGCGCGCCGACCTGATCACGCTGCGCCTGGACCGGCCCAACGCCGTGCCGCTGTACGGCGTCTACTCGCAGATGGTTTACGCGTTGAAAGGGTGCGACGTCCGCGACGCCATGGTGAACGGCCGGGTCCTGCTGCGCGACCGCCAGCCCCTCACCATGAACGCGGCCGAGATTCTGGCGAAGGCGGAAGAGTTGGGCGCCAAGGTGCGGGAATCGCTAGCCGGCCAGAAATGAAACACGGTTTTCCTCGCGCGGCGCCATTCACGGGCAAGTAACGGACACGTCGGGCGATACCTGCCCGTCGGGGTTGGTCACGTGAATGGACGCGCCCTTGTCCCAGAGCAATCGATGAGGGTGAGTCGGATCCGCCGCGTCGTTCAACCCACCCTCGGGCACCGGCAGGATATGGCGGTAGGTACCGGCATCGAGTTGCTGGGTCCGCATTTTCGACGTATCCACCGCGAAGCTCCGCGGACCGGAACTATCGGCGCCGGAGAGAGTGACCCAGCCCTCGGGGGTCATGTCAAAGCGCAGCATGACGCCACGCGTGCGGATGATGAGTTCGTCCTTCTTGGGCGTCAGAACCGCGGAGAGGACCTGCGGAGATCCCTGCGAAGATGCTGTCAGTTTGGACCCCACGTAAGTTGCCGAACTGAACCCCATCAGCAGCCAGAAACTGAGCGGCACATCGGGCATCCTGGTTGGGTCGGTACGGGCGCTGGTCAGGTATGTGCTCACATAGAACACACAGCTTACCGCCGTCCAGCAGACCATTTGGAAGCGGGCGAAGCTGAAGTTGCGGTCTTCCATGAACAGGTCGCGCCAGGACGCCAATTGCTCAGCCGATTTTGCGGGAGCCTGCTGGCGCCCCTTCTCGATGCCGGTCGCCACCGCCGCCGTGGCCATGCTGGTGCCCAACAGGTAAAGCACATTGTCCGGAATGCCTACCCAGACTCCGGCGCCCGACTGAATCCGCGTGAGCGCGAAGGCATACACTACGATCGGCAGTACCGTAAGAAACCACATCGCCGCCTGGAACTGCTTCAGGCTGTAGCTATCCGTGGAGTTGTCGTAGATCAGGAATGCGACCTTGTTCCAGGTATTTGCGTTCTTTAGCGGAATCGAGAAGTACAGCAGCGTCAAGATGAGCGCGAGCGCCAGGAACATCACGCCTCTGGCGGCCCACTCGTGCCACCAGGCGCCTGAGCCGGCAATGGTCAGAGTGACCCGGGCGCTCCGGTTCGGCTTACCCGGTTCCCGCGACAGGACCACGAGTTGGACATCCGCCGGCCCCGCGGGGATGCGCGGAACCCGGAACCGCACGAAGTCCGTCCCCGATGAATCGATCGCCACGGGCTGGCCACCTGCAAACACGAGCATGTCCGCCACGGCCAGGCGCAAGGAAGGGTCGAAGGACACTTCGGCGATCTGGCCGGGCCGCGCGAACGGAGTGCGCGCTTCCAGGCGGAAGTCGCCTTCCGAAGCCGCCCACGCCAGTGGGGCCATTGAAGCGATCGCAAAGACCGGCAGAATTCGCATGTGCGTACTCCTACATATCGTTGACAAGCTGAAGTCCGAGCTGACGGAAAACCGCGTCCAGATTCGACGCGAGTGCCACCACGCTGCTGACCTGGTTCAACGTGAGAACCTTGGAGCTGTGGTTCAGCGCCACCAACTCAAGCGTGTCGGCCGTCAGCCACACGCTCCCCGAATCTCCCCCCGTCGAGAGCGGGAGGCCGCTCTCGCTCACGATCAGGTAGTCGGTCAGCAGGTGGTCTTGGTAGCCCTCATAGAGTACACCGCGTATCGCTCCATGCCGTCTCCCGCTTGTACTGCCGACAGCGGTTACAGAACGGCCGATCAGGCTGAGATCCGGCAGAGGTTGCGCCGCCACACGGAGCGGCTGGCCGGCTCCACTTATCTGCGATGAGACCTCCGCGCGCGACATCGCGAGCGGCACGAACGCCGCGTCCAATGTCACTGGCCGGTCTGGGAAGGCGTTGCCGTAAAGCGTGCGCGCGGAAACGGCGCCGACGGTTTCGGCCCCCGGGCCGGCAACCACGTGATCCCCGCGTGGCCAGAAGAGGCGCCCATCAGCACTGTCAGCCGTCACGTGCTGGCAAGTCACCATCCCGAGCACACCGTTCCGCTTCGCCAAACATCCAATGGTGCCCACCTCTGGGGTGTTTGGGTCTGTATACACACGGCCCCCGCAACACAACGGCGGCACCGGACTTGCCAGCACCTTTTCCGCATACTCCAGTTCTTCCGCCGGCAGGGGCTTTGGGAGACCGCCTGTCGCGTCACGCTCAAACACGGTAAGCGTGATTCCGGCGGTTGCCAACTCGTCGAGTGTCTGTTGCGGGAAAAGCTGCTCAGCCGTGCCGTGGAAAACCAGCAATTCCGGCCCGAGCTCGCTGCCGGTGCGGATCACAGAGAACGCCGTGGCATTCAGACCAGCATTCAGTAGCTCCTGGGCGCGCAGATTCTCGCGCGTCCGCACCAGCGTGTCCAGACACTCGGCGAACGTCACGGATTGCTCTTGTTCCCGCCCGAGAAGATCTTGGTGATCGCCCTCGAATCGATCGCCAGCGAGAAGAAAAACCCGGGATGGAACCCATGCTCGGTGTAGCTATTGATATCTGGGGTGACCCCAGTCGGCAGGTCGATCCGCTGGCCGGCCGGGTAGTCCTTCTGGAGACGGAGCACCTTGCCCAGGTGCATTCCCAAATTGACCGAGATGCCACGCGAAATGTCGACTCCACCGCCGAAGTAGTAATTCTCGGTCGGATTGGTGATGGAGATGCCGAAGAACGGAAACGGAACGTACCGGTATTTTCCGGCGTCTTCGTAGGGGTCGTCCGGGTCGCTTTCAGCGAACAAATATCGGGCTGGAAGCGGGATCCCAACGAACGCCACTGGCCGGATCTGGTACGGGTTCTTCTCGGTTTGGCGCGGTTGCACGCATTGCTTGTCCTGTGGACAGTTGTCGGTGACGGTCTTCAGCTCGAACTTCGGGTCTTCCAGCATACTGACCGCCACGCCCAGTTTCACGTGCACATGGGTCGCCTGGTACACCTCGAAACTCACTTTACTTTCGATCACGTCGGCGCCGCCGGCACTGGCAGGCTGGCCCGCGGGCTGGCCGGATGCCGCGCCCGAGTCGGCCGGCTTCGCCGCCGCCGGCGCCGTGCCGCGAAATGGCGCGGTCGGCGTCGCCGCGATGGTGACTTCCACGAGTTGGTCCCGGAAGCGTCCGATGCTCATGCAGGCGTCCATGTCGACGAGTGCGGTTTTCACCCCGGCCAGCCGCAGTTGCAGGTCAACCACAGCAGTCTTGATATCGTCGAAATCGCGCTGGAGCTGCTGGAACTGCGCGCTCATCCTGGAGCGCAAGTCCTCGATCGTTTGCAGCTTGTCGAGTTGCGCGGCCAGCGAGTCGAGTAGAGCGTTCTTGGCGGAATCTGCCTCTCCTTTCTTGTTTTCGTCGCCGCTCGGAACGAAGGCGCGGAGGGCTGCCTGGTACCCCTCAATGCGCTTCCGAAGGGCGCCGGCATCGGCGTCGAACTGTGGGAAGGTCTGATTCGCCTTATTCAGCATCTGAGACAGACGGTTTTGGAGGCCGATGATTGTTTCCCGGATGGCCGCCGCAGAGCCGCTCAGATCGTCTAGCGCCTTCCGGGGCTCCTCCGGTTTCCCAGACAAGATGGTGCTCGTCGCAAAAGTGTCGGCTCGAAACCCCAGGTTCTTGAGGTCGGTTTGCAGTGTTGTCAGGTCGTCCACGAACTGATGTCTTACCGGCTTGCCGGCGGCATCCATGGTGGGGCTCAAACTGCCGGCAGCAGTGATGGGGCTCAACCGGCCGGCAAGGTCCGCCAAGCCTACGTCGTTTTCGCCGATATCCGCGGGGCCAACCCCGTCTACCTTCACTGTGCCGGCGTTTGTCTTGGATGCCGTTGCTTTGGCGGCCTCGTTGGAAGTCTTCTGGGCGGCATTCGCCCCATCCACGGCCTTCGCTCCTGCATTTGCGGCCGCCGCTGCACTGTCAGTTGGAAACAATGTCCCGCCTGGCGCTGCTCCGGCCACCACCGTCAGCTCCCGAGCGGGCAGCGCGGACGTAGAGTAGCTGACGCGGTAGCTGTACTGGAGCGGGCTGCCGCGCAGCCTCAGGTATACGGTGTCCTGGTCGGTGACGTTCCTCGGCACAACAATTCTCGGGTTGCGCGCGGAGTCCCGGCCGTCGTAATCGATCACCTCGATTCGCGACCGATGCGCGGCGTAAGCTTTGGAGTCGAACTGGTTGTTTTTGAAAAAACGAGGGCTGAGTCCAGAGTCGCACTTGTGCTTGTGGAGTTGCGTTCCGGAGAGCGCGATGCAGGCTTCGTTGATGTCAGTAATCTTCGGAATCGTTGGGTCGGCCGTATCTTGCGATGATTGGGCGCAAACCGGTTCGGCAATCTTCGGAATCGTTGGGTCGGGTGGAGCTGGCGTTGGTTGGGCGTGAACCATTGTGGCTACGCAAAGGAACGGGAGCACCAGGTGTAGTCGCATAAGTCCGGAGGATTCGAGTCGGAACAGTTTTGCACGGCAAGAAAAGACGAACTTCGCCCAATCGGGAGAAACGCGCGACAATCCGCCCTCCATTCGGGCCTAAGACGCCCGGGCCAAGCACCTTCTCGGACGGTTAGCCCAGGTATTCAATACAATTTATGCGTATTGGAGTCGGAAGTCAATACCTTGTTTACGTTTTGTTTAGGTCTGTGCGCGGATAACAGCCGTGGCGCCGCACCGGCTCGACACCGGCTCGGAGGAAACGGCGGGGGAGCGCCGCAGGCCGGCGAACCGCGAGCGGCGCGGAGCCTGTGATGAGGATGCTGGCGTCGGGTAAAGGGTGCGACGTCCGCGGCCGAGATTCTGGCGAATGCCGACGAGGTCGGCGCCGGGGTGCGGGTATCGCTGAAATCAGGATCGCCGTTCTCGCTAACCAGACCCGAATCTCGGAACGCTTGACCGGGGCGCGTGGGTCTGGGACAGTAGCTGACATGGGCGAACGGGTGCACACCATCCTGGCAAACAAGGGTTCCGCGATCTGGTCGGTGCGGCCGGAGGCGACCGTTTACGAGGCGCTGAAACTGCTGGCCGAAAAGGACGTGGGGGCGCTGCTGGTGATCTCGGAAGGCAAGCTGACCGGGGTCTTCTCAGAGCGCGATTACGCGCGCAAGGTGGCGCTGATGGGGAAGTCGTCGAGGGAACTACGCGTCGGGGAGATCATGACCAGCCCGGTGATCACGGTGACGCGCGAGCACACCATCGAGGAGTGCATGAGAATCGTCACCGAGCACCACATCCGGCATCTGCCGGTGGTGGATGGAGAGGAACTGGTGGGCATGATCTCGATCGGCGACCTGGTGAACGCGATCATCTCGGCGCAAGCGGAAACGATCCAGCACTTGAGCAACTACATCGCGGGGGAGTATCCGCGGTAAGCGCGGAGCGCCCGGCATGATCAGGACATACTGTTTGCTGGGGAAGTTCGGACCGAGAAAGTGAACGAGTCCTGCGAGGACGCCAAGTACCGGGGATGCCAACCTTGCTGCTTGCTGTACGATCCAGTCGCTGGCCGGGTGCATGGTGGGGCGGCGGGCCGGACGCGCCTGGCGCGATATACTGACGTCCATGTGCCCCAGGCGGTGGAGCGCAGTGGCGTTCGCCGGAGTGGCGTTTTGCGTGCTGAGCGCCACGGAACCGCGCGAGGGCAAGCCGTGGACCGCGATCCTGCGAGACAGCCATGGCGCAGCGCTCGCCGGGGCCACTGTCCGCGTGCAATCCGGAATCGGTCGCGCGACGGCGCACACAGGTCCAGACGGGCGATTCACGTTTGGAGCAATAGAGCCCGGCAAGTACTCTATCAGCGCCGAGCACAAAGGCAGGACGGCTAGCGCGCCTCGCCCGGTTCAACTACCGGGCGATGAAGCTTCATCCGTGCTGGAGTGGTCGGCAGAGGGCACGCTCGCGCTGGTGCCGGACACCAAGTCACCGCAGGGCACCGGAGGCGAGCAACTGTCGAGCAAGGCCGTTTCCGAACTGCCGCTGAACAAGCGGGATTTCAGCCAGTTGCTCCTACTGGCGGCGGGCACGATGACGGACACCAACGGCGCGGCGAATTTCACCCAGCAATTCGCGGTAAACGGCCAACGGGGAACGGCGGCGGTGTTTGCCCTGGACGGCGCCGACAGCTCGGATCCGGAAATGGGCGGCGCAACATTTTCGAATTTCAACGTCGACGCCGTTCAGGAGATCCAGTCCAGCTCGGGATGGATGCCGGCCGAGATCGGCCGCGGCGCCGCGGGGTTCACCAACATCGTTACGCGGTCGGGGACGAACTCGATGCACGGCTCGGCGTTCGAGTTCCTTCGTAGCGCTGCACTGGACGCCCGCAACTTCTTCGACCGCCGGTCGGTTGCATCGCCGGGGCGCATCCCGCCTTTTGTGCGTAACGAGTTCGGGCTGACGAACGGCGGGCCCGTCGCCATACCCCGCGTCTACGATGGCCGCGGCAAGACCTTCTACTTCGTCCAATACCAGGGATTCCGGCAGGTGCTGGGCACCACCCAGGTGATCCCCGTTCCAACCGTTGCCGAGCGTGCGGGCCGGGATACGACCGCCTTTCCGGGCGACACGCTGATGGTGCCGGTGGACCCGCGCATCGCGCAGTTGCTCCAGCGGTACCCGCTGCCGAACGAGCCCCAGGGGCCGTATGGGGCGCGCACGTACGCGACCTCGTCGAAGGTGACCACGGTGTCGGACCAGTTCTCGGCGCGCCTCGATCACAGCATCTCGGACGCATCGCGGCTGTATGCGCGGTTCACCTGGAACAACATCACGGGGCCGACCACGAACCCGAGCCAGACCGCCATCGACCCGAGTTTCGGCGTGCGCTATGTCGACCACCAGCGCAACGCCGTCCTCACCTACACTCGAACACCCTCGCCCAAGTTCAGTTGGGGATCGTCGGTGAGTTTCACCCGCACGACGCCGTCCTTCCCGACTCCGAATCGCACGGACCCCGCGCTGAAGTTCGGGGACGGCCTGTACGAAGCGTTCAACAACTCCGCCGGCTCGGTGCTGGCGGCGTATGGCAACCTGTTCCAGGTCCGGCAAGACTTCACGTGGATTCGAGGAAAGCACACGGTCAAAGCGGGCGGGGAGGTGAGGGCCAACCGCGATACCACGTTTTTCGGATTGAGCCCCAACGGCGAGTATCAGTTCGGCGGCGGAGTGGCGTACTCGCCGGTCGACATACAGTCCGCCAGCGGGACGCACGGCATTCGGGCCGGCGATCCGCTGCCCGACGCGCTGACCGGATTGCTGACGGCGAGCGCATTCACCTACACCACGGCGGTCGCGCCGTTGCTGTTCGCCCAGGGCGACCGCATTGGTGGCGCCGCCATCCGCCGCGACGCGTACAACGCCTACATCCAAGACAGTTGGAAAGTGTCCTCCCGCCTTCTGCTCAACTACGGCTTGCGCTACGAGATCGCATCCCCGATCCGAGAGGCGGAGAAGCGAACCTCCGGCCCCGTGCTCGTCCCGGCAAGTGGGAGCCTTCCCGGATCTCAACTGCTCATCAATCCGCAACCCGGCTTCAAGGTGGACAAGAACGGATGGGGGCCCCGCGTGTCGGTGGCGTGGCGCGTGGCCGGGGGGACCCTGCTGCGCGCGGGCGGGGGAATCACGACCCTGCTGATCAACCTCTGGCAGGACAATGCGCTCACCGGCAGCAACCCGTTCGTCGTATATCCGCGGCTCACCGCCGGGATGGGAGAGCCCATCCGATTCGGCATGAAGATTTTGCCGCAACAACTTCCGACCGCATACACGACCCGCGGGGCGCCCATCTTCGCTTCCGGGGACTCCAAGCAGGTGCCTGGCAACACCCTGATGGACGTACAGCGCTTCGAACAGGACGTGGCCGCTCTGTCGCCCGATCACCGGATCACGCCCCTGGCTGTCGCCGGCATCGCTGGCAATTTCCAAGGCGGAACCATGGGCACGTGGACCGCCGGCATCGAGCAGAAGATCGGAAGCGCGACGCTCAATGCCGCGTACGTGGGTACGGCGGGGATCAAACTGCCGGCCATGGATCTTCCGAACGCTTACACGGGTGCAGACCCGGAGTTCGCCCCCTACACGCGGTTCGACGGGTCCGGGCGGGTCATCGGAGGCTATGGCACGGTCACGCTGATGACCAACAGGTCCCACTCGACTTATCATGCGGTGCAGACCTCGGTGCAGAGGGACCTGACCGCCTCGGGACTGGGGTTTCAGGCGAGTTATACCTTCTCCAAGTCGATTGATGACACCAGCGCGGTGATCGGCGGATTCGTTTCGGGATCCTCGGGCGCCGTTTCGCAGACCGGCCCGCAAAACCCGTTCGACACCCGCGCGGACAGGGGTCCGTCAACGTTTGACATCACGCACGCGTTTACCTTCAACCTGTTTCAGGATCTCCACGCGGACCGCGTGCCTTTCCTGTCGCGACTGGGCAAGCCCCTGACCGCCGGATGGCAACTGCTGGGCATCGGGACGTTCCTGAGTGGCTCGCCCTTCACCGTATATTCGGGTGTGCAGCAGACCGGCGCCGGATCGGGCGGCGCGGACCGGCCCGACCAGGCCGGCGTCCCCGTTCTCTCCACCAGCCGTGCCGTGCGTGAGGACTACTTTGGACTTGGAGACAAGAACGCTTCACTGTTTTCCATTCCCATGAACGTGCCGGGCGGGACGGGCCCGAACCACGGCCATTTCGGCACGCTGGGCAGGAACACGTTCCGCGGCCCTGCGTTTCGGAACTTCGACATGGCGCTGATCAAAGACACGCCGTTCGGAAGGCGGGCGAGTGGTGAATTGGCGACGCTGCAATTCCGCGCCGAGTTCTTCAACGTGTTCAACGTGGTGAATTTCGGCCTGCCGTCGAATATTGTGCTGGGCCCCGGATTCGGGCAGATCAGCCGAACGGCGGGCTCGTCGCGGCAGATTCAGTTCTCGCTGAAGGTCATTTACTGAAGCCGGAGCACCGGGTATTCGCTCCGTCCGGAATCGACTACCTGGGTGGCGTAGGCCATCGTTTTCCGTGGCCTGCGAGGCAGGCAGACGACAAAAGACGATCTTCTGCCCCACCCGCACAGGTTCTGAGGCGGGGGTTACCATGGGCTGGAATGACCTACCTGATTGTCCTCAACGGCCACCCGTACGAATCGGAGCGAGACTACATCATTTTGGGGGACGAAGGAAAGCCCGTCAACATCGCGGAAAGTGGCCAACGGGGGGGCGAGCCACTTGATCGGGCAGGGCTGCGCCACACAGCAATAGTGAACGAAAGTGGGGTTTCCTTCCACAACCGCGGCCATCGCCGCCGAACGGGCGGGAGGCTGTGCCACGTTCGATGAAATGCCGTTTGCCGGCCCCAAATGCACCTGCGCCTCGCAACCGGAAACGGAATGACCTATCCTAAGTCCAAGATGAGTACGGGGACGACTGTGGCGGCGGTGCTGACGATGATTGTGAGCAGTGCCGTCGGTCTGCCGGCGCAGACAGCGCCGGACGCGGCAACCGATCTCTATTACCTCTCCATGGGTGCCTGCCTTCAGGCCAGGGCTGAGCATCTTAGGACCCCGGGGACGTCAACCGACTACAGCACCGTCATCGTTCGGGATGACATGGAGATCACTCATGGTTTACCGGCGTCGGTAGGCGTGTTCCGGATTGAGTATCTGGACTATGCGGCCCTGAAACAGCGGTACACGCGATCCAAAGCCGAGTTTCCGGCAATCGCAATCGCGCCGATGAAGAATAGAGGCAATCTCCTCATTGTCAGGTGCTGGGATTACCGCGTCAGCGTTCGGGGCAGGAAGTTAGTCTTGGGCGTCGCTGGAGGCTGGGATGTCCAATGGCGGTACGACTGTACGAGCGGCAAGTACGCTGTTGTCAACGTTGAGAGGTGGACGCCTCGCATGTGATTAGCTTGGATCGACTGACGAGGCAAGAGAGACCTTGAACGGTCGCGTCGCTTTGTGCTGTACGGCCCGAACTGGCGGGAGCATGGGTCTGGATGAGAATTGGGTTTCGGGCCGTTACCGCGATGTAACCCACCTCAGACTGGGGTTCGGCCCGCAAAGTGGCGTTACCGAAAACTGGCGGCACAGCATGCCTGGGCGAGCTGGAACTCCGCGTCTGCGGCATTCCGGTTGGGTCGTCGGCCGCTCGGGAGGAATCCACCTGACTGTAGAGTCGGCTGTTTGGAAACTGGCCTAGTGCCCGACGCGGAGAGCGGCTCGCGCAGCGATCGCGACTTCGGACTCGCCCAGCCCGGTCCCGGGGCGCGGGTTACCATGGGCTGGAATGACCTATCTGATTGTCCTCAACGACCACCCGTACGAATCGGAGCGGGACTACAACGGGCTGCGGCTGGCGACGGCTCTTGCGAGCAACGACCACAACATGGTGCGGGTATTCCTGATCGGCGAGGCGGTACGCTCGGCGGTGGGCGGCGAGACGGTTCCTGACGGCAAGCACGACATCGAATGGATGCTACGGCGATTCGCGGCCGGCGGGCGGCCGGTGGGGGTCTGCCGGACCTGCATGGAAGCGCGGGGCATTGAGACCGGGGCTCTGATCGATTGCACGTACCGCAGCACGCTGGATGAACTTACGCGGTGGACGGAAGAGGCTGACAAGGTCCTGGTGTTCTGAGGACGCATTACCGCTCGCGGAGGGGAGCGAGCAGCGGCGCGCTCAGGACGGCGGCGTTCCGCCCCACGTATTTCCGGAAGACGGCGGCGAGACCGGGGCTGCCCTGGAGTCGCATGTCCGATCGCCGGGCGGGGTCGGGGTCGTTGAAGAACGCGGCGTTCCACCAGGAGAAGCCGATGAGCTTCGGCCAGCGGCCGCCGGTGATGTCCGAGAGAGCGTCGATGGCCCAGGAGACCTGGAGGGGATCCTTGATGTTGCCGAACTCGGAGACGACGATGGGCTTGTCGGCGAGCTTGCGCAGGCGATCGTACACCCAATCCATCTGCCAGCGGAACGAGACCGCCTGTCTGTCCTTGGGGATCTGGCGGCCATAGACACTGACGCCGAACCAGTCGATCCATTCATCGCCGGGATAGTAGTTTTCGAGGCGGTTCCAATCGACCACGGGCTCGTCCCAGGGGTCGACGTGGAATACCCAACGGATGTTGTGCGCCCCTTCCTCCCGGGCGATTCCGATGATGTGGCGGTAGGCGGCGCGGAAGCGGGCGACCGAGTCGGAGTAGGAGCCGCCCTCTTTGTTCCACAGCCCGTTCCAGGGGAACCAGAAACCGTTCACTTCGACGCCGTATTCGGCCAGCAGCGGGGTTCCGAAACGCCTGGCATCGCGCATCCAGCGGCGGAAGTCCCCGTCAAAGCGGCCGCGGAGGATGTTCTCGAGAGTGAAGACGGGGTCGGGGCTCTGGATCGGAACGTGGAGCAGCATGAGGCGGATGTAAGGGATGCTGCCATTGGCGCGGATCCAGGTGGCGGTGGCCATGGGGAAGTCGCGGCCCTGGTACCAGTTGTTGCAGAAGTAGACCCAGGTGGGGCGCTTGCCGACGAGCCGCCGATAGCCCAGAACATCCGGTGGGGCGATGTCGCCGCCCATGCCGTCGCGGCCGCCGGGGAAGACGCCGTGGTAGAGCTTTCCGGCGGGTGGCTCGGCGATCACGTCGGTGGAGACGGCGGCTGCCGGGTCCAGCGCCGCAGCGAGCAGGAGTGCCGCTAGCATGGGATACCCAATGCACCTCTCGGGGAGGCCCCATAAGCGTTAACTTAGCCCCGTTTTCGACGTTCTTCGTGGCATCGAGAGGAGTCTCGACGCGGCACGCACGAGTGCGTGCGCCACCAATTAACGCTTATGGGGGAGGCCCCAGGTACGAATGTAGCATCGCGGCAGGAGTTGGCGGGCTCAGGCCGTCAGCCGGACGATGATCACGATGTTCCAGGCGGCCAGGCCGGCGTACCAGTAATTGATCCAGCGGATTACGTGGGGGCGGTGGAGACCGATGCAGACGCCTCCGAGCGCCAGCGCGACGAGTTTGGAGGCGACGACACCGAAGGTCGGGCCGAGACCTGCCGCCGCGACAAACCGGATCAGAGGGCAGGCCTCACCGGCCCCTAAATTGAGCCCCACCAGGGTGGTCAAGAAGTCCAGGAGCTGTAGGCAGAGGAAGGTCGCTAAGAGCACAAAGTACTCATCGACCCGGAATCGATCGATTTGAGCCTAAATCGCGCATGCCGGACCGGGATAGAATCGAGGTAGGTGAAGGACAAGCCCAGACAGTTGCCGGCGTTCCTGTTCCCCGCGTTCCAGACGCAGGAAATAACACACTGGCGTCCGTCGCTGGATATCTACCGGATGCGGAACGGCTGGCTGTTGAAATTCGACCTGGCGGGAGTCCCGATGGAGGACGTCAACGTCGAGGTGCAGGGCGGCCGGATCACGGTGAGCGGGGTCCGGCGCGACTATGTGGCCGAGGAAGCGGACGCCTGCTACGCGATGGAGATCGCCTACAACCGGTTCGAGCGTACGGTGGAGCTGCCGTGCGAGTTCGCCAACCCGGCCGTAACGCTCGAGGGCCGCGATGGAATCCTGATCATCCGTGTGACGGAGGGATGAGTGAGCGACTCGAATGAAGTTCAAGAGCTGCCGATCCTGCCGCTGAAGAATAGCGTGCTGTTTCCGCACCTGCTGATGCCCCTGGCGGTGGGCCGGGCGGCGTCGCTGGCGGCGGCCGAGGCGGCGCTGGCCACGGAGGGGAAAGAGATCGTGATCGTGGCGCAGCGCGAGCCCTCCAAAGACGAGCCGCAGTTCGAGGACCTGTACACCATCGCGACCAAAGCCGTGATCAAGAAGATGGCGCGGTCGAGCGAAAGCCAGATGGAGCTGATCGTGCTCGGGGTGGAGCGGGTGGTGGTGCTAAAGCTCGAGCAGACGGAGCCGTATCTGAAGGCGCGGGTGCGGCCGTATCCGCTGCCGGACGAGCGGACGCCGGAGGTCGAGGCGCTGCACCGGGCGGTGACCGAACTGGCGGGGCGGGCGATCCAACTGGCGCAGCCGAACATCCCGGCGGAAGTGAGCCACCTGCTGGCGTCGGCCGATGAACCGCTGCGGTTGGTGTACCTGCTGGCGTCGATGATGAGCCTGGAGCTGACCAGGGAGCAAGCGCTGCTGGAGGCCGAAAGCCGGGGCGACGCGCTGCGCTTGATGCACGCCTACCTGACCAACGAGGTGCAGGTGCTGGAGCTGCGCAACAAGATCGCCAGCGAAGCGCAGACCGAGATGAGCAAGCAGCAGCGGGAGTACCTGCTGCGACAGCAGTTGCGCGCGATCCAGCAGGAACTGGGGGAGAAAGACCCGCAGCAGGCCGAAGTGGAGCTGCTGCGAGAGCGGATCGAGAAGCTGGAGCTGCCGGACGAGGTGTTCCGGGAGGCGCAGCGGGAGCTGGGGCGGCTGGAACGGCTGCCGCCGGGCGCGCCGGATTACCAGGTGATCCGGACCTACCTGGACTATGTGGTCGAGCTGCCGTGGAGCGTTTTCACCGAGGACCAGCTCGAGGTGGGGCGGGCGCGGCGGATTCTGGATGAGGACCACTTCGACCTGAAGGAAGTGAAGGAGCGCATCCTGGAGCACCTGGGGGTGCTGAAGCTGAACCCGGAGGCGAAAGCGCCGATTCTGTGCTTCTTCGGGCCGCCCGGGGTGGGCAAGACGTCGCTGGGCCAGTCGATCGCGCGGGCGTTGGGGCGGAAATTCGAGCGCATGAGCCTGGGCGGGCTGCACGACGAGGCGGAACTGCGCGGGCACCGGCGCACCTACATCGGCGCACTACCGGGCCGCATCATGCAAGCGATCCGGCGCGCGGGATCGAAGAACCCGGTGCTGATGCTGGACGAAGTGGACAAGCTGGGGCGCGACTTCCGCGGCGACCCGGCGGCGGCGCTGCTGGAGATCCTGGACCCCGAACAGAACAAGAGCTTTCGCGATAACTACCTGGACCTGCCGTTCGACCTCTCGAAGGTGTTCTTTATCACCACGGCCAACGCGCTGGACACGGTCCCGCGGCCGCTGCTGGACCGGATGGAGATGCTGCGGCTAGCGGGCTACAGCGAGGAAGAGAAGATCGAGATCGCGAAACGCTACCTGATTCCGCGGCAGCTCAAGCAGGCGGGCTTGAACGACGAGCAGTGCAGGCTGCCGGATGGGACGCTCAAGCGGATCATCTCGCGGTACACGCGGGAGGCGGGGTTGAGGCAATTGGAGCGCAACATCGGGCGGTTGGCGCGCAAGGTGGCGCTGCGGCACGCGGAAGGGAACACCGAACCGGTGGCGGTGGCGCCGGACGATTTGATCGAGATGCTCGGGCCGCCGATGTTTGCGCAGGAGGAACTGCGGAAGGAGCAGCCGCCCGGGGTAGCCACGGGGCTGGCCTGGACGGAGACCGGGGGCGAGGTCCTCTATATCGAGGCGACGCGATTGCCCGGCGGCAAAGGGCTGACCATTACTGGGCAGATCGGCGAGGTGATGCAGGAATCGGCGAAGGCGGCGCAGAGCTACCTCTGGTCGCACGCCAAGCAGATGGGGATCGCGCCGGATGCGTTCAAGGACGACGGCATCCACATCCACGTGCCCGCGGGCGCGATTCCGAAGGACGGCCCGTCGGCCGGAGTCACCATGGCGACCGCGCTGGCCTCGCTGTACATGGGGGCGGCGGCGCGCAGCGACACGGCGATGACCGGGGAAATCACGCTGACCGGGCTGGTGCTGCCGATCGGCGGGCTGAAGGAGAAAGTGCTGGCGGCGCGGCGCGCGGGAATCCGGTGCGTGATCCTGCCGCGGGAGAATGAGAAGGACCTGCGCGACCTGCCCGAGCAGGTGCGCAAGGAGATGGAATTCCTCCCCGTCGACCGGATCGAGGACGTGCTGGCGGCGGTGCTCCCGCAGGTGGCGGAGAAGCTGGAAGCGCTGAAGTAGCCGGCGCCTGGTTCCAGTACGATAAGGCTCCGCCTTGTCCCGGCGAAGAAGATCAGGGCCGCAACGCTGGCAGCCAGCCATACCGTGCGCGCGGTGGAGTACCGCAGGCCGGTGAGGAGTCCGGGGCGCTGGCGAGCGCGGCCGCGATTCTCTTACGCGGTACGGGACTTTCCGGCGGCGAGCGCGCAGAGCAGATATCCCACGCCCAGCAGCGAAAACCAGAGCAGCGGCTCGCGGAAACGGTGGTCTTGCTGCACGATATAGAACACCAGCGGATACAGCACCAGCACCGCCAGAATGGGCGCCACTACCGCCTCGCGGCGCACCGCCATCACCGCGAAGCCCAGCATCCCGGCCACGGTGACGAACGCCACCGACCATGCGCGGGCAGGCGCAGTCTGCGACGCAGTGAACCAGAAGATCCAGGCCCGGCCGGCGGTAAGAGCCAGGAACTGGCCGCGGTGCTGGCGAATCCAGTTGATCGCCAGAGCCATGCGCTGGCGGTTGTACTGGAATTCGCTGGCCTGCTTCATCGCCACAGCCTCGGCCAAATTCACGCTAGGGTGGTACGGGTTGCCGGTCTTAACGCTGGGGCCCACCAGACCATTGTTGGAAACATACATCTCCGTGCCCAGATTGTCGCGAACGAAGAATAGCGCGTGGAATTCGCGGTAGTTGCGACAGGTCCAGGGCGCCAGCGTGAGTAGCACGCCGAGCACCATGGCGAGACCAAACGCCGGACGGCGTGCGGGGCGGTATCGCCACATCAGCCAGACGACCCAGGGCGCGAGGATGAAAGTCGAAGCGGTGTGCAGCAAGGCGATGAGCCCCGCGAACACGCCCATAGCCAGCCCCCGCGTTGCTCCGCCGCCGCGCGCCAAGCGGTCGGCCGCCAGGTAAAAAAGCATGCAGGCGGTAGCGGCATAGGCGGTTTCATACTGCGGCATGAATTCGAAAACGGGCAGCACGATCATCAACGCCGCGGCCCAGATTCCGGGCCACCGATCGCCGAAGAACAACTCCGCCAGCGCCGGCAGCAGGGCGACGCCAAGTGCGTACACCAGGGCACAACTGATACAGGCCGCCAGGGCGAAGTTGGCGGAGTAGCCGAAGATGCGGAGAAGGACAGCCAGGAAAACCGGGAACAGCGGCGGCGTGTGGGCGGTAGGGCCGGTCGGATAGATGGTGAAAGGGTTGGCGTAGCCGTGGCCCTCCACCAGGTTGCGCGCTATGGCCACCGGCTCGAAACCGGGGCCGAAGTGTCCATTCGAGAACTGCAGCGCGGCCACGGCACATGCCGCGACAAACAGCAGCAGCGGAGCCGGGCGCACGATGGACATACCGAACCGATAGTAGGATAGCTCAAATGATGGGAAAACGACGACCTCTTGTGACGCCGTCCGCGCCAGGCCCGGTTTTCCGCAGAGGACATCAGGCAAGAAGTGCTCCTCGGGTAGGATAAGGCTCTGCCTTGTCCCGGCTGTGTACCGGATGCAACCAGGACAAGGCAGAGCCTTAGCCTACTCGCAGAGCCACGATGGGGTCGACGCGGGCGGCGCGGCGGGCGGGGAGCCAGCTCGCCAGGGCGGCGACAAGGGTGAGCAACAGGGAGACGGCGGCGAAGATGGCCGGATCGGTGGCGCTCACGCCGTAGAGCAGAGTGCCGAGGACGCGCGTGAGGGCCAGGCCGCCGGCCACGCCGATCGCCACGCCGACGAGCGCGAGGGTGACCGCCTGGAGCACCACCATGCGCAGCACGTCATTGCGGTGCGCGCCCAGTGCCAAGCGGACCCCGATTTCGTGCGTCCGGCGCGTCACCGAGAAGGAGATCACTCCGTAGATGCCGACCGCCGCCAGCGCCAGCGCCACCAGCGCGAAGATGCCGAGCAGCAACGTGGCGAAGCGCTGCGGGGCGATCGAATCGGAGAGGCGCTGGGACATGGCCGCCACCCGTGAAACCGGCTGGTCCCGGTCCAGTTCGAGCACGGCGCCGCGGAGCGCTGGCGCGAGCCGCATCGGGTCGGAGGTCGTGCGCACGGCGAGCACCATCTCGGAACGCGGACTCTGCGGATAAGGCTCGAAGTACTCCGCGTCCGGCGCCTGCGCCAGCGACATGTGTTTCACGTCCCCCACCACCCCGACCACAGTGATCCAGTCCCGGCCGTTTCCGAACCGCTTGCCGACGGCGTCCTGGCCGGGCCAGAAGCGGCGCGCCATGGTTTCGTTGACGACGGCGACCCTGGGCGCACCGGCATCTTGCTCGGTGAACAGGTGGCCGCGCTTCAATGGGACCTGCATCGCCTGGAAGTACCTCCGGTCGACGACGCGAGCAAACACAATCGGAATCTCGCCGGGCCGCGGCGGCGGCTGGCCCTCGATCAGAACTCCCATGCCGACGTTCATGCCGCTCAACGGGAGCAGGTTGGTGATGCTGGCGACCTCGACCCCGGGCAGGGCCTCAACACGGTCGAGCAACCGGCGAAAGAAGGCCACCCGCTGCGCGCTCTCAGGGTATTTTGACGGCGGCAGCGAGATCGACGCGGTCAACAGCCCGTTGGAGTTGAAGCCCGGCCTGGCGTCCTGCAAGCGGACCAGGCTGCGCATCAGCAGCGACGCCCCGACCATGAGGAGCAGCGCGAGCGCCACCTCGGCCACCACCAGCGCGCCGCGGAAGCGGTTTCGGCCGCGGCTTTCTCCCGAGCCCCTGCCGCCCTCTTTGAGCGTCTCGAACACCGGGGCGCGCGAGGCGGCCAGCGCCGGCGCCAGCCCGAACATCAGCCCCGTGGCGAGCGAGGCCAGCCCGGTGAAGCAGAGCACGCGCAGGTCGATGGCGGTCTGCTTCAGGAAAGGATAGCGCTCGGGGGCGACTAGCGGCAGCAGCCTCACGCCCCACCAGGCCAGCAGCAGCCCGAGGGCGCCCCCGACGAGCCCGAGCAGCAGGCTTTCCGTCAGCAATTGCCGCAGGATGCGCGCGCGGCCGGCGCCGAGCGCCGTGCGCATGGCGATCTCCTTCTGACGTTCCCCGGCCCGGGCCAGCAGGAGGTTGGCGATGTTGGCGCAGGCGATCAGTAGCACCAGGGCCACCGCGGCGAGCAGTACGAGCAGGCTCAGCCGAACGTCGCGCACCAGAAAGTCGCGCACTCTCCAGATTCGGGCGGTCCAGCCTTTCGTGTTCGGGAACTGCTGTTCGAGCCGACGATACACGGCGTCGATTTCGGCCTCCGCGCGCTCAATCGAAGCGCCCGGCCTGAGGCGTCCGTAGGCGCCGACCGACACAAGGTCGCCACCGCGCGCGGTGCTGCGCGCGAGCGGAAGGTAGACGTCGGTTTCCCGGCTGCCAAACTCGAATCCGGGCGGCAGGACGCCAATCACGGTGTAGCTCTGGGCGTCGAGCTGGATCTGGCCGCCGACCAGGTTGCGGTCGCCGCCGAAGCGGCGCTGGAAAAGCTGGTAGTCCAGGATCGCGACGCGCCCGGCGCCCGGCTGATCCTCTTCCGCCAGGAAGTCGCGGCCGATGAGCGGGCGTACCCCGAGCATGGCGAGGAACGTCGAATTCACGCGCACTGTATTCAGGCGCTCCGGCTCGCCGCGCGTGGTCAGATTCGCCCAACCCGGCTGGTAGGCCGAGGCGAGTTCGAAGGACCGGCTTTCGCGCTGCCAGTCGGCATACGTGGCGTAGTTCATGAACGCGAGCGGGATGTTGCGCGCCGGGTTGGACTGCCAGATCCAAACCAGCCGGTCGGGGTCACGGAAGGGCAACGGGCGGAGCAGTACCGCGTTGACGACGCTGAAGATCGCGGTGTTGGCGCCGATCCCAAGGGCCAGCGCAAGCGCCGCGACCACGGTAAGGCCGGGGTTGCGGACCATCATGCGGAGACCGTAACGGACATCCTGGAGCATAGATCACCTGTTCAAGTTGCGATGAGTGCGGAGCCCAGCGCTCGCCGCGGGGCCGCGGCGAGAACCCCCCTGCGAATTTGGTGCCGGGCTGGAACGGGAATTCTCACACTGTGCGATTGGAAACCGGGGTGGGCGGGCATGTTCCATTGCTGTACGATGATCCTGTGCGGCGCGCAGGCATCCGGGATTACGTGCTCTCCTTGCCCGAGCGGGTGGTGCGCTCGGCATCCGCGCTGGCAGGCGGCTTGCTCCGCGAGGTCGGGAACGTGGTGCTGCCGCCGCGGGTGCGCCGGACCAGCCTCTACCGGAACCTGGTCGGGGTCGGTTTGCGCTTCATGATCGAGGAGGTTGGGCAGGTGGAGGGGGTTTACCCTCCGGAGGGCGAACTCGCGAGCGATTTCCTGATGCGGCGCACGGCGGGGCACGGAGTCGAGTTGGCGGGAATCCTGGCGTTTCATGCTTCGCCGGTTTGGGTGATGGCGGCGCTGGCGGATATCTGCGGGGCGGGCCGCGGTCTGATCTCCGAGATCTCCGAGGCGCTGAAGCAGGAGGGATTGCTCGATCCGGATGCGAAGTTCGAGAGCGTCGATCAGATCCTGGATGGCCTGGAGCGGAGCGCCGGCCGCGTTGCCGAAGCGTTCAACACGCCTCCGCTCGACGTCGCTTCCCTGCGGCGAGAGTGGGCGGCGGTGCGCGCCGAGGCACGCAAGATCCCGCCGCGGAAGCTGCCGTCCGCGAATCTTGTGCGGCGCCACTGGGAGGCGCTGAAGGACGAGGCGGCGGCGCAGAACCGTTCGGTCTTCGTGCTCTCGTCAATTCTGGCGGTTGCGGCCATCGGCCGGGTTCCGGCGAATCTGCGCTGGCTCTCCCGCTGCGCGCGGCCGGCGGCGCGGCGCACCGGGCAGGTGTTCGCCTCGGCGTTGCTGGACCACTACGCCCGCGCTCTGAAGGAAATCCGCAAGGCCGGCTACCTGGGTTACTGGAAGCGCGAGTTCCGGCCGTATCTCGTGGCCGCCGCCCGGCAGTTCTCACCGCGCACAAAATCGCTCACCGCAAAGCTGCTAAGGCGGCAGGCGGAGCCTACGCACGACCAACAAGGACCCAACGCACCGTAGCCATCGCAAAAGCGAAGAGCGCGCCACCCCAGAACGTTGCCAGCAGGCTTGGATCGCCGCCCCGCTGGCGCCGCCAACGTCCGAACAAGTGCATGATCCAACCGGTACAGAGGGGAGCCACCAGAAGGCTGATGCCGCGCAGTGAAGACGTCATCGGGAGCAGCCGATGCGGCAACAGCCACGCCGTAAGAAAGCCGGCAGCGGCGCCGAGCACGAGGATGCCGATACCCGCGAGCACGGGGTTCGCCAAGCGGCTGCGTCGAAACGCATGAGCGATAGGCTTCCACGCCCAACTCACTTCGATGGCTTCTTCGAAGACGATCGCCTCGACTACGATCTCGAGGAGCGCTAGGATGATCTCAATCATACGGAGCGCCGGTCTTCATCGGCGAAGATGCGCTGGAACCAGATGACTGCGATCAACAGAACCAGCGAGACGGCCGAGAAGACGAACTTGTTTGCCAGCAACCTGTCGAATTCGCGCGTAGCGGGTCCCAAGAAGGTCGGGCTCGTCCAATAGATGAGTTCGGAGAACGCGACGATCAGGAGCGTTACGCCGAACCAACGGTTCAGTTTCCTGTAGATGAGCACCCCCAGGATGAGGAATACCAGGCCGGTGAGCCAATAGAACCGGAGGGCGTGGATCTCCTTCGACCC
This sequence comes from Bryobacteraceae bacterium, assembly GCA_050008465.1. Lineage (GTDB taxonomy): Bacteria > Acidobacteriota > Terriglobia > Bryobacterales > Bryobacteraceae > Fen-330. The sequence goes on from JBEKMO010000031.1 coordinate 34,970, forward strand.
GGCCTCCCAATTGGTGATCGCCTCGCGGAGCTGGTGTTCCGACCTGTAGGGTTCTGACTCGAACACGCCGTACTGCTCCGCGGTTCTCGGCTGCTCTTTCTTCGCCTGCTCGACTTCCTTGCGCGCGAGGTCATAGCGGCGAAGCAGTTCGTCGACCGACGCGGCGCCTGCAATCTTGTCTTTCAGAGGCTGGTCATACTGGTCGAGGACTGACGCTCTCGGCTCAAGCCAGAGCAAATAGGCATGTCGGACCGTCTGGGCCGCGAGGACCAGAAACGCAATGATCGCGAGGGTTCTTTGTAGAGCTTTCACGAGTCCTCCTCCTTGGTCCCCGCGATTGTACCACTGCTCAGCGGCGGGTGAGTGCGCGGCTACTCGATCACCTGCTTCTTCTTGATCCAGTCGATGAGGAGGTCGCGCAGGAGCGGGCCGGTTTGCGGGAACGTGAGGCCGCGGGTGCCGAGGGCGCCGGTCTCGACGAGGAAATCGATGGTTGCCAGGGTGTATTCGCGGTCCGGCTCGACCGGGTGGGCCTTGGCGACCACCGGCGGCAGTGCGGAGCCCTTGAACTTCCCGGCGACCACCTTGTTGTCGAAGGGCATGACATTCCAGACGTGGCGCGCGAGCAGGCGGCCTTGCGGCAGCTTGTCGCGGAGGCCGCTGAGGTTGACCAGGGCGAAATCGGTGCCCATCTCCTCGGCCATGGCGCGCTCGACCAGGCGCTGCAAGTCCACCTTCGCGAGCTCGCGCCGGGACTCGCCGATAGGCACGTCCACAACCTTCGAGACGCGCTTCTCCCACTTGGCCACGCGGGCGGCCATGTCGCTGGCCGGGGGAATGGTCGCGTCAATCGGGATACGCTTCCAAGTCCAGGAGGCCAGTTTTTTCGCGGGCACGTCCACCTTGAGATCAAGCCGGCCGAGCTCCCGCCCGCAGCACTCCGCCCGCACCCACAGCCGGTGCTCGAACTCCTGGGCCTCTTTCAGACCCGTGTGAACGTGAGCGCCGATGACGACGGCAATTTCGGGAACCTCGTGCAGCACGGCGGCCTGCTCGGCGGCTTCCAGGTGGCCCAGCAACACGATGACATCGGCGCGGCCCGCGAGATCCGCCGCGAGCTTGTGCAGGGTTTCGATGGGCGGCAGCGAGTGCCAGGGCCCGAGCTTGGCGGGCGCTTCGTAGTTCTCCAGGTGGCCCATGAGGGCGCCGATCACGGCCACGCGCATGCCGTTCACCTTTCGGATGACGTATGCGTGGCGCGTGAACAAGCGGCCGCCGCCATCCACGACGTTGGCGGAGACGATCGGAGAAACGCCGGCCTTGAGAAACCGGGAAGTCGTTTCCCATCCGTAGTCGAAGTCGTGGTTGCCGAGCGTGGAGACCTGGAAGTGGAACAGACCCGCAATCTCGTACACCGGGAGGCCGCGAAAGAGCGTCGAAACCGGGGTGCCCTGCACCAGGTCGCCGGCATTCACCAGCAGGCACGAGGTGCAGCCCTGTTGTTCGCGGCGAATAGCGGTGGCCAGGCGGGCAAAGCCGCCGCGGTCCTGCAAGTCCGGCAGCAGGCCGGCGTGCAGGTCGCCCACGTGGAGCAGCGAGAGCGAGCGGAGGGTTTCCTGCGCAGTCGCCGCGGCGACGAGCAGGAGGAGGAGCGAAATCAGGCGTTGGAAGCGAGACACCACTTAAGTATACGGAAGCCGCTCAACTGGCGGCGCCGCTGCGCAGGAAGCGGAGGAACTCGCCGGCGTCGCGCGTGAGGCCGGGGAAGGTGGCGACCGCCTTCTCATCCGGGTTCACGATCGCGTAGTAGGGAATCGCAACCGTCGAGAAGTTGGACTCCTCCAGCTTCTGGTTTGCCTCGGAGGCGTCATCGGTGCCGTCGGTGTAGAGTTCCAGCAGGACGAAGTCTTTCATCGCCGCCGCGATCTCCGGGCGCGTGAACATGTTGGCCTTCATCCAGTGGCAGTTGGTACAGGCGTAGCCGGTGAAGGCGACGAATACCCGCTTGTTCTGGCGGCGGGCCTCCGCCAGAGCTTCGCGGTACTGGTTCTTCATCCACAGGGAGCCGTCGGTGGCGACCGCGGGCACGTAAGCGTCGAGCTCCCCGAGCCGCGCTCCGAACATCCCCGGCGCGAGGCTGAGGGCGAACACCAGCAGCGCCGCACCCGCCAGCAGCCGTCCGAGACCCACGGGCTCGTCGGGCTTGACGCCGCGCAGACGCAGGAATCCCAGAAGATACAATCCGGGGAAGGCGAACAGCACGATCCAGGCAGCCAGAAACCGCTCGCGCGTGAGCAGGTTCCACTGCATCACCTGATCCACGGCGCTCAGGTACTTAAACATCGCCGCCAGAATCAGAAAGCCCATGACGACCTTCACCCGCTCCAGCCAGCCGCCGCTCTTGGGCATGCGTTTCAGGTAGGAGGGGAACAGGGCGAGGAAGAAGAACGGTGTGGCGAGGCCGGTGGCGAACGAGACCATGCCGGCGAGCGGCCGCACGCCACCATCCTGGACCGAGGCGGCCAGCAGCGTCCCCACGAACGGTCCGACGCAGGCAAACGAGGTGAGGGAGAACGTGAGTCCCATGAGCAGCGTTCCGGCGATGCCGCCGCCCTTTGAGGCGCGGTCCAGACGCGTCAGGAGGCCCGAGGGAAGCGAGATCTCGAAGGCGCCCAGCAGGCTCAGCGCGAACGCCAGAAACACCAGCGCGATGAACGCGTTCACCCAGACGTTCGAGCCCAGTTGCACCACGCCGAACGGCCCCAGAATGGCCGTCGCCGCCAGGCCCAGCAGCGAGAACAGCACGATGATCCCGAGCGAGAACAGCGCCGCTTCGCCGACGCTCTTCCCGCGCGAAGCGGCCGGCTTGTTCAGGAAGTACGAGACCGTAATCGGGATCATAGGGAAGACGCAGGGGGTGAACAGCGCCGCCAGGCCGATGCCAAACGCGAAGAGCATGAACACGACCAGACCTTGCGAGGACGGCGCGGCGGGCGGGGCCGGAACAGCCGGCGCGGGCGCGGACGGATCGAACAGGGTATAGCCCTCCGTCAGGAGGCCAGCCTCCTTCTTCTCTGCTCGGGCATCAATGGTGAGAAGAGCGGTGGCCGTGACGCGGCGGGGCGGGAGGCACATCTTGTTGTTGCAGGTCTGGAAACGGGCGCTGGCCGTGAGCTCCAGGGGACCAGGCGGCGCGCTGCCGGCGAGCTGAACCTCGAGCAGGAAGACCGCTTCGCCCTCGTAGGTCGCCACATTGAATCCGAAGTTCTGATCGAAGGAGGTGTGCGGCCTGGGCTGAAAGATCTTGACGGATTCAATCGCCGGGCTGCCGGCCAGGCTGATGCTGGTGGCAATGATCGGCTTAGGGGCGGCCAGCGAGTAGAGGTGCCAGCCCGGCTCCATCCGGGCGGTCAGCCGCGCCAGGACACGCGATCCCGGGGCGACCTGCGCAGGCTCGGCCGCGAGGCTCCACTGGACGGGATTGAGCTTCTGCGCCGGCGCGGGTTGCGACAGCGCAACCGCCAGCAGAATCGGCAAGCCCAGAATGGAACCGCGCGGGTTCACTTCAGTCGGCTTTGACGGCCACTTTGAGTTCCGGCGACCAGCGCCGCAGCTCGGCCTCGATGCGCTGGTTGATCCCGTGATCGGCGAACTCGGCGGCCACGCGGATCGCGTTCTTGATAGCGTTGGCGTTGGAACCGCCGTGGCAAATGACGCACACGCCGCGGACGCCCAGCAGTAGCGCGCCGCCGTATTCGGAGTAATCGACGCGCTTCTTGAAGTCGGCGAATGCGGCTCGCGAGAGCACGTATCCGATCTTGCGGGTGATGGTGGCTTGCAGCGATTCCAGAAGCATCTGTTTGACCATCTCGACCAGCCCCTCGCTCACCTTCAGCGCCACGTTGCCGGTGAAACCGTCGCAGACGATCACGTCGGCCTTCCCGGTGTACAGGTCCCCGCCTTCCACGTTGCCGATGAAGTTGATGGCCAGCGACTTCAGCAGGGGGGTGGCGGTGCGCGTCAGGTCGTTGCCTTTGTGCTCCTCCTCGCCGATGGAGAGCAGCCCGACGCGGGGCTCCTTCATGTGCAGGATGACGCGGGCGTAAATGTCGCCCATCACGGCGAACTGCGCCAGCATCTGCGGGGAGCAGTCGACGTTGGCGCCGACGTCCATCAGAACGGCCGGAGTGCCTTTGATGGTCGGAAACGTGGAGGCCAGCGCGGGCCGGTCCACCCCGGGGATCATCCCCTGAACCATTTTTGAAGTGACCATCACCGCGCCGGTGTTTCCGGCCGATACCAGTCCCTGCGCGATCCCGTCACGCACCAGCCGGGAGGCCACCCGCATGGAGCTGTCGCGCTTGGCGCGGACCGACCGGGCGGCGCTGTCCTGCATGGTCACCTGTTCGGAGGCGTGGAGGATTTTGATGGGCAGATCGAGGTGGCCGTCCTGCTGGCTCAACTCCTTCTTGAGGACTTCTTCAAGGCCCACCAGGACCACCTGTACATCGAGGCTCCTGACGGCCCGGATCGCGCCCTCGACTTCCGCCTTCGGGGCGGTATCGCCGCCCATTGCGTCAACAGCGATCGTCACCATAGCACGGCGTTCGAAAGCTCTACTCTTCGGCTACCTCAATCACTTCCCGGCCTTTGTACTGGCCGCAATGCGGGCACACGCGATGGGGCGGCTTCGGCTCGTGGCAGTTGGGGCACTCGGAGCTAGCCGCCGGCTGCAGCGCATCATGAGCGCGGCGCTTTGCCCGGCGCTGCGCGGAATGTCGTCTCTTCGGGTTCGGCATGATGAGTTCCTCACTATTGTACTGGATTGCGGGTGGTCGATTGCGGCCTAAAGATCCTTCAGGCCCGCCCAGCGGTCGTCGCCGACCTCCAGGTGGCAGGTGCACTCCGCGAGATTGCGATTCTGGCCGCAGACCGGGCAGATGCCCTTGCAGTCCTCGCGGCAGACCCTCTGCATCGGCAGCGCGAACAGGATCTGCTCCCGGAGAACATCGCTCAGTTCGAGGCCATCTCCCTGGTAGAAGCCGATCTCGGTCTCCGCGTCCCGGACCTCGATCTCCTCCCCTTGCGGCATCGAGGCGGCCGGACGGTAGAGCAGGTCGAAGTCGGTGTCGATGGGGAAGCTAGCCAGTTCCAGGCAACGGTCGCAGGCGACTTCCATCGAAGTGGTGAAATGGCCGCGTACCCGGATCTCCAGGATGGCTTCCAGCAATTCGGCGGCGCCTTCGGATTCGATCGGAGCGGTTTGCCGGAGCTGCGGATCGAAAAACTCGATGGCCCCGGGAGGAAAAGCCTCGCGGAACCGCACCTTCCCTAGCCGCATCTGTTTGATATCAAGAAACATACTTCGACTCCCGGGCTCCCGCAGGCTGGAAATGACTATTATAGCAGGCCGGCAGCCGGCTCACCGCCAGGCCTGGCGCAGCTTCTCGTAAGTGGTCGCGAGATCCTCGGGCAGGACGCGCGTCTCGCCGATGACGGTCATGAAGTTGGCGTCGCCCCTCCAGCGGGGCAGCACGTGCATGTGGATATGGCCAGCCACTCCGGCGCCCGCGCACTCGCCCAGGTTCATCCCGAGGTTCAGCCCCTGGGGGCGGTAGATCTCGCGCAGGCACCCTTCGGCGCGGCGCGCCAGCGACATCATCTCGGCGAGCGTCGCCTCGGCCGCCTGATCGAGCGTGGGGACGTGCTCGTAGGGAGCGATCATCAGGTGGCCGTTGGTGTACGGAAAACGGTTCAGGATGACGAAATTGCGCGCGGCGCGGTGGAGGATGTAGTTCTCCTCATCGCGCTCGCCGGCGGCCGCCTTGCAGAAGATGCATTCGTCGCCCGGGCCGGCCTGGCTGACATAGCGGTAGCGCCACGGACTCCAGACGTAATCCATGCCGGGTCTGGACCGGAGCTACGGCGCCGGCGGGGCTTCGGTCGCGGGTGGCGGGGGCGGAGCGGCTTCGCCAGCCGCCTGAGCGCCGTTCACCAGGTCCTTCAGCTCCTTGCTCGGTTTGAAGAACGGGATGCGCTTGGCCGGCACCTCGACCCGTGTGCCGGTCTTGGGGTTCCGGCCGATTCGGGGCTGGCGCTGGCGGGTCCGGAAACTGCCGAAACCGCGGATTTCGATCTTCTCGCCCGTGCGAAGTGCGCGCACGATGCTGTCGAAAATCGTCTCGACAATCACCTCGGAGTCTTTGCGACTCATTTCCACGACGCGGGAAACTTCTTCGATCAGCTCCGCCTTGGTCATAATGCTGTCATTCTCCCTGTACAGGACGCGGCTGTCAACCGCACCAGCGCGGCGTCAGGATTGCGAATGGGCCTCCCCGTGCCCCTTCAGGTTCATCACCTCTTCGATGGTCATCGTCGCGGCGGCCGCCCGGCGCTGGTACTCTTCGAGGCGGATCCGCTCCTCATCCTCGCCGAGGGCCCGGACGCTCAAACCGATTTTCTTCTCCGCCTCGCTCATCTTGATGATCTTGAAATCGTAGTCGCGGCCGATCTCCAGCGGCGGCTCGTCCTTCTTCTTGTCCAGCCCGCCGGGAATCTCCGAATTGTGACACAGGCCCTCCACCCCTTCGGCCAGCTCGACGAACACGCCGAAGTTAGCGGCCCGGCAGGCCCGCCCGCGAACGGTATCGCCGACCTGGTGCGAGCGGAAAAACATCTCCCAGGCGTCTGGCTGGAGCTGCTTGATGCCCAGCGAGAGCCGCCGCGCGGAGGCGTTGATGTGCAGCACCACCGCCTGCACGAGCTGGCCCTTCTTGAGCACCTCGGAAGGATGCTTGACGCGCTTGGTCCAGGAAACGTCGGAAATGTGCACCAGCCCGTCGATGCCCTCTTCGATCTCGATGAAGGCGCCGAAGTCGGTGAGCTTGCGCACCCGGCCCTCCACCACCGAGCCGACGCTGTAGCGCTGCTCGACCGTGGTCCAGGGGTCCGGCTCGAGTTGCTTGATGCCGAGAGAAATCCGCCGGTCCTTGGGCTGGACGGCGAGCACCACGGCCTCCACCTGGTCGCCCGGCTTGACCACTTTCGAGGGGTGCTTCATGCGGCGCGACCAGGTCATTTCGGAGATGTGGATGAGCGCCTCCACCCCGGGCTCCAGCTCGACGAACGCGCCGTAGTCGGTCACGCTGACCACGTGGCCCACCACCCGGCTGTGGACCGGATAGCGCTCCGCCGCGCTCTGCCAGGGGTCCGGCGTGAGTTCCTTGAGCCCGAGGGAGACCCGCTCCTTCTCGCGGTCGAACTTCAGCACCTTGACGCTGATCTCGTCGCCCACGCTCACGACCTCGGAAGGATGGTTCACGCGGCCGTAGGACATGTCGCTGACGTGCAGCAGCCCGTCGATGCCGCCCAGATCCACGAACGCGCCGTACTCGGTGAGGTTTTTCACCACTCCGGTCACCACCGCGCCCTCTTGCAGCCCCTCGAGCGTGGTGCGCTTGCGCGCCACCACTTCCTCCTCGATGGCCAGCTTCCGCGACACTACGACGTTGCCGCGCCGGCGATTCACCTTCACGATCTTGACTGGGATGTCCTGCCCGATCAGAACGTCCAGGTTGTGAACCGGCCGGACATCGACCTGGGAACTGGGCATGAACGCCTTCACGCCCACGTCCACCGACAGGCCGCCCTTCACGCGTCCGACGACGCGGCCCGACACCAGCAGCCCTTCGCGGTGCGCCTTCTCCAGGTTGTCCCAGGAGCGGATGCGGGTGGCTTTCTCGTGCGACAGGAGCACGTAGCCTTCCGGTTCCGGGCCGTGGCGGTCGATCATTACGTCGATCGTGTCACCGGGCTGAACTGCGATCTGCCCATCCGGATGCGCGAACTGCTCGATGGGAACCAGGCCTTCGGACTTGTAGCCGAAATCGACGATGACTTCCTTTTCGGTGACCTTCAGGACCCGGCCTTCCAGAAGCTCGCCTTCGGCCGGCGGCGCAAAATGACTGTAGTCCTCGAGCAGGTGCTCGTAGTCCTCCTCAGGCAGGGCGGGCTGAGGTCTCACTCGCTGGTCATCTTGCTGGTTGGCCATAGCCAAGTCTCCGGGTCGACCAATCTATCGGCGCTGTTGCCACGTACGGGCCCAGCGCACCCGGCCTGGACCGGGACATTTGGCACGGCATGCAGTTTCAACGATTCTCGCCCTGGGAGCAATCCGTTCTACCGCCCTGACCCGTCACACACAAATGCCTGATAGATCAGCACTTTAAGAATCTTAACGGAGGCGCTGCCGGTTGTCAACCGTGGGTGCGGCTCGGAATCTCGATTTCTCCCAAACAGGTTCGTGGGAAATTGTTCCGGCCGCCTCAGGGCCAGCCGCGTTGACCCCCTGGCGCCGGAACCCGTACAATGAGATGGGCCGCGAGCGGGAGTAACTCAATGGTAGAGTCACAGCCTTCCAAGCTGTTGGTTGCGGGTTCGATTCCCGTCTCCCGCTCCATCGAGCTGGCGTAGCTCAGTTGGTAGAGCATCTGATTTGTAATCAGAGGGTCGGGGGTTCGAATCCCTCCGCCAGCTCCACTCGGAATCGGACGGCGCACCGCCTGGCGGGTAGGGGGGCTGGAATCGGCGGCGCCGATCGACTACAATGCCCGGCAAGATGCTGCGCAACACTGAATCCCCCCTGCGCGTGGCGCGCGCATTTGTGGAGGCGATCAATCACCGGAACGTCGAGGAACTGGCAGCCCTGATGACCGAGGACCACGTTTTCATGGATGGTATGGGAACGAGGTACGAGGGTCGGGAGACGATGAGGGCCGGCTGGGAGGGGTATTTCCGGCTGGTTCCCGACTACCAGGTGGTTGTTGAAGAGGCCTACGTCGATGGGGCGGTGGTCGTCCTGCTGGGAATGGCTGGGGGAACTTACGCCGTCGAAGGCCGGGTCCTGCCGGAAAACCGGTGGCAGACTCCGGCTGCCTGGCGCGCGCGGATTCGTGGCGGCTTGGTGGCCGGATGGCGCGTGTACACGGACAACGAGCCGCTCCGGCGAATAATGGAGAAGAATCGCGCGTGACGCTCGTCAGCCGGTCGCGGAGGCCGCGGCGGGCTGGATGTTCTGATTCACGCGGAAGAAGTTCGCCGCGTCGTACTTCCTCTTGACGGCGGCCAGCCGGCCGTAGTTCTCGCCGTAGGTGGCCCGGACGCGGTCCTGTCCCTCCTCCATCATGAAATTCACATAGGCGCTGCCGGCTGAGTAGGGGTGCAGGGCGCCCCAGTAGCTCCTGGTCCAGTCGATGATCTTCTCGGCGTTGGCCGGGTCGGGGTCCACCCCGACGATGACCTCGGCCCAGGTGGCGTCCCGGCAAGTGAATGCCGTGTCGCCGGCCCCGACGCGGTGCACGGCCGCGTTGATCGGGTACAGGTGCATGGTCGAGAGCATGGTGGGAATCCGGGAGCCGTGCTCGAGGTGCAGGGCCACCGCCGGGTCGCTGAGTTCCCTGACGAAGTCGGCCTTCCAGTACCATTGCAGTCCCGGCCCGTAGAGGGCATCGAACATGCTCTGGAGCATCGGGAACGGCATGGAACCAACCATGCTCAAGGCCGGCTCGCCGAAACGCAGCATCGGCTCGATGGCCTTTTCCGCCTTGGCGGCCGGTCCGGTGCAGCACCACACGACGCCGCACATCTTCCGGTTGTGGAGGTGCTCGGGAAACATGGGCGCCGGGGGGACGACCAGAAAGGCGAAGAACCCGCTGACGTCCTCGGGCGCCTGGACGATGAATTCGCGATAGCGCCGCATGACGTCAGCCGCCTGATCCAGAGGCCAGAAAGTCGGGCCCGCGTACACCGTCTCGACCGGGTGGAGGCGGAACAGAAAAGAAGTCGCAACCCCGAAATTGCCGCCTCCGCCGCGCACCGCCCAGAAGAGGTCCTGGTTCTCCTTCTCGCTGGCGGTGACGAAACGGCCGTCGGCCAGCACCAGGTCCACGGCGAGGAGGCTGTCGATGGTCAGGCCGTACTTCCGGCTGAGGTGGCCGATGCCGCCGCCCAGAGTCAGCCCGCCGACGCCGGTGGTGGAGATGATGCCGCTGGGCACGGCCATGCCGAAGGCGTGCGTGGCGTGGTCCACGTCGCCCCAGGTGCAGCCGCCGCCGACGCGCGCGGTGCGGGCGGCGGGATCGACATGAACGCCTTTCATGCGGGACAGGTCGATGACCAGCCCGCCCTCGCAGGTTCCCAGTCCCGCGCCGTTGTGGCCGCCGCCGCGAATCGCCACGAGCATCTGTTTGTCGCGAGCGAAGTGGACACTGGCGATGACATCCGCCGCATCCACGCAGCGGACGATGAGACCGGGACGCTTGTCAATCATCCCGTTGTAGACTTTGCGGACCGAATCGTACGCGGCGTGGGTGGGATCATAGATTTCCCCCCGAACGCGCGCCCGCAATGGATCGATGGACTCCGCAGCCATGCTGTCCCTCCTGAGTGTGATCTGGGGAACGCGGGTCCCAAGTTCTTTCCCGGCGGCCCCTGCTAGCTGCAAGTATAATCCAATCGAGCGTGACAGGCCATTTGGGACATGCCGGTCGCGGTTCCCGAGGAGCTGATTGTCGAGATGGCGGAAGGCAACACGGTGCTGTTCGTGGGCGCGGGCATGTCGCGCCTGTCGTGCCCTTCGCTGCCCGGCTGGCGCGAGCTGCTAGATCAGATGCTGGGGTGGGCGCGCCGACAGGCGATTTCTCTGGACGGGGCGGAAGACTCCATCCGCGAACTGATCGATCAGAACGACCTCCTGCTGGCAGCCCACGAGTTGCGCACGCGGATGGGCGGAAGCAACTTTTGCCGGTTCATGCGCGGAGTCTTCCGCGATCCGAGCCTCACGCCCGGGCCTACGCACCGGCTCCTGCCAGGAATGCGGTTCGCCGCTATCTTGACCGCCAACTACGACAAGCTGATCGAGTCGGTCTTCCCAGGCGAGCCCTGTTACACACAATTGGACTATTCGGAGTTGGGTGGTCTGAGCCGCAGTCACCGGTTCGCCACCCTCAAGGTGCATGGCGACGTCGACCGGTGCGAGTCCATTGTGCTGGGTCAGGCCGACTATCGCAACGCGATGTTCGCCACATTCAGTGTCTTCCTCACCGCGCTCTTCACTACCCGAACTGTACTGTTCGTGGGCTGCAGCCTGACGGACCCGGATGTGCTGCGGTTTCTGGAGGAGTTGAAGTTCCAATTGAAAGGCTACCTTGGGACGCACTTCGCGCTGATGCGTACCCGAGGCATGAATCCGCTTAGGCGTGGCAACTTTGAAGAAAAATACGGCATCCGTATCCTGGGCGACGACTCACGGGATGACCATCCTGATATCCACCGGTTCCTGCTGGATCTGAAAGTGGCCGCGTGGCCCAGCCGGCCTGCCGCGACGGTCTGCGAACCGGTGCCGGACGCCGAAGTTCAGGACACCCGCGGCTTGCTCGAAGCTATGGGGCAGCGCATCCTGGATCAGAAGTCGTCGGGCGGCTGCGTCTGCTTTCTGGGTGAATACAAAGCGGGGGCGCAGATCCGCCGCGCGCTGACTTGCTATGTCCCTCGGGCGCCGCGCCGGGAGGACCTGGAAACGCTGTGTGGCGCCGAGGAGGGCATTCTGCTGGCGCGGGAGCGCATCCCGGAGGAAATCGTGCAAGTGGCGCGCGCCCGCGACATCCAGGCTTACGGGCGCGAGGAGTTCGTCGATCACCTCGCCAATTTCCAGCCGTACCTGGCCAAGCTGCGGGCCGACTACGAGAGCTCCGGGATCGAGCCTTGCTTCGTTCCGCTCAAGATCCGCGAGGAGCGCGCTGGCCAGCCGGTGGGCGAACCTATCTCCCTGGATGACTTCATCGAGCGCTGGCTGGGGGCCCCAGAGCGCAACCATCTCTCGCTGCTGGGCGATTTCGGCACGGGCAAGACTTGGTTCTGCCGCCGGCTGGCGTGGCGTCTGGCCGTCGACGCGGGCCGCATCCCTGTCGCCATAGCGCTGCGCGACTACTCCCGCGCCTACGACATCGAGCAGGTGCTCACCGACGCCCTTGCCAACCGCTTCGGCGTCGAGCTGGCGGCCGGCTTCAAGACCTTCCAACGCCTCAACGACGAGGGGCGATTGCTGCTGATCTTCGATGGCTTCGATGAGATGGAGCGGCGCGCCAGCGACTACCGCACCGCCCTGGGCAACTTCTGGGAGATCGCCAGGCTGATCTGCCCTCGGGCCAAGATCCTGCTCACCTGCCGCACTGCCTTTTTCCGCCATCGAACAGAGGAAGAGGAGATCCTCGAAGCCAAGTCCGGCCAGGTGCGGACGGTGAAGGGCGACGACGTCATTGACTTGGCCGGCCGGCGGGAGTTCGAGGTCGTCCACCTGACCGAGTTCGACGACGAGCAGATCTGGCTGGCGCTCCGGAAGCTGGTGCCGGACGGTTGGGAGCCGTTACTCCAAAAGATCCGCGCGCTGCCCAAGCTCGGGGACCTGGCCCACCGGCCCGTTCTGCTCAGGATGATCGCCGAAACGCTGCCGGGCATTGCACGGGCCGAAGATCTGAACCTAGCCACGCTCTGCGAGCGCTACACGGACGCCCTGTTGCATCTGCGCGTGGAATCCATTCCGGCCCAGGATCGGCTCTGTTTCATCCAGGAGTTGGCCTGGGAGATGCAGAACACGAATCGCCTGAGCATACCCTTCTCGGAGTTTCCCTCGCGAGTCACGGAGCACTTCAGGCTGAAGGACCGTCCCGAACAAGCCGCCTTCTTCGAGCGCGACATCCGCACGCAGTCCTACCTGGTGCGGGACGATGCCGGAAACTACCGGTTCGCGCATAGGTCGATCATGGAGTACTTCGTGGCGCGCAAAGTGGCGCCGTTGCTGGCGGACGGGAAAGCTCCCCCGTGCCCCCTGACCGACGCCATCGTCAGCTTCGTGCACTACGTGCTCGCACCATCCTATCCTTACGAGCGGCAGTGCAAGGACGACATGGTTCGTGTCCCGGCGGGGCAGTTCATTTTTGGCGCGGAGGAAGATGGCAACTTGCGCGTGGCGGCTGTTGGGCACGATTTCCAGATCGACCGTTTTCCGGTGACCAACGAGCAGTTCTGCCGGTTCCTGAACAAGCAAGCGAAGGGGGATGTCGCGGAGTGGCTGGACCTCGAGTGGAGCCGGATTGAGAAGCACGGGCGGGGTTTCTCGGTGAAAGGGGGATACGAGCGTCATCCGGTGGTGGGCGCGAGCTGGTACGGGGCGGCGGCTTATGCGTCGTGGGCCGCCAAGCGGCTGCCGACCGAGCAGGAGTGGGAGAAGGCGGCGCGGGGGATCGATGGCCGCCGTTATCCCTGGGGCGAGGAGTTTTCCAAAGAGCGCTGCAATACCAACGAGGTGGACATCGGTGACACCACGCCAGCGGGCCGATTCGGCGAAGCGGGATCGAGCCCTTACGGCTGCGAGGACATGGCGGGCAATGTTTGGGAGTGGACCGACAGTCTGTGGAGGGACGGTGAGGAGTGGCGTGTGAGTCGGGGCGGCGCGTGGGGCAGCCACCAGAGCTACGCTGCCTGCTCGTACCGCGACCGCCGTCGCCCGGAGAGCTGTGACGACCTCCTGGGGTTTCGTTGCGCCAGGGCCGCTCCGTAACCTGTACCCTTTTTCCTGTTGCCCCTTTCACTCTTGTGCGCGGCGAACCCCGCGGAAACGTTTTTTCAAGACCACGGCCGTCAAAGAGAAGTAGAATCGAGCGTATGTCAGGGGACGCCGGACCAAAGGCCAAGCGCATCTTTCTCAGCTCCACCTGCGTGGATCTGGAGGACCTCCGCAGCGGGCTCAAAGAGTCGCTCGAAGAGATGGGCTACCAGGTCTGGGCTTCGGAGTTCCCGGACTTCCCGGTGGACTCGAATCTGCACAGCCACGACAACTGCCTGCGCAATGTCGAGCGCGCCGATCAGTACGTCCTGATTATCAGCGACCGTTACGGCGCGCTGTACGACGGCGCCGCGTATCCCAAGTACCCGCTGAAGGACGCCGCCAAGCGCCGCATCAGCATCACCTGGTACGAGTATCTGCGCGCGTTGGAGCTGAGGAAGCCCATTCGCATTCTGGTGCGCGAGAGGATCTGGGACCAGAGGACGGCCTTCCAGGCCGCGCGGGAGGCCGTTGCCGCCCAGGGCCTGCCGGCCGAGCTGTTCGATTTTCTCGAGTTCGTCTGCGGCCAGCCGCGGGCCAACTGGATCAATCAGTTCCGCGATTTCCCGGAGGCCCGGAACATCCTGGTGGGATGGTTGCGCCAGGAGGAGGCGCAGAACGCGCGCCAGTTCGAGTACGAGGTTCGCAAATTGTTATTGCTCCAGCGCTACTGCGGCTTCGACAGTGAACCTACGGGGGTTGCCTGGTTTCTCGCGGAGAGCGGCGATACCCAGGTGCCCATCCAGTGGGCTGTGCGCTGTGTTTTCCAGCCGCAGAACCGCCCGGTCCGGTTGAGCGAACTAAGGGAGTTCTTCGGCGAGTTCGAGGATGTCGGTTGCGATCGGGCGCTGGTAGTGACCAACACCGATTTCGAGCCGGAGGTGGCGGCTCACCTCTGTCCGCGGCCCAAGCTGGGCCGCAAGGTCAAGCTCACGACGCCAGGGAGACTGCTCGGGGAACTGCTCAACCTGGACGAATACATTCGCCGCGTGATGGAAGACTACCGCAATTACCGCCCCGGCGAGCCGTCGCGATATCTGCCACTGCGAACCGACCTCAAGAAGTACTTTGTCCCTCTAAAGTGCAAGGGCGATTACGAGGGCGACCTGTTCGAGTGCATCGACCGGTTCCTGGCCGACCCCGAGGTGAACCACTTGAGCGTCCTGGGGGATTTCGGCACCGGCAAGTCCTGTTGCGCCATGGAACTCACCGTCCGGCTCCTGGAGCGGGGGACTTCGCGCATTCCGCTGTTCTTTTCGCTGCGCGACTACCAGCACGTCGAAACCCTGCAATCCATCGTCACCAAGGGACTCACGGAGACTTACGGCGTTCCGGGGTTCGACTACCCCGCCTTCCTGCGGCTGCTCGAGGAGGGCCGGCTGCTGCTGATCTTCGACGGCTTCGACGAACTGGCTACGCTCTCGGAACGCTGGGCGACCGTGACCAGCCTGCGGCGCCTGAACGAGGCGGTGCGCGGGCGCGGCAAGGTGATCCTCACCTGCCGCACCCACTACTTCACCACCCAGGCTGCCGAGCGGGAAGGCATCGCCGGCAGCATGCCCCGAGGCGGGGAACTGTTCGCCGAGCTGGAGGGGCGCCGCAACTTCGCCGTCGTGTACCTACAACTCTTCTCACCCGAGCAGATTCGGGAGTTCGTTCACCGCCGCGATCCCGAGCATACCGAGGAGCTGCTCGAGCAGATCGGCCGCTTGCAGGGCGCCGAGGACATGGCCTCCTGGCCGGTCCTGCTCGAGATGATCCTCAAGGCCTTGCCCGCCCTGCTGAAGGAGAAGGGGCCGCTAAACCTGGCCACGGTCTACGAGAAGTTCACCCAACTGTGGCTGGGCGAGGTGGCCAAAGGCGGAGCTCTCAAACCCGAGGACAAGCTGCGGTTCTCCCACGCCTTGGCCATGAAGCTAAATTCCGAGGCTCTGCCCCGCATCCATTACAGCGACCTGGAAGATTACGCTGGGGATTTCTTTCAGAAGCTGCGGCGCTCCCCCGAGGACCAGATCCGATTCAACCTGGAGATTCGGAATTGCGACTTTTTGAACCGGGACGCGGAAGGGTATTATCAATTCGCCCACAAGTCGTTCATGGAGTTCTTCGTGGCCAAACAGGTGGCGGCGGCGCTGGAGAAGGGCGAAGCCTGCGACTGCAAGCTGAATGACGCGATCATGCGATTCGTGCACTACCTGCTGGCGCCGTCCTACCGCTACGAGCGGCGGTGCGAGGACGACATGGTCCGTGTCCCGGCGGGGAAGTTCATCTTCGGCGCGGAGGGAGAAGGCAACTTGCGCGTGGCGCGTGTTGACCACGACTTCGAGATCGACCGTTTTCCGGTGACCAACGAGCAGTTCTGCCGGTTTCTGAACGAGCAAGCGAAGGGGGATGTCCCGGAGTGGCTGAACCTCGCGGAGAGCCGGATTGAGAAGAGCGGGCGGGGTTTCTCGGTGAAAGGGGGATACGAGCGCCATCCAGTGGTGGGCGCGAGCTGGTATGGGGCGGGGGCCTACGCGAAGTGGGCCGATAAGCGGCTGCCGACCGAGCAGGAGTGGGAGAAGGCGGCGCGGGGGATCGATGGACGCCGCTACCCCTGGGGCGAGGAGTTTTCCAAAGAGCGCTGCAATACTTGGGAGTCGGAGGACATCCGGGACACCACGCCGCTGGGCCGGTACGGAGAAGCGGGATCGAGCCCTTACGGCTGCGAGGAGATGGCGGGCAACGTTTGGGAGTGGACCGATAGTCTGTACCAGGAAGGCGGGGACTGGCGTGTGCTTCGGGGCGGCGCCTGGAATCTCGACCAGAGCAACGCCGTTTGCTCGTACCGCCTCTACGCTCACCCGCTGAGCTTCGTCGGGTTTCGTTGCGCCAGGACAGTTCCTTAACCTGTACCCTTTTAAGAGAACGTCCTCACGCGCACCGACGACTTCATCAAGTCAGGCGGCGGTAGATTTCCTTCCGGTTACACTCCTTGACCACCAGGACGAGGAGAACTCTGTCCTGAATCTGATAGATGGCACGGTAGGCTTTCCCCGGCCCCACATAGACGCGGTAGAGCTTCTCCTTGGATTCGAGCTTCTCCACCCCATGCGGCCGGGGGTTTTCTCCGAGCTTCTCGATGTCGTTGTAGACCCTTCCCCGGATGGACGGGTCCAGCTTGGTGAGTTGCCGTAGAGCGGCGGGGGTGTAAGCGACGGAATAAGGCAAGGTCGAAGCCTAGAGTCCCAGCAGCTTTCTTGCTGCCCGGGACGGGATGGTCCCCGTTTCTTTGGCTTCCTTCAAGGCGGCACGAGCGTCCTCGACGTCCTGGCGGTCCATCTCCTCCTGTGCCAGGCGCTCGAGCAGGTGGAGATCTTCCATCGGGATCACCGCGGCTAGCGGCTTTCCGCGCCGGGAGACGATGGTCCGCTCTCCGCCATAGGCGGCGCGATTCACAATCTCGGGCAGCTCTTGCCTGGCCTTGGAGACATTAAGGTGTATCACGGAAATGCCTTCTGGTACGAGTTGTACGACTCTCTATCCCCAGTATGGGCCAGGAAACAGGCATTGTGCAAGCGAGAGGGACTCTGGTTGGCCAATGGCATTCGCACTGCGCTATACTGGCTTCTTCAGCCAAGCAGGGCACAGGAGAATTGTGCCATGCCTGGCGGTTCCGGACGGGTGGCCGAGCGGTTAATGGCAGCAGACTGTAAATCTGCCGCCCCTTGCGGGCTACGGAGGTTCGAATCCTCCCCCGTCCACCAGAAGTTTTCGAGCCGTTGTAGCTCAGTTGGTAGAGCGCGTCCTTGGTAAGGACGAGGTCACCGGTTCAAGCCCGGTCAACGGCTCCAGAATTGGCGAGCGCGGGGAGTTGATGCCGCGCGTTGAGCAGTGCAAGGGAGCCGGACGGGCTCAGTCGGTAAAGCGTCCGTAACGGAAGGTCACCGGTTCAAGCCCGGTCAACGGCTCCAGGATTTTCAGCCCAGCATTCTGTAGCACCCGTTAGAGAAGAGAAGCTCTTGAGGATCTTATAAATGGCCAAGGAGAAATTCGACCGCAGCAAGCCGCACCTCAACATCGGGACGATCGGGCACATCGATCACGGCAAGACGACGCTGACGGCGGCGATCACCCGGGTATTGGGGAAGAACAACCC
>JBEKMO010000032.1:0-52617 GCA_050008465.1 Bryobacteraceae bacterium
CTACCGGCGAGGGCCGGCGGCGCTGTGGGTGACCCGGGGAATCGGCACGGTGGGAGTTCCCGCGCGGATCGGGGCGCCGCCCGAGATCGCGCTGCTACGCTTGTGCGCTACCTGATCCTCAGCGACATTCACAGTAATTGGGAAGCTCTCGAGGCCGTCTTGCGGGACGCCGAGGGAGACTACGACCAGGTTCTCTGCTGCGGCGACCTGGTGGGCTACGGGGCCGACCCCAACCGGGTGGTGGATTGGGCGCGCGAGCGGGCCAAACTGGTGGTGCGCGGCAATCACGACAAGGGCTGCACCGGGCTCGACGACTTGGAATGGTTCAATCCCGTGGCCCGCGCCGCCGCCACCTGGACTGGGCAGCGCCTGACGCCCGATAACCTGAACTACCTGCGCAACCTCCCCAAGGGCCCCACGGAAATGGATTCGTTCCAGATCCTGCACGGCTCGCCGCTCGACGAGGACGATTACCTGGTTTCCAATTTCGCGATCGGCCAGGTCACCCCCTACCTGGACAGACAGGTTTCCTTTTTCGGGCACACGCACTTGCAGGGCGGCTTCCTGTGTCACCGCAACGGAGTGAAGCGCCTCCCGAGACCCGAGGGCGAGGAGAGCCGGAAGGTGGTCGAACTGGAGCACGACATGCTCTACCTGGTCAATCCGGGATCGGTCGGGCAGCCGCGAGACGGAGACCCGCGCGCCGGCTACGTGATCTACGACCCCGACACCCGCCTGGTGGAGTTCCGGCGGGTCCCCTACGACGTCCGCGCCGCCCAAGCCAAAATCCGCGAGGCCGGCCTTTCCGAACTGCTCGCCGACCGGCTGGAGTTTGGGAACTAGAATGACACGACCGGGCGAGTATACTGTCTGTAGTTCGCAACAGTGAGTACGACGGAAAGGAACCCGGAAGATGAAATCTCCCACTTCCGCTCTGCGGGCGACGGTACTGCGCTTAGTCCTCTGCCTGAGCGTCTTGCCGGCTCTTTGCCAGGACAATCCTTCCGCACCGAAGGACGCACAGGCAACACAGACTCCGCCGAGGTTCCAACGCATCCAGAACGGCGTTCAACTGACGACCGGCGATCTGAACGTGAGGGTGCAGTTCTATTCGGAGGGCACGATTCGCGTCCTGAAATGGCCCGCCGGCGGCACATCCACAAAAGCCAGCCTCTCCGTTACTCAGAAGGAGGTGCCCGATCTGAGCGTACGTTTCGAGGACAGCGCCGCGGCAATCACGCTGAGTTCGGGCCAGATCAAATTACGGTTGCGCAAGAGCGATGGGGCGATTCGGTACCTCACCAGCGACGACCGAACCGTTCTCAAAGAGCAAGGGAGGGCCATCTTCACTCCGGCTCAAGTCGAGCATGAAAAGGCAGCACTCAGCGTTCAACAGAATTTCACGTTGACGCCGGATGAAGGGGTGTACGGGCTTGGACAGCACCAGTCCGGTTACATGAACTATCGCGGACGGACTGTGAAGCTCGTGCAGTCCAACACAGAGGCGGTCACGCCTCTTTTGGTTTCAACCGGAGGATATGGGATCTTTTGGGACAACTATTCCAAGACGCTTTTCGCCGACAATCGTGAAACGACGTCGTTCTGGTCCGAAGTGGCCGACAACATCGATTACTACTTCCTGTTTGGCCCGGCCATGGATCAAGTCATCTCCGCATATCGGCAGCTCACGGGACAGGCTCCAATGTACGGCAAGTGGGCTTACGGCTACTGGCAGAGCAAGGAGCATTACGCGAGCCGCGACGAGCTGCTTGGCGTCGCGCAGGAATACCGCAAGCGGCGGATTCCGATCGACAACATTGTACAGGACTGGAATTACTGGGGCGGGAACGACATGTGGGGCGGAATGGTCTTCGACGAAACGAAGTACCCCCGCGCGAAGGAAATGATCGATCTGCTTCACCAGCAGAATTTCCACATCATGATTTCCATCTGGCCCGGGCTCGGCCCCGCTTCGGCGATCGCCCAGGAGATGGAACGCCGGAAGTATCTGTATTCGCCGGTGGGCTGGGCCGGGTTTAAGTACTACGATGCCTACAATCCGGCCGCCAACGATTTGTATTGGCAATACGCGAACAAAGGGTTGTTCTCCAAAGGAATTGACGGCTGGTGGATAGACTCGACCGAACCCGACATCGTCAACGCGCTCACCAAGGAGTCGGAGGAGTATGAGATGAAGAGGGTCGAGAACAATCACCTCGGTTCTTTCGCCAGATACCTCAATCCTTACTCGTTGCTCATGACGGAAGCCGTGTATAAGAACCAACGGAGAGAGACCGACCGGAAACGCGTCTACATTCTCACCCGGTCGACCTTCGCCGGCCAGCAGCGGGCCGCGGCAACAACCTGGTCGGGAGACATCGGGGCGAGTTGGGACATTTACAGGAAACAGATACCCGCGGGGATCAATCACAGCATGGCCGGCATTCCGTATTGGACCTTCGACATCGGCGCGTTTTCGCTTGGGTGTCAGGGGGGAGTGTTCTCGAACGGAGGCAAGGATCCAGCGTATCGGGAACTCTACACCCGGATGTTTCAGTTTGGTGCTTTCTGTCCGATTTTCCGGTCACACGGCTCGGAGACCCCACGCGAGATTTGGGAGTTGGGCGAATACAGCGGCGCGCTGGAGAAGTTCGACAACCTGCGATACCGGCTGCTGCCTTACATCTATTCACTGGGCTGGCAGGTCACCCACGACGGGTATTCGATCATGCGGGGCCTGCCGATGGATTTCGCGCGCGACCGGAAGACGTATTCGATCGACGATCAGTTTATGTTCGGCCCCGCGATCATGGTCTCCCCAGTGACGGAGTACATGTACCATCGGCCCCCGGAGGACACCATTCTCGTTACGCCGGAGCACTTCAAAACGAAAGACGGAAAGCCCGGTCTGACCGCCAGGTACTACTGCGATGCGGAGTTCAAGAAGCTGTGCCACGAAGCCGTGGAGCCGAATATCAACTTGGATTGGTACACGGGCTGGCCTGGTTTCATTACCGGTCCGAAGTTCTCGATGCGCTGGGAGGGCAAACTGATTCCGACGCAAACCGGAAAGCATCGATTCAACATGAAGAGCTTCGGGCCGAGAAGAGTGTATCTGGACGGCAAAGAGGTGGCTCACAACTACGACTCCATGGAGTCCCACACCATTCCCGTGGAGCTGCAGGCCGGAAAGGAGTACGACTTCGCGTTTGAGACCTCGAACGCGGTCTTAGGCGCGTTCAGGGCCAAACTGTTCTGGAAGACTCCGGAGATTCATGCCCGGGAGGCGAGTGTCGAGCCAAGGCAGAAAACAAGAACCGTGTATCTGCCGGCCGGGAATCAGTGGGTCGATTTCTGGACGGGAGAGACGCTCGCCGGCGGCAAGAGCGTCGTCGCGGACGCTCCGATCGACAAGATCCCGCTCATGGTGAAGTCAGGGTCCAGCCTGCCGATGGGTCCGCTCGTTCAATACGCCACGGAAAAGCCGGCCGACCCCATCGAGTTGCGTATCTATCCCGGCGCCGGCGGCAGCTTCACGCTGTACGAGGACGAAAACGACAACTACAACTACGAAAAGGGCGTCTACTCAACGATTGATTTTCACTGGGACGACGCAAAACGCCAGCTCGGCATCGATGGCAGAAAGGGAACTTTTCCGGGCATGTTGAAGGCGCGGACTTTTCATGTTGTCATCGTGGGGAAAGGCCATGGCGCAGGGGTGGAAGTTACGGAGAACCCGGACAAAGTGATTTCGTACCAGGGCGAACCACAGATTGTTCAATTGCCCCGTTGATCTTGGTAGAAGCCGGTGAGGCGCCGCGCGGCGGCGGGGCCGATCAGCTTCGCCAGTTCGTCTTCCGAGGACTGGCGCACGCGCTCGGAGCTGCCGAAGTGCTCCAGTAGTTTCCGGACCGTCTTGGGGCCGATGCCGGGCGCCTGCTCGAGTTCCGAACTCAGCCGGGCGGCATCGCGCCGCGAGCGATGGAAGGTGATGGCGAAGCGGTGCGCTTCGTCGCGCACGCTCTGGACCAGGTGCAGTACGGGGGAGAACCGGTCGAGCACGATCGGCTCCTCCTCCTGCCCGTAGACGTAGATCCATTCCTCGCGCTTGGCGATGGAGGCGAGCGGCTGATCGGCGAGCCCGAGCGCTTCGAGCGCTTCGGCGGCCGCGTGCAGTTGGCCCAGCCCGCCGTCCACCAGCACCAGCCCGGGCATCGGCCGGCCCTCGTTTTTCAGGCGGGAGTAACGGCGCGCAATCACCTCGCGCATCGACGCGAAATCGTCGTTGCCCTCTACCTCCCGAATGATGAACTTGCGGTAGTCGGCCTTCTTCATCCGCCCGGCCTCCCAGACCACCAGGCTGGCGACCTTGTCGGTCCCCTGGATGTGCGAGACGTCGAAGCACTCGATGCGGCGCGGAGGCTGTTCCAGTCCCAGGATTTCCTGGAGCGCGGCCAGGATCGCCTGGGCGGACGGCTTCATCACCCGGAAGCGCTGGTCGAACAGATGCCTGGCATTGGTTTCCGCCAGAGCCAGCATGGCCTTCTTCTGCCCGCGTTGCGGCGTGTGGATCTCGACTTTGCGGCCGCGTTTCTCCGAGAGTACTTTCTCGAGCAGCCCGCGATCCTCGAAGTCGAGCGGGACGTGGATGCATGCCGGGACGTACTGCTGGTCCAGGTAGCACTGCTTCAACAGCGCGGCGACGAATTCGGCCGGCTCGAAGTGCATCTGGTCTTCCCAGAAGAACTCGCGGCGGTCGACGATGCGCCCGTTGCGGAGGTGGAAGACATTGGCGGCTACCAGGGGCGGCTCGGAATAGAACGCGAAGATGTCGGTGTCCTCGCCCTCGGCGGCGGCCATCTTCTGCTTCTGCTCCAGCTCCTCGATCGTCGCGATGGCGTCGCGGAGAACGGCGGCCTGCTCGAAGCGCATTTCATCGGCGGCCTGCTGGATGTGGGAGCGCAGCTCGGCGATCAGATCCCGGTGCCTACCCTCCAGCAGCATCCGGACCTCGCGGACGGCGCGGGCGTAGGCCTCGTCCGTGGTGAGCCCCTCCGCGCAGGGCCCCAGGCAGCGATGGATGTGGTATTGCAGGCAGGGATGCGAACGGCGGCGGGTCAGGTCGATCTTGCAGGAGGGCACGCCGAAGAAGCGGTTGATGAAATGCACCAGCCGGTAGGCCAGGCCGCCGGGGAAATAGGGCCCGTAATAGGCGGCGCCGTCCTTGAGGACGCGGCGGGTCACGTAGACGCGCGGGTACTTCTCACGAGTCAGCTTGACGTATGGGTAAGTCTTGTCGTCCCGCAGCAGGACGTTGAAGCGCGGTTTCCACCGCTTGATCAGGTTGTTCTCGAGCGCCAGCGCCTCTTGCTCGTTATCGACCAGGATGCACTCGATGTCCCGCGCTTCCGACATCAGGGTCCCGGTCTTCGGGTCGGCCAACTGGTCTTCCGAGAAATAGCTCCGCACGCGGTTGCGAAGGCTGATCGCCTTGCCGACGTAGATGACGCGCCCCTGGGCGTCCTTGTAGAGATAGACGCCGGGCAGCGCGGGCAACTGGCTGACCTTCTCGCGGAGATCCATCGGAGGCTGGGCTTGTCCTACACTAGAATTGTGGCACGAATCGGCGCTTTCCTCCTGAGTTCGATGCTGGCCTGCGGCGCGCTCCTGGCCCAGCAGAAGGCGCCGCCGCCGAAGCCGCAGGAGCCGGCCGAGGAAGACGAGACCCTGGTCCCGAAGAAGGAGTACTCGTTCAACCCGCTCCAGGCCGAGAAGGAACTCCGGACCGGCAACTTCTATTTCAAGAAGGGCAGCTACAAGGCCGCGGCCGGCCGGTTCACGGAAGCGACGAGATGGAATCCCGGGCTGGCCGAGGCCTACTTCCGTCTGGGGGAGGCCGACGAGAAATTGAGGGACAAGAAGGCGGCCCGCGAGGCGTACGCCAAGTTCCTCGAGCTGGCGCCCGAGGACAAGCGCGCCGCCGAGGTGCGCAAGAAGCTAGGGCGCTAGCCGCGCGGCAGGCCGCCTCCGGCGGACGGGCGCGCCTGTCAAGTGGGCGCTAACCGCGCGGCAGGCCCCGTTTGCGGGGAACGGCTCGCTGCCGCCTTGGCCTCTTTTCTGATCGCCGCCTGGATCCGCTCCACCCCCTTCTCCCAGCTCGGGAACAGATCGACGTAGTGGAACTCCCGGCTGATGCGCGCCGGGATGTGACACTCCTCCAGCCGCACGGGAATCAAGAAGACCTCCTCGAGGGGCAGGCGACTGGCGCAGTCCAGCGCGTAGCGCAGTTCCGATTGAAAGCCGCCACGCTTCCCGATTGCCCGCCGGGAGAAGCACGCCACGAAGAAGTCCGAGACCGAGATCGCCTGCTCGATCGAGCGGGGCCAGTTCTGTCCGGGCAGCAGTCTCTTGCGGTCCAGCCAGGCATCGAAACCCTGGGCACGGAAGTAGGCGTACAGCTTCTCCGCAGGCTCCAGATCTTCCACCACGTAAGCCAGGAAGATCTTGGGCTGGGTGTGAGGGAGGAACTGAAATCCGCCGCTCGAATCGGAGCGGAATTCGCCGAGGCCGTCGATTTCCACGCTGCCGCCTTGCTCGAGACACTGGCGCACGATCCGGGCGACTTGCTCGCTTGTGGAACGGCTGTTGGGGGCCATCTACTTCTTGCCTCTCCGGGCGGTGTCGCGCGAGTGGAACTGAAAGCCTTGGCCTGGGAGGAACCGGCCCAGCCCGGGAAGAGCGGCGGGCTTGCCGCGTCGCAGGCTGGCCAGGATGTCATGGATCACCTGGTCGAGCCGGTCGGCGGCCGCTGCCTTCGAGAGGCCGGCCTCTTTGGCCAAGCGAGCCGCAAGCTCATTCTTCTTCATACCGACTCCATCCTACCAGCGGCGGGGCGGGATTCCGGCTTGAGGAGGCGGAGCACAGGCACCTCACGTGTTCCGTTAAACAGTTGCAGCGGAATGATTTATCGTACAGTGCCGACCGCGGAGACTGGATCTGCGGAGACCGTCATCGGCCCGCTCTCAGTCCTCGATCTTGGCTTCCTTGGGAGCGATGCCCAGGGCTTTCATCTTTCGGTAGAGGTTGCTGCGCTCCAGGCCCAGCAGCTCCGCCGCTCGGCTGACGTTGCCGCCGGTCTCCTCAAGCTTCTTCAGGATGTACTCGCGCTCGGCGGACTCGCGCACCTCCTGGAGGCTGGCGAAGCTGTCGACCGGGCGTTCGGCGGCCCCGCGACGGGAGAGGTTCAGGGGGATGTGCCGGGCGTCGACGCGGCCCTGCGGGTTCATGATGACGATCCGCTCCATGAGGTTGCGGAGCTCCCGCACGTTCCCCGGCCAGAGGTAGTCCGCCAGCACGCGATAGGCCTCCGGCGTGAGCTCCTTCGGCTTGCGCCCATAGGCCGTGGTGAACTCGCGGAGGAAATAGTCGGCCAGCAACGGGATGTCCTCGCGGCGATCGCGCAGCGGCGGCACATAGAAGGGGATGACATTGAGGCGGTAGAAGAGGTCCTCGCGGAAGTTGCCGCGCTCGATCTCCTCGTCCAGGTGCTTGTTGGTGGCGGCGATCACCCGCACGTCCACCTGGATGAACTGCGAGGCGCCCACCGGCTCGAATCGCTGCTCCTCGAGCGAGCGCAGCACCTTGGCCTGCGTCTTCAGGCTCATGTCGCCCACCTCGTCCAAGAACAGCGTGCCTGCGTCGGCTTTCTGGAACTTCCCGATCTTGTCGTCGATGGCGCCGGTGAAGCTGCCCTTGCGATGGCCGAACAGCTCGCTTTCGATCAGTTCTTCGGGAATGGCCGCGCAGTTGACCTCGACAAACGGTTCGTCCGAGCGCAAGCTGAACACGTGGATGGCGTGGGCCACCAGTTCCTTGCCGGTCCCGCTTTCCCCGTAGATAAGCACCCGGCCGTTGGTGCCGGCCATCAGCCGCAGTTGCTGCCGCAGCGCTTTCATGGGAACGCTCTCGCCGATAATGCTGTACTTGGACTGGCTGGAATCTCTGAGCCGCTGGTTTTCGAGTTCCAGCCTCCGGTGCTCGGCCGCGTTTTTCACCACGATCGAGACCTTGGGGATGGTCAGTGGCTTCTCCAGGAAATCGAAGGCGCCGAGCTTGGTGGATCGGACCGCCGTCTCGATGGTGCCGTGGCCGGAGATCATGACCACCAGGGGGCGGTCGGCGAACGGGATCTCCTGGATGCGCGCCAGCGTTTCCAGCCCGTCGGTGCCGGGCAGCCAGACGTCGAGCAGCACCAGGTCGTAGCTCTGCCGCGCCAGCTCCTCCAGGCACGCTTCGCCGTTCGCGACCGCGGACGCCTGATGTCCCTCGTCTTCGAGCACACCGCAGAGAGACTGGCGGATGCCCGGCTCGTCATCGACCACCAGGATGCGCACGCGCTTCATGCCACCACCCCTTTCCGGTCGGGGGCCGGCGCCGTCTCCTCGGCCGCCACGATGGAGGGCATCTCGACGATGAAACGCGCCCCCTGCGGCAGGTTGTCCTCCACCCGGATGGTCGCGTTGTGCTCGGCAAGAATGCGGCTGACGATCGCCAGGCCCAGGCCGGTGCCGCGCCCCTTGGTGGAGAAATAGGGCAGGAACAGCCGGTCCTTGTCCTCCGGCGAAATGCCGCAGCCGGTGTCGGCAACGGTCAGCTCGATGGTCTCCGCGCCGATGGCCTGCGTGGCGACGTAGAGGCCCTTCAGCAAGGATTCCTGCATCGATTCCGCGGCATTGTCGACCAAGTTGACCACCACCCGCTTGAACTGCTCCCGGTCGATGTTGACGGCCGGCAGGTTGACGGCGAGTTGCTTGTGGATCTCGATGCCATCCAGCCTTCCCGTGAATACGCCCAGGGCCGCCTCCACCACCTCGTTCAGGTCCGCGGGCGCCCGCTGTGCGGTGGGGAACCCGGCGAACTGCGAGAATTCGTTGACCAGCGTCTTCACCGACTCCACTTCGATGGCGATGGTGGCGGTGCATTCCCGCAGAATCCGCTCGGATTCCGGCGGCAGCGCCAGGCGGTCGAGCTGCCTCGCGATGCGCTCCCCACACAGCGCGATGGGGGTGAGGGGGTTCTTGATTTCGTGGGCGATACGGCGGGCCACCTCCTGCCAGGCGGCCATCCTCTGGACGCGCAGCAGATCGGAAGTGTCCTCCAGCACGACTACGAATCCCGAGGTCAGCCGTTCCTCCAGAGCCGCCACGGTCACCGACAAGTGCAGCGTGCCCCGCTGGCTCTTGAGCTCGAGTTGCCGCGCCGCCACCCCGGTGCGCCGCGCCCGCTTCATCATGTACTTGATGTCGGCGGTATCCTCGCGCGTGAACAGATCCTCCAGGCGCGACGCCTCCGCCACCTTGGCCTCGGGGAAAAGCTGGTGCAGCGCGCGGTTCACCCGCAGGATGCGGCCGTCCGAGGAGATCGAGATGACGCCGGTGGGAATGCTCTCCAGAATGGCTTCCGTGAACCGCCGCCGGCGCTCCAGTTCGCGGCTGTTGGCCTCCAGAGCGTGCGTCATCTCGTTGAACGCGCGTACCAGGGTGGCCAGTTCGTCGACCGCGTTCGCCTGCACGCGGTAACTCAGGTTGCCACGGCGTACCTGCCCGGCCGCCTCCAGCAGCGCAGTGATCGGGTTCGAGATCTGCTTGGAGAGGAACAGGGCAATCCAGGTCGCGAAGAACAGGATGAACAGCGTGATCAGCGCCAGCAGCAGCAGGTAGAAGTTGCGGAACCCCCGTCGGTCGACCGTCAGCCTGTCGTACTTGCGGATGGACTCTTCGATCCGTCTCTGTGGCTGGGCGATGTCGCTCGGAGGCACGGGCGCCACCAGCACGTAGCCAGCAATCTTGCCGCCGGCTTCGACCGGCGCCCGCATCCCCTCCGCGATCGCCTTCCCGGACCCGCACAGCCGGATGGTGACGTTGTCCGCCCGCACCAGAACGGCTGCGGGGATGGCGCGCTCTGTGCAGAACCGGTCGAGCGATCCACCGCCTCCCGAGGCCAGAGCCGCCGTTTCCGGCAACCCCGCCAGCCACGCCGCCTGGCGGGCGGCCTTGTTGTTCGCTTCCCGCCCCAGGATCTCGACGATCTTCCCCAGGTCGTCCCGCACCTCTTCGGCCGGCCGGCTGAACCATTTCGCCAAGTTGTAGTTCAGGACCGAAACGCTCCACAGCACCAGGAAGAAGACCGGCATGAAGCTCAGCGCCAGCGCCCCGGCCACCAGCTTGGTCTTGATGCGCGAGCCCTCACGGTTGCTCCGCCGCTCGATGTACAGCCGGACGCCGGTGCGGAGCAGCATGAATGCCAGCGTGATGGTCCCCAGGAACACCAGCGTGGAAACGGCCCAATAGAGGAAGGTCTGCTCGGGGCTGACCGGCGCGTAGTCGCCGAAGGTGAACGAGCCTTGCCACATCACCAGAGTCGCCGACAGAATCAGCACCACGACCGCCGAGCCATACAGCACGCGTTTGCGCATGGGAGCTATGCCCATTATAGGATTGATGAATTACGATTTTCTCATTGACGATTGAACAGCCGCGCCCCCGGCTCAATCGTCAATGGCTCAATCGTCAATCGTCAATTCGCTTTGTACGTCTTACTGAAGCCGTTCCGGCCATTGGTGACGGTGAAGGCGCCGCTGGGCTCGGCGGCCAGTTTCAGCCAGTGGCCCTGGCAGGCGGCCTCAAGGTTGGCGATGAACTGCTCGGGCGAGTTGTTGTCCTTGCCGCCGGTCTCAGAATAGTGAAGCTGCCAGACGTCTTCGATGCCCGGCGAGCCGCGGACCACCTGCCACGCCGCGGGCGAACCGCCCTTCCTCACGCCGTTGTTCGCAATGGCCACACGGGGATGAAGCGCCTGGACCAGCGCCGGCGAGTTGGAGATATCCATGCCGTGGTGGGTGATCAGGTAGACGTCCGCCGTGCCGATCGGGTTGTTCGGGCAGACCAGGGCGAGCTCCTTGTTCCAGGTCAGGTCGGCCAGATCGGCGAAACGGAACTTGCCGAATCGCAGAATGAACCCGACTGAGCGGGCGTTCTCCGTCGTGTCGGCCTCCTTGGGGGCGACCGTCGCGCAGAGGGGGTTGGGCTTCCCGGCGCCGCGCAGCGTTTCACCCGCTGCCGCTACCACGTCGATTTCCACGCCTTTCAGAGGGATCTTGTCGCCCGGCTTCACCACGATGTGCTGGCCCTTGGAGAGCACCTGGTCGTAAGCGGCGGAGAGTTTCTGCGCGCCCGGGTTGGTCTCCGTGTTGGGGCCGTGATCGACGTAATGAATCACCGGGATCTTGGCGGCCAACTCCGGCACCCCTCCGACATGGTCCAGGTGATAGTGAGTCACCAGCAGGTAGTCGATCTGCTGGACGCCGGCGAGCCTGGCGGCCGCCACGATGCGGTCCGAGTCCCGGCCGTTGTTGCCGGGCCAGCCCGCATCCACCAGCATCGATTCCCCAGAAGGGCTGACGATCAGCGTGGCCTGCCCGCCCTCGACGTCGACGAAGTAGATCTGAAGGCTCTGGGCCGCCGGCAGCGGCAGGGCCGCCAGCAGCAGAGCGAGCAACGAGATCGCGATTCGCACCATGGTCGAAATCGTAACATACGGCGCCGGCCGCGGCCTATTGCTCATCCTTGGATTGGAAAATGCTTTGCGTCACGTGGACGTAGGCGTAGTAGCTGATTCGATCGCCCGCCACCATCTGGACGATGAGGACCCCGGACCCGCTCGAGGCGCGGATGCGGAAATTGATCTGTGCGATGCCGGCCACCAGCGAGGGCGCGGCCCCGGCATACAGGACGTCGACGCTACCGTAAGACGCCTGGATCGAACAGCAGTAGTAGTCGTGGGCGGAGGTCGCAATCTCTCCGTCCTGGGCTGCGATGGCACCGGTGCCGGTGGCCCAGATGGCGACGACCGAGCCCGGTTTGGCGGGATGATCGGCCGAGTTGAGCGACCCATCCTCGTTCATCGCCGCCGCGTAACCACCGGCGCTCTTGAAGATCTCGGGCATGGTCGGGACCACGGCCACGGGGAAGTCGGGCGCCGCGACGCCATTCCAAGAGAGCCGCAAACGGGCCGAGGTCTTCGCGCTGAGGGCGAAGGGCACAACTGCGTTGACCTGGGTATCGGAAACCAAGAGCAGCGGCGCGGCTGCGTCGTCGAAAAGTACCTGGACGCCGGCCAGCGACTTGGGAAGCAGGCCGGAACTGTCTGCGGAGGCGGAAACGGGCGTCGTGGGTCCAATGTGCGGCCCGTAAATGGCGATGACTTCGCCGGGGGCCACCAGGCCGGCTGGAACGCCGCCCGCAAGATTGGTCATTCCGAAGATTCGCGCGGAGAACGGCTGGCTCGGCGCGAGCGCGGAGATGACTCCCGCTTGTCCGGCCAGATGCACCAGGCCGGAGGGCTCGAGAGCCAGCGCCTGCGCCACGCTGTAGGCGGGGAACCGGGCCGAGTACAACAGCGCCGTGCCGGACGCACTCAGTTGGGCCACGAAATCGCTGCCTTGAGACCAGCCGTTGGCGTTCGGAAAGTCAGGCGATGAAGTCGTGCCGGTGAGCCAGACGTTGCCTGAGGCATCCAGCGCTACCGACTGAGCAGCGTCTTCGAGAGACCCTCCCAAGTAGGTCCCCCAGACCAGGCCGGAGCCATCGCGGTTCAGCTTGGCGACGAAAGCGTCGGAGTCCCCGGAGAGCGTGGTCTGGTAGGCCCCGGGAGTGACTGGAAAGGCCGGATCGGAAGTGCTGCCCACCAGAACGACGTTTCCGGCTGCATCCAGCGCCAGCCCGGCCGGGCTGCTACCAACCTCAAAGGGGTGCATTTCCACCGGCCCCAGGTAGGTCAGATAGGCCAGCCCCGAACCCGAGGCGTTCACCTTGGTTACAAACGCGCCCACGCCCGTCCGGCGGAACGCGGTCGGGCTGGCGGGCAAGTCGGTCGTATTGGTGTAGCCGGCCACATATGCGTTTCCGGCCGAATCGACCGCGATCGAGAGACCTGCGGTGTAGCGGGTGGCTAAGAAGCAACTGCTGCCACTGGTGCAGGTGAGAGTTGAACCGGCCAGCACGCCCGAGTAGAGAACCCGATCACCCGCCGCGGAGATCATGGTGATGAAGGCTCCGACATACGCGGGAGGGCCTTGCGCCGTCACATAGCCGGCCGGCATCCCGTCCGTGTGAGGAAAGCTGGAGTTCATCGTGCTGCCGGTCAGGTACAGGTTCTGGTCCTGGTCGACCGCGATGGCGGAGGCGGCTTCCCAGAAGTACGTGGAATAGATCAGGCGGCTGCCGTCGGGGCTGAGTTTGACGAGAAAACCGGCGCTGGGCAGTGGGTTGAGCGCGTTGCGCAGGGGAAAGTTCGGCGAGGTCGTGCTTCCCGCCAGGTAGATGTTTCCGGCCTGGTCGACGGCCAGCGCGCGCGCGGAGTCGCTTCCTTTGCCGCTGAGGGTGGCGGTGAAAACGAGGGTGCCGGCGGCATCGAGTTTGGTGACGAAAACCTCCGGGACTCGAGCGCCAACCGAGGCGCTGGAGGGATCGTTGACCAGCCGGCTCCCAGCGATATAGGTGTTTCCGGAAGCATCGGCGACGATACCCGCCACCTGGTAGTCGTTGCCGTCGCCGATGTAGGTGGTGTAAGCGGACGCCGCAGCGCTGGGCGGCGGCGAGTCGATCGCGAAGCTGGTCCAGCCGGCAGGGTCGCTGCCAGCATAGGAATAACGTCTGGCCGTGGCCGCTGCGGCGAGAACCGGCAGAGCCAAGGCCAGAACAAGTGCGGCAGGTCTCATGAAGGCACTCCGGACAACAGGTGGGCGCGGACACTCTCAGACTACCATGATTCTCTTCCGGTGGAACAGACCGGCCGCGTTTCCCGTAGGTTATAGTTGAAGGTTAAGAGATGCCGTTCTGCTGCCACTGCGGAAGCCAGGTCACGGACGCCGACCAGTACTGCGCCAAGTGCGGCGGCCGCCAGGCGGGGGCTCGGGCCGGGACGGATCTAGCCGCCGGGTTCAGCCCACGCACCGCATCCATCCTGTGCTACATCCCCTGGGTCGGCTGGATTGCCGCCATCGTGGTGCTGGCCTCCACCAGGTTCCGCAACAACCGCACGGTCCGGTTTCACGCCTTCCAGGGACTGTACCTGTTCGTGGCCGGACTGATCGTGAAATGGGTGTTCGCGCCGTTCGCTTTCTTCGAGCGCGGTCCGCACTTCCATCTGGCGGGCCTCCTGGAGTTGGCGATTCTCGCCTTGTGGATCTTCATGATTGTAAAGACCAGCCAGGAACAGGTCGTGTCTCTGCCCGTGATCGGTGAACTGGCTGAGAAGTCTCTCTCCGAGTAAAAGAACCCCACCCCATCCGGCCCGCCGTTGTGGTATATTTATTCATTCAGGTGAATATTTAACCAATGAAGCAGAAGGTCGGCATTGTGGGGTTCCGTGGATACAGCGGGGCCGAGCTGGTGCGCATTCTGGCACGGCACGCGCATCTGGAGCCGGTGCTGGTGGAGCACCGCAAGGACGTCGAGGACCATGCGGCGCGGCGCGACGGCCTGGCCCGCATCCTTTGCACGCCGGAAGCGGTCCGCGGGGAGGGCCTGGCGGGGATGTTCCTGGCCACGCCCGCGGACGTCTCCATGGAGCTGGCGCCCTGGATGCTGGAAGCGGGCGCGAAGGTGGTCGACCTGAGCGGCGCTTTCCGCTTGCGAACGCCTGAGAACTACAGGCACTGGTACAAGGAAGAGCAGACGCAGCCCGCGCTGCTGGCCGAAGCCGCTTACGGCCTGCCGGAATTCCGCCGCGAGAGCATTAAGGCCGCGCGCCTGGTGGCGAACCCGGGCTGCTACCCGACCGCGGCGAACCTGGCCATCAAGCCGCTGGTGGAGGCTGGTGTGATCGACCGCCAGGCGGGAATCGTCTGCGACGCCAAGTCCGGGGTTAGCGGCGCCGGGCGGAAGCCGAGCCTCAAGACCAGCTTCTGCGAGGTGACCGAGAACTTCTCCGCGTATTCCATTCTGGATCACCGGCACGTGCCCGAGGTGCTGCTCACGAGCGGCCTCCAGGAAGGCGAGTTCAGCTTCACCGCGCACCTGCTGCCGGTGGCTCGGGGCATTCTCGAGACGATCTACTTCCGCACAACCGTCAGGCGGGCCGAGGAACTGACGGAAATCTACGCGAAGCGATACATGGGAGAGCCGTTCGTGCGCATCTGGGATGCCGGCCACGTGCCGGACCTGCGCGCGGTCGAGCGGACCAACCGCTGCGACATCGGTGTGAAGCTGGACGCGGCGACGGGCCGGGCGGTGGTGGTGAGTGCGATCGACAACCTGGTGAAGGGCGCCGCGGGGCAGGCCATCCAGAACATGAACCTGGTGTTGGGCTACGCGGAAACCGAGGGGTTGCTGTGAAGCTGCTGGTGAAGATCGGCGGCACGCTCCTGGACGCGGAGTCCCCGCGCCGGCGCCTGGCGGCGGAGCTGGCCGCGGTGGCCGGCGACGGAATCCGGATGGTCGTGGTACACGGAGGCGGAAAGCAGATGACCCGATTCCTGGCCGAGCGGGGCGTCGAGAGCCGTTTCGTGAACGGCCTGCGAGTCACCACGCCGGAAACCCTCGACGCAGTGCTGAAGGTGCTTGCCGGGAGCGTGAACCAGGAACTGGTGGCGGCGTTCATCGCGGCCGGTGCGCGCGCGGTGGGGCTGTCGGGCGTCGATGCGGGTTTGACCGAGGCCGAAACGATGAGCCCCGAGCTCGGCGCGGTGGGCCGGGTGGTGCGGGCAAACCCGGAGCTCCTGGAGTTGCTGACCAGCCGAGGTTACGTGCCGGTGGTGGCTTGCGTGGCGGGAGACCGGCAAGGCCGGATCTACAACGTGAACGCGGACCAGATGGCCTCCGCCTGCGCGGCCGCCTACGGCGCGGACCGGCTGGTGTTCCTGACGGACGTCCCCGGCGTGCTCGGCCCGGACAAGCAACTGCTGCCGGTGTTGAGCGCCGCCGACAGCGAGCGCCTGATCCGGCTCGGGGTGGCCACCGGAGGCATGCAGGCGAAACTGAACGCGGCGACGGAAGCGTTGCGAAAAGGGGTGCGGGAAATCGTGATTGCTTCCGGCGGTGAACCCGAAATAATCCAGCGTGTGCTGGCCGGCGAGGCGGTGGGCAGCCGTTTGGTGGAGCACAGGACGACGAATGACTAGAACTCTCACAGGTACTAGGGGTTGTTCACCCGCATCTGGCGAGGCAGATCAGACTGTCCGAAAGGCGGCGATGGGGGATGTTCCCCAATTGCTTCGGCTGATCAACGGCTACGCGGCGCGCGGGATCATGTTACCGCGTACAGAGTTCGAGATCTCGGAGAACCTCCGTGATTTCAGTGTGATCCACAGCGCAGACCGGCTGGCCGGCTGCGCCGCGCTCCACTTCTATACTCCTACCATGGCTGAGATCCGCTCGCTGGCGGTGGACCCGGATTTTCAGGGCGGCGGCGCCGGGCGGAGGCTGATGGAGGCCCTCGAGGAGGAGGCGCAAGCCTTTGGACTTGAAGCGGTTTTCGCGTTCACCTATATCCCGCACTTCTTCGCCAAACTGGGCTTCGTGGAGATCGAGCGAGGGGAGCTGCCGCTGAAGGCGTGGAAGGACTGCCTGCGGTGCCCGAAATTCCAATGCTGCGATGAAATCGCTGTCATCAAGCAACTCGGAACGGGACAAACGCGGGTGGGGCATACCCTCGTTCGCGGGCTGGCCAATTCCCACGATGAGATGCCCGAGGAGACCGTTCTTCTGCCCTCCGTCCGCAGACCCCACTGAATCCTTGGAAGTTCCTCGCTCTCCGGTCCCCCCAGCGGGCGCGCTAAGATGCCCGCAAAAAACATGGGCTTGAATTGGCAGAAAATGGGCTGAATTTCTGCGTTCTGTTTGTATAATTCAAGAGTCAGACGCCACGGGCGGGCCAGTGTTAAGGAGCGCCATGAAGGCACAGACCATCGACATCAAGGATTCCACGGGACGGATTCTGTGCTGCACGATTTTTCGTCAGGGCGGCAAGAAGCTTCTGGCGAAGGGCCACGTGCTCAGCGATGACGATGTTCGCCTGCTGGAAACCGAGGGGATGTGCCGGGTCTGGGTCACTGAGCTCGAGGATGGCGAGGTCGGCGAGGACCAGGCGGTGATGGCGGTGGCCTCGGAGATGGGTTGCGGCGCACTGGAAATCCGGCTGGCTGCCGGAGGGCGCGCCAACCTGCTGGCAACCGAGGACGGTTGCGTTCTGGTTGACGACGAACTGCTCAGGCAGATCAACTGCACCGCGAGCGTCGTCATTGCCACCTTCCCCAATTTTGGTTTCGCCAGAGCCGGTCAGCGGATCGCCACCGTGAAAAGCGCCCCCTTCGCGGTCGCGCAGGCGCAATTGGAAGCGGTGCTGACGATCCTGCGGGAGCGCGGGCCGATTCTCCAGGCCCGGCCCATCCGCACCCCGTCGGTCGGGGTGCTGTACACGGATCCGCTCAGCGGAGAGCGCGCACGCCAACTGTTCGAGAACATCATGCGACAGCGGCTGGAGCGGTTCGGTGTGACCGCCAATTACGTGCTTGCTACGGTGGAAGAAGAGTCGGCGGTGTTGCGCGCGCTCGAACATCTGCTGCGGCCCAAGCCGACCGCGATTCTGGTGGCCTCGACCACGGCGCCGGCCGGTCCGGAAGACGTGGTGGGCCGGGCCATCGCCCAGCTCGGCTCGCATATGGAGCGCTTTCTTGCGCCCGTCGAGCCCGGTAACCTGCTCTTGCTGGCTTACATGGACGAGGTGCCGATCGTCTCGGCACCGGGATGCTTCCGTTCCGCCAAGCCCAACGTTGTAGACCTGATACTGCCGCCGATGCTGGCGCGCTACCGGGTCTCGGGTTGGGAGGTGGCGTGCCTGGGTCATGGAGGCCTTTTGGCCTAAGATCAAGCTCCTCCACTCCCTCGAGCCGCGACCTCCGAGCGGCCCGTGGGTGCTCCTCAGCCGGGCGTTTCGCCAACGCCCGGCTCTTTTTTTGCGCTAACCGCGCGGGCGCTAACCGCGCGGCAGGCCGCCTCCGGCGGAAGGAGGCGCGCATGCGCCATGCCGGGCTGCGGTATCATTCTGGATCTCCCCTGCATGAGGCTCCTGATCTTCTCCGATATTCACGGGGATCTGGCGGCGCTGGAGCGGTTGATGGCCGTCGAGGCCGACTACTACATTGCGGCCGGCGACCTGACCAGTTGGGGGCGCGGCCTGGACGGCTGCGGCAAGGTCCTGCGCCGCCGTGGGGATCGGGTCTGGGTGCTGCCGGGCAATCACGAGTCGGCCGGACAGATCGCGGAGTTCTGCCGCAAGTTCGGGCTGCGAGATTTCCATGAGAAGGTGTTCGAGGCCGGCGGTTACCAGGTGGCCGGGCTCGGCTACTCCAATCCCACGCCGTTCCACACCCCAGGCGAATACAGCGAAGCGGAGTTGGCGCGGCGGCTGGCCCCCTTCGCCACGCTCAAGCCGCTGGTGCTGGTATGCCATTGCCCGCCGCTTGCGACGCCGCTCGACCGCGTACGCCAGGGCGTGCACGCCGGCAGCCGGGCGGTTCGCGAGTTCCTGGACCGCCACCAGCCCGAATACTTCTTCTGCGGCCACATCCACGAGGCTGAGGGAGTCGCAGTCGAACTGGGAAGAACCCGGGCGGTGAACACGGGCAGGCGCGGCTATCTGCTTGATTCTGATAAAATCGAGAAATGATCACCGAGGCCCTCGAAAGCCAGTACTCTGCGCTCCGCCAGCAAGCTGAGGCTGTGCGGAGCTATCTTTGACGCCCCTCAAAAAAAGTCTCAATTAGCCAGAATCGAACAACAGGTCTCCGCGCCGGACTTCTGGAGCCAGCCCAGCCAGAAGCTGCTGGTGGAACGCAAGCGTCTGGAGGAGACTCTCGCCGACGAGGCGCGGGTCGCGGCCGCGATCTCGGACCTGGACACGCTGTTCGAGCTCTCGCGCGAGGGCGAGGACGTCGCCGGGGAGATCCAGAGCGAACTGACGAAGCTCTCCACGGACCTGGAGAAGCTGGAGACCGAGACGCTTCTCTCCGGCGAGAACGACTTCCGCAGCGCGATCCTGATCATCCACCCGGGCGCGGGTGGGACCGAGAGCCAGGACTGGGCGGAGATGCTGCTGCGCATGTACCTGCGCTGGGCCGAGCGGAAGCGCTTCCCCACCGTGGTGACCGACCGGCTGGAAGGCGAAGGCGCGGGCATCAAGTCGGTGACCTTCGAGGTGAACGGCGAAAACGCGTACGGGTTGCTGCGCTCGGAAGTGGGCGTCCACAGGCTGGTGCGCATCTCCCCATTCGACGCCAACGCCCGAAGACACACCTCGTTCGCTTCCGTGTTCGTCTATCCGCAGATCGACGACGAGATCAAGATCGAGATCCGGCCGGAAGACCTGCGGGTGGATACTTTCCGCGCCGGGGGGCGGGGCGGCCAGCACGTCAACCGGACCGATTCGGCGGTGCGTATGGTGCACCTGCCCACCAACATCGTCGTACAGTGCCAGAACGAGCGCTCGCAGCACAAGAACCGTGACATGGCGATGAAACAGCTCCGCGCGCGCCTGTATGAATACGAGATGCAAAAGAAGCGCGCCGAGGAGCGCATCGTCGAAGACAGCAAGGCAGACATCAACTTCGGCAGCCAGATCCGCAGCTACGTGCTGGCGCCCTACCGGCTGATCAAGGACCACCGCACCAAGCTCGGCATCGGCGACGTGGACCGCGTGCTGAACGGCGACCTGGATGCATTGATGCACGCCTGGCTGGTTTATCAGCGCACCGGCAAGATCGCCGGCGACGGCAAGGAAGAACTCCCTGAATAAGCCGATAGCAGGCCAGGAGATCCAACGGGCGGCGGCCTTGATCCGGGAGGGGAAGCTGGTCGCGTTCCCCACCGAAACCGTGTATGGGCTGGGCGCGAACGCGCTGGACGCGGAGGCGGTGCGCCGGATTTTTGCGGTGAAAGGGAGGCCGGCGGCCAGCCCGCTGATCGTGCACGCGGATTCGATCGAAATGGCGCGCGGCCTGGCGCGGGAGTGGCCGCCCGAGGCCGAGCTGCTGGCGAGCCGGTACTGGCCGGGGCCACTGACGCTCGTGCTTCGGAAAAGCCCGCGGATTCCCGACGTGGTCACTGCGGGTCTGGACACCGTCGGGTTGCGCGTGCCGGCGCACCCGCTGGCGCTGGAGTTGATTCGCGCGGCCGGGACGCCGATCGCCGCGCCGAGCGCGAACCGGTTCTCGCAACTCTCTCCCACCACGGCGGAGCACGTCCGGGCCGGCCTGGGCGCCTCGGTCGATCTCATCCTGGATGGCGGAGCGACCACCGTCGGCATTGAATCCACGGTGCTCTCGCTCGTGGGGGGCGTGGCGCGGCTGCTGCGGCCGGGCATGGTCTCGCAGAGAGAAATCGAGGACTTGATCGGGCCAGTGGAGACCGGCCAGCGTCGGCTGCCCCTCCCGGGCCACGAATCGCCCGGCATGCACCCCAGGCATTACAGTCCCCGGACACCGCTGCTGCTGGTGAGCGGAGGCGCCCTGCCGGCCCAGGGCCGGGGCGC
This sequence comes from Bryobacteraceae bacterium, assembly GCA_050008465.1. Lineage (GTDB taxonomy): Bacteria > Acidobacteriota > Terriglobia > Bryobacterales > Bryobacteraceae > Fen-330. The sequence goes on from JBEKMO010000032.1 coordinate 20,587, forward strand.
CTATTTGTACCGGGAGGCGGGGGAGGGCTTTCCGGCGGCGGTGCAGGGGATTGCGATGCCGGCGGAGCCCTCCGCCTACGCCTCCGTGCTGTATGAGACCTTGCACGCTCTGGACCGGGAAGGGCTGGAATGGATCGCGGTGGAGCGCCCGCCGGACGGCCCGGAATGGGCGGGCGTGGCGGACCGTCTGGAGCGGGCCGCCGCGCGGTAGTTCCGACCCGCGCCTCCACGCATTCTCCCTAAAGCCGGCTGTCGAGACTGCCGATTCCGGGAGTAAGGTCTCTGGATGACCACACAAGACCCACTTCTGGCGCAGACCCACAAACCCTGGGCGGTGGCAAGACTTCGACCCTTTCCGCCCGTCGCAGCCAAGCTCTTGCGCGTGGTGGCGATCGACAATGTCGTCTTCCACCAGGTCGCCGAGTTGATCCGAGTTGATGCGGTCTTCTCCGCCGAAGTGCTGCGGCTGGCAAACTCCCCCCTGCTGGGCTGCCGGCGCGAGGTGGTGAGCATTTTGCACGCGATGGCCCTTCTGGGTCTCGAGCGGCTGAAATCCCTGGTGCTGATGGTGGCACTGCGGAACCACATGGCCGGTGCGCTGCAGGACCCCAGCCTGCTGCGCTGCTGGCGGCACAGCCTGGCCTCCGCGTTCCTGTGCCAGGATCTGGGGGCCGCGTGCTGGCTGGACAAGGACCAGTGCTATACGGCGGGGCTCATGCATGATGTGGGACGGCTGGCGCTGCTGGCATCCTTCCCGGGCGACTACTCGGAGCTACTGCGTTCGGTGGATGCGTCCGGGAGCGACCTGCTGGAGGCCGAGCGCGCGCGGTTCGAGATCGACCACTGCGCGGTCGGGTGCTGGCTGATTACCGAGTGGGATCTCCCGGAGGACTTCCTCCCCGTCGTCGGCACCCATCATGCCGAGCTCTGCGGCGGCAAGTTCGATGTGGCCGCGGCAACCCGCGTCGCCTGCCGGATGGCGGACGTGCTGGGATTCCAGGCGGCTGGGCCCCCTCCGTCGATCACTCTGGCAGGAATTGCGGACAGACTGCCCGAACCGGCGCGCGCGCGATGGGAGGAGCCGGACGCGGCGCTGGTCGAGCTTGCCGGCAATATCAACGCGGTCGAGTGCAGTCTCCTCTAGCCGGTTCCTGCCAGCCCCAACTCGGCGGCGCGGGCCTGCATGGCGCGAACACAGAAATCGATGTGCTCGTCCAGATCGATGCTCAACTCCTGGGCGCTCGAGATGATTTCCGACCGGTTCACGGAACGCGCGAAGGCCTTGTCCTTCATCTTCTTGCGCACCGACCTGGTGTCCACTTCCGCCAGGCTGCGGTTGGGCTTGACGAGCGCCACGGCGGTGATGAAACCGGCCAGTTCGTCGCAGGCGAATAAGGTCTTTTCCAGCAGTGAGACGCGCGGCACACCGCTGTGGCTGGCGTGGGAGAGAACGGCGCGGCGAATCTCCTCGCTCACACCCCGCTCCGCCAGGATGGGCTCGCCCTTGAGGGGATGATCGGGCAACTCCGGGTGGATCTCCCAATCGAAGTCATGCAGCAGGGCCGTGGCGGACCACTTCGCCTCGTCCTCGCCCAACTTCCTGGCGTACGCCACGACGCAGGCCTCGACCGCCAGCGCGTGTTTCCGGAGGCTGTCCGACCGCGTAAACTCGCAAAGGATCCCCCACGCTTGATCTCGGTTCATTCCCCCAGCATACTGCATGGCCGGGCTACAGCCGGTCGAGATGAATCGAGCCGTCGCCGGTTCGCACCGTCAGCGGGAGTCCTCCGCCGTTCAACTTCCCGCGCAGGCTCGATTCGCTGCGCGACCCGGAGACGGCCACCGGCAACTCGGAGGAAATGCTGCCGTCGCCGGTGTGGACGTCGAGGTCGGCGGCGAGATCCGGAGCCAACCGCAGCCGCACGCTGCCGTCGCCGGTTTGGATGCGCCATCCCGCCGCCACCTTCGAGCCCGGCTGCACTTCCGCCTCGATGCTCCCGTCGTCGGTGCGCAGGTTGAGCAGATCGAAGCGGCCGCGCACGACGATCCGGCCGTCGCCGGTCCTGGCGTCGAGCGAGCCGTCCAGCGCCTCGGCGGTGATACTTCCGTCGCCGGTCACCAGCCGGGTATCGCCATGCAGGCCCTGCACCAGGATTCTTCCGTCGCCGGTATGGATTTCGGCCGCCGTTTCGCGAGGCGCCGTCACTTCCACCCGCACCGAGCGGTGGCCGGAGCCCCAATGGCCGCTGGGGATGCGAACTTCCAGTTCGACGCGATTGGCGATCTGCCGGTCCGTCACCCGGACTTCGTCCGAACCGATCTTCCAGCCCTCGGCGATCACACGAACCTCGATCGCGCCGGTTGCGCCGCTACGCACCTCGACCGAGGCGTCATTCGAGTCCACCCGCAGTCCGGGCTTGCCGGTTACGGTGAATTTCTTGGTCCAATCGGCTGCGGCCGCCAGGCTGGCCGCCACGAGCACCAGTAGCAACATTCGAGTGCGCATAGTTCCTCATGGGAGGATACGGCGCGGCAGCCGGAAAGGTTCCGCTGCGGACCGGCGGTGCTACGGCACTTCAAGATCCGATGGCATGAGGAAAGCTGTTTGCCGGTTCGAACCTGGTAGCGGCATCACCCCCCACCAACTGTCTTAGTCTACGGCTGCGAGATGGCGGTGAAGCTCTCCAGCGCGGCCTGGCGAGCGCGCAACTCCCTCAGCTCCTCTTCGCCGAGCTTTTCGACGCAGCCTGCCACTATCCGCGTTCCGCGCTCGACGAGTATCCGGCGGAACTCCGGATCGGGCGTCGAGGCGGCGATGTCACCGAGGGCTCGCAGCAACCGCAAGCTAACGGCCACGTCCGTCTTCGAATACATGCGGATCTGCTCAAAGGCTGCCTCCAGCAGGCGCTCGAAGTGGATCCATCCAACGCTGGCGCGAACGATGCCCGGCGGATCGTAGAGCAGATCCTCCGGCGGCTCCCGGGACGCGAAGCGGATCAGAATGCGGCTCAACTGATCGACGCAACTGATGGCGGTGGTGGGGTCGTTGACAGCGGGCGAGATCGCCTTCAACGCAATATCGACAATCTGCAAGACGCCAAACTCCACGTCCTGCTGCAACGTTCTGGTCGGGCCGAAGTCGAACGCGGCAAGCAGCTCGGCGGTTCCTTCGGGGGGCAGGCGGTTCCCCTTTGAGACCATCACCAGTGGGATTCCCGCCGGAACAAAGTGGCCGACCCGCCGCAGAACGCGGATGCTGACGTGATAGTGCTTCGCAAGGGCGACCAGGCGTCGCGGATCGATGAAGCGAATGTAGCCGGAATCAACGCTCGAAACGGCCACCTCGGTCGGGTTGGGTCTGAGCGGTTCAGCACCCGTCAGGCGGTTCAGCCGGTGCGGCGAGGGCATCATCTCATCGATCATGGCTTCGGTTTCTTCCGCGATTCTGTCGACGATGTGATTGACACTGATGGCCTGCGAGATGTGGTGAATGAAGAAGAGCAGCAGACCGACGCAGGCCAGCGCCAGCAGCATCGCGCCCAGGACGGTGGCCACTGGCGCGAAGGGGTGAGGGAGCGAGCGCGCCGCGGGAAGCGCCGCCATGCAGTACGAGAAGGTGCCGAGGAAGATACCGAGCGTCCATTGCGTCACGCGGTCCCTGGAAAAACTGACGATGATACGCGGGGAGAACTGCATCGATGCCAGGGTGAGCGTCATCAGCAGGATGGCGAACACGATGGACACCACCGTCATGATGGAGGCGGCGATACCCGCCAGAATGACCTGGGCGACTTGAGGGTCGGCGCGCGAGGGGAATAGGACGGTAGGCACCCAGGCGCTGGCGGCCGGAAACTCCTCTTCCAAGCACGACAGGAATGCGCCCGCGCAACCCAGCGCCAGCGCGATGGTGAGCGGGCGAACCAAGAACCCGCCACGCAGGTTATACATGGCGTGGCGAAGTATCAACGGCAGGTTCTTGCTCACGGCTCTATCTGTTCAAGTGTAGTGGATCAGACCCGCGCGTACAAAGAGAAAAGGGCGCTGAAGCCGGTGGGTGGCACGGCCGCGCTGGTGGCGATGCGGGGCCGGGCAGTGCCGTTTCTTCTGGGCTGGGACATCCTGCTGCTGCGGGGCGAGCCGCAAATCGAGGCGATCTTCACCGGCGCGGCGATGGTGGCCGTCTCTCGCGGTCTCGAGGGACCCAAACCGGAGGCCGAAGCGGTCTTCCGCCTGGGCTAGGCGATCAACCCCGCGCGCCGGGTGCCGGGCGGGCGGAATTGGGCGAAAACGGCGCCCGAAGCTTGGGCAGCCGGTTGAGTTTGCGCAAGTGCCCCGGCGAACTGGCTTGCGAGGGCTTCTCCTCAGCTTTGGCGGGCAGCGCGGGCTCTCTGGCCAGGGCCGGGTCCGGCTTGGCGACGCGTGCCGCCGGAGCAGCGCGCCGGACTTTGCGGGATACGGCCTTGGGTATTTTGATGTAGGCGCCCAAAACGTGGGAACTCCGCGACTGTGCGGGCAGAGTGCTCTCTTCAGCCTCCATCCATTCCTGCGACAGGTTTTTTTTGTGTTTTTCCAGATTCGCCATGGACCAGCCCTCCTTGTACCATAGCCATGGGTGATATGGTTCGATTCTAGGCTGGAACGCAAACACTTGCAAGGGATTAGTTGCCAGCCCGCGGGCAACTAAGGGAATCGGCTGAGGCGTGCGGGAGCGGCGGAAGCGACCGTCGTCACTGACTTGAGGAATCAATGGTCAGTTGCCTGGCGTTGCGCCAGAGCCGTTCGAGGTCGTAGAACTCGCGGGCGGGCTGGGAGAAGATGTGTACGATGAAATCGCCGTAGTCGGCTAGAATCCACTCGGCTCTCTCGTACCCCTCGATGCCCAGAGGACGCTCGCCGTGCTTCTTGAGCCGCTCCTCGACCTCGTCGCTGATGGCCTGGATCTGCCGGATGTTCGCCCCCGAGCAGATCACGAAGTAATCGGTGAACGAACTGACTTCCCGAAGGTCGAGAATGCGGATGTCGAGGGCTTTCTTGGACTCCGCCGCGCGGGCCGCGATGACGGGCGCGACGGGTGGCGCTTGCTCCGGCAACTAACTCCTCTCCAGGAAACGACCTGCGGCCGCCTCCCGACTCGAACATCTGCACGGGGCGGCAGTCCGCCGCTCAGGCCCATCGTACTACAATCGGAAGGATGCGGCGCGCGCTGATTGTGGCAGGCTTGTCATGCGCCGCACCCGCCTTCCGCGGCTTCCTGCCGGGCTGGGCGACCGGCCCCCACATCCACATAGGACCTCCCAGTGAGAGAACCTCACGCGGCGGTTAGTGCAGCCATGTCCCAGAATTCCATGCGTGTTCTTCTATCCGCCGAACAGATCCAGGCGCGGATCCGCGAACTCGGCGCTCAGATCGACCGGGATTACCCCGACGGCCCGGTCTACCTGGTCGCCATTCTCAAAGGCGCCTGCTTCTTCCTCGCCGACCTGGCGCGCGCCATGAAGCGCTCGGTGCGGATCGATTTCATCGGCATCTCCAGTTACGGAAAGGGCAAGACCAGCTCGGGCGAAGTGAAGCTGACCAAGGACCTCGACAGCTCGATCGAGGGCGCCGACGTGCTGGTGGTGGAGGATATCGTCGATAGCGGCGTCACCCTCAACTACCTCATACACGTGCTTCGCCAGCGGCGTCCGCGCTCGCTGCGCATCGCCGCGCTGCTGGATAAGCCGAGCCGCCGCCAGCGTCCCGTCGACGTGGCCTACGTGGGTTTCCAGATCCCGGATGAGTTCGTGATCGGATACGGCCTGGACTACGCCGAGAACTACCGCAACTTGAGCGACATCTGCATATTGGAAGACCCGAAAGCAGGTTGACAGCTCTCGGCTATAATGATCCCGATGCGTGGCCGGAGCGTCTGCGCGTGCCTGTGGCTGGCAATGGCCGCGCCCGCAGCCCAGCCGGAAGGCCCACAGTTGGCCCGCATTCTCGAAAGAATGGCGAGCAACTTCGCCAGGATCCCCAATTACACCTGCACCCAGACCATCGACCGGCGGCGGGGCCTCGAACCCTGCCCGAAGTGCCAATACTCGGATCGCCTGCGTCTGGAAGTGGCTGTGGTCGGCGGGAAGGAGCAGTTCGCCTGGCCGGGAGCCGGCGGGTTCGGGGACCGGAACATCCGAGAACTGATCGGGCGCGGCGCGATCCTGACCGGGGATTTTGCGGGGTTCGCCAAGAACGTCTTCCTCACCGAGGGGCCCATTTACTCCTACGCGGGTGAAACCAGGCTCGGCGGGCGGCGAGCTTTGCGCTACGACTACCGGGTCCCGGTAGCGCACAGCGGGTACCGCATCCAGGCGAACAGGGCCGAAACCATCGTCGGATTCAGCGGTTCGTTCTGGGCCGATGCCGAGACCCTCGACGTGCTCCGGCTGGACCTGCGGACCGCCGGCATCCCCCCTCACATGGACATCCAGCAGGCAGACTCAACCATCGAGTACGGCCGGATGCGGATCGGCAATTCGGACTTTCTGTTGCCGCAGACCACCGAGACGACGGTGCTCTTCCGAGACGGCTTCCGGAACCGGAATCACACCCGGTACAGCGCCTGCCACCAGTACGTTGGCGAATCGACCATCCGGTTCGGAGAAAGCGATGCGGCCTCTTCCGGCGCGCCACGCGAGCCCAGCCGCGGTGTGGAGCCGCAAGTGCCGGCTGGGCTCTCTATCGATACCGTGCTGGCAGAGCCCCTGGAGTTCAGCCAGTGCGCGGTCGGCGACGCGGTGACGCTGGTGGCCGCAAGCCCCGCCCGGAGCGGAGACTTCCGCGTGCCCAAAGGCGCTCTCCTGCGCGGCCGCGTCGTCAGGTTCGTGGAGCACGCGCAGCCCGAACCGCTGGTGGTGCTCGGCTTGCGCGTCTTCACGCTGGAGATCGGTGACCGGCGCATGGCGTTCCACGGACGGCTGCGGGATGCACGGGGACTTGCTGTCGGCCGGCGCCCGCGAAAATTCCCCTCCGAGGTGACCGGGGCTGACGGCATCTTGTTCATCGGCCCCGGCTATTCCGAGGTCCCCAGGGACTTGCATTTCCACTGGAGGACGACGATGGGGGAGAACCAGTGATTTCTCTTGAATCCACAAACCAGCGCAGCCTGTTTGAGCACGCCGTGGAATTCGCCGGGCGTCAGATCGGCAGCCTCATCGAACGCTATCCCGGTTTCTACCCGATGTATACGAAGGGGGGCCGCTGGAAGCACGAGCTGCCCGCCTGGACGCACTGGTGCGACGGCTTTCTGCCCGGCATGATGTGGATCCTCGGTGCTCGCGAAGCACCCGGGAGCGAGCGCGCCGGCTGGTGGCGCGAGCTGGCCATCCGCTATTCCCGGCCGCTCGAGCCCCGGCAGTTCGACCGAGACGTCCACGACCTCGGTTTCATCTTCATGTCCACGTACTACCGCTGGCTCCAACTGACCGGGGATCCTGCCTTGAAGGGCGTACTCATCCAGGCCGGCCGCACCATGGGCCAGCGCTTCAAGGAGAAGGGCGAGTACCTGCGGTCATTCGTCTCCGACGACTCGCTGTTCATCGACATCATGATGAACGCCGGCATCGTCTTCTACGCCGCCAGCGAGACCCGCGATGAGCAATTGCGCGATGTCGCGATGCGGCATTGTTTGACCACCCGGCGCGTGCTGGTGCGCGGAGACGGTTCCACCGCGCACGAGGGCCGGTTCAATCTCGAAACCGGCGAATTTCTCAGGCAGAGCACGCAGCAGGGCTTTCGCGGCGATTCCTGCTGGTCGCGCGGGCTGGCTTGGGCGCTTTATGGGTTCGGGACTTCATACAGCTACACCGGCGACCCCCGGTTTCTTCGGACCGCCGAGGCCTGCGCCGATTTCTACCTCGCTCATACGCCCACGGACGGCGTGCCGCCGTGGGATTACGACGCGCCGCCGGAGAGCCGCGCTCTCCTTGACACTTCGGCCGCCGCGATTGCCGCGTCCGGCCTGCTACAACTCTCGAGACTATCCGCCGACCCCATCAGGGGCCGGCTTTATGACGCGGCCGCCCGCCGCGTTCTTGAAACACTCTGTTCCGATCATCTGGCGGAATCCGATCCCGCCTGGGAAGGCATCCTCAAAGGCGGGGTGTATCATATTCACAAGCAACTGGGCGTGAACGAGTCGGTAATGTGGGGAGAGTACTTCTTCGCGGAAGCGCTCGATCGCGCCCTGGAAGCGAGTTCCGCTCCCTGACGGTCGCGGCTCCGATCCGCGCGCGTCGGCAAGCGGTCTGGCTAGGAGGCTGACATGGCATTCAAGATATTGTGCAGCGCCTTCCCGGAAGGCACCACGATCCCGAAACCTTTTACCTGTGAGGGCGCGGACAGCTCGCCCCCGCTCGAGTGGAGCGGCGAGCCGCCCGATACCAAGAGTTTCGTCCTCATCCTGGACGACACGGACGCCCCCGCGGGCACCTGGAACCACTGGCTGCTATGGGATATTCCCGGGACCGTGCATTCGCTGGCGCAGGGGTTCAAGCCCGGGCGGGTGGGCGAAAGCGGGACCAACGATTTCGGCAAGACCGGTTACGGCGGACCCGCCCCACCCAAGGGGCATGGCCCCCACCGCTACTACTTCAGGCTGTTCGCGGTCGACACGGAGACGCTGGGTCTGCGGGCCGGGGCCAAGCGCGTGGACCTGGACTACGCGCTGGAGACTCACGTGCTCGACCTGGCCCTGTACATGGGCCGCTACGAGCGAAAGTGGGGGCGCTGAAGCCCGCCTTCCAGGAGCCCGCGGTGAAAGTTCCGGAGAGGTCTGGCGCACAGGCTGAATGCCTGTGCCACGATGCAGAATCAATGAGTTGCAGCAGCTTGTGGCACGGACTTCAGTCTGTGCAGGACTTCCACCACGGGCCGCCACGGTAGGATAAGCCTGTGGCTTGTCCGGCCGCAACGAGCACACAATCAGGACAAGGCGGAGCCTTATCTTACGGGGAGGGCTTCCGCCGCGCGCTCGCCTCGATGTAGGTGGAAAAGGAATCCGGCTTCCCCGGAGGTGAAATCTCGAACTTGATCGCCACCATTTCGTCGCCAGTGCGCCGGTAGGTCAAGCGGTATCTCGGGCTCGAAGCCGCAGGTTCGCTAAGAAACTGAACCGCGCTCCTATCCCCGGAGACCTCCACGGCGTACTCGATGACGTGTCCCTCGTTGTCGAAGTAGACGGCGCGAAGCCGATCGGTTCCGGGCTGCTGGTAGACAATCGTCAAGTCGTCGTGACGGAACGCGGCGCGGTCTTTTGCCGCGGGATACTCCGCGTGGTTCTTTCTCACCAGGATCTTCTGCTGCAAGTCCGGATGGAAAGAAAAGCCCCCCGCGCCCTGGCCGGGAGCCCCTCCTCCATCGCCAATCCACTCTCCAAGCAGAAACTCCAGGGGCGCCCAGACAGCAGGGGCCGGTCTGTCCGCCGCTGGCTGGGCGAAGGCGAGACCTACCGTGAAGAGCAGCACCAACCGTCGGATGAGTTTCGAAAGCGTCCAGAGCATGGCTGGAACACCATTATGACGCGCCTTGGGAGGCCGGTAATCGGTACAATAGCTGTCGCTATGAGACTTCTGGTGGTGATGGCGGCGGCGTGCGGCGCGCTCGCAGGGCAGAATCTCGCGGATGTGCAGATCGAGAAGGTCGCCTCGGGATACAAGTTCACGGAAGGGCCGGCGTGGTCGCGGGAGGGCTTCCTGCTGTTCAGCGACATTCCGAACAACAAGATCCTGAAGCGCGTGCCGGGCAAGGCGCCGGAGGTGTTCCGGGAGCAAAGCAACGGCGCGAACGGGAACGCGTTCGATGCGCAGGGGCGGCTGTACAGTTGCGAGAGCGCGACGCGGCGGATCACGCGCACGGACAAGAAGGGTAGCATCGAGGTGCTGGCGGATAAGTGGGAGGGCAAGCGGCTGAACGCTCCGAACGACATCGTGGTGCGCAAAGACGGACAGGTGTACTTCACGGACCCGGCGTTCGGCAAGGAGATGGACACACGCGAGCTGGACTTCTTCGGCGTCTACCACATCACTCCGAAAGGGCAGTTGGAGCTGATCGCGAAGCCGAAGGGCCGGCCGAACGGCGTAGCGCTTTCGCCGGACGGCAAGGTACTTTATGTGAACAACACCGACGAGCGGAACGTGCGCGCCTGCGACCTGGACCGGAACGGGAAGGCGACTAACGAGCGGGTCCTGATTTCCGGGATCGAGGGCGCGCCGGACGGGATGAAGGTGGACGAGAAGGGAAACCTGTACGTCGCGGCCAAGGCCATCGCCGTGTATTCGCGGGACGGGAAGCTGCTGGGGAAGATCGAGATGGCGGAGACGCCGTCGAACTGCGCGTTCGGGGACGCGGACCTGGAGACGCTGTACGTAACGGCGCGGACATCCGTCTACAGGGTGCGGTTGAACGTCAAAGGGTCAACCCAATACTGACGTCATGAACACCAGCGGCGATTACCTGGAATTCGAGAGTCTCAAAGAACTGCTGGGGCGGTACATCGCCAGCCCGCTTGGGCAGGCGGAGCTCGACAAAGTCGAACCGCTCGACGACCGCGCGCGGGTCGAGCAGATGCTGAGGGAGGCGGCGGAGGCCAAGGAGTACCTGGACACCGCGGCGCGGCCGCAGACGGCGGCGCGGGGCGCGGCGGTGCGGATCCGTTTCGGCGAGCTCGCGGACACGACGGAATCGGTGCGAAAGCTGCGGATCGAAGGGGCGTCGCTGGAGGCGAAAGAGATTCTCGAGCTCACCGGGCTGCTGGACCGCGCCAGCGACATCCGGTCGGTGCTGCTGGCGGTGGCGCAGCGGTTCCCCAAGCTGGGGGCGCGGGCGGCGGCGATGGGAGAGTTCCGGTCGCTGCTGCGGGACCTGATGGGAAAGATCCTGCCCGACGGCACGGTGGCCGATCATGCGAGCGTGTTGCTGGGACGGCTGCGGCGGGACATCGAGAGGCAGAAGCTGGAGATTCAGAACTCGCTGGAGCGGTTCCTGCGCGCGCACCGCGAGGAGGGCGTGCTGCAAGAAGAATTCGTGACCATCCGCAACGAACGCTTCGTGGTGCCGGTGATCGCGGGGCAGCGGCGGAAGATCGACGGGGTCATCCACGGGGCGAGCGGCACGGGGCACACGCTGTTTGTCGAGCCGCTCGAGACCATCGAGCTGAACAACGAACTGGTGCGGCTGACCGAAGAAGAGATGCGGGAGGTGCACCGCATCCTGCTCGAGTACACCCAGCGGCTGCGCGAGTACACGGAGGCGATCAGCCGAACCATAGGGATCCTGGGCGAGCTGGAGATGCTGTTCGCCAAGGCGGAGTTCGCCGTGGCTTTCGGCTGTACGATTCCGCGGTTCAGCAGCGGGGAGGCGCGGCGGCTGGCGTTGCGGGAGGCCCGGCATCCGCTGCTGGAGGACGTGCTGCGGCGGCAGCGGAAGCAGGTGGTGCCGGTGTCGCTGATGCTGGAAGGGGGCACGCGGACACTGCTGATTAGCGGGCCGAACAGCGGCGGCAAGACGGTGACGCTGAAGACGGTGGGGCTGCTGGCGCTGATGGCGCAGGCGGGACTGCCGGTGCCCTGCGCGGAGGCGGAGTTCCCGTTCTGCGACCAGGTGCTGGCGGACATGGGCGACCAGCAGTCGATTCAGGAAAGCCTGAGCACCTTCTCGGCGCACATGTCGCGGGTGCGGGACATCGTCACCGAGGTGACGCCGGATTCCCTGGTCCTGCTGGACGAGCTGGGACGGGCGACGGACCCGGAGGAAGGCGGCGCTCTGGGCGTGGCGATCCTGGACCGGTGCCGGGCGTCGGCGGCGTTCTCTTTGGCCTCGACGCACCTGCTGGCGCTGAAGATTTACGGCGCCAACACGCAAGGCGTGCTGAACGGCTCGATGGGTTTCAACGAGGAGACGCTGGAGCCGACCTACGTGTTGAGGCTGGGGGCGCCGGGCAAGTCGGCGGGCATCGACATCGCGCGGCGGCTGGGGATGCCGCAGGCGCTGCTCGAGAGGGCGCGGGCCGCGCTGAGCACGCGGGAGCAGGACCTGGCGCGGTTTCTGAGCGAGTTGGACCGGCGGCTGAAAGAGGTGGCGCAGCTTCAGGAGGGGCTCGAGCGGGAGCGGGAGCGACTGGCGGCGCGCGAGAAGGCGGTGGCCGAGGAGTGGGCGAAGAAGGAATCCGCCAAGATCAAGGAACTCGAGCGGCAGTGCGAGCTGGTGCTGGAACGCTTCGAGGAGCAGGCCCAGGAGACGCTCGGAAAGATCGCTTCCGGGGGCGGCGAGAAGAAGGCGGCGGCCCAGGCGCAGCGCAGCGTGGCGAAGGTGAAGCGGGAACTGCGGGAGGAGATGGAGTCCGCGGTGCTCTCGACCAGAGCCGACGCCCTCGAACCGCTGAAGATCGTCGAAGGGGCGCGGGTGCGGTTGAAGGGCGTGCGGGAGCCGGCGCGGGTGCGGCGGCTGATGGGCGCGGACCGCCTCGAAGTGGAGGCCGGGTTCCTGAAAATGCAGGTGTCGCGCGACCAGGTGCTGGAGGTGCTGGCGGGCGAGGGCGAGGGCGCCAAACTGCCCAAGAACGTTTCCTTCAGGCCGGCGGGGCCGGATGCGTACGTGAGCATGCAGGAGATCAATGTGATCGGGGAGCGCGCGGAAGAGGCACGGGAGCGGGTGGACAAGTTCCTGGACAGCGCGGTGCTGGCCTCCGTCAACCGCGTGCGCATTGTGCATGGGCACGGCATGGGAATCCTGAAACGGGCCATCGCCGAGCTGCTGGCCGCACACCCGAGCGTCGAGAAGTTCTACCCGGCGCCGCAAAGCGAGGGGGGCACCGGAGCGACGATCGCGGAGCTAAAGGAGTAGAAAGGAAACTCGCAGCCGGACGTTGTATTGTGTGAAGGCTGTGAGTGAAACGGCACAGATCGACACCAAGCTCGAAGACGCCGAGTTGGTCGAGAGTTTCCGGCGCGGGCGGATGGCCGCCTACGAAGAACTCTTCGAACGCCACGGCGCGCGGATCTATGGCTACCTCCGCCGCCTCTCGAGCGACGCCGCCCTGGCCGAGGACTTCACGCAGGAGGTTTTCCTCAGGGCGTTTCGTGAGTTGCGCAGACTGCCTGGTCCGGTGAACTTCGCCGCCTGGGCCTATCGCGTCGCGACCAACCTCTGCCACGACCATTTCCGGCGCATGGCGCGGCGGGAAGCATCCGAGCCGCCGCCCATACCGGCGGCAGAGGACGCGGAGGCGGCGCTACTGCGGCGAGAAGAGTCGGCGCAGTTGGAGGGGGCGTTGAGCCGGCTGCCGCTCGACTACCGGACCGCGCTGCTGCTGAAATACGTCGAGGGATTGTCGTATCGGCAGATCGGGGCCGTGCTCCTGCTTTCTGAAGCTGCCGTGACGTCGCTGCTTCATCGCGCGCGGGTCGAAATGCGGCGGCTGTTGGGATAAGGAAAGGAGTCGGGAATCATGAGTTGCGCGGATGTGGAACGGTTTCTGGGAGCGTATGCCGACGGGGAACTGAACCCGAAGCAGCGCCGGGACCTGGAAGCGCACTTGCGCGGGTGCCCGGGTTGTTCCGCGCGCTTGAGGGAACTGGAGGAACAGAACGCGGCGCTGGCCGCGCTGCGCGGAGACGAGCTGCAGCCTCCCGCCGCTCTGAAGCGCAATTTGCAGCGGCGCTTGCGCCGCAAGGTCGTGCTCACTCTGGCACGGGTCTTGATCCTGGCGGTGGGCTTGGCGCTGGCCGCGGTTTTTGTCCCGATAGTGATCGCCAAGGACCTGCCCCCGCTGGCGCGGGCGCTGTTCGGGCTGTCGGGACTCGCGCTTTGCGCGGCGCTGGCCCCGCTGTTGTGGCGGGCGCTGTGGGATGTGAAGAACGTGGTGTGGGTACGTCTGGCGGTGAAAGAGGAGGACGGCCAATGAAGTTCTCGTACATGAGTTCCAGCGCCAGGTGGACTTTCGGATTGCTTGCGCTGGCGATCGTTCTGTTCACGGCGGCGATGCTGGTGGTGGCTAAGCAGGGGCGCTTGGCACACGGCATCGACGTCCCGCAGACGCCCGGGCAGTGGCTCGGCTTCGCCGGCTCGATGGGCTTCGTGCTGGCACTCTTCGCCAGCATCGCGCTAACGCGACACGAGGTGACGGACCGGGAGCTGATTCTGCGGCAGGGGCTGCTGATCCGCTGCGTCATCCCGCTCGCCAACATCGGCTCGGTGCACGAGACCGCGCGCATGCCGTTCGGGCTGGGCGTGCGGTTCGGTCCGGACCGCACGATGTTCGTAAACACGGCAGTGACCAACCTGGTGGCTATCGAGCTCAAGGAGATGATGCGTTTCCGGCTGTTGTTTCTGGTCCCGCTGTGGAAGATGCGCCACGTGGTGGTGAACGTCACCGATCCGGCGGCGTTCATCCAGTCGATCCGCGAGCGTCTGGCGGAGGGAGGCCGCTGAGTCGAGCACCACCGGAAGGTGGGCGGGCGGGAAAAGTGCGCCGAGGGGCTTTCCATCGGGCGAAAAATGGTGTACAAACATTCTAGTAGGGTTTTGTTCGCATGTTTCTGTGGATAACTTCCGCCGCGCGCGGCGGGGGGCTTTGTCTTGACGCACTTCCGGCGAACGGCGGAGGAAAACTGTGCGCGTGGATGTTCACAGGTTTTTCCTGAAGCTAAGCCGCACAAAGCACGGCACGAAGATTTTTGTTGTCACGCGGGCGCAACAGCGCGTTAAATAGGGAGTCGTTCCATGGCATCCGCCGACCTGGCACTGGACAAGGGGCTCCCCGTCAATCTGGATGCCGAGCGGTTCGTGCTCGGCTCGATCATGATGGATGATTCGCTGTTCGTCCAGGTGGCGGGCGTGCTGCAAGCGGAGGACTTCGCGCTGGAGAAGCACCGGCGCATCTTCCTCCGCATGGCGGAGCTGCACGAGCGCGGGGAGAGGATCGACCGCGTCACTGTCGCCAACGAGCTGCTGAAACACGGCCAACTGGAATCCTGCGACGGGCTGACCTACCTGATCTCCCTCGACGACGGGCTGCCGCGGACCTCGAACGTGGACGGCTACGTGGGCATCGTCCGCGACAAGGCGCTGCTGCGGCGGATCATCTTCACTTCGCAAAAACTGATCGACCGGTGCCTGATCGGGGAGGAAGAGCCGGAAGAAATCCTTGCGGGGGCGGAAGAGTCGCTGCTGAAGCTGAACGACCTGCGGGGGAGCGCGGGCCTGGCGTCGCCCGACGACATCATTCACGAGTACGAGGGCGGGATCAACGCGTTCCTGGACCCGAGCAAGCGCATCAAGGGGATCAGCACGGGGTTCGTGAAGCTGGACGAGATGACGGGTGGGTTTCATCCGGGAGAGCTGATCATCCTGGCGGCGCGGCCGGCGATGGGGAAGACGGCGCTGGCGCTGAACATCGCGCAGCACGTGGCGGCGGCGAAGAACAAGCAGACCGTGGCGGTGTTCTCGCTGGAGATGTCGAAGGAGTCGCTGCTCACCCGCATGCTGTGCTCGGCGGCGCGGGTGGACAGCCAGAAATTCCGGGCGGGCTACCTGAGCCAGACCGAGCGCCACCGCTTGCAGGCGGCCGCGACGCAGCTCGCGGGCGCGCCGTTGTTCATCGACGACTCCGCCGGCACGAACCTGATGGACATCCACGCGAAGTTGCGGCGGCTGAAGGCGGAGCATGGGCTGGGCCTGGCGGTGCTCGACTACCTGCAATTGATGAGCGGGCGCGGGCGCTTCGAGAACCGCAACCAGGAGATCAGCAGCCTGTCGCGCGGCCTGAAGATGCTGGCCAAGGAACTCGGAGCGCCGATCCTGGTGCTCTCGCAGTTGAGCCGCGCGCCGGAAGTGCGGCAGGGGGACCACCGCCCCCAACTGAGCGACTTGCGCGAGTCGGGTTCGATCGAGCAGGACGCCGACGTGGTTGCGTTCATCTTCCGCGAGGAAGTCTACAAGCCGGACCGGGAAGATCTGCGCGGCACGGCCGAGCTGCTGCTGGCCAAACAGCGCAACGGCCCCACCGGCAAGATCAACCTGGTCTTCCTGCGGCAGTGGACGAAATTCGAGAACCTCGCCAAGGATCTGGACGAGCCGGGCGGGGCGCCGCCGCCGGAAGAAGAGTAGGCGCTCTCAGCCCAGCAGGCGAAATCGCCTGTCCCACGAAGGACTGCATGGAGGTTGCGTGGGCTTGAACTCAACGCTGCTGAAGAGCACGGTAGTGGCCGCATTGGGCGGCCTGCTGTTTGGATTCGACACGGTGGTCATCTCGGGAACCAACAGCGCCCTCCAGGCCGCCTACAATCTCTCCCCGGGTTTTCTGGGGCTGACAGTCGCAAGCGCGCTCTGGGGCACCATCCTGGGGGCGATGCTCGCCGGCATCCCCGGCGACCGCTACGGGCGGCGCGACAGCCTGCGCGGGCTGGCCGTGCTCTATTTCCTTTCCGCCGTCGGTTGCGCCTTCGCCTGGAACTGGTACGCGCTGCTGTTCTTCCGTTTTCTGGGCGGGCTGGGCATCGGCGGTTCTTCCGTCCTGGGGCCGATGTACATCGCCGAAGTCGCGCCGGCCAAATGGCGCGGGCGGCTCGTGGGCTTCTTCCAGTTCAATGTCGTGCTGGGAATCCTGGTGGCCTATCTCTCCAACTACGTGATCGGGCAAGTGGGACTCGGCGGCCTCGAGTGGCGCTGGAAGCTGGGCGTTGCGGCGGTCCCCTCGGCGCTGTTCTTCCTGATGCTGTTCTTCATCCCGCGAAGCCCGCGCTGGCTGGTGAAGAAACAACGCCTGGAGGAAGCCCGGCGAGTGCTGCGGATGACCGGAGCGGAGAACGTCGAGCGCGACCTCGGCGAGATTGTCGAGTCGATCGACGCGGAGCACGGCCACGGGGAGGAGCCGCTGTTCACCCGGAAGTACCGGCTGCCGATCTTTCTGGCGATTTCCATCGCCATGTTCAACCAGCTCTCCGGCATCAACGCGATCCTGTACTACCTGAACAGCATCTTTGAACGCGCCGGCTTCAGCAAGGTCTCCGGCGATCTCCAGGCGGTGGCCGTGGGCGCGACCAATCTGGTGTTTACGATGATCGCGATGTCGGTGATCGACCGGATCGGGCGCAAGATGCTGCTGCTGGTGGGGTCGGTCGGCACGGCGGTGTGCCTGGCCGGAGTCTCGGCGATCTTCTTTGCGAAGGCGCACGAGAACCTGCTGGTGTGGCTGCTGGTGGGCTTCATCGCCTGCTTCGCCTTCTCGCAAGGCGCGGTGATCTGGGTGTACTTGAGCGAGGTCTTTCCGAACCGGGTGAGGGCGCAAGGGCAAAGCCTGGGCAGTTTCACGCACTGGGCGATGGCGGCGCTGATTTCGTGGGCCTTCCCCATGCTGGCCGCCTCCTCCGGCGGAGCGCCCTTCGTCTTCTTCTCGTTGATGATGGCGCTGCAATTCTTCGTGGTGCTGTTCGTGTTCCCCGAGACGAAAGGGATTACCCTCGAGCAGATGCAGAAGAAGATGGGGATCAGCTAACGAAGCGGCGGGCTCCCCATCTCAATACCCGCCTAGCTCGCTATCGGTTGTTCCAGGTCCCTGCTCAAGTATTCGAGGATCTCCTGCTCGCGCTGCTGGACTTCGAGAAGAATCGGCTCCGCCATGCGGGCGTAGTCCTGCCGTGAATGGACCTTGCGCGCCTCCAACAGGATCTTCCGCAGGTTGGCAACGCATTGCTGCGCTAGCAGCATTTGGTCGTCGGTTTGAATCACGGCAGCTCCAGTTCCACAATACCGCGTTTTCGAAAGCTCCTGGAAGTTTGGTAGGTATCCAGCCAAAGACTGAGCAATTCGTGCCCGATGGAAGCTCGCGCCCAAAAGACGTCGGATTCGAACAGCAGTTTGGCCCGCACGGAATCGAAAACGGCTTGCGCCGGGGCGGCAATCCCATCGACCTCGAAGTCTTCCTCCATGATGAGGAGAATGTCGAGATCCTTAGGCGCCGGTTTCGCGGTGACAAAACTTCCCCAAATGAAGACCCGACGCAGCTTTCCGCTCGCGCCGGCGAGCGCCAAGAGCGCCCGAAGCCGGCTCGACAGCCATATGCGTCTCGATGATGAACCGCAGAACCGAGCCTGGAACTCCTGCCAGTCCGCCACATGCACTCCCGGAGGCAGTTCTCCTCGATCGGTCAACTCGGGCAGCACAGCCCCACGATAGCGCAAATGGATCGGAGGTCGTTATTCTGAGACGCCGGCTGCGCGGCCAGATGACCCTCACGAACTCGGGACTTGCGCCAATTCACCGGGCTCCATTGGCGAGGTGCGATACTTCTGAGGTTGGAGGTGCTTGTGCTCGAGATTCCCGAAGAATCCTTGCAGGTCCAGCGTGTCGTAGCGAGCGCAATGTCCCGGCATACGTTTACAGTGGTCCAGCCGTCAAAGCACGGAGTCGAGAACCAAGAGCTCGCAACCGCTGTGGGAGTGAAGTGGAAGGGACAGCATCTCCTGTTGACGGCTGGGCACGTCGTTGACTACTGCCCGGAAAAAACACTGAGGTTCTTTTTGCCGACACGGGACATCCAATTCGCAACCGCCCCACCGCGGGGGCAGTCACCGACGGTCGAACTACGTCGGCTGATGGAGCTGCGACAGCCGAGGCCGCCGGTGTTCGCGGATGATCCAGTAGATCTGGCAGCGATTGTCCTGCCGCCCCAACCCAAGCTCGAGGAATGCTTTGCGGTCCTGGATGAGGATGCGATCATGCCCGCCGACAGGACCGAAGTTGGGGTGTTCGGTTATCCCAAAGCCGCGAAGATCCCGATGGGCAGGAACTACATGGCTTCGCCGGAACACTTCTTTGGGCCGTTGAACGTGACCGGTGATGCGTGCAAGCATCCGCCGCAGCAGGACTTCACCGTCCCCTACGAACTGCCCCATCCCGCAAACGGATACAGCGGTAGCGGCGTTTGGTTCTGGTCTGTAGATCCGATCTGGTCCCCGCAGCCGCATCTTTGCGGCGTTCTCGCTGCCGAATGCGCAATCGACAAAATCGTTTCCGGATTCAGAATCGAGACAGTCGTCAAATTCCTGCAAGACAACGAAGATCTCCTCCGGCCTTGAGCGGTTTCCTGGCGCCAGGCTCCACGAGTCTGGCTTCCCACTGCATCACGATGGGGACAAGCGTCCCGTGGGTCGCCTCCACGTCAAGTTGCCGTAACACGTCCGCCCCGCAGGTGTGCGCCGGACGAGGCGAGCCGGAACTCCGCATGTGGGAAGCGACTGCTGGGACCGTTCCTGCCGATAGCTGGCTATCGCACCAGCAAGTCCCGGGGTACCGGCGGCCGACGTACCGGCCGGCGGCCGAGGGCCAGCCCGGCTGCATTACAATGGGACCTTGCGAAGCGTCATCACAGCGCGGGAGATTCCGGCGAGCGGCGAGCTGCGGGTTGCCAGCGGCGCGATCGTTACGCCCTCGGCGCGGGACCTGGCGCTCGAACGCGGGGTGACGATTGTCGAGGTGGCGGCTGGGCAGCTTCCCGCGCTGGCGCCGCCGGAGAAAACGGTCGCGCTGGGCGCGGATCACGGCGGCTTCCGAATGAAGGAGGCGCTGAAACCCGTACTGGCCGAATTGGGGTTCGAGGTGTGCGACTGCGGCGTGGCCCAGGAGACGCCGGCGGACTATCCGGACATCGCGCTGAAGGTGGCCGAACTGGTGGCTGGGGGCACGGCGGCGCGAGGTGTAATCATCGACGGGGCGGGGATCGGGTCGGCCATGGCGGCGAACAAGGTGCCGGGGATTCGGGCGGCGCTGTGCTATGATAGAAGTACTGCCCGCAGCAGCCGGGAACATAATGATTCCAATGTACTTACGCTGGGCGGGCGACTGCTGACAGCAACCCAGGCGGAAGAAGTTCTGCGCACCTGGATGGCGACGCCGTTTAGCGGAGGGAGGCACGCGGCGCGCATCCGGAAAATCACCGAAATCGAAAAGCGATACTCAACGTGGACAGCGCGCAACTCCAACAACTCGTAGCCGAGATCGGCGAGGAGATTCTGGCCCGGCTGGGCCGGCCGCAGAACTGCTGCGCGACGTGTGCGCAGACCTGCACGGAAGCCTGCGCGGCCAGGACGCAGGAGATTATTGGCGCGGGCGCGGACCGCGTCTCTTCGTGCCAGCGGGTGGCGGGCGCCGAGCCCGGGATCGCGCGGCTGATCGACCACACGCTGCTCAAGCCCGAGGCGACGCGCGAGCAGGTGGTCGCGCTGTGCCGCGAGGCGCGTCAGTTCGGCTTCGCCAGCGTTTGCATCAACCCCTACTGGGTGGCAACGGCGGCGGCTGAGCTGGCCGGCTCGGCGGTGAAGGTGTGCACGGTGGTGGGTTTTCCGCTGGGCGCGACGACGACGCGGGTGAAGATGGCGGAGACCGAGGAAGCGGTGCGCTCGGGGGCCCAGGAAATCGACATGGTCATCAACGTGGGCGCGCTGCGCTCGGGCGACTACGACGCCGTGAAAGGCGATATCCAGGGCGTGGTGGAAGTTGCGCACCGTGGCGGGGCGCTGGTGAAGACCATTTTGGAGACGGCGCTTCTCGACGACAACCAGAAGGCGATCGCTTGCACGCTGGCCAAGCTGGCCGGAGCGGATTTCGTCAAGACGTCCACCGGTTTCGGCCCGGCGGGCGCGACTGTGCACGATGTGGCGCTGATGCGCCTGACGGTCGGCCCGGCGATGGGCGTGAAAGCGGCCGGCGGTATTCGCACGCTGGAAGACCTGCGGCGGATGGTCGAAGCCGGCGCCACGCGCATCGGGGCCAGCGCGAGCGTCAAGATCGTCGAGGCGGCCGCAGCCTGATGTCCGACGCTGCCAGCGCGACGCGGTTCCGCCAGCGGGAAGAGCTGCTGGACTTCCTGCTGGAGATCTCCGCCGCGACCTCGGAGACGCTGACGGACCTGGATGGGCTGCTGGCCAGCGTCGCCGAAATCATCCGCAAGGTGATCCCGTACGAGCTGTTTGCGATCCTGCTTTACAGCGAGCGGCAGAAGGAGCTGCGGATCCGCTACGCCATCGGCCACCGCGAGGAAGTCATCAAGCGGATGGTGGTTCACGCCGGGGAGGGGATCACGGGCGTGGCCGCGGCGACGCGCCAGCCGGTGCTGGTGGGCGACGTGCGCAAGGACCCGCGGTACCTGAGCGCGGTGGATGCGGTGCGCTCGGAGCTGGCGGCGCCGATGGTGACGCGGAACCGGCTGGTGGGCGTGATCGACATCCAGTCCACGCACGTGGACGCGTACAGCGAGTACGACCGGACGCTGCTGCGGCTGATCGCGGCGCGGGTGGCGATCACGATCGACAACGCGCGGCTGTTCCGGCGGGTCGAGCGGCAGAACCGCACTCTGAAAATCCTGACGCATGTTTCGCAGGAGTTTTCGTCGATCCTGGACCTGAACGAGCTGCTGCGGCACATCGCGGACGCGATCAAAATACTGATCCGCTACGACGCCTTCAGCATCCTGCTGGTGGACCGCGAGCGGCAGTGCCTGCGGCACGAGTTCAGCGTACGCTACGACCAGCGCGTGGACCTGGACAACATCCCGCTGGGCCGTGGCATCACGGGCGCGGCGGTGGATTCCCGCGAGGTGGTGCGCTCGGACAACACGCTGGCCGACCCGCGGTACATTCCCTCGCACGAGGGCGTGCGCTCGGAGGTGGCGGTGCCGCTGGCCGCGCACGACCGGGTGGTGGGCGTGCTGGACCTGGAGAGCGACCATTTCGCCTGGTTCACCGACGAGCACGTGCGGATGCTCACCTTGCTGGCCCCGCAGATCGCCAGCTCGGTGGAGAACGCCCGGCTGTACAACGAGGTGGCGCAGCGCGAGAAGCGCATCGCGGAGGACCTCCAATCCGCACGCGAGCTGCAAACCGCGCTGCTGCCGACCGAGGCGCCAGAGATCGACGGGTTGGAGATCGCGATCGGGTACCGCCCGGCGCGGATAGTGGGCGGCGATCTGTACGACTTCTTCGAGTACGACAACGCCGCACTCATCGCCTTCGGCGACGTGAGCGGGAAGGGAGTCGCTGCGGCGTTGTACGGAGCGCTGGCGGGGGGGCTGCTGCGGACGTTGGCGCAACGGCGGCGCGCTCCAGCCACGCTGCTGCGGACGCTGAACCAGACATTGCTCGAGCGGAAGGTGGACGCGCGCTACGTGGCCCTGCTGGTGTTGCTCTGGGAAGCCGAGGGGCGGCGTCTGACCATGGCCAACGCCGGCGCGCTGCCACCCATCATCTGCCGCGGTGACGCGATCCTGCGGCCGCGGGTCGAGGGCATTCCGCTCGGGCTGCTGCCGGAGCGCGACTACGAGGAGACGGTGGTCGAGGCGCGGGCCGGCGACCTGGTCGTGCTGTATTCGGACGGCATCACCGACCAGCCGAATCCGGCGGGCGACGAATACGGGCGCGGCCGCCTGATCCAGTTGGTGAGAACGGTGTGCAGCGAGCCGCCCGGATCGGTGATCGCCGCCCTGTTCGTGGATCTGGACCGATTCACGGAGTTCGCCCCGGCGTTCGACGATCAGACGCTGGTGGTGCTCAGAGTCGAGTAATTGGAGGGCCGCATGATGCGACGCCGAGGACTGCTCGTCGCGCTGGCAGCGCTGGTGTCTTTCCCTGCCCCGGCCATCGACCGGCCGGAAGTCACTTTCAAGATTTTTCAATTCCCCGCCGACAAGATTCCGCGGATCGACGGAAACCCCGACGACTGGGCCATCGTGCCCGAGGATTATGT
Source organism: Bryobacteraceae bacterium (assembly GCA_050008465.1). Lineage (GTDB taxonomy): Bacteria > Acidobacteriota > Terriglobia > Bryobacterales > Bryobacteraceae > Fen-330. The sequence continues at coordinate 43,357 of JBEKMO010000032.1, forward strand.
CATCGGCACAGACCAGCTCGTGGATGACACCGGGAGGCACGCCAAGCCCGACCCAAAGACCCTGGACGTGCGCGTGCGCGTCGGGTGGGTAAAGGGTCTCAACCGGCTGTACTTTCTCTACGAGGCCTGGGACAACTACTGGGACTTCGCGCGCCCCGATCTGCACAACGATACGTTCGAAGTGGTGGTGGATGGGGACATGTCGGGCGGGCCGCTGATTGAGAAATTCCATCCCAACAAGGAAATGGACCCCTGGGACGCGCACTTCTCGATGCACGGAGTGCACGCGCAAAACTATCACATCTTTACGCCGGCCGAGGGCAAGGACTGGGCGCTGGCGTGGGGCTGCAATCCCTGGATCAAGGACCTGCCCTATGCCAACGCCGTGTACTCGTACAACTTCAAGCCGGGCGAGGCGGGAAAGCTGGTGCTGGAGTTCTGGATCACGCCGTTCGATTACGCCGGCTGCGAGGGCCCGCAGCGGGCGGTGGAATCCATCCTGCGCGAGAACAAGCTGATCGGCCTGGCCTGGGCGGTGCTGGACTACGACGATGTCAACGCCAAGGGCCAGGATGGCTTCTGGAATCTCTCGCGCAAGCACACCATGTACGGGAACGCCTCTGAGCTGGTGACGTTTCGGCTGATGCCGCTCGAACCGCAGTTCCGCAAGAAGATCGAGGCGCAGTGGAGCTTTAAGGTGGTGGACATGAGCCGGCGGCTGGTAGCGTTTCAGGATTTGTCGGAAGGCAAGATCACCTCCTGGAAGTGGGATTTCGGGGACGGCACGACATCGACGGAGCAACACCCGATCCACCAGTATCAGAAGCCCGGAGAGAACTACGTTGTCGTCCTGTACGTGGAAGGGCCGGAAGGGAAGTCCCGCCGGGCGAAGGTGTGGGACGTGCAGGTGAGGTAAGGCTCCGCTTCCGAATCCGGTGTGCTAAGGTTTGTTCGATGACAAATCGTCGCGCGTTCGTCCAGGCGCTGACGGGGCTCGGAGCGTCGGCCGCGGTCGCGCCAGGTGCGCCGCAAGCAGCGGTTGAGAGCGACCGGGAATACTGGATTCGGCAACTCGCGCGGCTCGCCGATCCGGTTCTCGGCAACCTGGCGCGCGGCACGTTGAAGCGGAACATGCCGGTCGAGTGCGCCGCCGGAAACGAGGCGGACCGGCGGAGGTTTTCCCACCTGGAAGCGATCGCACGATTGCTGGCAGGCATCGCGCCATGGCTGGAGCCGCCGCTGGAGCCGGGCGCCGAGCGCGACCTGCAACAACGGTATGCCGGATTGGCGCGGGAAGCGATTCGGTCCGCCACGGATCCCGGCTCGCCGGACTTCCTCAACTTTTCCGAGGGCGAACAGCCCCTGGTGGATTGCGGTTTCCTGGCGGAGGCCCTGCTTCGAGCACCCCAGGCGCTGTGGACCAAACTGGACGCCAGGACTCAGCGAAATCTGGCGGCGGCGCTGGCATCTTCGCGCGCGATCGCGCCTGGCTATAGCAATTGGCTGCTGTTCAGCGCGATCGTCGAGACCGCGCTGGGGATGATGGGCGAACGGTGGGATGGGATGCGGATCGACTATGCCGTTCGCAAGCACCAGGAATGGTACCTCGGAGACGGCGTTTATGCAGACGGTCCGCAGTTCCATTGGGACTACTACAACAGCTTTGTCATTCAGCCCATGCTGCTGGACACGTTGCGGAACATTTCCCGTCATAGCCGTCAGTGGGACCCTTTTCTACCCGAGGCGCTGGCTCGCGCCAAACGGTATGCGGCGATCCAGGAGCGTCTGATCTCGCCGGAGGGCGCCTTCCCACCCATCGGCCGCTCTATCGTCTATCGTTGCGGCGCATTTCACCTATTGGCGCAAATCGCCCTGCTGGGTGAGTTGCCGCCGCCGCTGACGGGCCCTCGCGTGCGCGGCGCCTTGACTTCGGTCATGCGCCGGCTTCTGAGCGCGCCGGGGACTTTCGACGAGAACGGGTGGCTGCGGATCGGCTTCTGCGGGCGCCAGCCTCACCTGGGAGAGCGCTACATCTCCACCGGGAGCTTGTATCTTTGTGCTACGGTGCTGCTTCCGCTGGGACTGAGCGCAACGGATCCGTTTTGGGCGGGCCAGGCTGAGGATTGGACCTCGCGCCGGATCTGGAATGGCCAGGACATGCCCGCGGACCACGCGATTTGAGCGAACGTCCTGTGACTCGCTGGATCGGGCCTCTCGGTTGGCGATAGACTGAGTATTCCCCAAGCGAACGGAGGGTTTACCGGGGGCGTCACTCATGCCCAGCTCGTTCCATTACGAAGGAGACACGCTGTACTGCGAGGAAGTGCCGCTGGAGCGGATCGCGGCGGGGGCGGGTACGCCGTGCTATGTGTATTCGAGCCGGGGGATGCTGGAAACATACCGGGCGTACGACGAGGCGCTGGCGGGGATTCCGCACCGGGTCTGCTACGCGGTGAAGGCGAACTCTTCCCTGGCGGTGCTGGGGCTGCTGGCCAAGGCTGGGGCGGGCTTCGACATCGTGTCGGGCGGCGAACTGTTCCGCGTGATCAAAGCGGGGGGCGATCCGGGGACAGTGGTGTTCTCCGGAGTGGGCAAGACGGCCGACGAGGTCGAGTACGCGCTCGAGCAGGGCATCCACGGCTTCAACTGCGAGTCGGAGGCCGAACTGGCACTGGTCGACGCACTGGCGGCGCGGCGACGCGTGAAGGTGCGGGCGGCCGTGCGGGTGAACCCGGACGTGGACGCGCTCACCCACCCGTACGTCTCGACCGGCCTGCGGGAGAACAAGTTCGGCGTTGACATCTCGGAGGTTGAAGAACTGTACGAGCGGGCGCGGAAGCTCAACAGCGTCGAGCTCGAGGGCGTGAGCTGCCACATCGGCTCGCAGTTGCTCGACACGGACCCGATGATCGAAGCGGTGGACAAGATGTTGGCGCTCGTCGAACGCCTCCGGGCGCGCGGCATGGCGATCCGCATGCTTGATCTGGGGGGCGGGCTGGGGGTGCCCTACCGGCCGGGCGAACAGGCGCCGGAGATCCGCGGGTTCATGGCCCAGGTTCGGAAGAAGGTGGAGGGCGCGGACCTTTTCGTGATGGTGGAGCCGGGGCGTTCGATTGTCGGCGAGGCGGGCGTGCTCGTTACTCGCGTTCTCTACCGCAAGTGCAGCGCGACGAAGGAATTCGTCGTCGTGGACGCAGCCATGAACGACTTGATCCGGCCGTCGCTTTACCAGTCGCATCACGAAATCATCCCGCTACGGCAGGTTGCGCGTGGCATGATTCTGGCCGACGTGGTGGGCCCGGTGTGCGAAAGCGGGGATTTCCTGGCGCGAGACCGCGAACTCGCCAACGTGCTGCCCGGCGACCTGCTGGCGGTGGCGACGACAGGGGCCTATGCCTTCGTGGCGTCCTCGAACTACAACTCGCGGGTGCGGCCGCCCGAGGTGCTGGTCGAGGGCGGCGCCTGGCGGGTGATCCGCGCGCGAGAGACTTACGAGGACCTGGTCCGCGGCGAGACGGTCTAGCTGGGGCTGGACCGGGATGGAGCCTTATCCCACTCAGGATCGCGCGGCTTCCACCAAGGCCGGGCGGCGGGCGCGGGCAGCGCTGAGGCGGTCGCGGTGTTCCTGAATCAGGGTGGCGAAGCCCGCCCAGTAGTATCCGGCCACGAACAACAGCAGGAAAGGAAGCGAGAAGAAGTTGTAGACGTCGATGGCGAAGGCCACCATCGCCAGAAAGTAGGTGCCGAGGGCGATCTCGATGAAGGGCAGCCAGCCGCTCTTGCGGCGGTACTTCACCGATTCCAGACTGGGGCGCCGCTTGTCGACGGCGTACTTGGGCGTTCTCACGAAGTCGCTGCGAATGCCGAGCAGCGCTTCGAACACCGCGCGCGTGTTGATGACCGTAAGGCCAACGCCGACGGCCATCAGGGCAGGCAGCAGGAAGAAGGTCCGCTTCCAGGTGCGCGGAAACAGCTCGCGCTCCGCGAGCACGTAGAACGCCGAGATCGACCAGAAGGCGGCCACGATCAGCGGCAGGTCAAGGAACACCATCTGAAACCAGCCCATGTAAAAGCGGCAGATCATCACCGGGAGCATCAAGGCGGAGACCACCATCATCATGGGGTAGCTGATGTTGGGGGTAAGGTGCATGATGGCTTCGACCTTGGTGCGCCAGGGGAGCTTGGCGCGGAGAATGGCCGGCAGGAGTTTCTTGGCGACCTGGGTGAGGCCCTTGGCCCAGCGGGACTGCTGCACCTGGAAGCCGTGCATCTCCACGGGCAGTTCCGAGGGGCAGTCCACGGCGGGCAGGTAGACGAACTTCCAGCCCTTGAGCTGGGCGCGATAGCTGAGGTCGCAATCCTCGGTGAGGGTGTCGTGCTGCCAGCCCCCGGCATCCTCGATCATGCGGCGCCGCAGGATGCCTGCCGTGCCGTTGAAGTTAAAGAACAGGCCCCGGCCGTAACGGGCGCCGTGCTCGAGCACAAAGTGGCCGTCGAGCAGAATGGCCTGGATCTCGGTGAGGACGTTGAAGTCGCGATTGAGGTAGCTCCAGCGCGTCTGGACCGTGCCGACCTGGGGATCCGTGAAGAAATGCACGGTGCGCATCAGGAAATCGCGCGGGGGAATGAAATCCGCATCGAAGACGGCGATCAGTTCGCCGGTGGCCGTTTTCAACCCCTCCTGGAGTGCGCCGGCTTTGAAGCCCTCCCGGTGCGTCCGGTGAAGGTACTCGATGGGAACACCGGCGGCCTGATAGCTAGCGACCAGCCTTTCGGCGAAGGCGTGGGTCTCGTCCGTGGAATCGTCCAGAACCTGGATCTGTAGCAGGTGCCGCGGGTAGTCGATCTTGGCGACTTCCTCGATGAGCCGCTCGACGACGTAGCGCTCGTTGTACAGGGGGAGCTGGACGGTGACGGGGGGCAACTCCTCGAAGCGCGCCGACGGCTCCTGGGGAAGTTTCTTACGGTGCTTGAAATAGGTGCGGATCATCTCGTAGCGATGCATGCCATAGATCGAGAGGATGAACAGCAGGCCGAAGTAGGGAACCAGCATCGCCCAGTCGAACCAGTCCAGCGTATGGATTCCGGCGAAGGGGTTGTCGAAGAGCGCGCGCCGGAGCTGCTGAAGCACCGAAACCGTCAATATGAGTGCGGGATAAGAGACGGGTAGCATCCAACCGGGCCAACTAGCATTCCATGGGGCCGGGTCTTTATTGTACCGTGTTTCGAGGGCGGCTGGGGAGGGGCGCTAGCCGCGCGGCGTGCTCCGTTTGCGGGGATGGGCGGTTCCCGGTTGCCAGCGGTCAGGAGAGCCCCGTCAGGCAACGGCGGGCACGCTGAAACACCGCCAGGAGCATCCGGCCGGTCAGCCTCCCCGTAGAGGTGTTCTGCTGGCTGGGATGGTAGGAGCTGATAAGCAGCAGCCGGCCGGCGACGATGACGTGCAAACGGTTGTGGGCGAAGACAAAAGCCGACTTGTGGGCGATCAGGCCGCGGGCCCGCAGAATGGCCAGGTACTGATCGAAAGCCAGGCGGCCCAGGGCGACCACCACACGGACGCCGCTGAGCAGGTCGAGTTCCCGCTCCAGGTACTCGCGGCAGTTGCGGATCTCTTCCGGTGCGGGGCGGTTACCGGGGGGCGCGCAGCGGACGACGGCGGTGATGTAGGCGTCCTGGAGCGTCAGGTCGTCGTCGCGGGAGCAACTGGTGGGCTGGGAGGCGAAGCCGGTGGCGTACAGGGCGCGGAAAAGGAACTCGGCGGAGCGGTCACCGGTGAACATGCGGCCGGTGCGGTTGGCGCCATGGGCGGCGGGCGCCAGACCCAGCACGAGCACGCGGGCCCGCGGGTCGCCGAAGGAAGGCACGGGCTTTCCCCAGTAGTGCGAATCGCGGAATGCCCGCCTCTTGGCGAGGGCGATGCGGGCGCAGTAGGCGGTCAGGCGCGGGCATCGCGTGCAAGCAACGACTTGGCGCTGGAGGCGTTCGCAGGCGGGGGTGTCGATCGACATGGGCCGGTTTCTTTACTATTGTCGCCGAGCCAGCACGGGGGCGGGTTTCGGCCGCTCACTTGAGCAGTGCGCGGCGCATGTTCTCGAGCGATTGCGGCACGCTGTCGGAAAGGGGCCAGCCGGCCAGCAGTTGCCTGGCGGAGTCGTCGAGCGGGGCTTCGAAGAGCTGGTGGAGGAGAGCGACCAGGCGCGGCTCGCGCCACCCGCGGCGGGCCTCGGCGTCGAGGACGTTGAGCGCTTCGGAGCTGGAGAGCGCCGGCTTGTAAGGGCGCACGGAGGTCAGGGCGTCGAACACGTCGGCCACTTGCAGGATGCGCGCCAGTAACGGGATGGCTTCGCCGCCCAGGCCGTCGGGATACCCCGAGCCGTCCCAGCGCTCGTGATGGCTGCGGATGATGGGCAGCACCGCGGACAAGGTGCGGATGGGGCGGCAGATTTCTTCGCCCCGGATCGTGTGGGTGCGCATGATCTCCCACTCCTCCTCGGACAGCGAGCCGTTCTTGAACAGGATGGAATCGGGGATAGCGACCTTGCCGATGTCGTGGAGGAAGCCGCCGCGATGCAGCGCCAGCAGTTGGGAGCGCGGAAGGCCGAGCGCCGACCCCAGCATCATACTGGTGATCGCCAGCCGCTCGCAGTGGCCGCCAGTGCACTTGTCGCGCTGCTCGATGGCCTGGGCGAGGGCGAACAGGATGGACTCCGCCTCCTCCAGCGAATCGATGGCGGCCTTGTGGCGCAGCATGGCGCGGATGCGCGTGCGCACGATGGCTGGGTTTAGCGGCTTGACCAGGAACTCGTCCGCGCCCGAGGCGATGCCGGCGATCTCGTTTTCGGCCCCCCCGACACTGGTGAGGATCAGGATCGGGACGAGGCGGGTCTGGCGCCTGGACTTGATCCGGCGGCAGAAGTCCAGCCCGCCGATCTCGGGCAGCATCAGCCCGAGAATGATGAGGTCTACCTGCTCCGCCTCGAGCAGCTCGAAGGCGTCGGTGGCTCGCGTGGCCTCCAGGATCCGGTAACCCTCGGATTCCAGCGTGGCCCGCAGCAGGTGGCGGTTGATCTCCTTTCGCTCAAGGAGAAGGATCGTGGCCGGCCGGTCCGTTTCCTCAACGGCGCCTGCGGGGTAGAGGTCCCAGGGCTGGGGCGGCGGAGGCTCTGGAAGCCTCTCCTCACGGCTGTCGAGGACGCGGTTTGTCGCCAGTTCTGTGCTCACGCGATTGGATCGTTGGGACGGACGGTCCCGCCCTTTGCTTTATCGACGGAAACGGGAGAAAATTTAGGCTGCAACGCGGAAGGAGGGGGAGAATGCGATGAAAAACGCTGCCGTGATTCTGGCGCTGGCCAGCGCGCCGCTGTGGGCTCAGCCGCTCACCCAGGCGGAGCGCAATTTCGCGATGAGCGACCTGCACGCGACGCGCAAGGCGCTGCTGGATTCGATCGCCGGGCTGTCGCAGGCTCAATGGAAGTTCCAGCCGGCGCCGGACCGCTGGTCGATTGCCGAGGTCGCCGAACACCTTGTGTTGAGCGAAGACTTCATGTGGCAGCGGGCCGTGAATATGCTGAAGTCGCCGGAGGTGGCGCCGCGGAGGGTCGACCGGAGCCAGGACGCGGAGTGGCTGAGCCAGATGGCCGACCGGAGCAAGAAGGCGCAAGCCAGCTCCCCGACACAGCCCACGGGACGCTGGGCAACCCCGGCGGCGCTGGCCGAGGAGTTCAGGCGGCGGCGGGACCGCACCATCGAATACGTCCAGACCACCCAAGACGCGCTGCGGGCGCACCTGAGCGGTATGGGAGCGGAGGCCTTCGACGCCTACCAGACGCTGCTCATGATCTCGGCGCACACCACCCGGCACGTGGCCCAGATCAATGAACTGAAGGCGGACCCGCGGTATCCAAGGTGAGGTTGACGGCGGAGCGCTCCGGCCGCTAGAGTAAGAAAGTAGCTGTCTCTTTCACCCCGGTCCCCATCGTCTAGCCCGGCCTAGGACATCGCCCTTTCACGGCGGTAACGGGGGTTCGAATCCCCCTGGGGACGCCATTCATTCCAAAGCACTTACGGACTCGGCCTCGATCAAAGGTCTGGGAGCGGTAACGCCAGGGTAACGCAAATCCCCGAAAACGGTGTCCAGCCGGTTGACTGCCTCCGCCAGGAACGTAGGCGAGAGATGCTGGTACCGGGCAGCCATCCGAAGGTCCTTGTGGCCGAGCAACTGAGCAACCGTGTGGATGTCCGCACCCGACACCCCTTCCCGTTGCGGCGGGCGGAATTTCTCGGTGGGCAGCCGTGGCCAGAGGCAAAGAGCGTTCCTCCCGATGCTGGAAAGAACGTCGCTGCGATAGATCGAGGTGCCCCCGGTCGGAACGGCGGCGCTGGCCCACGCGAGACGGTGATGTCTGAAAGGTGCGTTGCTGGCGCAGGTGCTGACCGAGGATCTCATCGAGCGCCTCGGAGCACAGAACCATACTTTACGTGCGATGTCGAAAATCTATTTGCAGCGCCTCTCTCAAATACTCACTCAGAACGAACACCTCTATGCGGTTCTGCTCGCGATCATGATGAAGAAAGTATTTCGTGTACTCAGCTTGATTCGGATCGCCTAGCACGATGTGCAGGACACGGCGATTGCCTCCGACGTCGGTCATCTCATCCCTGTCGCTGGCGTTTATCCTCCAACAAACGATTCCGAACAGATGCTTGAAGAGGTGATCGAACTTTCTTTCGAGGACATACTTGAACTCTATGTAACCCTTCGATAGTCTATCGAGAGGAAGATCATCGCGGGTGACCGTTGCGAGGGCGTCATATCCTCTATACGTAGTGTAATCCAGAAGTCGGAACGGGAAAGCTGATGGATCGACCACGGAGATGGTGTTAACCAGGGTCAGGACCCCCACTTCATTCTCGGGCTCAATCAACTGAACATCTCGGTACGTCGCAAATCTCCGCTTCGGGAACCGCTTGAGTCGCTTTTCAAAATCCCGCTCATCCTTTTCCTGATTGATGTAGGCCGCAGAGTCGCGTTCGAGATATTCTAGGTCGGAGTAGTCGCTGCTCGCTACTATCTCGTTCCTAAAGTACTCGGTGACTCCATTGCGAATATCATCTAGGATGTTCGGGTCGGTGTTCATTACGCTTCCGCGATTCGCTGTGAGTCGAAAACCCTGACAGTTTACGAAGGCATGAAAACGAGTGAATTCGGAGCCTTTTACCGTGATCCATTCATTTGCGCGCTGGATAGGTATGTGGTCCTTG
>JBEKMO010000033.1:0-52395 GCA_050008465.1 Bryobacteraceae bacterium
GCCCGCGCCGAATCGGCCATGTACTCGTAGAAGATCACCGGCTCGCTGTAGGTATAAGCGATCGAGTCGCACTGGTTGGCGCGCGCCGCCGACGCCAGCGTCGCGGGCGGCAGATACGTCGCTCGCACCTGTTCCGGCCGCACCTGCGAAATATCCCAGTTCTGGCACATCTTGCAGTTCACGTTGCAGCCCGCCGTGGCCACCGAGAGCGCCAGCGTGCCGGGACGGAAATGGAACAGCGGTTTCTTCTCGATGGGGTCGATGTGCGCCGCGCAAACCCGCGAGTGCACCAGCGTGTAGTAGGTGCCGCCGCGGTTCTCCCGCACGCCGCAGTAGCCGCGCTCCCGGTCGTCGATGACGCACTCGCGGGGGCACAGCTTGCACTTGATCTTCTTGTACGCCAGCTTCTCGTAGAAGCTGGCCTCCCGGATGAACTGGGCATCGCTCTCCGCCGCGAAACCGCACCGCGCGCAGGCGGCCAGCGCGACGGTTTTCAGGAAGACCCTGCGATCCGTGGGCGGCATGTTAGAGCTCCACCCGGTCGATCCGCGCCGGATCGTTGGTCCCGATGCGGTGGGCCGGATCGGCGGCGGTGGCGATGTACTTGGGCTGGCGGCCGGCTTCCTTGAGCGGTTTGTGACCCTTCTCGGCGCGCTTGCGCTCGATGATCTGCCAGCCGGTGTAGTCCAGCGCGACGGGGTCCCGCGACACGATCAGCCCGTTATAGCTCCAGCCCCACTGCGGCATGTAGGAAGGCCCGCCCTCGTACTGCGCCGTAATGGCGTCGCAAATGGCCAGCCGCACTTTCTGCCGGATCGGCGGCAGCATGTAGACGTCGGCGACGTACGGGTCGCCCATGTCGCTGTGATACTTGTTGGGGTTGTGGATCACTCCGAACAGGTTCTTCAGCGCCATGGTGACGCCCACGATTCCGTGGTCCTTGAGCACCGGTAGGTTGATCACGGCGTCGCAGGTCTGAGTCAGCGTTTTGCAGAGGAGGCTCGCGGCGCTGCCGTGCGCCACCAGGTCGCCCTCGTACCCCGCAGCGTCGTTTCCAAGACAACGGATCTTGCCGGAGGCGGTCGCGATGCGGAATCCCGCGCTCTCCAGGTCGTCGTTCAGGCGGTCCCAGATGACGATGTTGCGCGCCGGGACGCCCGCCTGTTGCAGCCTCTCGCAGATGGCTTCGACGAGCGGAACGCTGGTCGAAGCGCCCCTGCCGGCCAGGCAGTTCACTTTCAGCCCGACGACTTCGCCGGGCCGCGCAATCCGCTTCCAGGCTTCCAGGGCGTTGTCGCGGTCGTAGACCGCCTGCACCGCGCGATCGAGGACTTTGAGCAGGGCGCTGCCCGACGTGCGGATGAGCGGGTCGCGGGCAATTACGACTTTCGATTTGGCGGGGGCCCCGGCCTGCGCGATCAGCGCGCCGGCCAGGCATTGGTCCAGGAACTCGCGACGGCTTGTCCCCCTCTTCTGACGCACCTTCACAACCCGTTATAGCACCAGTCGCGCCTCGATGGCGCGCGCCAGCGCCTCCAGCGGCCCCGGCGCTTCTTCGTAAGCCACCAGGCGCACGAAGTAGCGGCCCTTGCGGAAGGTGACGCTCGGGCCGTAGTTTCTGCCGGCGTCGCCCAGAGCGACGGCCCGGCTGCCCGAGGCGGGCTCGGCTTCGAAGATCCGCCGCGCGCCCTCCGGCGTCCCCATGACGTGGACGTCCGCAACCGCGTCGAGCTTGTCCTGATAGCGATAGCGGGCGGTCAGCGTCCTCTCGACGCCCGCCGCGAGATACCGCTCCGCGTCTCCATCGATGTACTGCCAGAGGTTCGCCGCCTGGAACACGCGCGTGGCGCCGGATTTCGCCCAACCCGGGGCCTCTCCGGTCTCCGGCAGCAGCTCCGTCGTCCGGCCCCGCCGCAGCAGGATCTGGTTGGTGCGCGAGCGGCTCTCGCCGATGCTGGTGACGTACACCGCGGCGCGGTCCTTCACCGGGCAGGCGTATTCGCACGCGCCGCAGCCCACGCAGCGCTCCGGATCGAGGTAGGGCTGCCGCACCTGTTTGGGGGCCCCGGCCGCGTCCGTCACCTCCGCCGGCCGCAGGTAAATGGCCTTGGGAGACGTGGGGCACCACTCCTCGCAGACGATGCACTCGGTAGCCATGGACCAGGGCAGGCAGCGCCCGCGGTCGTAGAACGCCGTGCCGATGCGCACCGGCTTGCCGCCATCCGAGGACCAGCCTTTCTCCTTTGCCGTGATGCGCCAGATCGCCCCGGTGGGGCAGACCTGGCCGCACAGCACGCAACCCGGCTCGCAGTAACCGATGCGCGCCACCAGCAGCGGCGTCCAGAGGCCCTCGAGCCCGCCTTCGACCAGCGCCGGGTGCAGCGCCGTGTTGGGGCACACTTTCATGCACTCGCCGCAGCGGATGCAGCGCTCCAGGAAGCCCTTCTCCTCGAGCGCACCGGGCGGCCGGATCAGCCGGGGATCGGACCCCGAGCTCGAGCGCAGCAGCGGAACCGCGGCCACGCCCGCCGCCAGCGCCCCGAGCGCCTTGCGACGCTCCAGGTTCGGCCCCTCGACGGTATTCGCGCGGCCGGGGAACCAGCGGAACTCGAGGCCCGCCTCGGGGCAGTCCGCGGTGCAGTTCAGGCATAGGTGGCACTCGGCTTTGTGCCACTGCGCTCCGGGAATCGGATCGTCCCCGCCCTGGCAGCCTAGCAGGCAGCGGTTGCACTCGTCGCACTGGCTCTCCCGCTTGACCAACCCCAGGATCGACCACCGCGACATCGCGCCCAGCAGCGCTCCCAGCGGGCACAGCGCCCGGCACCAGAAGCGCGTGAATCGCAGGTTCAACACCAGCACCGTCGCGAAGATCAGCCCCAGAAAGAACCCCTGGGCGAAATGCGGCTGGCGGAAGCTCAGCAGCGTCCATTGCCCAATGAAGTCGAGCGCGTCCGCGGTGAACTTCAACGGCCGGATGCCGCTGCGGTAAAGCAGATCGCACAGCGCATGCAGCCCGTAGTTCATCCCGGGCAGGATCGAGAGCCCCAGCGACCGCACGGTGAGCGAGATCGGGTCCATGGTTCCGAAGATCCCGCTGCCGAGAATCGCCGCCACGAGCAGCGCGACCAGCAGGTAATACTTCAGCCGCTGCCACTTCTTGTAGCGGTTCGATTCCAGGCGCTGCTTGCCGGGCTTGCGCAGATGGCTGAAAAAGTGGTTCAGCGTTCCCAGCGGGCAGATCCAGCCGCAGAAGAAGCGGCCCAGGAACAGAGTTGGGATGAGGATGACCAGGCTCCATAACAAGCCGCTGTAAAGCGCGCGAGTGGCGAGCGCGTTCCCCACCGCCACCAGCGGATCGCTCTCCAGGAAAATGCTCACCGGGTAGGGTAGCCGGACTTCGCCCCGTGCGCCATGGAGCGTGCCGCCGAACTCGGTCCTGGCGAGCAGAAACACGAACAACGCCAGAAAGGCGATCTGCGACAGCCTGCGGAATCTCGCGCCGGGCACTTTCAAAGCACGAGTGTAGTCGAATCCGGCGCGAGCGGCAACGGCGCGGCCGCTACGGCTCAATCAGCACCGGGGTTCCGTTGGGCACCAGGCGCCAGATTTCTTCGATTTCCTCGTTGGTGACGGCGATGCAGCCGTTGGTCCAGTCCGTCAGCCGGTGGGCCGCTCCAATTTAGCCCTGACCGTTGGGAAGGCCGTGGATCATGATGTCGCCTCCCGGACTGACTCCTTCGCGGCGCGCGCGAGCACGGTCCGGCGCACTTGGGTAGGAGATGCGAAGAGCCCGAGGGAATGCGCTGCTGGGGTTCCGTCCAGTGATGGTGTAAAGCCCCTCGGGGGTCTTGCGGTCGCCCTGGCGGCGTTTGGGGCCCACCGGGTTGCGGCCCAGGGCGACGCGGTAGGATTTCAGGACCCGGTCCTGGTGAAGCAGGACCAGCTCACGCCTGGCCTTGCGCACCAGGATGCGATCGGCCTGCGGGTTCTCGAAGCCCTCAAACGGGAGGCAGCAGGGAATCGACAGCGCAACTATGCGAGGAATCGAGCCGCTCACAATTCGCCTGAAAGTACAAACCCACTGCTATGCTGAAGGTCTGAAATCCAGTGCTGCCATGACGCGACGATGCTTTGCACTCCTGGCGTTGTGGGCCGCCCTGACCGGGTGTGGCGCGCCCCAGCCGGGGCGGCCGAAGCTGGTGCTGGCCATCGTCATCGATCAGTTCCGCTACGACTACCTGACGCGCTTCCGCGCGGACTATGCCGCCGGGCTCGACCGCCTGCTGCGGCACGGCGCGGTGTTCACCAACGCCCGCTACGAGCACTTCCCGACGGTCACCGCCTGCGGCCACGCCATCTTCATGACCGGCGCCATGCCGTCGCTCAACGGCATCGTCGGCAACGACTGGTTCGACCGTGACACGGGCCAAGAGGTGACGAGCGTTTCCGACGACAGCGTGCGGCTGCTGGGCGCCGAGGGCCAGGGCGCCTCCCCACGCCGCCTGCTGGCGAGCACGCTGGGCGACGAAATGAAGATGGCCGGCAGGGGAAAGCCGCGGGTGATCGGCATCTCGCTCAAGGACCGCGCGGCCATCCTGCCGGCGGGCCACATGGCGGATGGCGCCTACTGGTTTGACCCCCAGAGCGGCTCGTTCGTGAGCAGCACGTTCTATTTCGCCGACCTGCCTCAATGGGTGAAGGAGTTCAACCAGGCCCGCCCCGCCGACCGGTATCTCGGCGCGGAATGGAAGACTTCGGCGCCGAGTCCGGATTATCCCGCGTTCGCCAAGACGCTGGCGGGGCCGGCCGGTCCCAAGTTCTATGAGTCGCTCGAAGCCAGCCCGTTCGGCAATGAGCTGGTCGAGGCTTTCGCCGAGCGGGCCATCGAGCGGGAGCGGTTGGGCCAGCGCGGCTCGACCGACCTGCTCACCGTCAGCTTCTCCTCCAACGATTACGTAGGCCACGACGCGGGTCCGGATTCGCCCGAGGTGCGCGACATGGCCCTGCGGGCCGACCGGCTGATCGGCCGGCTGCTGGATTTTGTGGATGCGAAAGTGGGAGAGGGCAATTCGCTGGTGGCGCTGACCGCGGACCACGGCGTCGCGCCGCTCCCGGAGATGCTGGAGCAGTGGAAGATGCCGGGCGGACGGCTCCCCTCCAACGCAGTCCTCGACGCCATCGAAGACGCTCTGAAGAAGAGGTTCGGCGGTGGCCGTTGGGTGGCAGGGGGCTCCGGGGCGGCGCCTTACTTCAACCGTGAACTGATTCGAGCCCGAAAACTCAAAGAAGCCGAGGTCCAGCGGGTGGCGGCGGAGGCGGTGGCCGCGGTTCCGCACGTGTTTCGAGTCTATACGCGCGAGCAGCTTCTCAACGGGGCGGCGCTCGACGATCCGATCACGCGGCGGGTGGTCAACGGCTTTGTTCCCAGCCGGTCGAGCGATCTCGTCATCCTGGAAGAGGCCTACTGGATTCCGTCCGCGCGCGGATCGAGCCACGGCTCCGTGTTCGGCTACGACGCGCACGTCCCTGTGATCTTCATGGGGCCGAACGTACGGTCCGGTAGGTACGACAGGCGCATTCTGCCGAATGACATCGCGCCCACGCTGGCAACGATGCTCGAGGTCGAAACACCGAGCGGGGCGATGGGGCGCGTGTTGACCGAAATGTTGGAACGGGGCGCCGCCCGCTCCACCGGGCACTAAAGAAATTCCCCCGGCATCCGATGATAGCCCGTGAGGACGACTGTGCACCCACCGTGCGCGCCCCGGGCGCGGAGCCGCCGTTTTTCCATCGCCGGCCTGGTTCTGCTGGCGGTGTGCTTGCCCGGCGCGCTGCTGGCTCAGCGATACAGCTTCAAGCATTACGGGCAGGAGGCAGGTCTCGGCAATCTGGTCGTTCAATGCTTGCTACAGGACCGGACGGGCTTTCTGTGGGTCGGGACGCAGAACGGGCTGTACCGCTACGACGGGTGGCGCTTCCGGGGCTATGACCGCGACGATGGTTTGCCGAGCACCCGCATCGAATCGCTTCACGAGAGCCCCAACGGCGTGCTGTGGGTGGGGACGCGCGCGGGCCTGGCGCGCCGGGCCGGCGACCGGTTCCAGGCGGTCCGGGTCGCGGGCGAGTACCAAATCACCAGTTCCACGGCAATTACTTCCGATCAGCAGGGATGGATCTACGTGGGCACGACGGCGGGCCTGCTGACGGGCCGGCCGGCAGCGGCGAAGACCGAACTGGACTGGCGCTTCGAGTGGTTGGGCGCGCGCACGGGAACCATCTACGCGCTGCACCTGGAGCCGGGTGGCCAGGCGCTCTGGCTCGGCTGTGACGGCAAGCTCTACCGGCTGGCGGGCGGCAACCTGATAGCCTTCGGCCCGGAAGCCGGAGTTCCGGCGGAGCGCTGGGACGCCATTCTAACCGATCCCGAGGGTAATCTGTGGCTGCGGAGCACCAACCGGCTGGTGGTGCGGCGCAAAGGGGCCTCGCAGTTCACACGGGCCGACGCGGGACTCCCTGGCGCAGACGAACGCGGCAGCCTGCAACTCGATTCGGGGGGCCGCTTGCTCGTTGCCACCGGCGCGGGCGTCGCGCTCCGCGATCGGGACCGCTGGGAGCGGATCGATTCGAGCCGCGGCCTGGTGGGCGACCAAGCAACCTGCGTGTTGCAGGACCGCGAGGGCTCGATCTGGATCGGCCTCAACGGCGCCGGGCTGGAGCGTTGGCTGGGCTATCGCCAGTGGGAAAGCTGGACGCGCGCCGAGGGACTGAGCAACGACGACATCTGGAGCATTCAGCGCGACGCCGCGGGAACCCTGTGGGTCGGGACGGATCGCGGCTTGAACTACCGCTCGCAACCCGGCGGCGCCTGGCGCCTCTGGTCGGCCAGCCCGCAGATCGGCACGACCAAGATCCGCAAACTCGTGGCAGACCGGAACGGAATCCTGTGGGTGGGCAGCGACCCGGGAGGCGTTGCAAGCCTCAATCCGCGAGAGCAGTCCGTCCGGCAGTTCGGGGAAGAGTGCGGCCTGGCGGACGATCGCGTTCTGGCCCTCCTGGTGGATCGCCACGGTCAGGTCTGGGCGGGAACGCGGAGGGGTCTCTACCGGGGCACGGGAACCAGTTGGGCGCTTCGCTTCGAGCGGGAATGGCCCCAGGGCACGGATGAGAACGAGCGATTCAGCACTCTGCTCGAGGACCACCAGGGACGGATCTGGGCGGCGGGCAATCGCGGGCTGGCCCGGTTCGAGGGCGGCCGCTGGACGCGCTTCACCAGCCGCGACGGGCTAAAGGACAACGGTATCTACCTCCTCGCGGAAGCCCGGGACGGCAACTTGTGGATCGGATACAGCGAAGCGCTCGGGATTACGCGGGTGGCGTTTCCGGAAGGGCGGCTGGCCCTCCAGCATTTCGACCGAAGGAACGGCCTGCGCTCCGACAAGGCCATTTCCCTGGCTGTCGACACGCGCGGCCGGGTATGGTTCGGCAGCGACAGCGGCGTGGATGTGTTCGATGGGCGCTGGTGGCAGCACATGGGCCGCGGCGACGGCCTGGTCTGGGACGACATCAACGGAGGTGCGATGTATGCCGACCAGGACGGCAGCGTCTGGATCGGCACCAGCCTCGGGCTGGCGCACTTCCGCCCGCCCGAACGCGAGCTGCCGCCCGCCGCACCACCCGTCGAAATCACTTCCGTGCGGTTCGGGGAGAGACTCGTCGATCCGGCGTTGCCGCTGAGGATCCCCTACCGGGACCGCTCCCTGTTGGTAAACTTCGCCGCGTTGAGCTTTCTGAACGAGGGCGAGGTGCGCTTCCGTTCCCGGCTGGCCGATTCGCAGAAGGAGTGGATGGAAACCAGCCAGCGCGAGGCGCAGTACCCGGGACTGGCAGCCGGCGATTATACCTTCGAGGTGATGGCCCGCAGCGCGCAAGGGGTCTGGAGCAGGGCGCCGGCCCGGATGTCCTTCCGCATCCTGGCGCCGTGGTGGCAGACCGCCTGGTTTCGCGTGCTGGCCGGCGCGCTGGCCGCCTTGCTCGGCTGGCGCGTCTGGCGGTTGCGGATGCGCCGCTTGCTCGAACAGCAGCAACGCCTGGAGGCGGCGGTCACGGAGCGCACCTCGGAGCTGGCCGCCGAGCACGCCCGCACGGAACGGGAGAAGCTCACTGTCGAGAAGCAGAACCAGGAAATCCAGGTCCTTCTCGAGGAAGCGCGGGAGGGCAGCCGTCTGAAGAGCGAGTTCCTCGCCAACATGAGCCACGAGATCCGGACTCCGATGAACGGCATTCTGGGCATGCAGACGCTCGCGCTGGCCACGGAGCTGTCGCCCGAACAACGAGAATACATCGAGACCGCCCACTCGTCCGCCGAAGCATTGCTCGGACTGCTCAACGACGTGCTCGACTTCTCGAAGATCGAGGCTGGCCGGCTGGAACTAGACCCGGTCGACTTCTCCTTGCGCGACATGATCCGCTCTGCCGTCAACACGATGTCGGCGCGAGCGGGACAGATGAACCTCCACCTGAAGATCGAGATTGCGCCGGAAACGCCGGACGCGCTATGGGGCGACCCAGTGCGGCTCCGCCAGGTGCTGCTGAACCTGGTTGGCAACGCCATCAAGTTCACCGAAGCTGGTGGCCAGGTCGGCATCGGTGTGGAAATCGACTCGGAAGCGGATCAGGAGGTGGTGCTGCGCTTCTCGGTGTCCGACACGGGAATCGGCATTCCGGCCGATAAGCAGGAACTCATTTTCGAGGAGTTCCGGCAGGTGGACAGCTCCACCACGCGCAAGTACGGAGGCACGGGGCTGGGTTTGGGAATCTCCAGCCGGCTGGTGGGGCTAATGGGCGGACGGATCTGGGTGGAAAGCGAGCCCGGCCACGGGAGCACTTTCCGCTTCACGGCACGGCTCCGCCGGGCAGTTGAGGCTCCGGAGCCGGCTTCTTCGCATGCGACAGGCCTGCCGGCGCTGCTCGGCAGCCTTGCGGCTGGAGGCCGCCGGCTGCGCGTCCTGCTGGCCGAGGACAACCCGGTCAACCAACGGTTCGCCGTGCGGCTCATCGAGAAGCTGGGCCACCAGGCTGCGGTGGTCTCCAACGGCCGCGAGGCGCTGGCTGCTTCGGAACGGGACACCTACGACCTGGTGCTGATGGATGTCCAAATGCCCGAGATGGACGGCATCCAGGCGACCCGGCTGATTCGCCTGCGCGAAGGCCGGTCCGGAGGGCACCTCCCCATCGTGGCCATGACCGCCTACGCCATGAGGGGAGACCGGGAGAAGTGCCTCAATGCCGGCATGGATGGCTACGTTGCCAAGCCCATCCAACTGAAAGAATTGTTGGACGCCATCCAGGTCGCGCTCTCCACGGCGCAGGTTGGGCAACCTGCCGCGGGGGCCGAGACAGCACCACTGGGAGCTCGACCGGGGCAGGCTGAAGCGCCCCTCGCAGGGCCACGGAGCACCAGATAGAGCATGACGCCCACGGCCGGGCAACTCGCCCAGGCGATTGAGATCTGCGACGCCTAGCGTCCTGTCCCGCGTAACTGCTGACCGCTTGCTTACGCGTGCGGCTCGGTAAGCGCCCGCAAGTACGGGACGTCATAGCCGAGCCGCGACTATCAGGGAGTGGTCCGTGGTCAGAATTAGAGCGGGACAGGTGCCAACGCGGGTGTACCAGGGTCCTTGCCGATCCGCTAGCAAGTTATTCTCCAAACGAAATATCTGCTTTATTGTCAGTGTGTTATGAGGGAAGATTCAGCCCGAAACGTTTCCGTCCCTAGGACCGCTGTGAGATACTTAAATCAGAAACCAACCAGGATGAATCAATTGGACGAGGCGGTCGCCCGTTATCATAAGCTACTCGAAACAGAGCCTTACAAGGATCTGGGTTGGGCGGAAGCGCTGGCCGAGCGGATGCTGGCCGAACACCTCACTCAGGGCGGACGATTGATTTGTCCGTTCCTTCGGCCCAACTTCATCACGCGCCGCCAATACGACAACATGGTGAAGGCCGCCGAAGCGCTGTTCTCGGCGATTGACCGGGTGAAGCAGATGGCGCTGGGCAATCCGGCGCTGCTGGCGCGCATGGAGTTGCTTCCGGCGGAGAAGATGCTGGCGTCGATCGACCCCGGGTACTCGTTCCTGGCGGTCACGTCGCTGTTGGACACGCACCTCAGCAACGGCTCGATGTATTTCGTCGAGTACAACGCCGACACCCCGGTGGGGGTGGCCTACGGCGAGGCGCTGGCCGACCTGTTCTATGAGTGCCCGCCGGTGAAGGAGTTTCGCAAGCGTTACGCCTTGCAGAAACTCGGGGGCAAGAAGCATCTGCTGGCCGCGGCGTTGAAGGCCTACAAGCAGTTCGGCGGCACGAAGCAGCCGAACATTGCGATTCTGGAGTTCCGCCAACCGTTCCAGAGCACTGAACAAGGAGAATACCTCCTGCTGCGGGATTTCTTCCGCGCCGAGGGGTACCCCACCGAGATCGTCTCGCCCGACCAGCTCGAATACCGGAGCGGTGTTCTGCGGCACGGCAACTTCGCCATCGACCTCATCTACCGTCGCGTGAAGGCACAGGAGTTTCTGCTGCGGTACGATCTTTCGCACCCGCTGGTACGGGCCTACCGCGAAGGCAAGGTCTGCGTGGTGAACAGCTTCCGGTCGGAACTCGCACACAAGAAAGCCATCTTCGACCTGCTGACCGACGAGACCATCACGGCCGGTTTCCCGTCCTCCGAGACCAAGGCGATTCGCCAGTACATCCCCTGGACCCGGATGGTGGCCTTGGCCAAGACCAGCTACCAGGACCAGACTATCGATTTGCCCGCGTTCATCCTGAAGAACCGCGAGAAACTCGTTCTGAAACCGAACGACGACTCGGGCGAGCACCATTCCGTCCGCGGCTGGGAAACCGACGAAGCGGGCTGGGAGCGGGCGCTGAGAAGAGCGTTGCGCATGCCTTACGTGGTGCAGGAGAAAGTGGAAGCCACCCACGCTTCCTTCCCGTTGCTGCGCTATGGCGAGCTCGAAGTCCGGGACATGCAGGTGGACCTGCACCCGCACGCCTACCTCGGCAAAGTGCAGGG
The DNA here is from genome assembly GCA_050008465.1 of Bryobacteraceae bacterium. Classification (GTDB taxonomy): domain Bacteria; phylum Acidobacteriota; class Terriglobia; order Bryobacterales; family Bryobacteraceae; genus Fen-330. Next base: position 11,081 of record JBEKMO010000033.1, read on the forward strand.
TTGCTCGAGCTGGCTGTCGGCGGGCGATGGGGGCGCGTTCTCGACCGTGACCGGGCTGGCCCCCACGTTCATTCTGGAGCCCAAAGGGTAGCCGAGAGTGTTCGGCCGGGGGGCCTGACGCGGGCTGGGGAGCCCGCCCCACGGTTGAGCGTTCTGGGTTAGCCTGTAAGTGGGTGCACAGCATATAGATATTTTCCTTGACGAGACCCCATATATTGGGGCATGATGGCAGACCGTGGGCCTTCTCCTGCCTGGGACTGAAGCAGGGGACGCTTCCATAACATCGAACTGGTAGGAGGGTGAGCGATGGGTCAGCTTAGTGTCGAGTTGGGTGCCCGAGTCCAGGAACGCAAGACCAAGTCGAATCCGGCGGAGCGAAAGGGCTTGTCCTTCCCGCGGTACTTCACCGCCAAGCTCGAAGCCAGCAGGACGCCCTACGATGAGTGCCGCTGGGAAATCCGGACCACCAGCATCGCCAACGACAAGGGGCTCGTGATCTTCGAACAGCGGGACGTCGAGGTCCCGGCCGACTGGTCTCAGACGGCTACCAACATCGTCGCCAGCAAGTACTTCCATGGGCGGCTGGGATCGCCCGAGCGCGAGTCGAGCGTGGCTCAGTTGGTTCACCGCGTGGTGGACACCACCGTCGACTGGGGGAAGGCGGGCGGTTATTTCAAGACCGACGTGGATGCGGAGGACTTTCGCAACGAGCTCGCGCACCTGATGCTGACCCAGAAAGCGAGCTTCAACTCCCCGGTCTGGTTCAACGTGGGAGTTTCAGAAGCACGCGGCTACGGCTGGTACTACGACGAGGCCTCCGACGCGATCCGGCGCCTCGCGCCCGGGCAGAGCCGGCCGCAGTGTTCGGCCTGCTTCATCAACTCCGTCCGAGACTCCCTGGAGTCCATCCTCGAGCTGGCCAAAACCGAGGGCATGCTCTTCAAGTGGGGCTCGGGGACGGGCACCAACCTGTCCAGCCTGCGCGAAGAGAACGCCATCCTGTCGGGCGGCGGCCGCGCTTCGGGTCCGCTGAGCTTCATGAAGGGTTTCGATGCGTTCGCGGGCGTCATCAAGTCGGGGGGAAAGACCCGGCGCGCGGCCAAGATGGTGATCCTCAACGCGGATCACCCCGACATCGAGAAGTTCATCTGGTGCAAGGCCAAGGAGGAGAAGAAAGCGCACACGCTGGTGGACGCCGGCTACGACGCCTCGCTGGACGGCGAGGCTTACGGTTCGGTGTTCTTCCAGAATGCCAACAACTCCGTGCGCGCCTCCGACGAGTTCATGCACGCTGTCGTCGAGGACAGCGACTGGTGGACCCGCACGGTCCTGAACGGCCAGCCGGTGAAGCGCTTGAAGGCCAAGGACCTGCTGAAGCAGATCGCGCTGGCCACGCACCAGTGCGGCGATCCGGGCATGCAGTTCGACGGCACCGTCAACCGCTGGAATCCGTGCAAGAACTCCGGGCGGATCAACGCCTCCAATCCCTGCTCGGAGTACATGTTCCTGGACGATTCGGCGTGCAACCTGGCCTCGCTGAACCTCATGAAGTTCCTCGGTCCGGATGGGCAGTTCGACGCGGAAGCGTTCCGGCACGCGGTGGACACCGTCATCCTCGCGCAGGAGATCTTTGTCGACTCCGCCAGCTACCCCACCGAGAAGATCGCCGAGAACTCGCACACCTTCCGGCCGCTGGGCCTGGGCTACGCCAACCTGGGCGCGCTGCTGATGTCGCTGGGGCTTCCCTACGACAGCGAGCCGGGCCGCGACTACGCCGCCGCCGTGACCGCGATTATGTGCGGCCAGGCATATCTCACCAGCTCGCGCGTCGCCGAGGCGGTGGGCGCCTTCGCCGCCTACGAGAAGAACCAGGAGCCGTTCCTGGACGTCATCCGCATGCACCGCGGCTCGGTGAGCCGCATCAACCCGCGCCACGCGCCGGGCCTCGCCGAGGTGGCGCAGCGGGTCTGGGACGACGCCTACGAGTCGGGCCGGCGCAACGGTTACCGCAACGCGCAGGTAACCGTGATCGCGCCCACCGGCACCATCGGGTTCATGATGGATTGCGACACCACCGGCGTGGAGCCCGACCTGGCGCTGGTGAAGTACAAGAAGCTGGTCGGCGGCGGCGTGATCAAGATCGTCAACAACACTGTGCCGCAGGCGCTGATCCGGCTGGGGTACACCCCCGCGCAGGTCGAGCAGATCGTCAGCCACATCGACGCCACCGGCACCATCGAAGGGGCGCCGGCGCTCAAACCCGAGCACTTGCCGGTCTTCGATTGCAGCCTGCGCCCGCAGAACGGGGTGCGTTCCATCCACCACATGGGCCACATCCGGATGATGTCGGTCGTGCAGCCGTTCATCTCCGGCGCCATCTCGAAGACCATCAACCTGCCCGAGGACTCCACGCTCGAGGACATCATGAACGCCTACCTGGAGAGCTGGCGGCTGGGGTTGAAAGCGGTGGCCATCTACCGGGACGGCTCCAAGCGCGTGCAGCCGGTGAGCTCCAGCGAGTCCAAGCCCGAGAAGCGTACCGCGGGGCCGGCGGCGGCCGAGAAGATCGTCTATCGCCCGGTCCGGCGCAAGCTGCCCGATGAGCGGCAGTCGGTCACTCACAAGTTCTCGATCTCCGGGCACGAGGGCTACGTAACGGTGGGCCTTTACGAGGACGGCACTCCGGGCGAGTTGTTCATCACCATGGCCAAGGAAGGCTCCACCATCTCCGGCCTGATGGACGGCTTCGCCACCGCGATCAGCTTCGCGCTCCAGTACGGCGTTCCGCTCAAGTTCCTGGTGGACAAGTTCAGCCACGTGCGGTTCGAGCCGGGCGGCTGGACCGGCAACTCGCAGATCCCCTACGCCAAGTCGCTGCTGGACTATATCTTCCGCTGGATCGGCGGGCGCTTCCTGGGGCCCGAGTACGCGCTGACCGAAGCCGGCGAGACCTCCAAGCTGCGGCCCACGGAGCCCGATCCCCAGCCCAGCCTGCCCTTCGCGCCGGTATCCGACGACGCCCCGCTGTGCTCGGAGTGCGGCTCGATCATGACGCGAAACGGAAGCTGCTACAAGTGCGCCAACTGCGGGGGTACGAGCGGGTGCAGCTAGCCCGCCCTACTTCTTGTACTTCGCATCGAGCTCTTTCATCATCTTCTCGATTTCGGGCTGGATATCTCCCATCTGTTTCTGGACTAGAGCCATTGCCTTGGTCATCAGCAGGGGAGTCTTCTCGAGCATGGCCCGGCCCGCCGGAGACCGGTAGAACGCCAGGATGCCGTCCAGTTCCTCATCGGTGAAGACCTCGCTGTAGAGCTGGATATATGCCGGCTTCATCTTCTCCCAGCTCATTCTCTCCGCGACCAGCTCCATTATTCTGCCCTGGGATTCCTGGGCTGCTGCCTGCCCCTCCGGGGGCAGCTTCATCCCGGATATCTGCTGCTCGGTCATGGCCTTCATCTGGCTCATGACCTGCTGCATCATTCGGTCGATGTTCATGAGACGGAACATTTCCTCGATCTTGGCCTTCCTGGCGGCATCCTGGGCGAGTGCGCCGGATGCGGTCAGCAACAAGGCGATCGAGCTGATAAGGACTGCGGACTTGAGTTTCATGTCGTTTGGATTATAGCTCGACCCTACCTGATGGCGGTGGCCTTGAAGAAGGTGTAGTTGAAGACGCCCTGGGGGCATTCGGCGATGCGGTAGAGATCCTCGATGCCCTTGCGCCACGAGGCGGGGTCCATGAGACCCATTTCGAGCGCCAGGCGCTCGACGCCCTCCACCATGGGCGCGATGGTCTTCCCCGCAAAACCGTCCCGGTACTCAGGCCGGCTCAAGTCGCAGTACACCACGCGCGGCGACACGCTGACCTCGCGGAAGCCCGCCTGCGCGAGCAACGGATAGAGCTCGCGGCCGATCAGCGAGTTACCGCCCAGCGCGGCCTGGACTTCGATCAGGCAGTTCCAGGCGCGCACGGCCTCTTTCGTTTCCGGGTGGAAGTAGCAGGAGCCGTGGTCGCCCTCGATCACCGTGACGGTGCCGCCCTTCTTCAGCACCCGGGAGAGTGCGACGAGCGCGCCCAGCGGCTCCGCCAGGTGCTCCAGCAGGTAGCAGACGAAGACGTGGTCGAAGCGCTCGTCCTGGAACGGAAGGTGGAAGATATCCACCTGCTGGAAGCGGACGTTCGCGAGACCCTCCCGCCGCGCCATGGCCTGCGCTTGCTCGAGCGAAGCCGGGGAGACATCCACCGAGAGAAAGCGCGCCTCGGGGCTGTTGCGGGCAAGCGTGATGGTCTGGGCGCCGACGCCGCAGCCCGCCTCCAGCACCTCGCTCCCAGCCGGGTAGCGCGTGTCGCGATGGAGCAGCTCCCGAACGGTGGCCGCCTGATTGCGGAGCCGCTCGGCCTCCCGCTCCGAATAGCCGTGAACGTAATCGGTTGCGCCGGACATCTCAGAATTCCAATGCTACCCCCGCCGAAGGCAGGATGGGGAACATCTTGCTGAAGCCGGGCCAGGCCGCTCCGGACTTGGCGTTGTAGCCGTCGAAGGAGTCGTAGCGGTAGTTGGCGCGGTTGGCCAGGTTGATTACCTCGCTGTAGAGAGTGAGCTTCCAGCGGTTGAAGACGAAGGCCTTATTGATGCGCACGTCAGTGCGGTGGTAGGGGTCCAGGCGCACGGCATTGCGCTCTTCGGCGAGGTAGTACTGCGCGCCGACTTTGCGGAAGAAGCCCGGGACCGGGAAGCCGCTACCGTACACCCAGCGCGTGCTCAGATTCACCGTGGGACGGATGCGGTAGCTGCCGTAGATGTTCACCGTGTGGCGCTGGTCCTCGTCGGCGGGAAAGGAGATCCGCGCCAGACCGTCGCGCACCCGCGCATAGCTGAGCGCGTAGGAGACCCAGCCGGTGAAGCGGTTGGCCGTGCGGCGCTGGAAGTAGATCTCCGCCCCGCGCGCATAGCCGCGCATCGAGTTGTAGATAAGCGGATCGACCGGCGGATTGTAGATGCAGCCGTCGATCAGGCGCGGGTCGGCGAAGGGCCGGAAAAACAGGTCGCGGTCCTGGCGCTGATACAGCTCCAGGCGCAGCCGGCTGCGATCGCCCAGCCGCTGCTCGAGGGCGGCCAGGTAGTGAATCGCGCGCTCGGGTATCAGATGCCGGCCGCCGATGCGCGACAACAGGGAACTCAACTCGGGAAACTGCGCGTACTGGCCCCAGCCGAGCTGGAGGCGGGTCGAAGGGCGAGGCTGGAAGGCGACCGAGGCCTGCGGCGAGAGCGCGGTGCTGGCGCTCGTCGAGTCGCGGTCCCAGCGGCCGCCGGCCGATACGCGCAGGCGGCCCCCGAGCAGCGCCAACGCCTGCTGAAAGTAGCCTCCCATCAGGATTCCGTTCCCCCCGTACCCGTCGAGGAGGCGGACGGCGAACGGGTTGAACTGGTACTGATTGGAAAAGCCGTTGTCGCGCCGGCGGCGCAACGACCAGCCGAAATCGAGCGTGTTCTGTTCGGCCCACACCCAGGTGGCGTTGGTGTTCCACACCCCCTCGGCATAGTGGCCGCCGGCCAGCGCCAGGTTGTCGCGGTTGAGGCTGTCGGACTTCTCGCGCGCGAAGGCGGCGCGGCTGGTGACGAAGAAGCGTGCGCCAGGCGTGTAGCGCCAGCCGAGGTTGGCCAGCGTGAAGTGGTATCCGCCGATCATGATGGAGTTGATGCCGAGCTGGTCGCGCGTCTCGCTGCGGTCCAGCCCGGACCGCCCTTCGAAGACGCTCAGGCTGAGGTTGAGTTTCGGAAACAGGTCGTAGCTGAGGCGGCCCTGTGCGTCCCAGAAGCCGCCCGCCAGCGTGGGATCGCTGGAGGTGCGCTTCACGATGTATTCCAGGTAGCTCTTGCGGATACCGGCCATCCAGGAGCCGCGGCCTTGCTCGCCAAGCGGGCCCTCGGCCATCATCCCCGCGTTCGACGCGCCGGCGGTCGCGCGGTAAGAGGCCAGCCTTCGGCTACCTTCCCTCATGCGGACGTCGAGCGCGCCCGCGGTTCGGTCGGCGTAACGGGCGGGCGGCGCGCCGCTGTATAGCGCCATGTCCTCCACCATGTCGCCGTTGAATATGGTGAGCGTGCCGGAGGCGTCCTCCGCCTGGACGGTGTGGAACGGGGAGTGGAGCAGCACGTCGTCAAGGTAGAGCCCGATGCGACTGTAATCCGCTCCGCGCATCGAGAAACGCGCGTTGAAATCGTCGTCCGAGGTGACGCCCGGCAGGGTCTGCACGGCGCGCAATGGGTCGTCCGCCAGCACGCTGGCGAGGTTCTTGAGTTCGCTGCCGGCCAGCGTGTATTCCGAGGGGCTCGCCGTGCGCAGCGACTCAAACGGGTCGGTGCGCACTTCGACCGAATCGGTCTGCCGGAAGCTGTCCGGGCTGAGGATGACCTCGAACTCCTGCGCCTGGCCTTCCGCGAGGCGGAACTCCTTCTTGGCCAACCGGTAGCCGACCGTCGAGACTTGCAGGATGTAGCCTCCCGGCGGGACGCCGCTCAGATCGAAGCGCCCCTCGGCATCCGTGATCGCCTGGTAGGGCGTGGCCAGTAACAGAACGCGGACGCGCGCCAGCGGTTCGCCGCTCTGCGCATCGCGCACCATGCCGCGGATGCCGGCCGGCTGCTGGGCGAAGGCCGCGGCCAGCGAGAACAAGAGAGAGTGGGTGAGCTTCAGACCGGACGATAGTAACCTGGCGAGTGGTCAAAGCCCACCCCCTTGCCGTCCTGTGAGTACCATCCGGCTCCGCGCGCGGCCGAAGCCTCTTGTCATCAAGATGTATATATGCTAGCATCATGATGTGCGGACCACTCTCACGCTGGACGAGGACGTCTACCGTAAGCTGGAATCCGAGACCCGCAGCACAGGCCGTTCGTTCCGGGAGGTCGTGAACGAGCATCTGCGCCGGTCCCTGGCGGCGGGGCGGAAGCGCGCGCGCCGGCAGCCCTTCCAGGTCGAAGCCCGTAAACTGGACCTCCGGCCGGGGATGGATGTGTCCAACATCGAGCAGTTGCTGGACCAGCTCGACGGCGCGGCGCGGCCATGATCCTGGTCGACGCCAACATCCTGCTGTACGCCTATGATGCCGGCGCTCAGCAGCACACCTGCTGCCGGGAGTGGCTGGAAGGCGTTTTCCGCCGGCAGGAGGCAGTCGGACTTGCTTGGAGCACGATCCTGAGCTTCCTCCGGCTGTCCACGGACTCTCGCGTCTACCGCGTGCCGCGCACGCGGGATGAGGCCGAGAGAATTGTCAGTGCCTGGCTCGACCAACCGACGGCGTACCTGCTTCAGCCGGGGGAAGCCCATTGGGCCATCCTCAGCCGCCTGATCCGCGACGGACAGGCGAGCGGCCCACTGATCATGGACGCCCATCTGGCCGCCCTGGCGATCGAACACGGCGCGACCCTTTGCACCAACGACCGGGATTTCACTCGCTTCCCGGGGCTGAAGCTGCTGAATCCCCTGGAGCCGGGACGGCGCTGACCAAGCACTCGCTGGTCGTCCCTAAAGGCGGGAGTAGAATGGAGGGAGGAATTCCGACGGGAAATAGGCCGATGTCCGATCTCGCTCAAAAACGCCAGCAGGCCCACGCGCTGCTCGACCAGTTGCCTCCGCTGCAACTGGCGGCCGTGCGGAGCCTGCTCGAAGTCATGGTGGAACCGCTGGCGCGTTCGCTGGCCCTGGCGCCCGTGGAAGAGGAAGAGATCACGCCGGAGACGGCCGCGGCGCTGGACCGCGCCCGCGCTTCGCTCGCTCGCGGAGAAGGCATCCCGCACGAAGAGATCCTGCGCGAGTTCGGCCTGAAGAGATGAGCGAACAGCCGGCGCACGAGCGGATCGCGGTCGTCTGGTCGCCGGAGGCCCGCGCCGATCTCCGCGCCATCGGGCGCGAAACCGCCATGCAGATTCTCCGTTCAGTGGATCGCTACCTGGCCAGCCGCGCCGGCGACGTGAAAAAGCTCAAGCCGCCGCTCATCGGCTTCCGCCTCCGCTGCGGCGACTACCGCGTGTTCTTCGATCAGAAAGACGAGAACGCTATCGAGATCACAGCCGTCCGCAACCGCCGGGAGGCGTATCGATAAGCGGCGTCCACCCTGGTAAGGGGCGGTCGCCGTCGAAAATGCGTCTGTCCCGTTTCGTCCCCAGCTAGTCGGCGGGTCCGCCCTCGTCACTGGATTCTTAGGACAAAATCCTGTGGCTCCATTTCGCCGCCTAGACCGACCGACTTCAATTCTGCTGCTGGATAGTTCTGGAACGAGGAACGCAACCGCCCCATGCGAAATTCAATCGCAAACCAGGGCCCTCCCACGAAGGTGTACACGAGGCCGACGTTGCCTCGTGGCGCGTCGACGATCTCCGCCCCGTTTACCCTCAGTGCGCTCTCGAATACTATCCACGATTCAGTCCGTGTACGTTTTCGGTGGAAGATGTACTGTCTGCCCTTCACGAGGTGTACTGGGAATGTCTGTCTCTCAGAACCGTGGTCACCCACTCTGGAACCAGGACGATCGGGTGCGTCACCCACGTAGATCATAGTCTCCGTCGCTCTCCGAATCGCGGCAACGTCTCTGTCTGTCCCGAAGCGGCAGCCGACATGGGCCAAAACAACACCCAGTAGGACAGGTGCCACGCAAGTAGCCTTCATCGGAGGACCCTCAGTGGGGGATCCGTCAGCATCTTCTTCTCGAAGGAGATGGGGACCACGCTCGTAAACCTCCCCTGCGCTCGACTGAAGTACCTCGCCCCAAAGTGAGCGAGCCCCGTCTCTTGATCCCTGTCTTTGCCGGTGAACCGGCGAGGGATGCGGGGCACAGCACGACCGGCCGAGCCATCGCTGGCGCCATACCCGTGGAACACCGGTCGTACACGCGAAACCATCCGCAACGCCACGTCACAGATGATATCAAGGCGGGGGCGCGGGCGGTCGGACCGCGCCCCGCGGGGAGCGCTACGACTTCAGCGCGTACGAGCTGAGAACCTTGAGGTAATTGGCGCGGAGGAAGGAGTTCGGATCGGCCACCGAACGCTGGCTCATGCTGCCCTGCATCTGGCGGATGGATTCGTATTCGTGCTCTACCATCCAGGCCGTGAGGTCGCTCTCAATGGTCTTGAGGTACCCGATGCCGTTCTGGAGCAGCGCCGAGGCGATCTCGACGACCTGGGCGCCGGCCATCATCGCCTTCAGCACGTCCTGGGCGGTGTGGACGCCGCCGGTGATGGCCAGGTCGGCCTTCACCCGGCCCCACAGAATCGCCACCCAGTGCAAGCGCAGCATCAGCTCGTACTGCGTGCTCAGTTTCAGGCTGGGGACGATCTCCAGGGCCTCCAAGTCGAAGTCCGGCTGGTAGAAGCGGTTGAAGAGGACCAGGCCGCTCGCGCCCGCTTGCTCCAGCCGCCGCGCCAGATTGGCGAGGGTGCTGAAAAACGGCCCCAGCTTGACGGCGACCGGAATGGCGATGCTCGCCTTTACGTCGCCCACCAGTTTCGCGTAAGCCTGCTCGAACTGCTCGCTGGTGGTGTCCAGGTCGGTCGGGATGGTGTAGATGTTGAGCTCGAGAGCGTCCGCGCCGGCCTCTTCCATCTTTTTCGCGTAGCGGATCCAGCCGCCCGAGGACACGCCGTTCAGGCTGGCGATGATGGGGATCTTCACCGCCGCCTTGGCCTTGGAGACCTGCTCCAAGTAGCCCTCCGGCCCCATGTTGTAGCTGGTCAGATCCGGGAAGTACGACAGCGATTCCGCGAAGCTCTCGGCGCCGCCCGACAGGTGGCGGTCGAGCTCGTAGCTATCCACGGTGATCTGCTCTTCAAACAGCGAGTGCAGCACCACGGCCGAAGCGCCCGCCTCCTCCATCTTACGGATGTTGTCGATGTCCTCGCTGAGCGGCGAGGCGGAGACCACCAGAGGATTCTTCAGCGTGAGTCCGAGGTATTTCGTAGAGAGGTTCATTACTTTTTCTCCTCTTTGGTTTCGACCGCAGCCGACTCATTGGCGTCGGCGGGGGGCGCGCCGCCGTGGCCAGGCATGGCGCCCATGTACTCGTACAAACGCCAGCGTCTTTGGATGTCCTCTTCCGCCAGCCCCAGGAGCCGCTTGGCGACCTCCGGCTGGCTGAGGCGCAGCATCGAATACCGGGTCTCGTTGTAGATGTACTTGTCGAGCGGCAGGGAGGGTGCGCGGGAATCCAGTTGCAGCGGGTTCTTGCCCTGCTTGATGAGATCGGGGTTGTAGCGGACCAGCGGCCAGTAGCCGCACTGCACGGCGGCTTTCTGCTGGTCGAGCCCGTGGATCAGGTCGTAGCCGTGCGCGATGCAGTGGCTGTAGCAGACCAGCAGCGACGGCCCGTTAAAGGCCTCCGCCTCCAGGAACGCCTTGATGGTTTGCATGTCGTTGGCGCCGAAAGCGACGCGCGCCACGTAGACGCTGCCGTAGCTCATGGCCATCAGGGCCAGGTCCTTCTTCGGCCGCGGCTTGCCGCCGAAAGCGAACTTGGCCACCGCGCCAAGCGGCGTTGCCTTGGACATCTGCCCGCCGGTGTTGGAGTATACCTCGGTGTCGAGCACCAGGATGTTGACGTTCTCGCCCGAGGCCAGCACGTGGTCCAGGCCGCCGTAGCCGATGTCGTAGGCCCAGCCGTCGCCGCCGATGGCCCACACGCTCTTCTTGACGAGCGTGTCGGCCACCGCCAGCAGGTCGCTGGCTTCGGCAGTGCCGAGCCCCTGGATCTTCGATTTGAGGGCCTGCACCCGGGCGCGCTGCTCCTCGATGCCCTTCTCGCCGGATTGATCGGCATTGAGCAGCCCGCCGGCCAGCTCGTCCCCGATCACCGAGGCGAGCCGCTTCACCAGTTCCTTGGCGTAAGTGTTCTGCTGGTTGATGGCGAGGCGCATGCCCATCGCGAACTCGGCGTTGTCCTCGAACAGCGAGTTGGACCAGGCGGGGCCGCGACCCTCGGCGTTGAACGCGTAAGGCGTAGTCGGCAGGTTGCCGCCGTAGATCGACGAGCAGCCCGTCGCATTGCCGCAGATCGCCCGGTCGCCGAACAACTGGGTCATCAGCTTGATGTAGGGGGTCTCGCCGCAGCCGGCGCAGGCGCCGGAGAACTCGAACAGCGGCCGGAGCAACTGCGAATCCTTCACCTGGGCCAGGCTAAGGACCCTGCGGTCGGTCTCGGGCAGCTTGAGGAAGAACTCCCAGTTGGTGCGCTCCTGCTCGCGCAGAGCGGCCTGCGGCTCCATGTTGATGGCCTTGCGCTTCACTTCGGTCTTGCTCTTGACCGGGCAGACTTCCACGCACAGCCCGCAGCCCGTGCAATCCTCCGGAGCGACTTGCAGCGTGTACTTCAGCTCCTTGAACTCTTTCCAGCGCGCCGGCGCCGACTTGAACGCCCCCGGCGCATCCGCCAGGAAGCTCGCCTCGTATACCTTCGCCCGAATCGTAGCGTGGGGGCAGACCAGCACGCACTTGCCGCACTGGATGCAGATCGCCTCGTCCCAAACCGGGATCTCGAGCGCGATGTTTCGCCGCTCCCACTGCGCCGTTCCGGTGGGGAACGTGCCGTCGACCGGGAAGGCGCTTACCGGCAGTGAATCGCCGTCGCCCGAGACGATGGCGGCGATGACGTTCTGCACGAACTCAGGCGCCTCGACCGGCACCGCGCGGCGCATGTCGAACGTGCTGGAGACCTCGGCGGGCACCTTCACTTCATGAAGGTGTGCCAGCGCCGCGTCCACCGCAGCGTAGTTCCTTTGCACCACCGACTCACCGCGCTTGCCGTAGGTCTTGTAGATGGCCTTCTTGATGGCAGCGATGGCGTCTTCGGGGGGCAGGATGCCGCTGATGGCGAAGAAGCAGGTCTGCATGATGGTGTTGATGCGGCTGCCCATGCCCGCCTGCTCGGCGACCTGGTAACCGTCGATGACGTAGAACTTCAGCTTCTTGTCGATGATCTGGCGCTGCACGGCGCGCGGCAGATGGTCCCAGACCTCGTCGGGTCCGAACAGACTGTTCAGCAGGAAGACGGCGCCGGGCTCGGCGTTGCGCAGCATGTCGTAACGCTCCAGGAAGGAGAACTGGTGGCAGGCGACGAAGCTGGCCTTATTGATCAGGTAGGTGGAGTGAATCGGCTTGGGACCGAAGCGCAGGTGCGAGATCGTGATGGCGCCAGCCTTCTTCGAGTCGTAGACGAAGTAGCCCTGGGCGTAATTGTCGGTGTCCTCGCCGATGATCTTCACCGAGTTCTTGTTGGCGCCGACCGTGCCGTCCGAGCCGAGGCCGTAGAACAGGGCGCGAACCGTCGAGGGGTGCTCGGTGGAGAAGTCCGGGTCGTACTCCAGGCTGGTATGCGTGACGTCCTCGTTGATGCCGACGGTGAAATGGTTCTTGGGATTCGGCTTCGCCAGTTCGTCGAAGACGGCCTTCACCATGGCAGGCGTGAGTTCCTTCGAGGACAGGCCGTAGCGGCCGCCGATGATCTTGGGGAACGCGAACGGGGCAGTTCCCGCGGAGACAGCCTCGGCGATCGCCGTGATCACGTCGCAATAGAGCGGTTCGCCGGCCGCGCCGGGCTCTTTGGTGCGGTCGAGCACGGCAATGCTCTTCACCGTGGCAGGCAGCGCCGCGATGAAGTGCTCCACGGAGAAGGGCCGGTACAGGCGTACCTTCAGCACGCCCAGCTTTGCGCCGCGCTCGTTCAGGTATTCGATCGTTTCCTGCGCCGCTTCCGCGCCCGAGCCCATGAGCACGATCACGCGCTCGGCATCCGGCGCCCCTACGTAGTCGAACAGTTTGTACTGGCGCCCGACCACGCGGGCGAACTTGTCCATCACGTTCTGCACGATCGCGGGGCAGGCGTTGTAGAAGGGGTTGACGGTCTCGCGCGCCTGGAAGAAGACGTCCGGATTCTGCGCGGTGCCGCGCAGCACCGGCCGGTCGGGCGACATGGCCCGCGCCCGGTGCGCCCGCACCAGATCGTTGTCGATCATCGCGCGCATGTCGTCCAGGGTGAGCTGCTCGACCTTGTCCACTTCATGCGAGGTGCGGAAGCCGTCGAAGAAGTGCAGGAACGGCACCCGCGATTCCAGCGTGGCGGCGTGCGCGATCAGCGCCGTGTCCATGGCTTCCTGGACGGAGTTCGAGGCCAGCAGCGCAAAGCCCGTCTGGCGTGTCGCCATCACGTCGCTGTGGTCTCCGAAAATCGAGAGCGCGTGCGCGGCCACGGTTCTGGCGGACACGTGAATCACGCCCGAGGTGAGCTCCCCGGCGATCTTGAACATGTTGGGGATCATCAACAGCAGACCCTGCGACGCCGTGAAGGTGGCCCCCAGCGCGCCGGCCTGCAATGCGCCGTGCAGGGCGCCCGCGGCGCCGCCCTCGCTCTGCATCTCGACGACCGTGGGGATGGTGCCCCAGATATTCGGTTTCCCTTTCGCGGACCATTCGTCCGCCCACTCGCCCATGTTCGAGGAAGGGGTAATCGGGTAGATCGCGCAGACCTCACTGACGTGGTACGCCGAGTAAGCCGCAGCTTCATTCCCGTCGATGGTGACTGTTGGTCTTGTCATTGGAGCTCGATCTTCTCTTGGAGTAGTCTTTCGGTGGCGCGAACCGTGCGTCCGCCCCACGGTGTGGAAGCGATGTTAAATCCTAGTATAGGACTTTTCGGTCTGATATCGTGGGCGGGGACCGTAGCACTGCCGTCTGCCCGTAGTTAACAACGTGCACGCCGTGGGCCACCGGACGGAGTTGGCCTGGGCTCCGTAACTCATTGCAAAACAGGGTCTTGTCCGGAGCCGCGACCGCAAGGGAGCGGTCCTCTTGGGTGAAATCCCCCAGCCGCGGGGGAGATGTCGCACACTCCCCTTACTGCCGCAACGTGACTCTAGTACCCGGTGGGCTGCACACCTTCCGTCCGGTGGTGAGGTCGAGGCCGCAAAGCACAACATCGGCGGTCATCGGCGCCAGGTCGGCGGGGACCCGGATGTTCACCTGCTCGACCCCGATGAGCGTTGGCGCGGGCCCGGCGTAGTCCAGCGCGGTGATCTCGCGGTCGCCGATCTTCGCCGTGATGGCGCCCGCCTCCGTGGGCAGGCCGGTGGCGAAAACCACGATCACGCTGCCGATCACGGCGGGGTTGGAGGCGCTGTTCACCGAAAGGTCCTGGTTCAGGATGCCGCTAGGGAAAATGCCCGGATTGACCGGCGTCAGGGAGACCGTGAATGGCGCGCTGGCGAGCCCATCAACGGTCACGAAGACCTGGGCGGTCGCGCGAGAACCGAGTTCGGGCGGAACCAGCAGGTTGATCTGCGTGTAGCTGGTGTAAAGCAGCTTCGCCGGCAGGCCGTCGAAGGAGACCGCGACCGCATCCCCGGCAAGCTTGACGCCTTTGAGCATCGCGAGCGAACCCGGGGCAACCGGGCCAGACGCGTACGTGGCGGCGTGGCCAATGCTGTCGATCTGGGGGGTGCTTACCGGTACGGTGACGGTCAGCTTCACGGGCAGAGTCTGTGAACCAGCGTAAGGCCCGGCATCGATCGTCAAAGCGCCCTCGTAAACTCCGGGCGCCAGGTTCTTAGGCGAAACCGTTACCCATACCTCTCCTAGCGGGCTGGTCTGCACCTTGATCCAGTTCGCGCCGGTCTTGTAAGTCACAGACACGTTCCACTCGAGCACCCCGCCGCCGCCGTTGCTGACGACAAAATACGTACCCTGGTCCCGCGAGCCGGCCTCAGCCGTGTATACCAGCGGAGGAGCGTTCACCACCAGCGTCGGGAACGACGCACAGTCGCCGAGGAGGGTGCAGCCGGCAGGCGGCAGCGCAGCGACGAAGCGCGGAACAGGGTCGGTTTCGGTCGAGCGGGCCACGGTGGAAACTGGCCCGAACGTGACGCTCTGGTCGCCGAGCGGACCCAAGTCGCTGGTGGGAGCCAGTCCCAGGAAGGTGGGGATCTCCGCGCTTTCAGTGACGTATGTGAGCGCATTGGCGTCCACCACCTCGTAGACCACCTGGGCGGCGCCGCTGACCAGCGGGACCTCGGTAACGCTGTCAAACGCAACTGTGCCGGATCCGGGAGCGCCGGGAGCGTAAACCGGAGCGCCGCCCGCGCCGTTCGCGTCGGCGCGGTCCACCCGGGCCAGTAGCAGCGAACCGTACCCGCCTGGCGTGTAGCTGCCGCCCGAGGCGGCCAGCGACAGGTTGCCCGAGGAGGTGGGCTGCGTGGCGTCCGAACCGGCCACCACGTCGGGGACGATCAGGCGCGCCCCAGGTCGAAAACCGGAGTAACGCAGGATGAACCGCACACCAGAGTCGGTCCCTGGCTTCCGCTTCTCGAATGCGCGCGGGAACCCGGCAATGACGCGCATCGTGGAAGACCGAGTGCCCGCGGCGATCAGGCTGGACATCGAGATGTTGTCCGGCAGGGGCGAGCCAGAGCAGGCGGAGATGCCGACGGTAGCGGCATCGGCGGCCAGCCCGCGGCTGGGCACCCCCACCGTCACCGAATTCTGGAGAAACAGCAGTTGGACCCCACCACTGCCGAGAAACGCCGTGATAGGCGTCTTATTCGTGATGCCCTGCTGGGCTACCGCTCCGCGCAAGTTGGTGATACGAAAGGAAACGGCGCCCGAGAGGGGCACGGTGACGTTGATGCCGTAGAACCCGATCCCGGTCCCCGTCAGCGTCGGGACAGCGCCGGTCGAGAAGGGCGGCCCGGAGCCCGTATCGACGGTCAGGATCACGTCCACAACGCCATCCGACGAGGCGCGGTTCGTGATGGGTACGGAGAGAAACACGTACAGCGGTTCGCTGATGGTCGCGCCGGGCGTGCCGCCTGCGCATAGGAGAACGATATCTCCCATCTCTTCGGTCAATCCCTCCGAGCGGACGGTCATAGGTGTGCCCGCGACTGCGCAGGTCAAGGAGGGTTGGGCTGCGTTTGCGGCCAGAGCGGAAGAAAGAAGCAAAACTGCCAGAAACCGGTCAATGTTCGACATATCGCACCTCGCAAAACGTTCTCACTACGCCGGCCGGGTGAGGGGAACCTGAGCTGGCAAGGATGGACATCGACTCCGGCCAGCGAGACGCGGGGGACACTTCATTATGGCACCCCAAGGTCTCTTGTCAAGGGGGGGAAAACCGTGGATCGCGTTCCCCGATCACCCGAGCGGCCTCATGGCCACAAACACCGGAGGCAGGTCGTTCGGCGCTACCGATTCCGAGATGCCGCCACCTTGCTGGAGGACTTCTGGGCCAAGCCGGGCTACTCCCACTCGATGGTGCCGGGGGGCTTGTGGGTGAGGTCGTAGAAGACCGCCGCGAGTCCGTCCAGTCCCAGGAGTTCGCGAGTCATCTCCCGAAGCAGCCCGGGGTCCATGGGGACGGCGCGGGCGGTCATGCCGTCCCGCGAATCGACCGGGCGGAGGACCACCGAATCGGGGCGCGCTGTCGTGCCGAGCGGGATCAGGATGACCGGGAACTGCCAGACCTGGCGGTCGAATCCGCGCTCCTGGGAGAGGCGGCGGACGATGGCGTCGGCGCGACGGAGACGCGCAACACGCTCGGGGGAGAGCGAGCTCTCAAACACCTGGAGCGAGGATAGCGCGGCGTGGCTCTCAGCCAGCGCGACCACGCGGTTGATCCCGGAGATCCGGTTGATGAGGCCGGTGGCCTCCTCGAACAGAGCCGGCTCGGGCGCCCGGTCGAGCGCCAGCACCTGCGCGTAGCTGCGCGAGTCGCCCTGCACCCCGACCGAGTGAACCGGAAGGAGCCATCCGTCCTGGGTGCGGCGGACGGGCTCAGCGGTTTCCGAGCACAGGCAGCGTATGGCGAGGCCGGGTCCGGGGAAGGGGTGGCGGTGGAGCAGATCGGAGGGCAACCCGAGCTCCTCGCCGATCTCGCGCACCTCGTCTTTATAGAACGAGCTCAGCGGCTCGACGATGCGGCCCGCCTGGATGAGTTGCTGAATGCCGGCCACGCGGTTGTGGTGAGTCTTGATCACCGCGGCGTTCTCGGTGCCGCCGGATTCGATGGTATCGGGATAGATCGTGCCCTGGCCAAGGATCCAGTCGCCTTCCAGAAAGTGGCCGGACTCGATGACCTCCTGCTGCACGCGCACGAATTCCTCGCCGATGGCCACGCGTTTGCGCTCGGGATCGCGCGCCCCCGCGAGCGCCGCGAGGAAGCGCGGCTCGGCGAGTTCGATCCGGACGGCCCCCGGCGCGAGCTGGCCGAACGTGCGGCGCACGTACTCGGTCTCGCCCTCGCGCATGAGGCCGGTATCGACGTAGATGCCGCGGACGCGCTCGGCCCCGAGCGCGCGCACGCAGAGGAGGAAGGCGACCGAGGAATCCACGCCGCCGCTCACGAAAAAGAACACGTTGCGGGCTCTCGCGAGCTCCTGAATGCGGCGCGTGATCAGGGGGATGCGGCACTTGGGGTCCCAATCCACCTGGCAGCCGCAGATGCGCAGGACAAAGTTCTCCAGTATCTGGCTGCCGTGGCGGGTGTGGACCACCTCGGGATGAAACTGGACTCCGTAGAGGCCGCGCGCGACGTCGGCCATGGCGGCGACCGGGCAGGTATCGGTCGTGCCGATGACCTCGAATCCGGGCGGAAGACCGATCACGGCGTCGCGGTGGCTCATCCAGACCTGCTGAGGTCCGGCGGGGATGCCGTCAAACAGCCGCGCCGCCGCGCTGCGTTCCAGTATGGCGAAGCCGTACTCGCCCTTCTCCCCGCGCCGGACCGCGCCGCCCATCAAGTGGGCCATCAACTGCAAGCCGTAACAGATGCCGAGAACGGGCGTGCCGGCATGGAAGATGCCGGGATCGACCGTGGGGCTTCCGGGCTCGTAGACACTCGATGGGCCGCCCGAGATGATGATGCCTTTGCGCTCACGGAGTTCGGCGGCGGGCGTGTTGCTGGGGCGGACTTCGGCGTAGACGCCGAGCTCGCGCACCTTGCGGGCGATGAGGTGGCAGTATTGGCCCCCGGCGTCAAGGACGGCAATCTGGGGTTCGGGGCTGTATTCGGGCACTCCCTACGATCTTAATTCGATTTGCGGACCCGCTGCGCCATGACCCGTTTGACGTTATCCAGCAACGCGCGCGCCTTAGGCATGGAATCGACCGCTCGGGCGACTTCCGGATCCGTTTCGACCGCGAGCCGGCGCGCATCGTCGATGCTGAGCGCGCTCGAATACATCTCGCGTTTGAGTTCCAGCTTGAGCCAGTCCTGGTCCTGGGCGAACTCGGCCTCGCTGAACTGGACGCCCTGCTGGAGCAGGAACTGGTGGAACTCCTCGAGGTGCTGGTGGTCGGGTTCCCAGCCCTTGGTCAGCTTGGCATTGTGGGTACCGAGGTAGCGCGAGACGAAGTTGAAGATGGCCCATTTGCGGGTCACCGCGGTCTCGAAACGGTCGAGCTTGGGCCGGACGTACTTTTCGTCGGGAGCGATCCCGTCGCCGCCATAGACGATGCGGCCGCTATCGGTGGACTTGGCGTCGTCCAGGTTCTTGGTGTCGCCTTCCTTGCGGAAGTAGTAATCGTAGAACGAGATGTTGGAGTAGTCGCGCTGGATGAGGCGGCCACTGGGTGTGTAGTAGCGGGCGGTGGTCAGCGCCAGCCCGGTATTGTCGATCTGGAATACGGTCTGGACCAGGCCCTTGCCGAAGGTCTTTTCGCCGAGCACCCAGGCGCGGTCATGATCCTGGAGAGCGCCGGCGACGATCTCCGCGGCCGAGGCCGAGAAACCGTTGACCAACACGACCATGGGGTAATCGTGGCTGCCATTGCCGGGTTTGGCGATGTAGGGCTTCTCGGCCGAAGCACGCCCGCGGTGCGAGACCACGACTTGTCCCCGGCGCAGGAACCGGCCCGCGACATCGACTCCCTCCTTCAGCAGGCCGCCCGGATTGTCGCGCAGGTCGAGCACCAGCCCCCTGACGTTATCCTCGCCGAGACGCTTGAGGTTCTCCTCGAGGTCGTGGCTGGTGTTCTCGTTGAAGGAGTCGACATCCACGTAGGCGATGCCGGGCTTCAGCCAGAAGGCATCCTGCACAGTCTTCCGCGGGATCTCGTCCCGGATGAGGTTGAAGGTGAGCGGCGCATCGGTTCCCGCTCGCCCGATCGTCACCTTGACGGGCGTTCCCTTCAGCCCCTTCAGCCGGTCGGCGACCTCGGTCATGCTCAACTTGTCGGTGGGTTCATCGTTCACGGCCAGGATTTCATCGCCGGGCCGGATGCCGGCCTTATAAGCGGGCGAGCCGGGGAAGGGGGCGATGCAGATGATCTTGCCGTTCCCGGTGCGGCTGAGACCGATCGTCATGCCGACCCCGAAGTAGTGGCCGAGCTGGTCTTCGCGCAGAAGCTGGAATTCGTGCGGATCGTAAAGGTAGGAGTGGGGGTCGAGCGTGCGCAGCATGCCCGGGACGGCGCCTTTGTAAACCGCCTTGTCGGGGCTGATCGGGTCCGCGAAATTCCTCTCCACTAAGGCGTAAACCTTGGTGAAGCTGCTCAGGCTGGCCTTCACATCGTCCTCGGAAGAGGCGGCCGCGGCCGAACTGGTCAGGCCGGGCCCATAGACTCCTCCCAGGACCGAGCAAGCCAGAATAACGATCGGAATCAGGAACAGGGACCGACGCTGAGCCATCTTGGCGATCTCTCCAGCAGGATCTAACTTTCAGTATAGCAGCCGGCTTGTAGCTTGTGGCTTGTGGCCTGTTGATCCCGTGACGGCGCACCCGCTGGCGCACCTAGCGCTGGTCGTTCTGCACCGTGATCCGACTCTACTCTCAGGGGCGTAGCCCAGGAGCCGCCGCCGAATCCACAGGCCACAAGCCACAAGCTACAAGCCGGCTGCGCTACGAGCTGCGAGCTACGAGCTTTCGAGTCCCCACGGTCTCGCTCCGCAGCGGCTTCTTGGGAGTGGCGCCGAGACGGCGGACCTGATCGCTGACGCAGACCAGGAACATCGGCTGGCGGGCGCCCTTCAGGATGTCGAGGATGCGGTCGTGGCTGTCCTCCAGGTAGATCGACTTGCCGTCGGTGAGCAGGTGGAGGTCCGACTCCACCGAGAACATGTCGCTCAGGCGCCGCCCCATCTCGCGCTGCAGGTACCGCAGGACGCGGCGGATCTTCTGGAGAGAGAATCCCTTGCGGCGAAGCTCCGCGATTACGGTGATTTCCACCACCTGCTCCGGAGAATAGACCCGCTTGTGGCCCTGGTGCTGGGGGGACACCACGTGGCGCTCATCCCACCACTGCAACTGGCGCAGGCTGATGCCGGCTACGCGCGCGACATCGCTGGAGGAATAGGCCTCGGCGGGAGGGGCTGGAGCAGGGCGGATCTTTTTTGTTTTGAACATGGGACACCACTTCCGTTTGGGAAAAACACTCGCCTATAAAATTGTACTTCGCCAGACGCCGGTGTCAAGAGGCTGTCAGCCGCCGCCAACAAAATGAACGACTTCCAGGCGCGAGCCGGGCTGGAGCAGACGCACCGGCCATTCCGGCTTTGGCAGGATGAGGCCATCCAGCTCCACCGCGACCCGGCCGGGGTCCAGGCCCAGGGACTCCAGCAGCGCCAGAACCGTCTGGCCATCGGGGATCTCGCGAGCTTCGCCCTGCAAGAAGATCCGCACTGGATTTGACACCCTCTTCCGGAGATCATTATAGTCGAGTGGGGGATCCCTCTGGTTCAGTGCATTGTGGGGCGGAGGGGAAGCTTATGCCGAACTCGTATGCGCAGTTCTACTTCCCGGTGCTGCTTCAGGTATTGATCGCGATGGCCATCGCGGGGGGGATGATTGGCGCCTCGGCGCTGCTGGGCCATCGCGTGCGCAACCCCGTGAAGGACCAGCCGTACGAGTGCGGAGTGGACCCGCAGGGCTCCACGCGCGAGCGGTTCAGCGTGAAGTTCTACTTGGTGGCGATGATATTCATCCTGTTCGACATCGAGACCGTGTTTTTGTACCCCTGGGCGGTAGTCTACCGGGAACTGAAGCTGTTTGCGTTCTTCGAGATGTTTCTTTTTGTGGCGCTGATCCTTTCCGGGTTCTTTTATATCTGGAAGAAGGGCGCCCTGGCGTGGTCGGTCGAAGAGCAGCCGCGGGGAAAGCCATAGCGCAATGCTTCCGGAACAACTCCAAGCCTGGGATGCCTCCGCTCTGCGGGACGCCAGAACCGAGCGCGGGGAAATGACGCTCGAGATCGCCCCGGAGAAGATCGCCGCGGTTTGCCGGTATCTGAGGGACGAGCTACAGTTCGTGCGGCTCAGCGCGGTAACGGCGGTGGACCGGTATCCGGCCGAGCCGCGCTTCGAGGTGGTCTACCTGCTGCACTCCATCGTGCGCAACCAGCGGCTGCGGCTGAAGTGCCGCCTGCCGGGCGAGGCGCCCGAGATCGATTCGGTGACCGGCGTCTGGCGGGCTGCCAACTGGTACGAGCGCGAGGTGTTCGATCTCGTCGGCGTGCGGTTCCGCAACCACCCGGACCTGCGGCGGATTCTGATGCCGGAGGATTGGAGCGGGCACCCGCTGCGCAAGGACTATCCGGTAACCGGACAGAAGTACAACTACACCGGCGAGGCGCTGTGAGCGACCCAGCCAGCACCAGGCCGCGGCGGATGACGCTGAACATGGGGCCGCAGCACCCCTCCACCCATGGCGTGCTGCGGATGATCCTTGAACTGGACGGCGAAACGGTCATCCAGGCGAGCTGCGACATCGGCTACCTGCACACCGGGATCGAGAAGGAGTGCGAACAGAAAACCTGGCAGCAGGTGGTGACGCTGACCGATCGCATCGATTACCTCTGCCCGCTGACCAACAACCTGTGCTACTGCCTGGCGGTGGAGAAGCTGCTGGGATTGGAGATCCCGCCGGCGGCGCAGTGGATGCGCGTGCTGCTGAACGAGCTGACGCGCATCAACAGCCACCTGATCTGGCTGGGGACGCACTCGCTGGACCTGGGAGCGATGAGCCTGTTTCTCTATTGCTTCCGCGAGCGCGAAGATATCCTCCGCATCTTCGAGATGTTCTCGGGGCAGCGGATGATGACCAGCTACTTCCGTATCGGAGGCCTGGCGCTGGAGCCGCCCCGGGGCTGGCAGCAGGCGGTGGGGAAGTTCATCGACGCCTTCCCGAGCCGGGTGGACGAGTACGAAGACCTGCTGACGCGAAACCCGATCTGGATGCGGCGGACCAAGGGCGTGGGGTACGCGGCGCTCGAGGACCTGCTCGACCTGGGGGTGACCGGGCCGATGATCCGCGCCGCGGGCCTGGCGTGGGATATTCGCAAGTCCGAGCCGTACTCGAGTTACGAGGAGTTCGATTTCGACGTGCCGACGCGGACCGAGGGCGATGTGTACGCCCGCTACCAGGTGCGGGTGGAAGAGATGCGGCAGAGCGCGCGGATCGTCAAGCAGGCGCTGGACGGGATGCCTTCGGGGCCGTACACCGCGGACGCTCCGCAGGTGGTGCTGCCGGACCGCGAGAAGATGAAGACGCAGATGGAGGCGCTCATCTACCACTTCAAGATCGTGACCGAGGGGTTCCGCGTGCCCGAGGGCGAGGTGTACCAGGTGGTGGAGTCGCCGCGCGGCGAGATGGGCTATTACGTGGTGAGCGACGGGACCTCGAAGCCCTATCGCGTGTTTATCCACGGGCCCAGCTTCGGCAATCTGCAAGGGCTGCCAAAGATGGTGGAAGGCCGGCTGGTCTCGGACGCGATCGCGGTCTTGGGAAGCATCGATTTTGTGCTGGGGGATGTGGATCGATAGGATTTGGCATGTGGCATGTGGCTTGTGGCCTGTGGATTCCGCTACGGCGCCCCTGCTGTCGCGCCAGGGGCGAAGCCCACGCACGGCCGTCTGGAACCACAGGCCACAAGCCACAAGCCACGAGGCTCTATGACGTTCTCTCCGGAGCTCGAGAAACGGTTTGACAAGCTGCTCAAGAGCTACCCGCCCGGTCGTGAGCGGTCGGCGGTGGTGCCGATGCTGATGTACGCGCAGGACGAGGTGGGCGCGGTAACCGAGGAACTGATCCAGGAAGTGGCGCGGCGGACGGGCATCACACCGCTCCAGGTGAACGAAGTGGTCACCTACTATTCGATGCTCCACCGCAAGCCGCTGGGGAAGCATCACATCCAGATCTGCACCAACATCAGTTGCCTGCTGGCGGGTGGCGCCCAGCTTTGGGAGCACGCCTGCCGCAAGCTGGGAATCGGGCACAAGGAGGTGACCGAAGACGGGCAGTTCTCGCTCGAAGAAGTGGAGTGCATCGGCGCGTGCTCCTGGGCCCCCGCCTTGCAGGTGAATTACGAGTTCCATCACGACATGACGCCGGAGAAGCTGGACCGGCTGATCGAGAGCCTGCGGAAGGTCTCATAGTGCTCTACAACGAACCCAGCCCGCTGGAGGTGAAGGTGCTGACGCGCCGGTTCGGACTGCCCAACCCGGCGTCGATCGACACTTATCTGGCGAGCGACGGCTATGTGGCGTTGCGTAAAGCGCTGGGGATGCCCCCGGAACAGATCCTCGAAGAGATGCGGGCCTCGAACCTGCGCGGGCGCGGCGGGGCGGGCTTTCCGACCGGGATGAAGTGGAGTTTCGTGCCGCGTACCTCGCCCAAGCCCAAGTACGTGGTGGTGAACGCCGACGAGAGCGAGCCGGGCACCTGCAAGGACCGGCTGCTCATAGAGAACGATCCGCACCAGTTGCTCGAAGGCATGCTCATCGCCGGCTTGGCGGTGGACGCGCACGCGGGCTACATCTATATCCGTGGCGAGTACCGCTACCTGATCGAGATCCTGGATCGCGCGATCGCGGAGGCTTACCAGCGGGGATGCCTTGGCAAGAATATCCTGGGCAGCGGGTTCGACTTCGACGCGTACACGCATACCGGCGCGGGGGCGTACGAGTGCGGGGAGGAGTCAGCGCTGCTGGAGTCGCTCGAGGGCAAGCGCGGCATTCCGCGGATCCGGCCGCCGTTTCCGGCGGTGGCGGGATTGTACCAGTGTCCCACCGTGCTGAACAACGTCGAGAGCTATGCGGCGGCCCCCGTCATCCTCCGCGATGGCGGGGCGGCCTTTGCCGCCCTCGGCACGCCGAAGAACGGCGGGACGCGGCTGTACTGCATTTCGGGGCACGTCAACAAGCCCGGCGTCTATGAGCTGCCGATGGGGTTCAACCTGCTGCGGATGATCGAGGAGGTGGCCGGCGGCGTGCCCGGCGGCAAGAAACTGAAGGCGGTGATTCCGGGCGGGTCGTCGTGTCCGGTGCTGAAAGCCGAGGAGTGCGACATCCCGATGGACTTCGACTCGCTGGCCAAGGCCAAGAGCATGCTGGGATCGGGCGGCGTGGTGGTGATGGACCAGGACACCTGCATGGTGAAGGCGGCGATGCGCATCATGCGGTTCTATGCGCACGAAAGCTGCGGGTGGTGCATCCCCTGCCGCGAGGGAACGCTGTGGCTGAAGAAGATCCTCACGCGGCTGCACGACGGCGGCGGGGTGGCGAGCGACATCCCGCTCATTGGCGAGCTGTCGAGAAACATGCTCGGCCGGACGTTTTGCCCGCTGGGAGATGCGGCGGCGATGCCCACCATCGCCTTCGTCGAGAAGTTCCGCGAGGAATTCGAGGCGCACTTGAATGGGGGGTGCAAGTGCCCCTCGTGAAGCTCACCATCGACGGGAAAGCGGTGGAAGCGCCGGCGGGGACGCTGGTGATCGAGGCGGCGCGGAGGGCGGGCATCGAGATCCCCGCGTTCTGCTACTACGAAGGGCTGACCTTGCAGGCCGCCTGCCGGATGTGCCTGGTGGAGGTCGAGCGCGCGCCCAAGCTGCTGACGGCGTGCACGCTGCCGGTCGCCGAGGGCATGGTGGTGCGCACCGAAACGCCGCAAGTGGCGCAGGCGCGCAAGTCGATGCTCGAGTTCCTGCTGACCAACCATCCGCTGGATTGTCCGGTGTGCGACAAGGGCGGCGAGTGCGAGTTGCAGGACATGACGTTCCGCTACGGCGCGGGCGAGAGCCGGTTCCTCGAGACCAAGCAGCACGTCCCGGAGCAGCAGTGGTCGCCGGTTGTGTTCTACGACAAGCCGCGCTGCATCCTGTGCTTCCGTTGCGTGCGGATCTGCGCGGAGGGCATGGGCGTGGCCGCGCTGGGGGTGGTGAACCGGGGGGCGTCGTCGGAGATCGCGCCGAACGTGGGCGACCACCTGGAGTGCGACGAGTGTGGGATGTGCATCGACATCTGCCCGGTGGGCGCGCTGACCAGCGGAACCTACCGCTACCGCACGCGGCCCTGGGAGATGCAGCACGTGGGGACCGTCTGCACGCACTGCGCCGACGGGTGCAAGACGACCCTCGGCGTGAAGAATGACCAGATTCAGCGCGGGAGCAACCGCGACCGCTCGGGAATCAACGGCGAGTTCCTGTGTATCAAGGGGCGGTACGCGGGGGATTTCACGAACCACCCGGAGCGGCTGCTGGCGCCGATGGTGCGCCCGGGCTCCAGCTTCGAGCCAGCATCCTGGGCCGAGGCGCTGCGCCTTGTGGCGGCGCGGTTCGCCGAGATCCGAGCGCGTGGCGGCAGCTTCGGCGTCATCGGGTCGAACCACACCACCAACGAAGAGAACGAGTACTTGGTGCGAGTGGCTCGCGTGGGCCTGGGCGCCAACAACATCGACCATCACCGCACCGGCGACCTGGCAAGTCTGCTCGAGACGCAGGCCGCGCAGGCTACGACCGCGGATCTGTACACTGCTAAAGCCGTGTTGATCGTAGCGAGCGACCTGGCGCAGCAGCATCCCTTCCTCGCATTTCAGGTGCGCGCCAACTGGCGGCATCACCAGGCCCGCGTGTATACGGTACGCCGCGGGCCGCTGCGCGAGGACAAGATCGCGGCGCGGATCGTTTCCGTGAAGCCGGGCGAGGAGATGGATGGTGTCGAATCCCTGCGGGCGGACCTGGCCAAGGAGCCCGGATTGGTGATCCTGTTCGGGGACGCCATCCAGGGCGAGCGCGTCGGGCGCCTGGTTGCCTTCGGCTTGTCGTTGGGCATCCCGGTGAAGTACGTTTGCCTGGTGGACTACTCGAATTCGCGTGGCGCGGTGGAGACGGGCCTGCTGCCGGGTCCGGGGGGCCTGTCGCTTCCGGAAATGATGGCGGCGGAGGATCTCGACGC
Organism: Bryobacteraceae bacterium; assembly: GCA_050008465.1. Classification (GTDB taxonomy): domain Bacteria; phylum Acidobacteriota; class Terriglobia; order Bryobacterales; family Bryobacteraceae; genus Fen-330. The sequence continues at coordinate 37,287 of JBEKMO010000033.1, forward strand.
GCTGTGGGTAGTGGGCGCCAATCCGCTGAAGCGGTACAAGCTGGCGGCGAACCAGGCGTTCGTGGTGGTGCAGGACCTGTTTCTGACCGAGACGGCACGGGCGGCCGATGTGGTTCTCCCGGCGGCTTCCGCGTATGAGAAGTCCGGAACGGTCACCAACGTGTGCGGGGAAGTGCAGCGGCTGAAGAAAGCGCTCGAGGTGCCCGGGACCAAGACGGACTTGGAGATTTTCCGGCTGATTGCGCGGGAGATGGGCCTGGACCTCACCGGGGAAGTCGGACAGGCCTGGAGGCCTATCCTACCCGTGGAATCGGCTGGGGACACACTGTTCACCTCGGGCACTTTGGGGCGATATTCGAAGATGTTGAACGCGGTGAAGGAAGGGCCGGGAGAACTGTATCGCGGATGAACTTCTACCTGCTCAGCGCGATCAAGGCGGCCGTGGTGGTGGGCGTGCTGATGCTCACGCTGCTCTACCTTCAGTGGGTGGAGCGGAAGGTGATCGCGCGCATCCAGGTGCGGGTGGGGCCGAATCGCGTGGGGCCGTACGGGCTGCTGCAACCCATCGCGGACACCCTCAAGCTGCTGCTGAAAGAAGACCTGATGCCACCGGGGCCGAACCGCTTCCTCTACCTGCTGGCGCCGTTCCTGGCGATCTCGTTGTCCCTGATTTCGATTTCGGTGATCCCGTTCGGGCCCGTTGTGAACGTGATCGGCGTGCCCACGTGGATGCAGCTCACGGATCTCAACATCGGGGTGATTTTCATCCTGGCGATTTCCTCGCTGAACGTGTACGGTGTGGTGCTGGCGGGCTGGGCGTCGAACAGCAAGTACCCGCTGCTGGGCGGGCTGCGCGCCACGGCGCAGATGATCAGCTACGAGCTGCCGCTGGGGCTGGCGGTGGCGGCGCCGCTGCTGATGTCGAACACGCTGAGCCTGCGCGAAATCGTGGTCTCCCAATCGCACTACTACTGGGGATTCCTTCCGGCTTGGAACCTGTTTCGCGGTCCGTTCCCGCAGGTGATCGGGTTCCTGGTCTTCATGGTTGCCGCGTTCGCGGAGACCAACCGCGTGCCATTCGATCTGCCCGAGGCCGAGACCGAGCTGGTGGCGGGATTCCACACCGAGTACAGCAGTATGAAGTTCGCCGGTTTCTTCATGGCTGAGTACTCCAACATGATCACGGTGTGCTCGATGGCGACAGTGCTGTTTCTGGGAGGCTGGCTGCCGCCGTTTCCGGGGCTGGATGTAGTGCCGGTGGTGGGGCCGCTATTCTGGTTCCTGGCCAAGACCGGCGTGCTGCTGTTCGTGTTCATCTGGGTGCGCGGGACCATGCCGCGCTTGCGGTACGACCAGTTGATGCGGTTTGCCTGGAGCTTCATGTTCCCGGTGGCCATGCTGAACTTGATGATCACGGGGCTGCTGGTGGCCTTGGTGGGCTGACGTATGAATGCGATTGTGTTTCTCCTCTTCGCCGCGATCGCGGTGGTGTGCGGGATCAACGTCGTGGTGCGGACGCACCCGGTCTCGAGCGCGCTGGCGCTGATCGGGACCATGGCTTCCCTATCCGTCCTCTACCTGCTGCTGGGGGCGCAGTTCATCGCGGCGGCGCAGGTGTTCGTCTACGCGGGCGCCATCATGGTGCTGTTCGTCTTCGTGATCATGCTGCTGAACGCGGGCGCGGAGCAGAAATCGCACGGGGCGTGGATGGCGCGGTTGATGGGGGCTCCGTTGCTCGTCGCCCTGCTCGGCATCCTCAGCTTCGTCATCTTGCGGGCGGTGCCGAGGTCCGAGGAGGTACGGTTCGGCGGGTTCACCGGCGGCACCGTCGAGAACGTGGGCCGGGCGATCTTCACGACCTACCTGCTGCCGTTCGAGATCACCTCGATCCTGGTGCTGATCGCGATTGTGGGGGCAGTGGTGCTGGGCTACAAGGAGATGGACTAAATGCCGCAGGGAGTGCCGCTGGCCTGGTACCTGATCCTGAGCGCCATCCTGTTCACGCTGGGCGTGGCCGGATTCCTCTTCCGGCGCAACCTGATCACCATGTTCATGTCGATCGAGCTCATGCTGAACGCGGTGAACCTGACTTTTGTGGCGTTCTCCTACCACCTGAAGCAAGTGGACGGGCAGATCTTCACGTTCTTCGTGATGGTGGTGGCGGCGGCGGCGGCCGCGGTCGGCCTGGCCATCATTCTCACCGTGTTCAAGAACCGCGCGACTCTGCACGTGGATGAGATCGCCTCCATGAAGAACTAGATGCAGCATCTCTGGATCATTCCCGCGCTTCCCCTGCTGGGCTTCCTGGTGAACGGGCTCCTCGGCCGACGCTTGTCCAAGGCGGCCATCAACGCCGTGGCGATCGGGTCGGTGACGTTGTCGTTCCTGTGGGTACTGAGGGTCGTCTGGCACGGCGGCGCGCCCCTCGAGCACTATTTCGACTGGATCCGGGTCGGCGACTTTGTCGTCGGCTGCGACCTGGTGGTGGACCGCCTGACAACTGTGATGCTGCTGGTGGTGACCGGAGTCGGGCTGCTGATTCACGTTTATGCGATCGGGTACATGGCGCACGACGGCGGCTACTCCCGCTTCTTCGCCTACCTGAACCTGTTCATGTTCTTCATGCTGACCCTGGTGCTGGCCGCCAACTTCCTGCTGATGTTCGTGGGCTGGGAAGGCGTGGGCCTGTCGAGCTACCTGCTGATCGGGTTCTGGTTCCGGAAGAAGAGCGCCACCAACGCGGGCAACAAGGCGTTCATCGTGAACCGTATCGGCGATTTCGGCTTCTCGCTGGCGATTTTCCTGGTGGGCATCCACTTCGGTTCGCTGGACTTCGCGAGAGTGCTCGGGGCGCTGGGCGGTTGGCCGGCCGAGCGGAGCGTGGGGACGCTGACGCTGATCGGCCTGCTGCTGCTCCTAGGCGCGGCGGGGAAATCGGCGCAGATTCCGCTCTATGTTTGGCTGCCGGACGCGATGGAAGGCCCGACTCCAGTCTCGGCGCTGATCCACGCGGCGACGATGGTGACGGCGGGCGTGTACATGATCGCGCGGACGTCCGCAATCTACCTGAAGGCGCCCATGGCCCTGGAGATGGTGGCGATCATCGGCCTGGCCACCGCATTCTTCTCCGCGACCATCGGCCTGGCGCAGAACGACATCAAGAAAGTCTTCGCCTACTCCACGGTATCGCAGCTCGGCTACATGTTCTTGGGCCTGGGGACGGGCGCGTTCGGGGCGGGAATCTTCCACCTGGTGACGCACGCGTTCTTCAAGGCGCTGCTGTTCCTGGGCGCGGGCAGCGTGATCCACGCGTTGAGCGGCGAGCAGGACCTGCGCAAGATGGGCGGCCTGCGCAAGAAGACCCCTATGACCTTTGTGACGCTCGTCTGCGCCGCGGTCTCTATCGCCGGCATTTGGCCCTTCGCCGGGTTCTGGAGCAAGGACGAGATCCTGGTTTCGGCTTACCACCATGCGCCCTGGATGTACTGGGTGGCGGTCGTCACCGCGGGCATGACCGCGTTCTACGTGTTCCGCGCGATCTTCCTGGCGTTTTTCGGAAAGTACCGGGGCGATGCGCATCCGCACGAATCGCCGGCCGTAATGACACTACCGCTTGTGGCGCTGGCCGCGCTTTCGCTCGGCGGCGGGCTCTTCCGGGTGCCGCGCTGGCTGGAACCGATGTTCCCGCTGGCCGAGCATCACGACAACACGCTGGTCGTCATCTCGGTGGCCGCGGGACTGGCGGGCATCTTCCTGGCCTGGCTGTTCTACGTGGCCCGGCCCGGGTTGGCGGACGCGGCGGCGCGGCGTCTCGGCTGGGTGTATCGAACGGTCCTGAACAAGTACTACGTGGATGAGATTTACGGAGCGGTGGTGGTGGAGCCGGTGGTGGTTGGCTCGCGGTCGGTGCTCTGGGAGGGGATCGACGTCGAGGTGATCGACGCCGGCGTGAACGGCATCGGGGCGCGCGCCCGCGGGTTGGGAAGCATACTGCGCCGCATCCAGTCGGGTTACATCCGCAGCTACGCGGCGTGGGTGCTGCTCGGCGCGGTGAGCGTGCTGTTGACGCTGGGCCTCGCGGGAGTGGGCAAATGAACCTTCTCGACGCCGTGCTGTGGCTTCCGCTGGCGGGATTCGTGCTCTTGCTCGCGCTCCCGCGCGAGAAGGTGGAAGCCATCCGCCGGATGGCGCTCGGGGTTTCGCTCGCCGTGTTCCTGCTGTCGCTGGGGCTGGTGGCCGGTGTCCAGGGGACCGCCGCCTTCCAGTTCGTCACGAACCTCCCGTGGATCGCTTCGCCCGCCATCCGGTATCACATCGGCATCGACGGGATCAGTCTGTGGCTGGTGCTCCTGACGACGCTGCTCACGCCCATCGGCGTTCTGGTTTCGTGGCGGCACATCGACAAGCGGGTGAAGGAGTTCTTCGCGCTCTTCCTGCTGCTGGAATTCGGGCTGATCGGCGTGTTCGTCGCGCTGGATCTGTTCGTGTTCTACGTGTTCTGGGAAGTCTCGCTGGTTCCGATGTACTTCCTCATCGGCATCTGGGGGCACGAGCGGCGGGTCTATGCGGCGGTGAAGTTCTTCCTGTACACCATGGCGGGCTCGGTGCTGATGCTGGCGGGCATCATCTACCTCTACAACCGCGCCGGGACCTTCGATTACACCGTGCTCCTCCAGATGATGTGGAGCGGGAAACTGGCGCTGGACCGGGTGGAGCAGGCCGTGCTGTTCCTGGGCTTCTTCGTGGCCTTCGCGATCAAGGTGCCGCTGTTCCCGCTGCACACCTGGCTGCCGGACGCGCACGTCGAGGCGCCCACGGCGGGCTCGGTGATGCTGGCCTCGGTGATGCTCAAAATGGGCTGCTACGGGCTGCTGCGGTTCTGCCTGCCGATGTTCCCGGCGGCCGCGCGCGGCTACGCGCCCTGGATTGCGATCCTGGCCATCGCAGGCATCATTTACGGTGCGCTGGTGGCCCTGGTACAGCCGAACATGAAGAAACTGGTGGCCTACACCTCGGTGAGCCACCTGGGATTCGTCGTGCTCGGGATCTTCTCCTTCACCCAGTTGGGGGTGAGCGGGGCGGTTTACCAGATGCTGAACCACGGCATCTCGACGGGCGCGCTGTTCATCCTGGTGGGCTGCCTCTACGAGCGGCGGCATTCCCTCGAAATCAAAGACTACGGTGGCGTGGCCACCCCGGCGCCGGTGCTGGCGACCATGTTCCTGATCACGTCGCTCGCCAGCATGGGGCTGCCGCTGCTCAACAATTTCGTGGGCGAATACCTGGTGCTTCAAGGCACGGCGCAGGTGAATTTCCGCTGGGCGGTGTTCGCGTCCATCGGCGTCATTCTCTCGGCGTGTTACATGCTGTGGCTGTATCAGCGGGTGTTCTATGGCGACACTCCGGAGAGCGTGCGGTCGCAGATGCCGGATTCGAGTGCCAGGGAGTGGGCGGCCATGGCGCCGCTGCTGGTGCTCATGGTGTGGATGGGGACGTTCACGCAGACCTTCCTTCCGCCCATCACGGCCGCTGGGGCTTCGATCCTCGAAAGAACCAAGGTGAACGTGGAGTTTCAGGTGCAGCGGCAGATGCCGCGGGAGGTTTCCCGTGCCCGCTAGCTTCGTCCCTCCCAGCGGCGCGGAGTACGCCCGGCTCCTCCCGGAAATGATTCTGGCCGGGGTGGCGACCTTGACCATGGTGCTCGAGCCGTTGACGCCGGCGCGGCGGAAGCGCGCGCTCGGGCGCCTCTGCCTGGCCGGACTCATCGTCGCGCTAGTCGCGGCCATCGCGGGTCACTCGAATCCGGGGCCGGCGTTCAGCGGCATGTTGCAGGTGGACGGGTTCGCGACTTTCTTCCGCGTGCTGGTGATCGTGGCGGGCATGCTCGTGGTGTTGTGCTCCTCCAGTTACCTGCAACGCGAAAACGCCGAGAGCGGGGAATATTACGCACTGCTGCTGTTCTCGGTGGCCGGGCAGTCGATCATGGTCTCCGCCACCGAGCTGATCGTGCTGTTCATCGGCCTCGAGATCTCCTCGATTTCCAGTTACGTGCTGGCGGGGTTCCTGCGGCGCGAGAAGCTGGCCAACGAGGCCGCCGCGAAGTATTTTCTCCTAGGGTCGTTCGCCACCGCGTTCCTGCTTTACGGCATTGCGCTGATCTACGGCGCGACGGGCTCGACGAACCTGAACGCAATCCGCCAGGTGCTCGCGAACCCCGAGACGGCCCCGCTGGGAATGCTCGCGGGGACGGCGGCGGCGTTAATGTTCGTGGGCTTCGCCTTCAAGGTCTCCGCCGCGCCGTTCCAGGTGTGGGCCCCGGACGTTTACCAGGGCGCGCCCGCGCCGGTGACGGCGTTCCTGGCGGCGGGACCGAAAGCGGCGGCGTTCGCGATTTTCCTGCGTGTGTTCCTGACGGCGCTCGGGCCGATCAGCAACCGCTGGGAGGGGATCGTATGGACCTCCGCGCTGCTGACCATGATCGTGGGGAACTTCGCCGCCCTCGCCCAGACCAACCTCAAGCGGCTGCTGGCTTACAGCTCGATCGCGCACGCCGGATACGTGATGGTGGCCTTCACCGCGCACTCCGCGGCCGGAACCAAGGCGGCCATGTTCTACCTGGCGGTCTACGTCTTCATGAACATCGGTGCGTTCGCGCTGGTCGCCTACTTCGGGCGCAAAGGCGAGCGCTACGTGCACGTGGACGATCTGGCGGGGCTGGGCGTGCGCCAGCCGGTGACGGCAGCGCTCTTCGCGGTGCTGCTGCTATCGCTGATCGGGGTGCCGCCGACGGGCGGATTCTTCGGCAAGTTTTACATTTTCAAGGCGGCGCTGGAGGCGCACCTGGGGTGGCTGACGGTCCTGGGCTTGCTGAACACCGCCGTCGCGGCCTACTATTACCTGCGGATTCTCGTGGTCATGTACATGAAGGAGCCGGGCGAATCGACGGCGGACCTGCCACCACTGGCCCCCGGCACCCGCACCGTCCTCTGGACCTGCGCCGCGGCCACGCTGCTGCTGGGGATCTTCCCCTCGGTGGTTCTCCAGTTTGCGGGCTTGGGGAAATAGGCGCTCTCCGGCACTGAAAAAGCCCGGCCAGCAGCCCTTTCGTCACCCGTTCAGGGTCTCGTATCGAGTAGATTTTGCGAAGTCACTACCAGCGCGCGAGTCAAGGTTTCTTCGGCAGCCGATCTTTCAGAATCTCTTCCATGTCCCGCTTCCCGTGCAGGAGGGCTATCACTTGCAGCGGTTTGGTTTCCGGACGGTAGACGATGACGTAATTCGGGTACTTGGGGAGAGTCCAGAAACGCACCGGTAGAGGTGTGATATCCCGCCGGTAATGTCCGATCAGCGGATGTCCGGCGAGCCTGCGGCATGTGGAGATGATCTCCATCTCCACCCGGTCTGCGGCTTCCCTGTTTTGCTTCGCAATGAACCACCAGATGCCATCAAGGTCTTCAATCGCCTGCGTGGTGAGTTGAAACGGCGCACTCATCCTTGCGTCTTGAGCCGCTCGGTGCGGCGTTGCCGCATCATTTTGATTGCCTCTTCGCCGTCCATCAGCTCGCCACGCTCCGCCTGCGAAAAGCCTGTGGCAATTCTGGCAGCCACCGCTTCGCGCTGCTCCACCAGCCAATCTTCGTGCTGGAGCTGCTCGCGGATGATCTCGAACGCCTGATCCAGCATCTCCTCGGGGTCACGAAATGCGCCGGACTGGATCGCCAGGTCGATCATGTGCTGATGTTCGGGCCTGAGTTCGATGGTCATGGGCCGTGTTTCCCTCAACTCCGATAGTACAGCATAACGTCCTTTGTGTTGGTGCAAACGGCAAGGTGCCCCGCGCCACCGCGCGCTTGGGGTTGCTGAACACCGCCGTCGCGGCCTACGATTACCTGCGCATTCTCGTGGTCATGTACATGAAGGACCCGGGCGAATCAACGGCCGACCTGCCCCCGCTGGCCCCCGGCACCCGCACCGTCCTCTGGACCTGCGCCGCGGCCACGCTGGTGCTGGGGATATTCCCCTCCCTGGTTCTTCAGTTTGCGGGTTTGGGGAAATAGGCGCTCTCCAACACTATCAATGCCTCCAGAACCTCTTCACGCTGAAAAACCTGGGGACTCTCAGGAACCGCTTGACTGTCGATGACCCGGTCGCGGGGCGAAGCGTCTCAAGTGGCGGTGGGCCGGGAGGTTGCGAGCTGTTTCCCTAAAGCCTATTTCTGCTTGGAGACGAGCACGATGGTCTTCAACTCCAGCGTCATCTCCTCCTTGAGGTTGCCAATCTCACCGGTGATCGCTAGGCCGTCGAAAGCCTTCATGAAGAGGTTACCGCCGCCTGGCCGCTCCTTCCAGATCTTGAGGAGTTCCGGCGCCAGCTTAGCGGCGTCGTGCGGCGGGGTCTTGCCCTTCTCCGGGCCGCGCAGCTCGACGTTGCCCAGGGCGAAGGAGTGGGCTTTCAGTGTGACCTTTGTCCCCGTAACTTCCCCGACGTCACTACTCGCGAATACGTGGTACTTGTCGCTTACATCGAGGACAACCAGCACCGCCGCCGGATCCTTCACTGCCTTGCGGATCTGCGTCTCAAGCCCTCCAAGTGCGCCCGGCTGCGCCAGCAGCGACAGCGCGCCGGCTGTCAGAAGCCAGCCCATGCCGCAGCACAAGCGACGCATCCCCGCACCTCGGCGCCGATTCTCGAGGATTTCCAAAATCTCCCTCCGCTCCGTGCGCTCCAGGATTGCCAACATGGACTCTCGCACAGCTCACTTATCCAGGATTTCCGACTTGGCCTCCTGGCCACCATCGATTGTACATCCAACCGCCTCCGTCGGAGCCGTTTCGCTTGTCCCTTCCATCCCGAGCGAACCCGGCGGCCCCGGAAAGGGCCAGCTCTGCCTCCTTCGAGTACGGAAAGGCCCGGAAGTGCCTGATTTCAAGCGATTTCTCATGCACCTCTCCGTCCCCCGCCTTCCTTCGCCCTGTTTGCCTGCCCGCCGCCGCCCCCTCTCCGGTCGGCAAGGGCAGTGATGCGATCCGCCGCACGGTGCTTCCAGAGAGCCGCCGCGTCAGATGGCTCTCCGCCAACAGCAGCCAGTAGTACCGTGCGTGCCTGATGTCCACACTAGCCAGTGGATCCGAGATTCTGGCGATCCGGGCGGCGACGCCTTGCGTCTGCGTCGCCGCCCGGTCCAAGCTGTCCAAAGCCACCGATAGGACGTTCACAAAGAGTGTTCGCCTTCATCAACTCTTCGACCGGGCGGAAGACAATTTGAGCTGAAAGAAGGTCTTGGGCGCCCCGGATGGTAGGATCTGGAATGATGCAGCCCGATGCCCCAAACTCCGGTTCCGGCTCCGAGACCGGCGGTACCCGGCTCCTCCATCTCCTCGGCACGCTCATCGTGTTGGCCTATTTCTTCCGGTACGCCACTGTAGGTCTCTCCGCCGGCTTAGCGGCGGACGACCCCATGAACATCTACTACTACTGGAGCAGCGGCGCGGGTCAGCTCCTGAGGAATTTGGGCCTGTTCTTCACCACCTACATGCGCCCGATGGGCGGCGTCTACTACAGTCTGCTCTACCATGTCTTTGGCCTGAATCCCCTCCCGTATCACGTCGCCATCCTCTGCCTGCTTCTATTGAATACCTGCCTGGCGTACCGGTTCGGCGCGCTGATCACAGGCTCCACGCTCGCCGGAGGGCTCTGCTCGTTTCTTGTCGCTTTTCACGCGGGACTGATCCACCTGTACTTCCAGCCGTCGTTTATCTACGACATCCTGTGCTTCACCTTCTATTTCCTGGCGTTCAACTTCTACCTTTCGGTCCGCACGCGCGGCGCCCGCATGACCAAGTGGCGGACTGCCGCGTTCCTCCTGCTCTACATTGGCGCGCTCGAGTCCAAGGAAATGGCTGTCACCTTGCCTGCGCTGATGCTCCTGTACGAGGCCCTCTGGCGCCCTCCGGAGCGCTGGTCTGTCTCGAGCGCGGCCACCTGGGTGAAAACGGAGGCCCTTACGCCGCTGATCGCGGGCGTGCCGACTCTCATGTTCGCTCTCGGCAAGGGGTTTGGTGCGGACTCCCTTCTGCGAATGGAGGGCTACACACCGGTGTTCACTGTGGACCGGTACTTCGAATCGACCTCCCGTTTCCTGAACACGTTGTTCTACCAATCCATCCCGGACGGGTTCTTCAACGCTCGAACCGTGATCCTGGTGGCCGCGCTACTGCTCGCGATCGCCTGGAGGCTCCGGCAAAGACACCTCTTCCTGATGTGGTTCTTCATCTTGATCGCTCCACTCCCGATCGCCTTCCTGCCCTTCCGGGGTGGCGCTTCTCTCTACATTCCACTGGTCGGCTGGGCGGTGTTCGCGGGAAGCGTGCTGGTGTCCCTGAGCGGAGCGATTGCCAGATGGCGCATCCTGCGGCGCGTGCCGGTGGCGCAGGGTGTGCTCGTGCTGTGCACCGTGGCGGCCCAATGGGGATTAACGGCGCACCATACGGCCGGGATCGGTCTTTGGGTGCGCAGCCAAAACCAAGTCACCGCCTCGGTCATCCAGCAGATCCACTCCCTCCAGCCGTCCGTCAGGCCGGGAGCCACCATCTACGTGATCAACGACGTATTCGACGGCTACGACACGCAGTTTCTCTTCGAGCTCACCTACCACGACCGCTCCGTACACGTTCTGCTGGACCGCTACGCGCACCGAAAGCCTGCCGAGATCGAGCGGATGGACTACGTTTTCACGTTCGAGAACGGGAAGCTGAAACGATTGAAGGGTGCGTAGTCCTTCGCGCGGGGACCCGGTTTGGCAAACCAACCCCCCGGTGTTGTAGAATAGGCTATTGTCACCTTCGGGGCGCGCGGTGTTACGTTGCGCCCGCACGCGAGTTAAGGCGGCCCCCAAGCAACACCGGACAGGAAGGTTCCTATGTACGCTGTGATACAGACAGGCGGGAAACAGTACCGTGTTTCCCCCGGCGAAGAAATCGAAATCGAAAAACTGCCCTGGGACGTGGGCGTCGAGCTCGAATTGAACAGCGTCCTGGCTGTTTTCCGGGAGCCCGACCGGATGTTGACCGGGTCCGACCTGGCGAGCGCTAAGGTCCTGGCCACGATCGTGGCGCACGGCCGCGGCGACAAGGTCCGGGTGTTCAAGTTCAAGCGCAAGAAGCAGTACAAGCGGACCATCGGCCACCGGCAGGACTTCACCCGGCTGAAGGTCACCGGGATCGTGGCGTAGGAGCACGGCATGGCGCACAAGAAAGGTTTGGGCAGTTCCCGCAACGGGCGCGATTCGAACTCACAGCGGCTCGGAGTGAAGGTCTTCGGCGGCCAGGTGGTCTCCGGGGGATCGATCCTGGTCCGGCAGCGCGGCACCCAGTTCAAGCCCGGCGACAACGTCGGGTGGGGCAAGGACGACACGCTGTTCGCGAAGGTCCCGGGCGTCGTGGAGTTCCGTGAGCGCGGGCGGCTGGGCAAGTTCGTTTCGGTCAAGGCAGGCTGAAGCCCGCCCACCAATGTTCATCGACGAAGCCATCATCCAGGTCAAGGCGGGTGATGGAGGCAATGGCTGCCTGGCGTTCCGGCGGGAGAAGTTCGTGCCGCGGGGCGGTCCGAGCGGCGGCGACGGCGGGCGCGGCGGCGACGTCACCCTGGTTTCCAGCGAGCATTACAACACCCTCCTGCATTTCCGCTTCAATCCCGAGCACAAGGCGGAGCGCGGCCGTCACGGGGAAGGCAGCAACCGGACCGGGCGCGAGGGAGTTTCCATCGACGCGCCGGTCCCCGTGGGGACGGTGGTTTACGACGCCGACAGCGGCGAGCTGCTGCACGACTTCACCCAGGCCGGCGACCGGTTCCTGGTGGCGCGCGGCGGCAAGGGCGGGCGCGGCAACGCCCGGTTTGCCACCTCGACGCACCAGGCGCCGACCGAACACGAGCCCGGGCACCCGGGCCAGGAGCGGCGCTTGCGGCTGGTGCTGAAACTGCTTGCCGACGTGGGCCTGGTCGGCTTCCCTAACGCCGGCAAGTCTACGCTCATCTCGCGCATCTCGGCCGCCCACCCGAAAATCGCCGACTACCCCTTCACTACCCTGGAGCCGCACCTGGGCGTGGTGATGCTCGAGGACCTGCGTACCTTCGTGGTGGCGGATATCCCCGGGCTGATCGAGGGCGCGCACGCGGGCCACGGCCTGGGCACGCGCTTCCTGCGGCACATCGAGCGCACGAAGCTGCTGGTGCACCTGGTGGACGTCTCCGCGGCCAGCGGGCGCGACCCGGTCCACGATTTCGAGGTGGTCATGAGCGAGCTGGCCAGCTTCAGCGTGGAAATGGCTGGCAAGCCGATGCTGGTGGTCGCCACCAAGCTCGACGCCGCGCAGGATCCATCCCGGGTGGAATCGCTCGCGCGCATGGCTGCGGAGAAGGGCCTGGCGTTTTACGCCATCTCGAGCGTGACCGGCCAGGGTCTCGACCAACTGAAATACGGGATGGGGGAGCGCGTGCTGGCGCGGCTACCTGGACACTAGCACCGCCGGGGAGATCACCGGGCGGCGGACGAAGTAGCCGTCCTGTTGCAGTTTCCGGTAAATGTTGCCCGAGATTCCCGCGGCGGTCGGCCCGCTGACGCCGGGGCCGCCGGTCAGCAGCACCACCACCACCAGCTTGTTCCGGCCGAAATCGCTGAACGAGCCGAACCAGCCCAGGTGCGTCGTGCCGCCGGTGCAGGTGCCGGTCTTGCCGCAGACCGGGGCTTCGGGATCGTAGACCGCCCGGCGCGCCGTGCCGAACTCGACCGCGCCCATCAGCCCCGGCTTGATCTGCGGGACGTACTGCGCGATGTCGAGGTAACGCTTCACGCGCGGCAGAAACTGCTCGGCCTCCTCAGAGTTCCGCGGGTATTGCAGGTAGTACAGGGTACCGCCGTTGGCGACCGCCGACAGCAGCGCCGCCAGCTCCAGCGGGGTGAGCGTGATGCCCTCGCCGAAGCTGGTCATCATGCCCATGCCGCCGCCTTTGGGCGGAGCGTCGGCGAAGTAGCCGGGCTCCTCGCCCTCGATGTTCAACCCCGCCTTCTCCCCCAGGCCGAACAGGCGCGCGTAGTAGCTGAAGCGGTCGTAGCCGAGCTTGAGGCCCAGGCTGGCGAAGTAGACGTTGTTGGAGTGGGCCAGCGCCTGGGTGAGGTCCATGCGCGTGCGCCCGTATAGGCGGATGGGCGTGGCGCGGTCGATGATGCCCTCGCTCAGCGCCGCCAGAGCCACCGGAATCTTGACCGTCGAGCAGGGCTGGAACCCGCTCCTGAGTGCGACGCGCTGGTTCACCATGGACAGGATCCGGCCGGTGCCGGGATCCACGGACACGACCGTGCCGTTGTAAGGGCCCAGCGCCTCCACGGCGGCGCGGCGGATGATCGGGTCCTCGCCGTCCACGCGGTCCCCGTTGGTCGAGTCGGCGTAAGTCGGTGCGGTCCACGGGCCGAACAGCCGCCGGATGCGGGAGCGGCGCGCGGTACGCCTGGTCAGGGCCGCCGGCGTGGCCTTGCGGGAGATGCCGGTTCTTTTCTTGACCTTGATTGTGGAAGCTGTCTTGGTCGTCTTCCGGTGAGCCGTAGCGCCCGAGGCCACCCCGGCGACAAGCGCGAGGGCCATAACCAGACAGCAGGGTCGAAGAGTCATCTCCCGGTGCGGAAGCCTCGAAGCATCAAAAAACATGAAGCCAATCTATTGTTTGAAGCCTCAGCGGACAGAGGCTCCCTCTCTATTATCGATCAAAACAATTCTCAACTATAGGTGGCTTAAAGTCAAGCTTTTATCGCGCCTTGGGTCGCGGCCAAGCGACCAGCCCCTGGAGTTCCCCCAACGCCAAGGCCGGAAACAAGGACGGCCGTTTGGAGCGGAGCCCCAAACGGCCGCGAAAGGTGCGATCGAGAGAGCCAGGGCTAGAACGTGAAACGCAGGCCGACCTGGCATCGCCGCGCGTTGGTGCCATCCGGGAATCCCTGCGAAGCGTTCCCCACACCGAGGCCGGAAACCGGCTTCAGGACCCCTGCGCTGGCGGAGAAGGCGGACGTGTTCACCGCGGTGTTGTACTGGGTGTTGAACACATTGAACCCCTCGAACATGAGGGCCGCCTTGACGCGCTCGCCGATGGGCAGCGACCGGGACAGCCTGGCGTCCACGCGGTACATCCGGTCGATGTCCAGGCTGTTCACCGGCCAGAAGGGCACGCGGCTCCAGCCGCCCGAGCCGTTCAGAGTGCTGGTGTACATCATCGTGACGCCCGTGAACTGCTGGCCGCTGACGCTCACGGTCGCCGCCGTGGGTTGCGCCGAGGCGAGCGTGGTGATGGTGGAAAGCTGCCAGCCGTTCACCAGGTACCGCTCGGCAGCGGAAGAGCCGTGCGTGAACGTGGGCGCCCACATCCAACTGATCACTGCCCGGTGGCGCTGGTCCGTTCCGGAGCTCCCCTTGTCCGCAGGCCAGTTGCCGGCCACCAGGTTGGGTTGCAGGAAGTAGAGCACGCCGCTCGAACCGGCGCCAGATTGGTTGGCGTTGTCAATGGCGTGCGACCAGGTATAGGACACGGAGGCGCTCAGCCCGTGCGCCATCCTCTTCCGAAGCTGGAGGGCGAGTCCGTTGTACCACGATTGGCCGCCGTTCTCCACCTGGTTGATGTTGCTGTACCGGGTGTCCATCTTGGTGGCCGTGATATAGACCGGCGTTGACCACGCGCCGACCTTGTTGCCACTGGTGTCCAGGATGCTATAGGTCTGCACCGCGCCGGGGACGCCGAGGTTCAAGTCGCGCTGGGTCCAGATCTGAACCCCACGGGACCACAGGTAGCTCACCGTAAGGCCCAAGTCGTGAGTCAGCTCGCGTTCGATCGCCAGCGTACCCTGCTGGGTGTACGGGTCGCGGAAGTTGGAGTCCGCGAACGCGATTTTGGATGTGCCTGCCGGCACGCTTTGCACGTTGGGCACCACGCTCGGGAAGACGGGTGCGCCGGTCTGGTTCGGATTCACCGAGATGCTGGTCTGATACTTGCCCGGCCCGATGAACACCAATTCCTGCATTCCGTCGCCCAGGAAGCGGGCGTAGTAGATGCCGTACCCGGCGCGGAG
>JBEKMO010000034.1:0-49821 GCA_050008465.1 Bryobacteraceae bacterium
GGTGCTGCTGGTTCTGCGCATGGCGCTGCGCTCGAATCCCTTCATCCTGTTCACCATGATCCGTTCCGGCTGGCAGTTGTTCCGCGCCGGAAGGATCTCGCTCAAGGGCGAGCGCATCGCCGGAGTGGCCGAGCTCAATCGCGCGCTGTCCGCCGCCAAGGAGTCCAACGGTGCCTGACAATAAAGGCTACCTCTACTTCCCCGGCTGCTCCCTGCGAGCCACCGGCGTGGCCTACGAAGAGAGTCTGCTCGAGCTGTTTCGCGTGCTCGACATCCCGCTCCAGGAGCTCGAGGACTGGAATTGCTGCGGCGCCACCTCCTATATGGCCGTCGACGAGGGCTCGGCCTTTCTGCTCTCGGCGCGCAACCTCTCCATCGCCGGCCAGAAGGAAAACCACGACCTGATGGCGCCGTGCAGCGCTTGCTACCTGGTCCTCCGCAAGACCCAGGACTACGTGGCTCACTACCCCGAGGCGGGCCGCATCGTCGAGGAGGGCCTCATGGCCGCCGGGCTGAAGCCCTTCAACGGCGTGCACGTCCGCCATCCGCTCGAGATCCTCTACAACGACGTCGGCCTCGCCAGGATCAAGGCCCAGACGGTGCGCAAGTGGCAGGGCGGCAAGCTCGCCTGCTACTACGGTTGCCAGGCGGTCCGGCCCTACGACGAAGTCGACCGCCCGCACGACCCCGTCCGCATGGACGAGCTGATGAACGCGGTGGGCGCCGAAACGGTCGACTACTCGCTCAAGACCAAGTGCTGCGGCGGCAGCCTCACCGGCACCATCCACGACGTCGGCATACGGCTCAACTACATCCTCCTTAAGGAGGCGGTCCGCAAGGGAGCGGAAGCCATCGTCACTATTTGCCCGCTGTGCCAGTTCAATCTCGACGCCTACCAGTCGGAGATCTCCAGGCAAAGCGGCGAAGCCTTCGACGTTCCCATCCTCTACTTCACCCAGGTGCTCGGCTGGGCGCTCGGCGGCGACCCCAAGGCCCTCGGCCTCCGTCGCTCCATCGGAGGCAAGGGGCTAGTCCGCAAGTGGTTCTCCCCCAGCCAGGAGGTGCTCGCCCATGCCTGAGCCGAACGGAGCGATTCGAGTCGGCGTCTACGTCTGCCACTGCGGCTCCAACATCGCCGGAATCGTGGACTGCAAGGAGGTCGCCGAGTACGCCGCCGGCTTGATCCACGTGGTCGTCTCCCGCGAATACAAGTACATGTGCTCCGACCCCGGCCAGGACCTCATCCGGAACGACATCCAGGAGCACAACCTGAACCGCATCGTCGTCGCCTCCTGCTCGCCGCACCTCCACGAGCACACTTTCCGCGTCGCCACCGCCAACGGCGGCCTCAATCCTTACTACATGGCCATGGTCAACATCCGGGAGCAAGACTCCTGGGTGCACACGGACCGCCAGGCCGCCACCGAAAAGGCCAAGGATCTGGTGCGCGCGGCCGTCCGCCGCGTAGTGCTGCAACGGCCGCTCGAGAAGGCGCGTGTCGCCATCGATCCCAATGTGCTGGTGGTGGGCGGCGGCATCGCCGGCATACACGCCGCGCTCACGCTCGCCAACGCCGGCAAGCACGTCTACCTGGTAGAGCGCGAAGCCACCATTGGCGGCCACATGGCCATGTTCGACAAGACCTTCCCCACGCTGGACTGCGCCGCCTGCATCCTCACCCCGAAAATGTCCGCCGTGAAGGCCCATCCCAACATCACCCTGTGGACTTACTCCGACGTCGAGAAGGTGGACGGCTACGTCGGCAACTACAACGTGCGCGTCCGGCGCCGCACCCGCTACATCCGCGAGGACCTGTGCGTGGGCTGCCAGGAGTGCATCGAGGCCTGCGTCTACAAGCAGCCCAAGTTCGCCGACGAGTTCAACCAGGGGCTCGGCAAGCGCCGCCCCATCTACCTCCCCTTCCCGCAGGCCATTCCGCAGACCCCGGTCATCGACCGCGACACCTGCATCGAGTTTAAGACCGGCAAGTGCAAGAAGACCTGCCTGGAAGTCTGCGGCGACCGCCACGCCATCGACTTCAAGCTCCAGGACCAGGTCGAGGAGATCAAGGTCGGCAACATCATCCTGGCCACCGGGTTCCAGCCCTTCGACGCCAAACGCATTCCGTACTACGGTTACGGGCACTACCCAAACGTCTACACTTCGCTCGAGATCGAGCGGCTGGTCAACGCTTCCGGCCCCACCAACGGCGAGGTCGTGCTGCGCGACGGCAAGACCGTGCCCAAGAGCATCGGCATCATTCACTGTGTCGGCTCGCGCGACGAGAACACCAACCGCTGGTGCTCGCGGGTCTGCTGCATGTACTCGCTCAAGCTCGCCCACCTCCTCAAGGAGCACACCGGCGCCGACATTTTCAACTTCTACATCGACATGCGGACGCCCGGAAAATCCTTCGAGGAGTTTTACCAGCGCCTGCTCGGCGAGGGCGTGCACTTCATCCGCGGCAAGGTCGCCGAAGTCACCGACTGGGTCTTCGATCCCAGCGAGGAAGGCAAGCTCACTCTCCGGGTCGAGGATACGCTGCTGGGCGTGGTGCGGCGCATCCCGGTGGACATGGTGGTGCTCTCGGTGGGCATGGAAGGCCACCAGGACGCCCAGGACGTCCGCCGCCTCTTCAACATCACCTGCTCCACCGAGGGCTTCTTCCAGGAGCGCCACCCCAAGCTCGCCCCCGTGAACACCTTCACCGACGGCGTTTTCCTGGCCGGCTGCTGCCAGGGCCCCAAGGACATTCCGGACACCGTGGCGCAGGCCGGCGCCGCCGCCGCCGAAGCCCTGGCGCTGATTTGCGCCGGATACGTCGAGCAGGAACCCAACTGCGCCTACGTGATCGAGGAGCAGTGCTCCGGCTGCAAAACCTGTATTCCCTTATGCCCCTATTCCGCGATAACCTTTCGAGAGGATAATAGAGCGGAGGTGAACCCGGTGCTTTGTAAGGGGTGCGGCACCTGCGTGGCAGCCTGCCCCTCCGGGTCGCTCCAGCAGCGCATGTTCGAAGACGATGAGCTGTTCGCAGAAATCGAAGGAGTGCTTGCGTATGTCTGAAGCCGTTTTTGAACCGAGGATCGTCGCATTCTTCTGTAATTGGTGTACCTACCTGGCGGCCGACCTGGCGGGCACCTCGCGCATGAAGTACCCGCCCAACGCGCGCGTCATCCGCGTCATGTGCTCGGGCCGCCTCGACCCGCAATTCATGCTGAAGGCCTTTGCCGACGGCGCCGACGGCGTCCTGATCGGCGGCTGCCACCCCGGCGACTGCCACTATCAGGAAGGCAACTACAAATGCCTGCGCCGCTTCCACCTGCTCAAGTGGGTGGTCAAGGAAATGGGCATCGAAGACGACCGCTTCCGCCTGGAGTGGATTTCCGCCTCCGAAGGCGACCGCCTGCGGACGGTCATGATTGACATGGTCGAGAAAGTCCGGGCGCTCGGACCGCTCCATTGGAACGCGCCCGTCGAGGAGGTGGCCGTTTCATGAAACCCAAGGTCGCATTCTACTGGTGCGCGTCCTGCGGCGGCTGCGAAGAAGCGGTTGTCGATCTCGCCGAATCCATTCTCGACGTGGTGGCCGCCGTCGACATCGTGCTCTGGCCCGTCGCGCTGGATTTCAAGAAAGCCGATGTCGAGGCCATGGAAGACGGCTCGATCGCGGCCGCCTTCATCAACGGCGCCATCCGCACCACCGAGCAGGAGGAGTGGGCCCACCTGCTGCGCCGCAAAGCGCAGACCGTCATCGCGTTCGGGGCCTGCGCCCAGATGGGCGGTATTCCGGGCCTGGCCAACTTCTCCAACCGCGCCGGTGTTTTCCAAACCGTCTACCAGGAGTCGCCGAGCACCGTGAACGCCGAGGGCGTCTTGCCCGAGACCACGCACCGGGACAACGGCCACACCGTCACGCTGCCGGGCTTCTTTGACACCGTGCAGGCGCTCCACCAGGTGATCGACGTCGACTACTACATCCCCGGCTGCCCGCCCACGCCGCAATTGCTCGCCGACGCCGTCACGGCGCTGCTCGCCGGCAAACTGCCTGAGAAGGGAACCGTGCTCGCGCCCGACCAGGCCCTGTGCCTGGACTGCCCGCGCAAAGACACCAAGCCCGAGCGGCTGGCCATCTCCGAGTTCAAGCGCCCCCACCAGATCCTCATCGATCAGGACAAGTGCCTGCTCACTCAAGGGCTGCTCTGCCTCGGCCCGGCTACGCGCTCCGGCTGCGGGGCCCGCTGCATCGAGGGCAACATGTGCTGCACCGGCTGCTTCGGCCCCACCTCCCGCGTCCGCGACTACGGAGGGAAGGTGCTCTCGGCCATCGCCTCGGCCGCCGACAGCAATGACGAGGACCAGATCCTGAGCATCCTCGCCGGGATCCCCGATCCGGCGGGAACGTTCTACCGTTACTCGCTGCCGGTTTCCGAGCTTCAGCGCAAGAGGTTATAGGAGGCCGCCCATGCCAGAATCAACCAGCACACGACGAATCACCATCGACCCGATCACGCGCCTCGAAGGCCACGGCAAAATCGATATCTTCCTCGACGACGAGGGCCAGGTCGAGCGCGCCTGGTTCCAGGTGCCCGAGCTGCGCGGCTTCGAGAAGTTCGCTCAGGGCCGCCCGGCCGAGGACATGCCGCAAATCACCTCGCGCATCTGCGGCGTCTGCCCCACCGCCCACCACATGGCCGCCACCCGCGCGCTCGACAACCTCTATAAGGTCACGCCCCCGCCCGCCGGCCGCAAAATCCGCGAGCTGGTCTACTCCACCTTCATGACCGAGGACCACGCGCTGCACTTCTACTTCCTCGGCGGCCCGGATTTCGTCGTCGGACCCACCGCGCCGCCCGCCGAGCGCAATGTGCTGGGCGTCATCGCCAAGGTCGGCATCGATGTGGGCAAGAAAGTCATCTCGATGCGCCGCAGGCTGCGCGAGCTCACTTCGCTCGCCGCAGGAAAAGCCGGCCACCCGGTCTTCGGGCTGCCCGGCGGAGTCGCCAAGCGCCTCACCGCCGCCGATCAGGTGCGCTTCCAGACCGTTGCCGCCGACGCCGTCGAGTTCGCCCAGTTCACTCTCGAAGTTTTCGAGAACGTCGTCCTGAAGAACTCGGACTACGTCAACCTCATCCTCGCCGACTTCTTCACCCACCGCACCCACTACATGGGGCTCGTCGACGATCACAACCAGGTCAATTTCTACGACGGTTCGCTGCGCGTGGTCTCGCCCGAGGGCGCCGAAACCGTGAAGTTCGCTCCCGAGAAGTACCTCGACTATATCGCCGAGCACGTCGAGCCGTGGAGCTACATGAAGTTCTGCTACCTCAAATCTCCCGGCTGGAAAGGCTTCACTGACGGCGTCGAGAGCGGCGTCTATTCCGTCGCCCCGATGGCCCGCCTGAACGTGGCCGACCGCATGGCCACGCCGCTGGCCCAGCAAGCCTACGAGAAGTACATCGCCACGCTCGGCAAGCCCGTGCACCACACGCTCGCCAATCACTGGGCGCGCGTGATCGAGCTGCTGTATGCCGCCGAGCGCATGAAGGAGCTGGCCGATGATCCCGAAATCATCGACCCCAACGTGCGCACCATTCCCACCGCCGTCCCGACCGAAGGCGTCGGCGTGGTCGAGGCGCCCCGCGGCACCCTCATCCACCACTACCAGACCGACGAGCGCGGCCTGATCACCAAGGCCAACCTGATCGTGGCCACCCAGAACAACGCCGCCCGCATCGCCATGAGCGTCGAGAAAGCCGCCAAGGGCGTGCTCTCCGGCAAGCAGGTCACCGAGGGCCTGCTCAATATGGTCGAGATGGCCTTCCGCGCCTACGATCCCTGCCTCGGCTGCGCCACCCATTCGCTCCCCGGTTCCATGCCGCTCGAGGTACGTGTGCGCAACCGCAACGGCGAAACCCTAAGCATCCTCCGCCGGTCCTGATCCATGTCCGCCCGGGTGCGAGTCCTCGGCCTAGGCAACGAAATCCTAGCCGACGACGCCTTGGGGATCCTGGCCGCCCGCGAATTAGCGAAGTTGTTTTCACCCGACCAGGTGGAGGTAGTCGAGAGCTCCGAGTCCGGCCTCCACCTGCTCGATCACGTCACCAACGTTCGCCGCCTCGTAGTGATCGACACCGTCCAGACCGGTCACGCCGCCCCAGGCACGATCTTCGAAGTGCGCGAGCAAGACGTGCGCGCCGCCCCCGGCACGGCAGCCCACGGCACCGGCCTCTTCGACGCCCTGGCGCTAGCCCGCAAGCTAGGCTTCGACGTCGCCCAGGAAGTGACCATCCTCGCCGTCGAAGCCGCCGACTGCCTCACCCTAGGCGGCCCCATGCACCCCGCCGTCGCCGCCGCCCTCCCGCAGGTGATGGAGCAGGCCAAAGCCCTCATCGCAGCCCCGTAGGGCGGACCTCCAGGTCCGCGGCCGAGCTCCAGCTCGGCCTCTCTCAGGCACTCGACCAGCGAAACTCGGCAGCCTCTCCGGCCAGACCAGCCCGCACCGGGTTCTCCTCGATATACGCTCGGATGCGCTCGAACTCGCGGTCATTCCGAACGCAATGGTCATAGCTCTCCTCCTGCCAAAAAGGAGAACCGGTTCGCACCAGCATCTGATTCGCTCGTCTGGCTGTGAGACTCTTGAGCGACTTTATCAAGGCCGGCAGTGGGACGTGGGGGCTGATCAGCAGATGAACGTGGTTGGCCATGACCACAAATGCGTGGAGCAAATAACGATGCAGCCCGCGTTCGCCGAAGTGGATAGCCTCCACCACCATCCGGGCGATCCCTTCTTGACGCAGGTAGAGTGGGCCCGTCCGGGCGTTATCCAACAGTCGGTCGAATGCGGCGAACGCTTGGCCGGAGGTGAGCGTCTCTGGCGGAAACGCGCGTGACGCCGGCAGGCTGCCGTGCAGCCGCCAGGTCACGAAGACAGGTTGACCGATCTCGTATCGATGCGGCAAGTGCCGGCGGTATAAGATCATTCACTGCTATGTGACTTCGCCCCCGAATAGTTCTCACTTTTCCCGTAGGGAGGACCTCCAGGTCCGCGGCCGAGCTCCAGCTCGGCCAAAGTGCTATTCTAACAACGCATCCGGATGATCCCCTTTCTTGTTGCCGCAGCGCTGCTGGCCACGCCCTATCCGTGGCTTGCCTCCGCTACCCACGAAACCATCGAAGCCCGCATCGCCCCGCCAGCCGGTTTCCGCCGCGTTCCCGCGCCGCCGGGAAGCTTCGCGGAGTGGCTCCGCGGTCTGCCCGTCAAACGGGGGCAGCCGCCGGTTCACCTGTTCGACGGCAGGCTGAAGGCGAACCAGACGGCGCACTACCTGGTGCTGGACGTGGACGTCGGCGCGCGCGATCGCCAGCAGTGCGCGGATGCCGTGATCCGGTTGCGTGCCGAGTATCTGCGCGCCGCCCGAGCGGAGGACCGCATCTGCTTCCGGTTCACCAGCGGCGCGCCCGCGCGCTGGTCCGCCTGGCGAGAGGGGATGCGCCCGCGCATTCACGGCAACGCGGTTTCCTGGGAGCGGCGCGCGCAGCCGGATGCGAGCTACGCCTCCTTCCGCCGCTACCTGGACCTGGTCTTCGACTACGCCGGCTCCTTCTCGCTCGCCCGCGAGTTGGAGCGCGTGCCCGATCCCCGGCGCATCCAGGCCGGCGACGTCTTCATCCAGGGCGGCTTTCCGGGTCACGCCGCGCTGGTCGTCGACGTAGCCGAGGACGCCGCCGGCCGGCGCGCCGTGCTGCTGGCCCAGAGCTACATGCCCGCCCAGGATATCCACGTGCTCCGGAACCCGGGCGCTCCGCAAACCCCATGGTACGTCATCGACGGCGACGGCCCCCTCGCCACCCCCGAGTGGCGCTTCCCGCCAGGCTCGCTCCACCGGTTCAGCGAGACCTCGGCAACCGCTTGTCAGTTGGTGCGGAGCGAGAACCGCTTCAATTCACAGGGGGTGACGTCCTGGCCTGGTCCTGTGCCGACGTTCACGCCTCGCGCCTCCATATCCAATCCACCCGAGAACGCGGGGATGGCGACCAGGATGCGCGTCATAGGACCGATGGTCATTCCCAGTTCCCTGATCTTGAGGGAGTACGTTGTTTCGACCGTGCAGTCATCCTTGACCTTGTAGGTCAGGTTTACGAAGTCCATCGTGAGCGGGACTCCGCCCATATTGGAGGCATGCCAGCCGGAACCGCCTCCAGCGCCGTCCAGCTTGACGACGCCAATGTGGGAGGCGGGGACGTAACCCTTCGGCAAAGTCGGGTTGAGCGTCGACAGGTCCGCCCACCCGTTGCACGAAAGACAATAGGTGCCCCGGAGGCTCGCGTCACTACACTGGGCAGCGGCATTCGGGGATGACACCACCACACACGCCGCAAGCAACGCAGCCGCAAGAATACGCTTCATGGTTCGATTCTCCTTTTCCGGCCCCGGCGGTTCTCCGCGGGGCTCACAGCAAGCAGTACCACGCTCCGCCGCGGCGGAATCCTGGCATAATGCGACTCCGCGCGGCGTGTCGTCTATTGCCGCCCAATGCCGGGAGGAGTATGCTGAGGACGATAATCGGAGGGCTTAGGTATGAAACCATCCCGCTCTGACCACCCCGCGCAGCCAAGTCCCTCCGACGACCGCCTCGAATCGTGGAAAGAGATCGCCAGCTACCTGAATCGCGACGTCCGGACCGTGCAGCGCTGGGAACAGACCAAGGGTCTCCCCGTGCGCAGGCTTCCCGGCGGCGAAATGGCGCGGGTCTACGCGCTCCGGTCCGAGTTGGATGCCTGGTGGAACAGCCGTGGAATCCACCTGGCTTCGGAGGCCGAGGCCGAGTCGCCCGTCCCTCCGCCCGGGAAGCGAAACCGAAGAAGCGTCTGGGCCGGAGTGGCACTAGGCCTGGCGAGCGTCGCCCTGGTGGCGGTCTGGCGCTTCGTCCTGAACCCCACCCCGCCACCTCCGCTGCGGGTTGTCCCGCTCACCAGCTACGGGGGAGAGGTCAGTTACCCATCCTTCTCGCCCGACGGCAAGCAGGTGGTCTTCACCTGGAACGGAGAGAAACAGGACAACTACGATCTGTATGTCAAACAGGTCGAGGTGGGTGAGCCCTTGCGCCTGACCAGGCACCCGGCCATGGACACCTGGGCGTCGTGGTCCCCCGACGGGCGTTACATCGCCTTCCTCCGCTGGTTGATCGGCTCGCCCACCTTCGAAGTGAGGGTGATCCCCGCGCTGGGCGGGGCGGAACGCCTGCTGGCTGAAGGTCCGACCACCGAGGTGTGGCCGGAGCCGGGGGTGAGTTGGACGCCCGATAGCCGCTGGCTGATCATGGGATTCCCCAATGCCCGGGCGCGCACATCCCTGTCTCTGCTATCGATCGAGACTGGCGAGCGAAAGCGGTTGACCTCCCCGCCTCCCGACTGGAATGGGGACGATTCCCCCGTGCTGAGCCCGGACGGCTCGAAGGTGGCATTCCTCCGCCGCCGCGGACCGGAATCCGGCAATGTCTTCCTGCTCTCCCTCAACCGCGACTACACCGCCCAAGGGGAACCCCAGCAATTGACGCACGAGCCGTGCTGTGTGACGAATCCCCTCTGGACCGGCGACGGCCGCCAGATCCTGTATTTGACAGATGACCAGGACATCTCGACTCTCCACCGCATTCCTGCGCACCCTGGTGGGCGGCCGGAAACCGTGAACACCATCGGCGCGCTGGGCAACCAGCTCTCGATCTCCCGGCAAGGCGAGAAACTGGTGTACGTCAGCGGCCAGGTGGATTCCGACCTGTGGCAGGTGGAACTGCCGCACCCTGATAGCCGTCCACCAGGCAGCGCCGAGCTGGTTGCCAGGCGGATCCTCTCCTCCAGCCGCGTGGACGCGTTTCCCGACATCTCGCCGGATGGGAAGAGAGTCGCATTCGGCTCGAACCGGTCGGGCACATTTGAAGTGTGGGTGGCGGAGGCGGATGGTTCCGGCTCGAGGCAGGTGACCGCCCTGGGTGGCCCGCCGGCGCTCCTCCCGAGGTGGTCCCCCGACGGCAAACAGATCGCCTACTACGCGAATACGGACGGTGCCAGGGATATCTATGTGGCCGGCGCGGAGGGTGGCAAGTCTCGCCGGTTGACCAAAGCCACCGCGAACAACATAGTGCCAAGCTGGTCGCATGATGGAAGGTGGATCTACTTCGCCTCCGATCGCACCGGGAGTTTCCAGTGCTGGAAGATGCCGAGCGAGGGCGGTGACGCCGTCCAGATTACGAAAGCGGGCGGGTTCGGGGGATTCGAGTCGGCGGACGGCAGCTATCTGTACTACGCGAAGGCCTATTCCTCGACCACTGTGTGGCGGGTTCCGGTCGGCGGCGGGGAAGAGCGGCCGGTCCACCCGGCGGTCGGAGTGTTCCGGGTTCCCTGGAATTTCGCGGTGACGGGCGCCGGGATCTACACTGCTGTGACGGAAAACCCGCTCACCGGTTTCCGGTTGCAGTTCTATTCGTTCGCACGCGGAACCCCGGAGATCGTGGGAAAGGTCGCCAGGCCACTTGGGCGAGCCATGACCGTGTCCCCAGACGGGAGACGGCTCCTGTTTCAGGACTATCCCGCCCGCCACGGCGACTTGATGCTGGTCGAGAACTTCCGGTAGCGGGCGTCAGAACTCCACCCGATTGTTCCGCAACGTGATCTCGGGGAGATCGCCGCTGCTCTCCACCGTCACGCTGCCGCCCCGGCTCAGGCAACGGCCCCTCTGTCGATCATCATTCAAATTGTCTTCGTGGGGCGGACCTCCTGGTCCGCGGGCCGACGTCCACGTCGGCCCATGCCCCTCACGCCCATTCTTATCGTGCCAATATAGCCTCGATATGGCTATAATAGCCATATGGCCCGCTCCGTCAATATCGCGGACCTGAGAAACAGGCTCAGCGCATACCTCCGCCAGGTTCGTTCCTCGGGCGAGGAGATCATCATTCGCGACCGCAACCTGCCCGTGGCAAAGCTGGTTCCCCTGGCGGCGGTCGACGTCTCGGTCGAGGAGCTCGTCCTGGCAGCCTCCGGGGAGATGACGTTGCCGGCTCAGGCGTTCAACGCGGACCGGTTCTGGTCCATTGGGGCCGGACTGAGTGTCTCCCTTGGCGCGGTTGAAGCCGGTGTCCGTGCGGTATCCGAGGAGCGCGACGAGCGTGAAGACCGCATTCTGGGACTCTAGCGCGTTGCTGCCCCTCTGCGTTCCCAGGCGGGACAAGGCCGGGGCGCTGCGACAGTTGCTCAACGACTACCCTCCCGTGGTGTGGTGGAGTTCCCCCGTAGAAGTTGCCAGCGCGATGGAACGGCTGCGCCGGCGCGGGGAACTCTCGCCCGAAGAATGCGCCGCAAGCCGGCAGCGGCTGGCGGAACTGCGCTTGTCCTGGCGTGAAATCCAGCCGACCATGCGCCTGCGTGGCCTCGCCGACGCCTGTCTTTCGCGCTTCGATCTGCGCGCCGCCGATGCGCTCCAATTGGCCGCCGCGCTCATCTGGTGTCGCGAGGCGCCCGGAGGGCGGGCGTTTCTGTGCTGCGACCGGCGGCTGAGCCAGACTGCTTCAGAAGCGGGGTTCAGCGTCCTGGCTCCCTGAGCCGCCGCTACACGTACACTCGCTTCACCCGCGCCCGGATGCCGCACAGGATGTCGTAAGAGATCGTGCCGGCCGTGCGCGCCATCTCCTGGGCGTTGATCGAGACGCCGCCCTCGGTCCCCAGCAGCGTAACCGCGTCGCCGACGCGGACCGGCTGGGATTCGGTGACGTCGATGGTGGTCAAGTCCATCGACACCGCGCCCAGGATCGGCGCTAGCCGCCCGCCGGCGATGACGTGCCCGCGGTTCGAGAGGCGATGCGAAAGCCCGTCCGAGTAGCCCAGCGCCAGGACCGCGATGCGCATCGGGTGCGGCGCGCGGAACATGCCGCCGTAGCCGATCAGCGCGCCCTCGGGAACCTCTTTGACCGTGACGACGCGCGCTTTCCAGGCGAGCGCCGGCGCCACCTCGAGCACCCGCGGCGGGGCCTCGCCGCGCGCCGGCGAGACGTACCCGTACAGCGCGTGCCCCGGCCGCACCATATTGTGCCACGCCTCGCGCCGCCCATAGGCGATCGGGTTGCTGCTCGACATGTGCAGATACGGCGGTGAGACGCCCGCCGCCCGCAACTGGGCGCAAAGCTGGTTGAACGCCCGCACCTGGCGGTCGGTCCGCGCCGTGCTGTAGTCGGCCGAAGACGCGAAGTGCGTCATCAGCCCCTCGAGCTCCAGGCACGCGGCCTCGCTGACCGCCGCGGCGATCTCGGCCGCCCCGGCCCGCGTTCCTAGCCGCCCCATGCCGCTATCGATCTTGAGATGGTAACGCAGCCGCGGCGCGCCGCCGCCGAGGGAGCGGTCGAGTTCGCGCAGGCTCTCGAGCGATTCGACCACCGGCGTCAACTGGTACTCGACGAGCGCCGCGCGGGCGAAGGTCGGGCAATCCGCCATCACCAGGATGCGCGCGCTGATGCCCGCCTCGCGCAACGCCACGCCCTCCTCGACAAAGCTCACCGCCAGCCAGCGCGCGCCCTCCGCTTCCAGCACGCGGGATACCTCGATCGCCCCGTGCCCATACGCTTCCGCCTTCACTACGCCGATGATCTCCACGCCCGGGCCCACCACGCCGCGCACGCGGCGGAAGTTCTCCGCGATCTGCCCGCGCGAGACCTCGGCCCAGGATCGGAACGGTGCTGCTCCCATGTTTCCTATCTGCCCGCCAGGCTCAGCAACAGCTTCTCGTAATCGTCGGTGACCGCGTCCCAAGTGTAGCGCTCGCGGACCCGCTCGACGGCCCTGCTTCTCCATTGTTCCCGTTCCGCCTCGCTCAAGTCCAGCGCGAGTCGGAGCTGCCGCGCCAGGTCGTCGCGCTCGAACGGAATCCCCGCGCCGCCGGCGACCTCCGTGTTCTCGGCCGTGTTCAGGTACAGCACCAGCGCCCCGCGGCCCATCGCCTCGATCAGCGCCGGGTGCGTCCCCCCGACCTCGGTCGAGTGGATGTACGCGAAGCAGTGCGAAGTGAGCTCATGGTATCCCTGCCCGTAGATCGCTCCGGGCATCACGATCCTGGGGTCGCGCGTCTCCCTCACCCGCTCGATGTAGGCGCGCGCATACGGCGCGTCGCCGACCAGCGCCAGCCGCAGGTCCGTCCCCACGCGCTCGAAGGCCTCCCGCACCAGCAGCGCGTTGTTCTCCGGCTCCATCCGGCTCACGTACAGGAAGTATTTTCCGCGCTCCAGCCCGAGCCGCTTCAGCATCTCGCCCGTTTCCACCTTCCCGATCTCGGCTCCGTAGGGAATGAAGTGCGTGCGCTTACCGTAGCGCTCCGCGTAATACTCGGCGATGCTGCGCGCGTCGCTGACCACGGCGTTGGGAAACAGCGTGGACAGTCGCTCCGACATCCGGTACCAGGCCCGGCCCAGAAGGTTCCATTTCCTGCGCTTGCGTTCCAGGCCGTCGACGTTCAGCGCGACCGGCATCCCAAAGAGCCGCGGAAGCAGCGTGAACAGCGCGTTGGCGGCGTTGCAATAGAGAGCCGCGTCCTGACGGTGCACCAGAAGGTCGAGCGTCGCGAGGAACGTGTGCGCGACCGTGTCCGAGTACTTGTGTCTGAGGGTGGGAAGGTAGCGCAGCCGAACGCCCCGGTAGTACGGCTCCGGGTGCCGCTCGCGGCAGTACACCGTCACCCGGTGCCCGCGCGCGGCCAGACGCGCGCCCAGTTCCTCGGCGAAGGTCTCGAATCCCCCGTAGCGCGCGGGAATGCCCCGCGTGCCGAGGATGGCTATGCGGGCGGGTGCAAGAACGGTTCCTGAATCCAGAGGCCGCGCCTCTCGGCCGGAGGCCGCAAGCTGGCGCGGTCCGCGCCTAATACTCAAATTGTTCGGCTTGAGAACCACCGGCGGTTTTATACCGTGGCGCTACCGGGGCAGGCGCTTTGGGCAGCGGCTTGCTCACGGGAGTGTACTGGAACCACGTCGCCATGTAGTCGTCGTTCACCCGCCGCCGCTTCATGATCTCCCGCCGCTTCTCGCGCACCCGCTTCCAGTTCCTCGCCAGGTACCAGAACGCTTTGAGCGAAGTCTGCTCTCGCAGCAGGCAGCAGCAGATCACCAGCACGTCGCGCAAGGTGATCGAGACCCAGTTGCGCTTGTAGAGATCGCTCGTCATGTTCTTGATGCGCATGAGGAAGCGGTTCTTCACCGAGTGCATGTTGATCACCGCCGGCAACGCCCGCCGGTTCCCCGGCAGCACGCTGCGCACATGGTACCCCCGCGCGTGCGGCGTGTACAGGCATCGCCAGCCCATCAACTGCGCCCGCCAGGCCACGTCGGCATCCTCGCGGTACACGAAGAAGTCCGGGTCGAAGAAATCGCCGCTGAGCGAAATGTCGTCGATCATCTCGCGGCGGTATAGCGCCGCCGCGGCGGTCGCTCCGAACACGTACTCGAAGTTCAGGAAATGTCCGTTGTCCGCTTCCTGGCTCCCGCGGTCCAGGTGCCGCAGCATGGGCGTGAAGTAGATCCCCGTGGAATCCACCAGCGGCTCCTGGGGAAGCGCGAAATTCGCCGTCATCGTCAGCAGCTTCCCGCAGACCGTCCCCACCCGGGGGTCGAGGTGCCCGGCATCCAACAGCGCTTCGATGAAATTCGGCGTCAGCAGCATGTCCGGGTTCAAGGTCAAAACCCAGTCCCCGCGCGACAGCTTGATGGCCTGATTCTGCGCGGCCGCAAACCCCACATTCGTGTCGTTGAGGATCACCCGGCAGGTTTCTTCGAACTGTTCCAGCACCGCTTGAGTCCCATCCGTGGAGGCATTGTCGATGACGATCACCTCCTTGTGGGGATACCGCTGCGCCAGAACCGATTCCAGACACCGCTTGATGAACCGGCCGCTGTTGTACGTGACTACCGCGATGGTTACGAAATCAGTGTAGGCCATGAATTATGAACTTGCACCCAAACAGCTACCGGCTTCTGTATCCTCCTACCGCCCCGCCAACGCGGGCGATAGGCTGCGGCCTCCGCCCCGGCCCAAAATCAAATGTAAACCCGCCAGACGAATAACCCTACCATAAATCGAGACAGGATTCAGGCTCCACCACCGAAAAATCCCCCATACGCTTCGGAGGACGGAGCCCAGCACCACCGCCGCGCATACCACCGCCAGCGCGGAGCGGCGAAAGTGCTTGGCCGCATACAGTAGAAGCGTACCATACCAGTACAGCTCGCGGGCGGCCGGGGGCAACTGACGGGCGGAATGCCCGCCGCTGTGTTTCGCAACAGCCCCGGGCACGAACCGCATCCGTAACCCTTCGGCAGCCGCGCGCCTGCAAAAATCGACGTCCTCGAACCACAGCGGCGCAAAGGCTTCGTCGAAGCCGCCCAGCCGCCGCCAGACCTCGCGCTTGACCAGCAGGAAGGCCGCGGCCGGCTGGTCCACCTGCGCTGGCGCCTCGGGGTCCAGGTCCGCGCAACGGTACCGCCGGTTGACGGGGTTGCCGGGCCACAGCCGGTTCACCCCCAGCGCCTCCAGGCTGAGCGAGGCGGCCGAGGGGAAACGGCGCACCATGAAGCCCGACTGCGGCCGCCCGCTTTGGTCGACCAGTTTCCCGCCTGCCCCGGCCACCCCCGCTTCGCCGCAGGCCTCCACCAGCGCACCGATCCCGCCCAACAACTCCGTGTCTGGATTCAGCAGCAACACGTACGGGCAGTCCAGCGCGTCGATGCCCTGGTTCACCGCGGCCGCGAATCCACGGTTCCACGGATTCGCGAACAGAGTGATCTCGGCTCTCCGCGAAACCTCCCGCCGGGTCCCGTCCGCGGACGCGTTGTCGACCACCACGATTTCGGCGTCCGCCTGCCGCAAAGAGTCCAGGCACGCGCCGATCACCGCTTCCGAGTTGTGCGTCACTACGACCACGCCCAGGGTCCGCAACCGAGGGACTGCCTCGGCCGTCCGTTGTGGGGACGGCCCAGGCTGTCCCCGGTTGCCCTGTAGTGTGCTCATGTCAGTTTGAAATACACGCGCCAATAGCGGTCGAAGCCCGTCCGGCGCTGCAACTCGTAAATCTCCGCTTCACTCTGCTCCACAATCCTCGACAGGCCGCGGTGCCATCCCCCGGCGCGCACCACCTCGCGACGCACCCGTCGGGCGAGCGCCAGGCCTTGCAGTTTGCCGCGCAAATACGCAAATCCGCGGCCGTGCCGAAGAGCCAGCAAGCCCCATAACGACTGTCCCACCAGAATCGGCCAGGCGTAGCGGAACAGGTAGCGCCCCGGGTAGTGCTTGGCCACCAGCAGCACCTGGTTGCGCGCATTCAGCCGTACGGTCTCCTTGTGCCACCGGCCCAGGGTCGCGCTCCCGATGTGGCGGCCCACCGCTTCCGGCACATACAGCCCGCTGTAGCCCTGCATGGCGCAGCGCAGCCCGAAATCCACGTCCTCCAGGTACGACCCGAAGCGCTCGTCCAGCAGGCCCACCTTGCGAAACAACTCCGCCCGGAACAGCGCCGCCGTAAAGGGCGCCATGTGGATCCGCCGCGGGCGCGACCACTCGGGCCCGTCGCGCCGCCCGCGCCCCGCCCGCCACGGACAGGCGCCACGGGAAACTGTATCGAACGTGCCGTCCAGCCACTCCGGCCGCGCGGCGTTCAGCAGCTTGCCGGTGGCGAAGAAGACGCCCGGCTCCTCGAAGGCCTTGCGCAGCCGCTCCAGCCAGTCCGGCTGCGGCTCCACATCGTTGTTCAGGATGGCCACACAATCCGTGCGCGCTTCCCTGATCCCGCGGTTCACCGCCCCGCTGAATCCTATGTTGCGTTCCAGCGCGATCACGCGCGCCCCTTTGCTTCTGGCCAGTTCCACCGATCCATCCTGCGATCCGTTGTCGACGACGAGTATTTCTTCCACCGGACACGTCTGGCTCTGCACCTGCTCCAGCACACGCTCGAGCAGATCGCGACGGTTCCAGTGAGGAACGATTACCGTAGTTCCGGACACCACTCCTGCGGGCCTCTGAGACATGGGAGAACTACGAACCGCGGGCGGGTAGCACGTTCATACTATCATCTTTTCCGCTTCCGTGTAAACCTCTTTTTGACCAGAAAGTATAGGTTGTACATCCCATCGCGCCAGGGATTCAGCTTCACCTCTCCCAGCCGCGACGAGTATTGAATCGAAATCTCCCGAAAGCGAATGTGGCGGCTCTTGAGGGCTTCGATCTTAATCTCCTCGGAAAACGCCATCCCGCCGGACTCCAGGTTCATCTCCGCCAGGATCGCGCGGCGGAACACCCACATGCCGGATTGCGAATCGCGCACCCAGCGGAAGTACAGGATGGACATGGCCAGCGACAGCACCAGGTTGCCCAGCTTGTTTTGGAAACTCATCGCCTTGCGGTCGCGCACCGGGAAGCGCGAGGCGTTCAGGAAATCGACGTCCAGATGCAGGAACGCCTCCAGCAGGTACGAAAGGGCATCCACCGGGTAGCTGTGATCGCCGTCCAGCGTGACGATCAGATCGCCGGTCGCGCTGGCGAACCCGCGCCGGTAGCTGCGCCCGTAGCCCCGCACGTCCTCGCGAATCACCTGCGCGCCGTACGTCCGCGCAACTTCCGAGCTGCGGTCGCTCGAGCCGTTGTCGACTACGATCACTTCATCCACAAAGGCCGGCATCCGCTTGAGCACCTGCTCGATGCCCTGCTCCTCGTTCAGGCACGGAATCACGACCGTGATGCGTTGTCCTTTGTACATGACACGCGGCGTATCTCATCCATGGTAATCGAGTGATGCCACCGTGTCGATCAGCGGTAGGGCGGACCGCCAGGTCCGCGGGCCGACGTCCACGTCGGCCCAAGATTCGGCCCGACTACATCACGGGCCGCCGAGCGCCCGCTGTTGCTCCGGCGTATACCGGCAACCGGGTCCCGGGCCTACCCGCAAGTTCAAGCGCGCCTCGAACAGGCACGGCTCCAGCGCCAGCGCACGCTCGAAATCCCGCCGAGCCGCCTCGGTCTGGCCCAGGGCCAGCAACGCTGCGCCGCGATTGCTCAGCGCCCGGGGGTTTCGCGGCTCCAGCGCCAGCCCGCGGCCAAACTCCGCCAGCGCCTCGGGCGCCCTGCCGGATTCCAGATAGACCCTGCCCATCTCCGACGCCACTTGCGGGTCCTCGGGCTCGAGCGCTCGCGCCTCGCGGAGCAGCTCCAGGGCGCGTTCTCCCCCCACCACCCGCGCGAGCTGGATCTTCGGCCGAACTTTGGCGGGCGCCCGCCGCTCCGCCTCCTCCCACAGCGATTGCTCGGTCCGCCAGACCTGCATTCGCCCGATGCTCAGCGCCACCAACACCACCGCGACTCCGGCAATCCACCGCGTGCGCAAACGGGCGAGCAGCAGCGCCAATCCAGGCGCCAGGGCCAGCATCGGCAGGTACATCCGGCGGTCCGCCGCCAGGTCCGCCGCCGGAAACACCGACGAAGAGGGAACCAGCAGCACCAGTGCGGCCAGGAAAGCGGTCCAGCTCCGTTTCCACGCCACCGCCACCACGGCTCCGAGCGCGGCCCACGCCAGCCACGCCGTCCAATCCGCGGTGATCTGGGCATCCACCGTGAACCCCCACGGGACCACCACCAGCCGCAGGTACCGCGAAATGGCCGCCCCCTGCGCCGCCAGATACGTCCACGGGGAAAGGCCCGGTCCCGCGCCCGCGCCCATCCCCAACGTTTTGGCCACCCAGATCACGCGCAATCCAGCCGCGAGCGACAGTGCCAGCATGGCCAGAATCGGCCCGTTCACGCGGGGCCGCTTCCCGCGCTCCAGCACCCAGAGCACCAGGGGAACCGCAGCCGCCTCTTCCTTCCCCAGCAGCGCCACCGCAAACCAGGCCACCGCCAGCCAGCGCCGGCCGTCCAGCCAGGCGATCGCCGCCAGCAGCGAGAACACCGCCGCCAGCAGAATCGCGCGCCCGAAGACGTAGGCTACGGCCTCGCTCTGAATCGGGTGGATCGCAAACAGCAGCGCTCCTACCAGCGCGGCCCTGGGCGGGATGACACGCCGGAGCACCTCCCACAGCAGCAGGACCGCGCCAATATGCAACGCCAGGCTGAACAGGTGATACCCCAGCGGTTCGCGCCCGCCAAGCTGGTAATTCAGCCAGAACGTGAAGTAGGTCAGTGGCCGCGTATAGAGCGGCCCCCACACTTCCCACCACCCCGTCGGCGAGGTCAGCGCCGGGTCGGAGAAGATTGCGTAATCGTCGAAATGAAAGGAGCCCAGGGCGGCGCCGCCAAACGCCGCCAGCGCCCCAGCTATCAGCAGCAGTCGCTCGCGCAAATCCTATTATGATGGTACTTGCCATGAAAATAGCCGCCGTTCTACTCTCCGGTTTCTTTGCGCTGGCCTCGAGCGCCAGCGCCCAACTCGCAAACGTTCATTCCGTGTACCTGCTTCCGATGGGGGGCGGTCTGGATCAGCATCTCGCCAACCGGATCACCGGCGCCGGACTGTTCCAAGTCGTGACGGACCCGAAGAAGGCGGATGCGGTGTTCACGGATCGCCTCGGAGAGGGGCTGGAGACGCGCCTCTCGGAGCTCTATCCCGCGCCGGAGCCGCCCAAGCCGCAGCCGGAGGCGCCCAAGGCCAAGCCGGCGGCGGGCAAGACCGACGAGGAAGCGAAACCAGAGCCTGAGGCCGAGGCCAAGCCGAAGGAAACGCCCGTCCTGCGACCATCCGCGTTTGGGAGCGGCAAGGGAACCATTTTCCTGGTCGACCCCCGCAGCCACGTCGTGCTCTGGTCCTTCTACGAGAAGCCGAAAAACACGTCTTCCCCGGAGCTGGACCGCACTGCGGGCCACATCGTAGAACGCTTGCGGCGCGTTCTCAAGGGTAAGTAGCCGCCGGCGCGGGCGCTGGCTCACCGCGCTTCTCGCGCAAGGCTTCCCGAAAGCTGTCGACCAGCTTTCGGGTGGTGGCGGCGGCATCCCAGTTGGCTTCCACCTCCCGGCGTGCCCGTTCGGCCATCTGAGCGGCCGCCTCGGGGTGCTCGAACTGAGCCAGGATCTTCTCCGCGAATTGCCCGGGATCGTCCGCCAGCGCGCAGAACTCCCCGTCTTGCCTCGCCAGGCCCTCCGCCCCCAGCCGCGTGGAGACGACCGGAATGCCGGCCGAGAACGCCTCGAGCAGTTTGACCCGCACTCCCGAGCCGCTCAGGATCGGGCACACGAAGACTGCGTAACGCGAGAGGGGCTCGCGGATGTCGTCCACCTGGCCGCGCAGCTCGATGGCCTCCGACGGCGGCAGGCCGTAACGCGGGGGCGCCTCCGCTCCCACCACCACCAGGCGTGCATCCGGCCTCCGCTCGAGCACTCGCGGTAACACCCTTCGCGTGAACCAGGTCAGCGCCGCCTGGTTCGGCAGGTGGCGGAAGCTGCCTACGAACAGCATCGTCGCCGGCTCGCGTCCCGCGGTCTGGAAGCGATAGGTTGACGTGTCGACGATGGCGCGCAGCCCCTCTTGAACCCGGCCGGCCAGCCGGGGCAGGAACGAAAGCAGGTATGCCTTGTTCTCGGCGGTGCACACCTGAATCCGGTCGATCCGGGGCAGCATGCGCAGCTCGTAGCGCAGCGCGCGCAGGTACTCGAACCCGGCGGTGAGCTTCCAGTAGAGGCTGTGCGGTTCGGTCAGGCCCCGCCCGATCGACTGGAAGTAGATGTCGTGCTCGAACAAGGCGCAGAGGAGACCCCGGTAGCGGCCCGCGTATTGAGCCAGCGCGGTGTACTCGAGCTGAATGACGTCGATCCCGCGCGTGCGGATCAGGCGGTGCATCACCCACTCGAGATCGTCGTTCGCAAACTCGTGGATGGCGTGCGGCACGATCGATCCGAACGAGCTGGGCCGCCCTTCCATGCGCACCAGGAACTCGGCCGAGGCGCAGACGCTAGCAAGCTCGCGGTGCGCTTCGAGCTCGCTGGCGTAATCGAGCAGGCACAGCAGGTGGACCTCCGTGAGCCGCGCCAGTTCCCTCACCGCGTGATACATGAACACCCCGCCGCCGTGTATCGGCGGGCAGATCGGGTAGGGCGAGACGAACAGTACGCGGAGTTTTTCGTCTCCCGGGGCCGCTGCGGGCCGCCTCGGCTCGAATCGGTCGCGATAGTAGCCGCCCAGCGGGCGCAGGAAGGCCTCGGTGTCGCGGATCACGCCCAGACCGCGGGCGCGCCAGCGCGAACCGAGCGCCCGTGGAAGTTGCCGGAAGGCCCGCCACACGCCCTGCGCGTTGGCCCGCCCGGTCCTGTCGCCGAGCGCGGCGCTGACCAGCGCCTCGCCCATGGTGAACGCCAGGTGCGACGCCAGCCGGCGCCACTCGTGAATGTTCTTCCACGAGAACAGCACGAAGTTCTTCTTGTAGACCGCCTGGATCTGTTCCTCGCCGAAGTGCTTCCCGATGGTGCCGCGGTGCTCGTGATACACCACGCTGCGCGGCTGGTAGAGCACCCGCCAGCCGCGTTTCCATGCCAGGTAGCCGAGGTCCGTGTCTTCCAGGTAGAACGGCTTGAACAGCGGATCGAATCCGCCCAGCTCCAGAAACTTGCGCCGGTCGAAGGCGCAGGAGCCGCCGCCGGCGTAGAAGCACGGGTAGAGGTCCGTGACTGCGTCGTCGATGCGGTGCCGCACGCGCAGGCCGCCATCGCGCCAGCGGCCTTGGGTCAGGCCGCTTTCCTCGCGCTTTCGCGCGGGGTCGGCGAAGAAGATCTGACAGCCTACCGAAAACACCTGCTCGTCTTCGAAGCCCTCCAGCAGCGGCTCGAGGAAGCCCGGCTGGACCCGCATATCGCTGTTGAGCAGGACCACGACGTCGTTCCGGGCGGCGCTAAACCCGGCGTTCGAACCGCCCCCGAAGCCGAGATTCTCCGCGAGCGCCAGAAGGCGGACTTGCGGGAACCGCTCGCGGACCAGTTCGGCGCTCCCGTCGCTGGAGCCGTTGTCCACGACAATGATCTCGTTGGCCGGATTCGCGTCCATGGCCGCGACCACCGAGGGGAGGTACTTCTCGAGCAGCTCACGGCCGTTCCAATTGGGAATGACAACGCTTGCCGCGGTGCGCCGCGGGGCGCTGTCGGACGGGCGGCGCCGGCGCCCGGCCACAAGCCAGAGGAGGTCCGCGGCCGCCATCGCGAGAGCTGCCGCCACCAGCAGCAGCGGGCAGAGGATCAGCAGCGGCAGGCCGCGGAGGAATCGCTTCAGCTTCGCCATGTCAACCGCGCGGCAGCTCCGGGCCCAGCCCGACCGTCCGCCCGAGCTTGATCCAGCGCGATGCCCGGACCATGTTCAACTGCGCTTCGAGCTGCTTGAGTTCCCCATCCAGGCGCTGCGCCCAGGCGGTGCGTTCTACCACCGTGCTTTCCGCCGTGTCGAGCAACTGGATGCAGCCCAGCAGCTCCTTCCCCTTGGCCTCCAGTTGCGCGTCCAGGCGGGCCGCCCACTCGGCTTTGGCCCGGTTCTCGCCCTCCAGCTCGCCCACCTGCGCTTCGTAGGCGGCAATGGACGCCTGATAGCCGGCGATCGTCCGCTCGAGCTCGTGCTGGAGCACGACGATACGCTCCTGGGCCGAGTGGAGCTGCTCTTCGAGGTCTTGCGCCCACTGGTTGCTGCGCTCGAGCTCGGCGGTCTGCGCGCGGAACAGGTTTACGAGCCCCTGCTTCTCCGTCCGCAGATCCTCCAGCCAGTGGTCCTTGGTGGCCAGTTCGGCTTGCAGCCGTCCGATGTGCAGCTCCCGCTCGCGGAGCACGTTGCCGGCGCCGGGCAGATACAGGAAGGCGGACGCGGCGGGCTGCGGCTCGAGCGAGCAGACGGCGATGAAGAAGTGCGCTTCGCCGGGATCCGCCTGGCGCTCCCCGGCGCGGACCTGCGGAACAGCTTCCGAGTGCTCCGCGAGCGGTTGAAAGCCGATCCCCTCGACGTGGTTCTGAAGAAAGACGGCGACTTCGGGAAACAACGCGCGGAGCTCGGCGGAGAATTCATCGAAGTCGAACTCGTGGACGTGGTAAGGGTTGGGACCCGTCTCGCGGCGCGATTCGGCGTAGTACTCCTTGTTGGGCGTCGAGACGATGAATTGTCCGCCGGGGGCCAGCACGCGGCGGACTTCTCCCAGGAAGCGTTGCCACTCCGCCAGGTGCTCGATCACTTCGAAGGCCACCAGCAGATCCACCGAGGCGTCCGCAAGCGGCAGCGCGGCGCAGGAGGCGCCCGCAAACCGCAGGCTGGGCGCGGAGTAGTGCTCCCTGGCGTACGCAATAGCGTACGTCGAAGCGTCGAGGCCCAGGACACTGCGTGCCGCGCGCGCCAGTTCGGCCGCGCCGTACCCGGTCCCGCAGCCCGCGTCGACTGCCCGCCGGCCGGCGGCGAACCGGGCGGCGAAAACGTACCGCGCCAGGTGCTCATTAAAGAGATCCAGGTCCGTTTGTCCTGGAATCACGCGCTCGCCCGTGAATTCAATCAACGCTGGCCTCCGCCGCGGTGGCCAGCCGGCCGTTCAGCTCCACCTTGCAGGGAAGGTGAAGGTAGCCGTAGATCTGGCCCTCGCCGTGTCCCATTTGCATGGTCAGCGCGTTGTCGATCCAGTCGCACATCTTGTAGCTGTGGAGGGTGCCGTCGGCAATGGCGGGCGAAAACGAGAAGAACGACGGGTAAAGCTGCGGGAGGTCGAGGTGGAAGTCCACGGTGCACACGTCTCCCGGGGCCATGGGCGGCAGATCGAATCCCTCGCGCGATGTGT
The DNA here is from genome assembly GCA_050008465.1 of Bryobacteraceae bacterium. GTDB lineage: Bacteria > Acidobacteriota > Terriglobia > Bryobacterales > Bryobacteraceae > Fen-330. The sequence continues at coordinate 23,799 of JBEKMO010000034.1, forward strand.
TGGTGCCCGAGAAATCGATTCCGAGATGGTTGCGCAACATGAAGCCGACGATGGGCAGCGATAGCTCCTCCTTGGCGCGCACGCTGATGCGAAGCACGACCTGGGAGAGCGGTTCGAGCAGATGCAGCGGGCGGCCGTTTGGGTCCAGGACCGCGATGCCCAGGATCTCGGCGCGGCCATCGCCGTACCGGTGATCGATGTTCGGGATGCGGTCGGCGATCTCGGGCGCGATGCTCTGCGCGGCGCCGCTGGCGACAGGACGTTTGCGGAGCGTCAGGTAGGCGGAGTCCTTCTCCACCATGGCCGCGAGATACTTGGCCACCACGCGGTCGGTGTCGCCCAGTTCCTTGACGCGCCCTTGCTCCAGCCACAGCGCCCGGTCGCCGATCGCCTTGACGTCGCCGATGGCGTGGGAAACAAACAGAATCGTAATGCCCTGCGAGCGAAGCTCGTGGACCTTGCGCATGCAGCGCTGGCGGAAGTAAATGTCTCCCACCGACAGGGCCTCGTCCACCAGGAGAATCTCGGGGTCCACATGGATGGCAACGGCGAACGCCAGGCGGACCACCATTCCGCTCGAGTAGGTTTTCACCGGCCGGTTGATGAACTCGCCGATCTCGGCGAACTCCTCGATGGCCCTGTATTTGTCGTCCATCTCCCGGGAGGAGAAGCCCAGAATGGCCCCATTCAGGTACACGTTGTCGCGCCCGGTGAACTCGGGATTGAACCCGGAGCCGAGCTCGAGCAGCGCGGAAACGCGGCCATGGACCGAGATGGAGCCTTGCGTGGGCTGGAGGATGCCGGCTACCAGTTGCAGCAGCGTGCTCTTGCCCGAGCCGTTCTCCCCGATGATGCAGAAGGTCTCGCCCTTGGGAATCTGGAAGCCGAGGGCGCGCAGCGCCCAGAAATCGCGGTGGAAAGGATACTGGTTGAAAGTGAGCAACTCCTTCAAGCGGTCGCCGGGCGATTCGTAGATGGCGTAGCTCTTGGAAACTCCTTCAAATTCAATCGCATTCACAGGTTGCTCGCAGGGGCGCGAATAAGGAAAAGGGCGACCGCCGGCTCCCCGCTGGCACGATTCTCGGGACCCCGCTGGCGCCTGGGCGCAAGCCGGTTCCGCTCGTGGCTCTGGCTGTACTGTGCCTTAATACGCGGTGCAATGTACCGCGGCGCGCTGGCTCGTTCGGGTGCCAGCAGGCGTCTAAGGGCTACAGCCAGTCAGTCGGGGAAGCAGGTAGCCGCCCGTCATGTGGACGTTCTATATTGACTTCCTCCTCTTTACTACGACCTCCTCAACTACGAGGAAGGCCGTGATTGGGTCTCCATCTCTTGGAGCCCGGAAACCCGGGCCCACCTACCGCCCGAGCTGTCCACCTCCACTATGCACCCGGAACGGGAAGCTGTCAAGATGCCGGGAATAACAGTCGTAGGCACAAGCACTTACGATGGGTTCAGGCCCCACCCTGTTTGACAACGCCTCCACCAACCGAATAGCCTGAGAGAGACGCCACTCTTGCCGGTGTAGCTCAGGTGGTTAGAGCGTGGGTCTCATAATCCCAAGGTCGCTGGTTCGAGTCCAGCCGCCGGCACCAGTCCTCAGGTCTCCTGCTCGCCCACGATGAGGGAATAGATGCGGTCGAGGTCCTCGGGGGAGTAGTAGTCGATCTCGATTGATCCGCGGCTGTCGGGTCTGCCCGTGATACGAACGCGCGTTCCGAGGACTCTCTCGAGTTCGGCGATGGCGGCCTTGACGTTCGGGTCGGTGACCTCGTCCGGGGCTTTCGGCTCGCGGGCGGTGGTCATGCGTTGAATGAGGCGCTCCACCTGGCGCACCGAGAGGCCCTGCGAGATGGATTTCTCGGCGACCTGCCGCTGGAGGTCCTCGGTGGGGAGGCTGAGGATGGTGCGGGCGTGCCCCACGGCGAGGCGGTGCTCGGCGACGAGCTGCTGGACATCGGCGGGGAGCTTCAGCAAGCGGAGCGTGTTGGTGATCGTGCTGCGGTCCTTGCCGGTGCGGCGCGCGATCTCGTCATGGTTGAGGTCGAGCTCGCGGGAGAGGCGGTCGAAGGCGTGAGCGACCTCGATGGGGTTGAGATCCTCGCGCTGTATGTTTTCGACCAGCGTGATCTCGAGAAGGCGTTCATCGGAGACGTTCTGCACGACGGCCGGGACCTCCTCGAGGCCGGCGATCCTGGCGGCGCGCCAGCGTCGCTCGCCCGCTACCAATTGGTAGCGATTGCGGTGGGGGCGAACCACGAGCGGCTGGATGATGCCGTTGATCTGGATGGAGTCGGCGAGCTCCTTGAGGCGGTCCTGGTTAAAGACGGTGCGGGGTTGGAGGGGGTTGGGATCGATGAGCGCGATGGGGAGGTGGGAAACGCTGTCGTAGGCCAGCGGCAGCGGCGGAGATGGTTCGGTCTTGGGAGGCGTGCGGCTGGCGAGCAGCGCACCGAGTCCCTTACCGAGCGCTCTGCGAGGATTCTCTGAGGTCTTGCTCATTGGCGAGGATCTCCTTGGCGAGCTTGATATAGCTCTCAGCCCCGCGGGAGCGGAGGTCATAGAGCAGTATGGGCTTGCCGTAGCTGGGCGCCTCGGCGAGCCGGATGCTCCTGGGGATCACGGTGCGGAAGACCTCGTCGGCGAAGAATTCCCGAAGGTCATCGGCGACCTGGCGTGTCAGGTTGGTGCGGTCATCGTACATCGTGAGCAGGATTCCCTCGATCGCGAGGGTGTGGTGAAAGGATTCGCGGACCCGGTCGATGGTGTCCATGAGCTCGGAGATGCCTTCCAGGGCGAAGAACTCGCATTGGATGGGGACGAGCACGGAATCGGCTGCGACCAGGGCGTTGAGGGTCAGGAGATCGAGTGCGGGAGGGCAGTCGATGAGCACGTAATGATAGGAGTCGCGAAGGGGTTTCAGCTTCTCGCGGAGCCGGAACTCGCGACCCTCGAGGTCGACGAGCTCGATGTTGGCCCCGACGAGGTTCTTGTCGGCGGGGATCAGATCGAGGCCCTCGAAGCTGGTGCGCGCGATGGTGGCAGCGAGGGAGTGTTGGCCGAGCAGGGCATCGTACAGGGTGAGGCGGCCTACGTTCTTCTGCACTCCCAAACCGGTGGTGGAGTTTCCCTGGGGGTCCGAGTCGATGACAAGAACTCGGAGATCATTGGCAGCCAGGGAAGCGCCGAGGTTGATGGCGGTAGTGGTCTTGCCGACCCCGCCCTTCTGATTGGCGATGGCGATGACTCGTCCCAAAGCAAAAGCTCCTGGGCGGACACCACATGCTATCACGTTCCAGGCGAAACACGCTGGAGGAGGGGGGATTTTGCCCAAAATGTTCCACGTGGAACATTTCCCTCACCCCGGCGACCGGATTCCGCGCACCAGGACTCCGCCGCTGGCCCAGGGGAGAGGAAGAGGAGGGAGCCACTGGAATCCCGGAGCCAGACTGACCGCCGCGGCATCCTCCCAGCCGAGCAACAGCCCCACCCATCGGTGGGACAGCGGCAGCACCTGGTTCCAGCGCACGGCCCGCGACACGACCCAGTCGAAATTCCCCGTAACGTGCTGGGCTCGAAGGGCTTCCACGTGAACGTGAGGGTAGTCCCGCGTGGCCTCCCGCAGGAAGACAGCTTTCCGCTGGCGCGACTCCGCGAGGGTGAAACGGCAGTCCGGCCGCAGGACCGCCATGGGGATACCCGGAAAGCCGGCGCCTGAGCCGACATCCAGGATGGAAACGGGCTCCTTGGGCAGGTGAACCGCGAGGAAGAGCGATTCGCAATAATGCCTGACCACCGCCTCCTCGAGCCGCCGGATGGAGGTAAGGTTGAGCACCTTGTTCCATCGCACGAGCAGCTCATAATGGGCGTGCAGCGTGGAGATCTCGAGCGGGGAAAGGGTCCGGATCGGCGAGAAGTGGCGATTCAAGAGCTCGGAGAATGCCGCTTCAACGCTCATGTGGCCCGGCGGGGCGTACCGAGACTCAAGTATACATCCAGGACGGCGATGGCGGCAGGCGTCACGCCGGGGATACGTGCGGCCTGGCCGAGCGTGCGCGGACGCACGCGCTCGAGCTTGCCGCGGACCTCGTGCGAAAGCCCGGGCAGACCCGAATACTCGAATTGGTCGGGTATCTTGCGTCCCTCGGCGTTGCGCAGCCTTTCGATCTGCCGCTCCTGTTGGGAGACGTAGCCGGAGTACCTGGCCTCCGTCTCGATGCCGGTGAGGACTCCACGGGCCGGTTCCTGGCCCAGACAGGCGGCGGCCCAAGCCTTGAGCTTCGCCACGGAGGCTTCCGGGCGCCGCAGCCACTGCATCACAGTGGGGCGGTCTTCGGCAGCCAGCTCGATGCCCGGGAACTTGCCCGGCTCGATGCGGGTTTCGGCGAACAGAGCCGAAAGCCTGGCCTTGTGCTCCTGCTTGCGAACAAACAGCCGCCAACGTTCGCCAGAGACCAGGCCCACGCGGTGACCGATCGGCGTCAGCCGCTCGTCGGCGTTGTCGATTCGTAGATGGAGGCGGAATTCGGCACGCGACGTGAACATGCGGTAGGGCTCGTCAGCCCCTCGCGTAACGAGATCGTCGATCAGGATCCCTGTGTAGCCCTCGGCGCGACCGACAACCACGGGCGGCGAACCACCGACGCGGCAGGCGGCGTTCATCCCGGCGATAATCCCCTGGCATGCAGCTTCCTCGTATCCCGACGTGCCATTGATCTGGCCGGCGAGAAAGAGTCCCTCGATGACTTTGACCTCGAGCGAGTGCCGGAGTTCCCTGGGATCGATGGCGTCGTACTCGATGGCGTAGCCGGGTCGAAGCATTTCCGCCTGGTCCAAGCCGGGAATCGAGGCGACCATGGCGGCCTGCACGTCGATGGGCATGCTGGTAGACATGCCATTCACGTAGACCTCGTAAGTGTCGAGGCCTTCCGGCTCGAGGAAGATCTGGTGGCGGAGCTTGCCCGGGAACTTCACCACCTTGTCCTCGATTGACGGACAGTAGCGCGGGCCGACCCCCTCGATCTGGCCGCTATAGAGAGGAGACCGCGGGATTGCTTCCAGGAGAATGCGCCGGGTCTCCTCGGTGGTGTAGGCGATGTGGCACTGGATCTGAGGGCGGTCTATGCGCTCGGTAAGGAAGGAAAACGGCGTAGGCTCAGGGTCGCCCGATTGCGGCTCGAATCGCGACCAATCGATGGTGCGCCCGTCCAGGCGCGGCGGTGTGCCGGTCTTGAGACGGACCCAACGGAGGCCGAGAGAGCGCAACTGGTTGCCGAGTAGATTGGATGGGGGTTCGCCGCTGCGCCCGCAACTGTAAGTGGCCTCGCCGATATGGGCCAAGCCATTGAGGAACGTGCCCGTGGTGAGGACTACGGCGCCGCAGTGGAGCGCCCGGCCGTCCCGCAGAGAGACGCCATGAGTGCGCCGCGCGGCACCGCCGTCGATGAGCAACTCGGCGACTTCGGCCTGAAGGATCCGCAAGTTGGGCTCCTTCTCGAGCAGCTCGCGCATTCCGATCCGGTAGCGGCGCTTATCGCACTGGGCGCGCGGCGACCACACGGCCGGGCCGCGGCTGGTGTTCAGCAGCCGGAACTGAATGCCCACGGCATCCGTCAGTTCGCCCATCACGCCGCCCAGCGCGTCGACCTCGCGCACCAAGTGGCCCTTGGCGATGCCTCCCACGGCGGGGTTGCAGGACATTTGCGCGATGAGGTCGAGGTTCATGGTGACGATGGCCGTCTTCATGCCGAGGCGGGCACACGCGCGCGCCGCCTCGCAACCGGCGTGACCGGCGCCCACGACTACGACGTCGTATCGGAATTGAGGGCCGCTAGCGTGCATAAGAGCCCAGCTTTTCCTCTATTCTAGGGAAGTGGCGCGGAGGGTGACAAACCCCGGCCGCGATGTATAAATATAGCTTATATGGAGCTGATATCTTGATAATTCTAGTTATAGGTGGCGGCGGGCGCGAACACGCCCTGGTCTGGCGGCTGGCGCGAAGCCCTTCGGTCGAGGCGATCTGGGCGGTTCCGGGGAATCCCGGCATCGCGCGCCTGGCGACGTGCATTCCGGGGAACGCGCAAAACCCGGCGGAACTGTTGCGCGTAGCGGAGTCGATCGGGGCAGACCTTACGGTGGTGGGTCCCGAGGCGCCACTGGTAGCCGGGGTGGTGGACGCGTTCCGCGCCGCGGGCCGCGCGATCGTCGGTCCGGTTGCGGCCGCGGCCGAGCTCGAGGGAAGCAAGATCTTCGCGAAGCAGTTTATGGTGCGCGCGGGGATCCCCACCGCCGAGTTCGCGATCGTCGAAACGGAAGCGGACGCGCTCAAGGAGCTGGACCGATTCGGGCTTCCGGTGGTGCTCAAAGCGGACGGACTGGCGGCGGGAAAAGGCGTCATCGTGGCGGGGAGCCGAGCCGAGGCCGAAGCCGCGGTCCGCGGCCTGCTGTCCGGCGCACTGGTCGGGAAGGCCGGCTCGCGGCTGGTGATCGAGGAGTGCCTGACCGGGGAGGAAGTGAGCTTCATCGTGTTGAGCGACGGCAGGAACGTTTTGCCGCTCGAGCCCACGCAGGACCACAAGGCCGTGTACGACGGCGACGCGGGCCCGAACACGGGCGGGATGGGAGCCTACTGCGATGCGCGCATCCTGGACGCGGCCCAGCGGCGGTACGTTATGGAGCGCGTCATCGGTCCGTCGATCGAGCAAATGCGCGCCGAGGGCTGCCCGTTCACCGGCTTTCTTTACGCCGGCCTGATGATGACCCAGGCGGGGCCGAAGGTGCTGGAATTCAACGTGCGGCTGGGCGACCCGGAGACGCAGGCCCTGCTGCACAGCCTGGACTGCGACTTCGCCGAGGCGCTGCTGGAAGCCGCGCACGGCGACCTCGGAGGAGTGAGGCTCGCGTGGCGCTCCGATCCATCGGTGTGCGTTGTCGTGGCCGCGGCGGGGTACCCCGGAACGCCCCGCAAGGGCGACCGTATCGAGGGCATCGAGCAAGCGGAAGCGGCGGGGGCGGCGGTGTTTCATGCCGGCACGCGGGCCGGGCAGGAGGGATTGGAAACGGCGGGCGGCCGGGTGCTTGGAGTCACAGCGTCCGGGTGCGACCTGGCGGACGCCATCGAACGGACGTACCAGGCGGTCTCGAGAGTCCATTTCGAGGGCATGCACTACCGAACCGACATCGGCCGTAAGGGTTTGAAGCGATGGGCTGCGGGCGAGGGATAGAATAGTAGGAGGATTCGGGGACGTAGCTCAGCATGGATAGAGCGGTCGCCTCCTAAGCGACAGGTCGGCAGTTCGAATCTGCCCGTCCCTACCAACGCCTGAGAGCTTGCTGAAAACTGGTGGGGCAACCCGAGGGGCGATGAGGAAGATGAGTGCGAGGGGCGCCTACACGCTTCGGACCACGGCACAGACGGGTCTTGATCCCACGGGGATCATGGTGAACAGCGGCGCGGACTTGGCGCGCGTGGCGGAAATCGCCGCGATGCGGATGACCGCCATGTCTCCCGAGAGGCGATTCAGCACCAGAGCATACTGCCGATCGGGAGTTTTCGTGATGTAGCCGGGCCCCTGGCCGACGGCGACCACGGCGATGGCGCGCCGCGTCTCGACATCGATGATGGTGACTTCGCCGGACTGGGGGTTGGCTACCAGCAGGAACTCGGCATCGGGTCCGTTGACGTCCGCCATGGCCGCGGGCGCGCGGCCGGCCAGCACGGTTTCGGCGACCTCGGTCGAAAAAGGATAAACGACCACGACGGCATCCATGCCAGCCCCGGTAATGAACAACTGGCCCCGATCCTCGCTGAAGCAGAAGTAGTCCGGGCGGACCGCCAGAGGCAAGTGGACCACGACGCGGCCGCTGGGGGCCTCGAGAATGGAGAGCATCCGGTCCTCGGCGTTGCCGACGAGCAACTGCCGGCCATCCTTGCGAAATCTGACCAGTGACAATTTCTTGCCTAAGGGGAAGAAGGAGCAGATCCCGCGCCGCAGATCGACGAGACCAGCCGCTCCGCTCTCACCGAAGCTGATGCCGGCCCACCCACCGTCCCAGGAAACGTCGAAATCGGCGGGCTCGGCCGGCAGCGCGATGCGCGCGTCGACGCGAAAGCTGTCCAGGGAGAGCCGCGCCAGTTGCTTTGGCTGGCTCGAGAGCACCCAGATCGCCTGGCCGTCGGGGGCCAGCCGCATGGCCACCGCGGTGCGCGCTACCGGCACCTTACGGCGAACCGCGAGGGTGCCCAAGCCGACCTCGTGGAGGGCGCCGGTGGCGGGCGTCAAAGCGTAGACGGCCGGGCGAACGGGGTCGGCAATCAACGCCGTCGGGCTGGCATCCAGATGGATGTGGCGAGCTACGGCGAAGGCAGTCAGGTCGACGGCCGCGATGGCCTTTCCCTCCTCGTTGGCGACGAAGGCATAGCCGTCGAAGCCCACACCTTTGCGGCGCCCGCAGGCCGCCAGGACCGCGAGAGGGGCCAGAAGAAAACTCCGCCGGGTGTTCAAGGGTTAGGTTCCATTCTACTTCTACCCGGCGGCGGCGACGCGGACCAACTGGTACGATGGAGGGAACTCCAGCAGGCCAACGCCTTAGTATGAAGCCCCGCCTCCTCATTGCGATGCTCTGCTATGCGGTCCTGGCGGTTCTGGCGGGGCTGACGCTCGAGGGCCTGTTTCGCGCCGCCGTCTGGGTGTTCCTTGGCGGCCTGGTGTTGAGGACCTGGATTGCCGCGGCACGCCGGGAGTAGACGGCTCCGAATTCCAAACTGAAACACTGCGGTTCAAGGTGAAACACGCTTTGGACCGATCCTTGAGTCAGAGTGGAACAGAACACGAGACCAGTGCCTGGTGGCACGATTCTGGCGCAGGGAGAGGAGTGCGCGGAGGCCCGCTAAGTCTCTCAGGTGAATACACTAGACCGACTGAGCGCATTTTAGGAGCTTAGTAGGCAAAGCTCCTATTCCAGCAAGGCACCGCTTGGAAGCACGCTTGCAGTTAGTGGCGGCATGGCCCACACCAGCCGACACGAGATTCCGGAAGCCGGAAAAAAACCCATGCGACCGCAGAGCGTACTAGGGCAACCGGGGACAGCCTGGGCCGTCCCCACAACGGACGGCCGAGGCAGTCCCTCGGTTGCGGAGTGCGGCGAGGGGCAACCGGGGACAGCCTGGGCCGTCCCTACAGCGGACGGCCGAGGCAGTCCCTCGGTTGCGGACTACATTTTGCGAGGCTCATCAGGAGACCGGACGACCCAGGAACAGCAGACCACACGCGATCGCATCATTCTGGAGCACCTGCCGCTGGTAAAGGCCATCGCTATCCGGGTGCACGAAAACTTGCCGGTGCACGTCGATCTGGACGACCTCGTACACGCGGGCATCCTGGGGCTATTCGATGCCGTGACGAAATACATCCCGGAGAAGAAGGTGGCCTTCTCGAGCTACGCCAAGCACCGGATCAAGGGAGCGATTCTGGACAGCCTTCGCCAGCTCGACTGGGCCTCGCGCGATTTGCGCCGCAGGCACAAGCAGGTGGAGGCGGTGACGCGGGAGTTGGCGGCGACGTTGCAGCGGAACCCGACGGAATCCGAGATCGCCGCGAAGATGGGGGTGGAAGTGGAGCGCTGGCGGCACATGATGGCGGACCTGCAATACGTGGGACTGATCTCGATCTCGGCGCGGCGGCCGGACCAGGAGGACCTGCCGGCTCCCGACTACCCGGCCAAGGCGGAAACCCAGCCCGACCACATGTGCGCCCGGGAACAACTCCGCGAGTTGCTGAAGGGCGCGATGACGAAACTGCCGGAGCGCTACCAGAAGGTGGTCGTACTTTACTACACCAAGGAGATGACCATGCGCGAGATCGGCGGCATCCTGGGAATCAACGAGAGCCGCGTTTCGCAGATCCACAAGTCGGCGCTGGAGAAGATGGCCACGGCGCTGCGATCGGCGGGCATTCAGTCCAGCGGGGCGTTCTGAAGACGCCGACCGCGCGCCGGCGACGGTCTTCACTTCACTTCGATCGAGCAGGGCATCAGCTTGAGCATTCCGCCCTGGAGCCAGGTGCGGGTGGCGAAGCGTCTCAGGAAGGCGAGCAGCGGCGCGCCGGTGAGCGGGTCGGCGGGGCGGCCGAGCAACTGATCCCAGATGGTGCGCTGAGGCGGGTAAGGGACCAGTCTCACTTGCTCGTCGCGCGGGATCCCAGCTTTCTGCTTCAGCAACTCGATGGCGCGGTCGATGCCTCCGAAATCGTCGATGAGGCCGTTGGCTTTGGCCTGCGAACCGAGCCAGACGCGCCCTTGGGCGATCGGCTCGATCTGGGCCACCTCTCTCTTGCGGCCCTGGGCGACGCGGCGCACGAAGCTCGAGTACAACACGTCGATCTCCCGGCGGAGCTTCTGGCGGGCGGCGTCGCTCAGCGGGGTGTAGTCCGAATCGATCTCGGCGAAGCGGCCGCGGGAGAGGATGTCTTTGCGGACCCCGAGCTTGTTGTACAAGCCCCGCAGGTCGGCCTTTCCATAGAACACGCCGATGGAGCCGGTGAAGGAGCCCGGGTAGGCGATGAGGGGATCGCCCGTCATGGCGATGTCGTAACCGCCGGAGGCGGCGGCATCGGACATCGAGATTACGAGCGGCTTCTTCTTGCTCAGCAGCGTCATTTCCCGCCAGATCTCGTCGGAAGCGAAGGCGTCGCCGCCGGGCGAATCGATACGCACGATGACGCCCTGAATTCCGCGGTCGTCCCCGACGCGGTGCAGCATATCGGCCATCGCGGCCGGACTGAGGGCGCCATCGGCCGCAAAACCGCCATCGTCGCCGCGGACGATATCCCCCTCGGCGACCACAAACGCCACCCGCCGTCCGCTCTCGACGCCGACCGATTGGGGCGGGATCTTCAGGTAGTCGCGGTGCGAGACCTTGCGGATGGCGGGCAGCTTGAGCCGTTCCCGGAGCTCCTCAAACACCTGATCCTGGTACTGGAGCGCATCGACCAGGCCGGCAGCGAGCGCCTGCTGGGAAACGAAAGGTCCCTGATCGATGGTGGCGCGGATCTGTTCCGGGGTCTTGCGGCGGGCCGTGGCGATCGCGCCCGTAAGCTGGCCGTACAGGTCATCCAGAATCGAGTTGATCACCTCACGGGTTTCGGGGCTCATCGAGCTGCGCGTGAACATGTCGGGAGCATCCTTGTACTTCCCGGCGTGCTCCACCTCGATCCGGACACCCAGCTTGTCGAGCGTTTCTTTGAAATAGGTGAGCTCGGCGCGCAGCCCCTTGAGGTCGAGGAGGTCCTCAGGGGTCATGAAGACGCGATCGGCCGCGGTTGCGAGGTAATACTCGCGTGTGCCTGGAGCGCGCAAGCAAGCGTAAAGCGGCTTGCCGGACTTCTTGAACGCCAGCAGGTCCTCGCGGAGCTCCTGCAACTTGCCCCAACCGGCCTCAACTCCCCGCGGCATGAAGACTACCGCGCGAATACGCCGATCGGCGGCCGCCTTACGCAGCAACTCCCAGTGGTCGCGGACAGTCGGGGACGACATGCGCTCAAAAAGCGGCAACGGGATCTCGACGCCGGGGGTCTCGGGAACGGACCCTTCGAGCTTGAACACCAGAATAGAAGCGTCCGGGACGGAGGGAGGGCGGGAAGCCAGGCGCAGCATCGCAAAACAGAAGATGACCAGCGCCAGGCCGGAGAACAGGAAGCCGATCAGGACACCGAGCAGAAATTTCTTCACTACTATCCGTTATAACGCGTGCGCGGGGGAAGTGGGCCGCAGCGGGGTGCTTAACCGCTTTGGGGCACACGACGAAAATGGGGCGTATCCTGCGGTGCATTCCCGGCCAGCCTTCCCCAAAACGGTTAAGCACGCGCCGCAGCGGCGTCAGGCGGATGCTCGACAAGAAAGTGGAGCAGCAGCGGATGCGCTTGATTCTGCCGGACCGTCCGAACGTATCGCTACGCTCGGTTCCGAGCCGCGACTGTGAAGGAGCGGTCTCGCAGACGTGCGGAAGGACCCCTTGCCGGCGCGCGCGGCTCGGAACGAGGGATCTCGGGCATCCACGGAAATGTCGCGCAGCGGCGTCAGGCTCCGGTGAGGATCAGGTCCACGCGGCGGCTCACCTCACGCAGGTAGGCCTCGTCGCCGGCCGGCAGTTCGCAGGTGGCGGTGCCGGAGTAGCCGACCTCGGAGAGTGCCCGGTACACCTCGGGCCAGTCGATGTTTCCCTCGCGCAGCGGCACCCACTCAAAGGTGGACTTCACGATGCGGAAATCCTTCAAATGGAGCTTCACAATCCGCTTGCCCAGCGTTCGGATCCAGTCCTGGGGATAGCCGTACAACAGGATGTTGCCGACGTCGAAATAGGCGCGCACCCAGGGGCTGGCGAAGTCGTCGAGGTAGTGGGCGAACTCGAGGGGGCTCAGCAGAAACTTGCTCCAGACGTTTTCAATGGCGATGATCACCTTCAGTTTCCCGGCCAGCGGCAGCAGTCCGCGGATCTGCCGCTGAGAACGCGTCCAGGCGTCCTGATACCGGGTGCCCGGATTCACCACGGCGGGCACCAGCAGCACCGTGTCCGCACCCCAGAAACTGGCGTTGCGGAGGCTGGTTTCCATTCCCTCGATGCTCCTGGCGAGGTCGGCGGGGTCGCTCGAGGAAAGCGGGTACCTCCAGTGGGCCTGGTTCATTACCGAGTGAATGCGCAGCCCCGCAGCCTTGGCGGCCTGCTTGATTTCCTCAGCCTCCTTCTGGCTGGAGACGGTCGCGCACTCGACCTGATCGAACCCGGTGTCGCGCGCCAGCTTGAACCGGTCGGCGTAGCTCAGGGTTCTCGGCAGCATGCCGATGTACAACGCCTTGGCAACGTGCAGGCGGGCAGGCGCGGCCGCGCCCGATCCGAGCGCCACGGCGGAAGCGGCAAGAAAATCACGTCGGGAGCAGTTGCGGGACATGCCATGATTCTAGCGCTAAGCGCCCAACGGGCTCCGAGTGCCGAACCAGGAGGTTCGGCGCGGATCAGGAGATCCGCCCCACTTGCGGGCCGGCGGTCAAATGGAGAGCGAGGGGATCTTGATGATCTTCTTCTGGATGGCGTACTGAACCAGTTGAGCCTTGTTGTGGATGTCCAGCTTGCGCATGAGATTGAACTTGTGGGCTTCCACGGTCTTGACGCTCAGGTTGAGGTCGCAGGCGATCTCCTTGACGGACTCGCCCTCGGCGAGCATTTTGAGCACTTCCTTTTCGCGGGGGGTGAGGGTGGCAAACCGGGGGGTGCGGGTGGCGGACTTGATGCGCGAGCGGAAATCGTCGACCAGTTGAGCCAGCATGCGGGGGCTGAGGTAACTACCGCCGCGGTGGACGTCGCGAATGGCGCTGAGCAGTTGGAGCGCGGGGCTGTCTTTGAGTACGTAGCCGCTGCCGCCGACCTCCATGCCCTCGACCAGGTAGTCCTCATCGTCGTACATGGTGAGGAAGAGCACTTTACACTCGGGGCGGTCCTTCTTGACCTGGCGTGTGGCCTCGAAACTGCTGAAGCCGGGCATGCCAATATCCATGAGCACCACGTCGGGATGCAGTTCGGAGGACTTCTGGATGGCGTCGCCGCCGTTGGCGACTTCGCCCACCACCTCCATGTCCGCCTCCGTGCTCAGCAGGTTCCTGACCCCCTGGCGAAAGAGCGTATGATCGTCTGCCAACAGGATTCGAATCTTGGCCATAATCCACTCACGTCCCTTCTCTGCTCGGCGCCCATCCAGGCTCAGCCGGCACGCTGGAAGACCGGCTCGGACTCCGGCTTAGCCAGCAACGGCAACTCAATGGAGACTGTGGAGCCGAGTCCGGGCCGGCTGTCGACCTGAAACCGGCCGCCGACCAGGGCTACCCGCTCCCTCATGCCCGCCAGCCCGAAAGACTCGCGCCTGGCGAACGCTTCCTCGACATGGAAGCCGACGCCATCATCTTCCACGCACAGCCTAAGGATTCCATCGGCGGTAGCGAGCGAAATGATTACATTCGACGCGGAGGAATGGCGCGCAATGTTGCTGCAACACTCCTGCACCAGGCGGTAGACAACCAACTCGGTCCGCTGCGGCAGCGGCCCCAGGTGCGGCAGGTGGAGTTGCACCTGGATGCGGTGGAGGGAGCGGAAACGGTTCACCAACTGGCGTACGGCGGCGCCCAAGCCCAGTTGCTCGAGCACCGCGGGGCTGAGATCGGAAAGGAGCCGCCGGATCTCGAGAACAGTTCGGCCGATCAAGCTGCGCGCTTCGGCCAGCCCGCTGCGCAGCTCCGGGGAGGCATCGGGCACCGAGCGCTCGATCATGTCCAAGTGGAGCGGCAAACAGAGCAGCAACTGGCCGGCCTCGTCGTGCAGCTCGCGGCTGATGCGCCGCCGCTCCCGTTCCTCGATCTCGACCATGTGGGAGGCGAGTTGGCGCACCTGCTCCTCGCGAGCCGCCAGGTCTTCCGACAGCCGAAGCTTCTCGGAAGCCAGCAGGCAGAGCTCGGCCGCTCCGGTCAACAACTGGAGTTCCCTGGGCAGCCAGGCATAGGTTCTGCGAAAGCCGAACTGCATGGCGCCGGCGACGCCAGCGCCGGAGATCAAGGGGATGGACCAGCAGGAGGGGTACAGCCCGCGCCAGGCCGGATCGAGCAGCAGGCGTTCGGAGGCGCTGCCGCCGCGGATGTGGCGAGGCCAGGCCAGCTTCTCGAGGAGCGTCCTGGAATCCGCGGCCGGGCGAAGCGCCACGGGGCCCGGCACCGCCAGAGCCAGCCACGACTGCCTCTCCCGGTCGAACAGGAACAAACGCCCGGCGTCGGCCTGGCAGAAGCGTGCCAGGGTGGCCAGCGAGCGATCCAGCAACTGGCGTTGCCCGCCGGATTCCAGCTCCGCCTGGAACAGCTCGTAGAAGGCCTCGGTTTCGGCCTCGCGCACCTGGTAGAAGGCGTTGTTGAGCGTGAGCACGATACAGAAGTTCAACTGCTCGGAAACCCACTTCAGGTTGGCGGCCTCCTCCGGATCGAGGTTGCGAAATTCGTGGGCCACCAGCCGGTCGTAGCTCTGGAGGGCGTCCACCACGGCGCCCCGGCGCAGGTCGAGCTTGGCCAGTCTGCGCCCGTTGTACGCGATGTGCTCGAAGAAGCCCGCCAGCGGCCGGCGGCCGGCCAGCAGGTCCGCAGCCGCGCCGAGCGTGATCCTTACCAGGGTCTGCCGCTGCAGCGGGTTGATCCCCAACCGGCGCAGCTCCTGGATGAAGCAGCGCTCCAGCTTGCGCGCGTGAGGTTTCAGCTTGCGCGCCAGCCCGCGGATCTGGGCCCGCAACTGGCTGCTCAACAGGTCGGCCGCGTCGGCCAGGGCGGGCGGCTTGTGGAGGGACGGCACGGCAGGCAGTTCATCGGGCGTTCCGGGGGCGGACTTTAGGGGGAATGATGTAGGGGCGGGTTTGGAGATGGCGACTTACCGGGGGCTTACGGGGGGCAACCGGGGACAGCCTGGGCCGTCCCCACAGCGGACGGCCGAGGCAGTCCCTCGGTTGCAGAGCAGTCCCGACGGCGGACGGCCGAGGCAGTCCCTCGGTTGCGGAGCAGTCCCTCGGTTGCGGGGGCTCACTTCTGCTTGGGGTGCGGGGGGGCCAGGAGGCGATCCAACTCCACGAAGAGGTCCTGGCCACGGAAGATCTCCTCGGTGTCCGCGCCAAACAAGTAGTCCCGGATGATGAAACCATCCCGGTCCACGATGTAGAGGTGGGGCAGGCTGATGGCCGGGTTCAAGGGATTGGGCCGGACGTAGGAGTAGACCACCTGCCCGCAGTCGTACAGGATGGGGAAAGTGATCTTGTTCTGGGCAATGAACCTGGCCACCGCGGCCGGGTTGTCGGGCGCGGGCGCGATGGATAAAACGGCCACCTTGTTTCCGTACCGGACTGCGACCTGCTGAAGGATGCGGGCGAACGGACCGCAATGCTCGCAATCGGTCTTCATGACGTCGATGAGTACGATCCTGCCGCGATAATCGGCGAGGTCCTCCTGGCGATCGGCGGAACTGGGCAGCGAAAAGCCGGGGGCGCGCCGCTTGGTTTGGCCCGGCAGGAGGGCGGCGCACAAGACAAGTCCGAGGGTAAGAGAAGACAGTCGCATAAGACCAGGATAGACGAGTCCTGACAGAAAGGCGCGTTTGAGTCCCTCCGATCCCTGTGCTCTACTGGGTCGCATGAGCAGGTTGTCTTTACTCTTAGTGGTTCTGGGTCTGCCGCTGCCCGGGCAGGTCAAGATCACGCAGTCGAGTGATCGCATCTCGGTGGAGATCGACGGCAAGCCGTTCACCGCACTGTTCGTGGACGCCGGCGTGAACAAGCCGTATCTGCATCCGCTGCGCTCGGCTTCCGGCAAGATCGTCACGCGCAGCTTCCCGATGGAAATGGTGGAGGGCGAACGCCGCGACCATCCGCATCACCGCGGGCTGTGGTTCGCGCACGGCGACGTGAACGGGATCGACTACTGGACGAACGAAGACAGCCAGAAGCGGGCGATTACGGGCCGGATCGCGCTCCGGAAGGTCAGCGATCTTAAGAACGGGAAGAAGTCGGGAGGGTTCACGGCGGAATTCGACTGGCTGGACCCGGCGGGCAACCCGTTGCTGACCGAGACGAAGCGGATCGTGTTCCAAGCGGAGCCGAACCTGCGCACGATCGACTTCGACATCACTCTCGAACCCGCCGGCTCGAAGGTGACGTTCGGGGACACCAAGGAGGGCGCCTTCGCCATTCGCCTGGCGGCCGGGCTGGAGGAAGATCCGAAGGGCGCTCCGGCCTCTGGGAAGCGCACCGGGCGGATGGTGAACGCGGAGGGCGCGATGGGCGAGAAGGAAGTCTGGGGGAAACGGTCCAGGTGGGTGGATTGCTTCGGGGAAGTGGACGGCGAGAAGCTGGGCGTCGCGATCCTGGACCACCCGGCGAACCCGCGGCACCCGACCTACTGGCATGTCCGCGGCTACGGCCTGTTTGCCGCGAACCCCTTCGGGGCCCGCGAGTTCGAGCGGGACAAGACCAAGGACGGCAGCCTGACGCTCGAGACCGGCGAGGTGCTGCGATTCCGCTACCGGGTGATCATCCATCCGGGCGACGCGCGGAGCGCGGGCATCCCCGCCCGGTGGGCGGCTTACGCGAAGACGAAGTAGGGCGATCAACCAAGCGGGGCAGGAGCGCGCCGATGGCCGGGACGACAGGCACAGTTCTCACCGGCAGTCCTCTTCCGTCTCTCACCAACTGTAGTGCGGCGTAAGGGAAGCCATGTATGGAGCATCCTGCCAAAGGGCCCTTTTGTGGCGCGCGCACTCGTGCGCGCCGAGTCGAGACTCATCTCGACGCCAAGGCGTCGTCACGAGTGCTGACACGGCAGGCTGAAGCCCACGCCACGGTTTTGCGAATAACCGTCAATCTACTTGCCGCACTGCACTGCAAGGTTCTCCGTTCGGAGCCGTAGTCCGAGGGTTCGATCGGCGGAGAGTTCTTCCAGAGGGATGTTGGGGCCAAGGAGCTTCCCCAGCAGCCCAAGGCTTCTCGCGTACGACTCAATGGTTGCCGGAGAGCGCCCGCCGGCAGTGAGGTGCGTGAGATAGTCCGTGACCGCGCTCTGGGAATCAGGCGAATAGGACTTGCTTTGGTGTGAAGGCATGCATTCCTCCTTTCGAGAATCGCAGCGCCACTCCCGCGAAAACGGGTTCGGCCCGGATTTGGCTGGGCCGGTTGCGACAATTCGGCCATCAAGATACGGCCACCGCACCCCGGAACCCTTGTAAGCCTCGCCGCGGGCGTGCGCAAAGCCTCCATTTTCGACTTTCGACGGGATGGGCTTGTAGAAACCGCGGTATCCGAGCCGCGTTTTCAGGCACTTAGACCAAAGTCGCAAGCCGGGCGGCAAAAACCTTCGAAACTCGCTTTTCGAAGCAACGGAGGTGAGGCTGTAAGTTATTGGAAAAGCGGAGAGATCGGTGTTTCTGGGTCACTGCTGGAAAGATACAAACGCAGGATTTGCGGCTGTTTCCGCGACTTCACAGAATAACAAGACTGGGAACAAAAGGCACCGTGAACCCTTGTGCCCCGCTAAAACTGCGCGGGAGGGTTCACGGTGCGTGAAGGTTTAACATCGGATCGGTGGTCATGGCGACACCGCTAATTTGATCGGCGTTGTGTTGGTGACACCGCCGACGCTGATGATCACATTAGCCAGTCCGGCCGGTAATCCGGCTGGGACCTTGAAGTTGACTTGGTATAAGCCGGCAAAACCAGGTGCCGCGCCAGCCCAACATTCCGTCTGTATGCCGCCTACCGTCACGGTGACAGGGGCGATCACAGTAGAGGTTGGACTAATCGAGGCGGCGTATCCGTCCTTGATGGGCGGTTGCACGGGGCCCAAGGCATTCCAGTAGCTCTGGATCCAGTCCCCGATTCTGGCCGGGTTGGCCTCGGTGATGAGTTGTCCGGCCTTGGTGCCGACAGCAAATAGCGCTGCAGGCCTTTTGGCCGTGAAATCCGCGTAGAATGCCGCTGGCTTTACCCCAACCCACACATGGATCGGGTTAGTCGCAACGCCATTGATGATGGCGCGGACTTGGGCTTCAGTGGTGCCGGTTGGCAATTCAGCCGGCGCCAAGAAGTTTATCTGGTTCGCCGAAACATAGTACAGCCGCGCTGGGTAGTCAATCCCATTCACCCGAACGACAACCTGGATATTGTCCAGAGATGTGGGTAAAGGGAACTGATATGCCGGAGCGCTGGTCGGACCGTTGGCCGTAAAGCCGTTCCCCCAGAGCGTAAAGATGCCGCCCGGGGTGATGTAGTCGTTGGCCCAGTCAGCCGAGTTGGCGACTGCTTGGAGCTTGTCACCGTACTCGGTCCACAAAACGAACCGAGAGGCGACATCGGATTGGGGAAGCGCCCAGTAGGACGGCCGAAGCGACTTGCTCCGGACGCCGTCCGTTACCACAAAGGGGTCGCGTGAGCCGTGGAGGCGAATAGGAAGTACCCCGTTAAAGCCTGGGATGTTCTCTACTTCAGGCAAACTCCCGGCTTGAGCATCAAGTGTGCACGGCGACTTGGCAAAGCTCTGGAAGTTGTAGTCGTTGCAAACGACGTAAATATGGTCCTTCCAGAACTCCCCGAGCAGGGCTAGTTGCGGCCCGTTGGCGCTAATAAAGAAGGTCGTGGCGTTGGGCGCGGCCGGGTCGCCGACCTTGCAGTCGGCGTTTGGCTGTGCCGGGTCGTTCCAGCAAGCCGCGAAAGAGTCGGCGCCGAACAGCCCCGTGAGGTCTATCAGGAGCCAACCGTTCGTTGCGGATTTGCCGGAACGGACCGCAGTATTCGTGGTGTCGCGGATTTCCCAATTGATGGTGCCGTCCTGGCGGACAACGCCGTTGCCGTTTTTGCGGTCCCGAAGCCAGAACTGAACCGGTAAACCGAAGTTGTAGGTGATGACCGGGTTGTCTGACTGCAGCACATGATTGTTCGCAGCATCGAACGTATTACTGGAACGAACTTCCACGACCAGGAACTTGCCGTCAGAGCCGTTTAGGAACGCGGCTGGGTTTGAAGCCAGCCAGTCCGAAGGTTTCCAGCCGTCGAAATCCGGAAACACCTGGTCAACCGCGGCGAAATACTCTTGCCGCATCTGGTCAAGCGTCTTGCCGGCGCAATTCTGTATCGAGCCGATGGTCAGGACTTGTTGGCCAAATATCCGGTAATCCCCGCCTGAGAGCGACTCAAAAGCCGAAGCAGACACGGGGAAAAACAGCGAGATGAGGTTGACATATGCGTTAACCTCTCCCCCAACTGCTTGGGGGTTGTAGCTTCTGCTAATGTCCGCCTGCAGAGCGGTCGTAGTCGGGACAAAACCGGCCACTTGCTGGCCGAGCAGCCAATAGGCAGTGTACGAGGTGGCAAAGCCCAAGCCGTCGCCCACCATACCCCACCCTTGATCACAGCCTAGGGGATACAGGCTGCTGAACTCCTTTGTTAGCGCCTGGTAGAAATACTGGGAAATGTCCCCGGGGTTTATTACTTCCCCGTAACTAACCGGGACATGGATGATGTTTGGAAGCTCCGGGCTGAAAAAGGTCGCAGTTGTGCTTTTCACCTCAAGTGAGGTGAATGTCGGCACAATGCTGATGAGCGGCCAGATTGGGAGGATGGTGTTCATCCAGGTCTGGTACTCCGCCTTCGGCAGCGACGGATCTGTCGCCACCACTGTGATGATCTGGTCAGCCGAGGCGTTAAACGTCAACGCCATTGCGAAAAAAGCGAAAAACAAACACTTTCCGATGTTTTTCATGGTTGTCCTCCTTCGCCTTGTGAAGCTGCGAAGTCGTTTCCGCGACTTCACAGAATAACAAGACTGGGAACAGACACTGGATGCACTATCACGCCACTTAGTCCGGCGGGAGTCACCTGATTGGTGCGCGGACAGGCAACGTGCGTGCGGCGCTCCGACACCTGGTTGATGTCCCGCACCGTGGCTACCACCCGGACGAGGTTGCGCATCTCGTCGGCGGGCTGCTCGGTCGCGCACGGTCTGTCGAATGTGATCCCAGCGGGAAGGAGGAATCGGCGACGGTGGCCTCATTTCGCCTCCACAGAGTGTTCTGGGCCTTCAACAGAATACCAGGACTGGGAAGAAAACGTTCTTGAAATTCCTTGGAGCAACAGGTTCCCAGGGCACCGGGCGCCGTCGCCCTTGTCGGCGCTCCCAGGATGCGGGCAGAGGCCGGACCAGGGGGTCCGGCGCGGTCCAGGGGGACCGCCCTACAGGGAAGAAGTTCATCTGGACGCTCGAAGAGGACAAGCTGAAGCATGTCCCACACAGCAAGTCAACGAGTTGAGGGATCACGTAGGGCAGGCGAAACCGCCTGCCCCACGTTACGGCTTGGTTTGAACCTCGGGCATTTCGAGGACGCCGCGCGGGCCGTAGAGGGCGTGGATCTGGCGCGCCAGGGGTTGAATGAGTTCCAGGGCGCGAACCAGGGCACGCTCGCTGGAGTCGGGGGTCCGGCCGGCCAACTGATCCATGAAGGCCTCGAAAGAGGTCTTCTTTTTCGGGAACAGCTCGAGGCGGACCTCCTCGGTGTCGGCGATGCGGGCGGCCTTCCTGGCGAGGGCGAGCGCGACGGGGAAACCGCCCAGCTCATCGACCAGGCCGAGGTTCTTGGCGTCTTCACCGGTCCAGATGCGTCCCTTGGCGATCTCGAGGACGCGCTGCTTGGGAAGGCGGCGGCCGTCGGCCACCTTGCTGGTGAAGTCGGCGTAGACGCGGTCGAGCCAGGCCTGGAAGCGCGCCCACTCGGCCGGGGTGTAGTCCGAAGTGGAGTTCCACATAGTTGCGTTCTGGCCGGCGTGCACCTCGTCGAAGGAGATGCCGAGCTTCTCCCAGAAACCGGTGGTGAGCATCTTGCCGCCCAGCACGCCGATGGAGCCGGTGATGGTGCCGGGCTGGGCGACGATCTTGTCGGCGGCCATGGCGACGAAGTAACCGCCGGAGCCGGCGACGCTGCCCATGGAGGCGATCACCGGCTTGCCGGCCTTGCGGGCCCGCACGGTCTCGCGCCAAATCGCGTCGGAAGCGACGTAGGAGCCGCCGGGGCTGTCGATGCGGAACAGAATGGCCTTGACGCTGGGGCTCTCGATGGCGGCGCGGAAGGCCGCGGTGACGGTATCGGAGCCCATCGAGGCGCCGCCAAAAACGGGATCGAATCCGCTCCTGCCGCGCTGGACGCTTCCGACGCCGTAAATGAGCGCGATGGTCTTGCCGGATTGGTGCGGCCGTCCGGCGCGTTCGAGGTACTTGCCCAGGTAGAGCAGCTCAGCGCCCCGCCCGGCCTTCAGCTTCACCTTGGCGTAGACGTCATCGCGGTAGGCCAGGCCGTCCACCAGTCTCGAGTCCAGAGCCTCCTGGCCGAGGAAGGGTCCGCGGTCGACGAGGGCGCGGACCTGGTTCTCGGGAATGCGGCGGCCCTCGGCGATGCCGCGCACGATTTGCGAGAACCAGGAATTCATGACCTTCGAGACGGCCTCGCGATGCGCCGGGGTGTACTTCTTCTCGGTGAACACGTTCATGGCGTTCTTGTACTCGTAGCGATGATCCATGCGCGGGGTGATGCCGAGATTGTCGAGGCCCCCGCGGAAAAAGGGGCTCTCCATGAGGATGCCGGCGAGGCCGACGTCGCCGGAGGGCTGGAGCCAGATCTCGTCGAAGGCGGTGGCCAGGTAGTAGGATCCGCCGCCGGGGCCGACTTCGCCGAAGGTCTCCGCAAAGGCGATGGCGAACTTCTTGCGAGCGCGGAAGCTGCGCACGGCGTCGCGGATCTCCTGCACCTGGCCCACGCTCATGGGGGCGGCGCCGAGGCGCGCGACGATGCCCGCCACGCGGCCGTCGTAGGAGGCGCGCTCGAGGGCGTCGACGATGTCGCGAACCACGGGCGTCCCGGACAGGAGAGCCTTGGCGAGCGGGTCGTCGGGGACATCTTCGGCCAGGCCGGTTTCCAGGTTGACTTCCAGAACGGTTTTCGAGGGTACCCGGCCCCCCGGAGACCGCAGGGCTGCGGCGAAAACCACCAGGAGGAGCAGGAACAGAAGCGCCAGGCCGCCGATGGCGGCCAGGCAGCCGACGAAGTATCTGCGCATTGTTGGTACCTCAGACTATAATCTAGCAGGGTGCTGAAAAGCGGTGTCAGGCGGTGCTATGGCGCAGTGCGCCACCCCTGGGGATGAAAATGAGTGCGAGAGGCAACCGGGACAGGGCTGGAGCCCTATCCTACAGGCGGACGGCCGAGGCAGTCCCTCGGTTGCAGGCGCCCCGATTGACGCTAGCGGTGTCACCTTCGGATGCGGGCAAACGGCTGGACGTGTTCCTCCAGGAGCGGCTCGCCGGGTACAGCCGCTCGCGGCTGCAACAGTGGATCCGGGCGGGCCGGGTGCGGGTCGACGGGAGCGCCGAGCGGCCTAGCTGCCGGCTGCGCGGCGGCGAGACCGTCGAGGTGGAACCGGCGGAGTTGGCGCCGCTGCGGGCGGTTCCGGAAGAGATTCCGCTCCGGATTCTGTATCAGGACGAGGACGTGATCGCGGTGGACAAACCCGCGGGCATGGTGGTGCACGCCGGCGCCGGTGCACACTCGGGCACGCTGGTCAACGCGCTGCTGCACCATTTCGGATCGCTGTCGCAACTGGGCGGGGAGCTGCGGCCGGGCATCGTTCACCGTCTGGACCGGTACACCAGCGGGGTGCTGCTGGTGGCGCGCTCGGACGCCGCGCACCGCAAGCTGGCCGAGCAGTTCGCCGCGCGGACGGTTGAGAAAGTGTACCTGGCGCTGGTGCACGGGAGGGTGAAGGGCGAGCAGGGGCGGATCGAGAAGCCCATCAGCCGCGACCCGGCGAGGCGGGTGCGAATGACGACGCGGCGGGCCGAGGGGCGGGCGGCGATCACCGAATACCGGGTACTGCGGCGCTTTGGGCGGTTCACGTTGTTGGAGGTTCGGATCAAGACGGGCCGCACGCACCAGATCCGGGCGCATTTCGCGAGCCTGGGCCACCCGGTGGTGGGGGACCGGGTCTATGGCGCCCCGGCGAAGGTGGAGGGCCTCCCGCCGCTGGGACGTTTTTTCCTGCACGCGCAGCGGGTTAGCTTCGAGCAGCCTACCAAGGGGGTGCGGGTTACGGTAGAATCCCCATTACCGCCGGAACTTGAGGCGTGGGTGGGGAGTCTAATAGCGCTGGAGGCTCCAGATGGGGAACTCCTATAATCGAGAAGGGGGAATATGAATCGCCTGCTGGTCGCAATCCTGGCCGCAAGCGCGCTCGGGGCCGCGCTCCCGGCACAGCCGCCGCCGCAGAAACCGGTGCGTGCGAAAACGATCCGGGAGGACGACGAGAAGACGCGCATCATTCTGGACGTCACCCGGGTCAACATCCTGCTGGCGGTCACCGACAAGAAGGGCCGGTTCATCACCGACCTCGCTAAGACCGATTTCGAGGTGGTCGAGAACAAGCACCCGCAGGACATCATGGAGTTCACGGCGGAGACCGACCTGCCGCTGCGGCTGGCGATCCTGGTGGACTCGAGCAACAGCGTGCGGGACCGCTTCCGGTTCATTCAGGAGGCGGCCATCGAGTTCATCAACAGCGTGATGCGGCCGCGGCAGGACCGGGCGCTGGTGGTGAGCTTCGACACCTCGACCGAGCTGGTATCCGATCTCGACGACAATCCGGAGAAACTAGCCACCGCGATCCGGGGGCTGCGGGCCGGCGGGGGCACCTCGCTCTACGATGCAATCTACTTCGCCTGCAAGAACAAGCTGGCGGTGGAGCAGCCGCGGCACAAGTTCCGCCGCGCGATGGTCATTCTGAGCGACGGGGAGGACAACCAGAGCGAGCGCACCCGCGACCAGGCGCTGGAGATGGCCCAGAAGGCCGACGTGGTGATCTACACGATTTCCACCAACTACACCAGGATCGAGACCGACGGCGACAAGGTGCTGAAGTACCTGGCGGCGGAGACCGGCGGGCAGGCGTTCTTCCCGTTCAAAGTCGAGGACCTCTCGCAGTCGTTCGAGAACATCGCCAACGAGCTGCGCCACCAGTACAACATCTTCTACCGGCCGGAACCGCTGAAGACGGATGGGAGCTACCAGACGGTCAGCGTGAAGATCAAGGGGCGGAAGGACCTGGTGGTGCGCGCGCGCAAGGGCTACTACGCGCCGAAGTTCTAAGTGACAGGGTCTTCGCGGGTGGGCAGCGCAGCGTTCTGCGCCTGTACTGTGCACCACAGTGGTGCACGTGAGATACTATGGGAGAATGCCCACCAGAGCCAAATCAGCATCCCGGCGACGGGGCCGGCGCGTCATCCGACAGAGTGTGACGATTCCCGCGTCGCTTGCCGCCGATGTGCGCCGCGTCGCCAAGGAGCAGCATCTGACGGTGAGCCGGGCGCTGGTGACCCTTGCCGAGCGCGGGGTCCAGGCTGAAGCAGCCGCCCGGGAAAACCTTCAGGCAACTTACCGGCGCTTCATGAGCGAGACGGAGCCGGCCCGCAAGGAAGAGGCGGGCCGCGATTTGATCCGGGCGATCTTTGGGAAGGACGCCATTGCCCAAGATCCAGTTCTGTGATCTTCCGCGTGGCGTCTGGCAACACCTGCTCGATCGAATCGAGCAGCGCCAGGTCTCGCTTCTGGAATTGGCGTTGCTGCGGGAATGGGTGAGGTCCGGGCCTTGCGCTCCCGACGGCGACTGGTACAGGGACTTCGGGTCGTTCGTGCTGTGCGGCTCCGGCCCGTATCCAAAGACCGTACTCCTGAGGGGCATGCAGCCGTACGGCAAAGAGCTCGAGTGAGGCGGCGGGTAGCGTGGCGGGCAAGCGGGGATAGCCTGAGCCGTCGCCACGAAAACCCGTGACAGTACACTGTCACGGGTTTTCTTCCGGTATAATCGTTCTTCACCGGAGGCTGCCAAGATGGACGAGAAGGAACGTGCGCGCGCGCTGGGGCTGACGCTGGGCCAGATCGAGAAGCAGTTCGGCAAGGGTTCGATCGTGCGGCTGGGCTCGAAAGAAGCCCTGGTGCCGGTGGCGACGATCTCGAGCGGATCGATTTCGGTGGATTACGCGCTGGGGGTGGGCGGGTTCCCGCGCGGCCGGATCATCGAGATTTTCGGCCCGGAGTCCTCCGGCAAGACGACGCTGGCGCTGCACGTGGTGGCGAACGCGCAGCGGGCGGGGGGGATGGGGGCGTTCATCGACGTCGAGCACGCGCTGGACCCGATCTACGCGGGCAAGCTCGGGGTGGACGTGGACAACCTGCTGGTCTCCCAGCCGGACTACGCCGAGCAGGCGCTGGAGATCGCCAGCGCACTGATCAGCTCCGGGTCGATTGACGTGCTGGTGATCGACTCGGTGGCGGCGCTGGTGCCGAAATCCGAGCTGGACGGCGAGATGGGCGAGGCCTCCGTGGGCTTACAGGCGCGGCTGATGTCGCAGGCGCTGCGCAAGCTGACGGGCA
>JBEKMO010000035.1:0-49765 GCA_050008465.1 Bryobacteraceae bacterium
ATTCCGGCTATTACTTCATCGACGCCGACGAGGGCCGCTGGAACAGCGGCCGCGAGAAGGACAACCTCGGCTACCGGCCGCGGTACAAGGAAGGCTACTTCCCGGTTCCGCCCACCGATCACCATCAGGATCTGCGCAGCGAGATGGTGCAGACCATGATCCAGTGCGGGATCCACGCCGAGTGCCACCACCACGAAGTCGCCACCGGCGGCCAAGCCGAGATCGACATGCGGTTCGCCCCCTTGCTCGAGATGGCGGACAACCTCATGTTGTACAAGTACATCACCCGCAACGTCGCCAACCAGTACGGGAAGACCGTCACTTTCATGCCCAAGCCGCTCTTCGCAGACAACGGCAGCGGCATGCACTGCCACCAGAGCCTGTGGAAGGACGGCCAGCCGCTGTTCGCCGGCGATGGCTACGCCGGTCTCAGCCAGTTAGCGCTGTGGTACGCGGGCGGGTTGCTCAAACACGCGCGCTCTCTCTCGGCGATCATCGCGCCCACCACGAACAGCTACAAGCGTCTGGTGCCGGGATATGAAGCCCCGGTGAACCTGGCCTACTCGCGGCGCAACCGTTCGGCCGCGGTCCGCATCCCGATGTACTCCTCGAACCCCAAGGCGAAGCGCCTCGAGTTCCGGCCGCCGGATCCGGCGGCGAACCCGTATCTGGCGTTCGCGGGGATGCTGATGGCGGGCCTGGATGGAGTGCTCAACAAGATCAATCCCGGCGAACCGCTGGACAAGGATATCTACGACCTGTCGCCGGAGGAATTGCGCAACGTACCGTCCATGCCGGGATCGCTCGAAGAAGCTCTGAACTGCCTCGAGGAGGACCACGGCTTCCTGGTGAAGGGGGACGTGTTCACCGAGGAGCTGCTCGAAGCGTTCATCGATTACAAACGGAAGAACGAGGCGGACGCGGTGCGCCTGCGGCCGCATCCGTACGAGTTCGCGCTGTACTACGACATTTAAGCTGGCGCTCCCTTAAGGAGCCTCGCGGAATGCGGTGACGGCGTCATGGGCAACCCCCGGTCGATGCCCCATAGGCCCAGCGGCGCCCATGCCCAACCCATCACCTCGCCGACGTGGTGCGCCTCCGAGATCCTGTACCCGCCAAAGACGAACACGCCCGCGCCGAGCAGGCTCGCGAGCTTTTCCAGGCGCTTGTCGCGCAGACAAACGTAGCACAGGACGAAAGCGAGCCAGAAGTGCAGGAACAGCAGGCCTTCGAGCATCTGGTAGAACAGATGGTGGCGGCCCCAATTGGCGGCGAACAGAAGCCAATTCGGCGGGTAGAACAAGCCCACCTGAATGTTGCCGGCGAAGGGCAGGCCGCAGTAGATCGTGGGGTCCCATTCGGGCAGCCGTCCCTGTTGGAGCGATTGAAGGGCGTACAGAAGCAGCGACTAGTGGTAGCCTCCGATGTCCCCAGACAACTCGGCCCGCCGGATCGGCGGCAGGTACTCGAAAAAGAACACGTAGGTCGCGGCCAGCGACAGTGCGGCAACGAGCCTGCGTTCCGTCCAGAACCGGTTCAGTGGCATAAGAGCGCGTCTTGCGCCAGATCTCAGGATATAATCGAAACGCGGCTCTATGCAGCGACTGCTGGAAGAGATCGGATTCCGCGATGCCGGGCGCGCTCGAAACAGCCTCCTGCACCTGGCGCAGAAGCTCTCCGAGGAATCGCAGGCGCTTTTCCGGCCCCTGCTTGCCGCCTGCGCGGACCCGGATTCGGCGCTGCATTTTCTCGACCGATTGTGCCGGGAACAGCCGGCGGGGTTCGACCGGGTGACCTCATCGGCCGCCAGTCTCCAGATCGCGATCGCTCTGTTCTCATGCAGCCGGTATCTGTCCGAGGCGGTGCTGGTGCATCCCGACTGGATGGAGGAGCTGATCGACGGCGGCGACCTGTACGGGCCGCTGTCAGCCGAGGAGTACAAGCAGCGGCTGGAGGGGATTCTGGCGGAAGAGGGCCAGCTCGTTCCATCGCCGCTATCGCTGGCTCGATTCCGGCGCCGCCAGATCCTGCGCATCGTGGTGCGCGACATCCTGGGCCTGTGCACGCTGCCGGAGACCACCGAGGAGATCTCCGGCCTGGCCGACGCCATCCTGGATGTCACCTACCGCCGGATCAGCGAGGACCTGCGGATGCGGTACGGGCGGCCCAGCGACCGCGGACTGTCCATCCTCTCGCTGGGCAAGCTGGGCGGCATTGAGCTGAACTACAGTTCGGACATCGATCTGATGTTCGTCTACGGCGCGAGCGGCGAGACCGAAGGGCCGAACCGGATCACGAACAAGGAGTTCTACAAGAAAGCGGCGAACCAGCTCACGGACTTGCTCTCGACTTACACTGCCGCGGGCCTGTCTTACCGGGTGGACTTGCGCCTGCGGCCGGACGGCCGGCTGGGCGAGATCTGCATTTCGCTGGAGGGCGCGAAGAGTTACTACCGGGACCGCGCGCGGGACTGGGAGCTGCAAATGCTCATCAAGGCCCGGGTATCGGCTGGGGAGCGGGAGCCGGGGGCGGAGCTGCTGGAGTTCGTCGAGCCGCTGATCTACTCGAGCACGCTGGACTTCTCGGTGGTCGAGTCGGCCTCGGTCACGCGCGAGCGGATCAGCGAGAAGCTGGCGGCCAGGCGCGGCGCCTCACGCGGCTTCAACATCAAGCTGGCGCCCGGCGGGATCCGCGACATCGAGTTTCTGGTGCAGTGCCTGCAACGGCTGCACGGCGGGCGGGAGAAATGGGTGCGGCACGAGGGGACCATGCTGGCGCTCTCCCGTCTGCGGGACAAGGACCTGCTGTCCGCGACCGAGTACTCGCGGCTGGCGGAAGCCTATCAGTTCCTGCGCGCGCTGGAGCACCGGCTGCAATTCTACGGCGACCGGCAGATTCATGCCCTGCCCAAAGAGCCGGAGATTCTGAGCCTGCTGGCGCGGGAGATGCCGGCCGGCCAGATCGGGACCGCGCCCTCGGCGGACCTGCTGCTGCGGGAGGTGAACAAGCACCTGGAAGAGGTCCAGGAGATCTACGAGCGGGTGATCCACGCGCAGCAGCCGGTCTACTACACTCCGGCGCCGATACCCGCGGCGCCCGGCCCCCCGAATGACGAGCCGGATGTTGCCCCGGAGCCCGTCAGCAACCTGGTCCGCTTTCTGGACCAGCGCGCGCCGCGTCTGGCCACGACGCTGGCGCGGGGGAATCTGCGCCGCGGACGCGTGCATTTCGAGCATTTCCTGGAGCGCATTCTGCCGCACCCGGAGTGGATGGGCTGGATGGACGCTGATCCGGTTCTGGCCAGTTACGTCCTGGACCTGTTCGAGCACAGCCCGTACTTCGCCGAGGAGCTCATCCGCAATCCCGAACTGATCTCCGAGCTCCGCCACATGCGCGAGAAGCCCGGCCCCGACCTGCCTTACCAGGACCTGATCTCCGGGCTGGAGGACGCCGGTGAGCTGCGGCGGTTCTTCCGGCGCGAGATGTTCCGCATCCAGTCCGAGAGTATCTGCCTGCAGACGCCGATCTTCACTACGCTGGAGCGTACGTCGGACCTCGCCGACAGCGTGATCACGGGTGCGTACCGCATGGCGGTGGAGCAGGTGGCGGCGCAACACCCGCCCGCCCGGCCGGGCTACCAGCCGGCGGACCAGATGACAGTCATCACCATGGGGCGGCTGGGCATGCGGGAGTTCGACCTGGCCTCCGACGCCGACCTGGTGTTCGTGATCCCGGACCGCGACACCGCCGAACAGGTGTTGTGGACCCGGGTGGCCGAGCGTCTGATCTCGATCGTCAGCGCCTACACCGGCGACGGCATGATGTTCGCCGTCGACACCCGGCTGCGCCCCAACGGCCGCGAGGGGGCGCTGGTGCAACCCGAAGCGGCCTACAAGGACTACTTCGCCAACGTCGCCCAGGCCTGGGAAGGCATCACGTACATGAAAACCCGCGCGGTGGCGGGCGACGTCGAGCGTGGCACGCGCTTCCTGAGCGAATTGCAGGATGTCGACTGGCGGCGCTACGGGCAGAGCGGGCGCTCCCGCAAACAACTCGTGCAGATGCGGCTGCGACTTCAGAAGGAGCAGGGTGGCGACCACCGGCTCAAGGCCGGGCAGGGCGGATATTACGACATCGACTTCGCGCTGATGTACCTGCGGCTGAAGGGCGCGGGCATCTTCTACCGAGTATTGAACACGCCGGACCGCATCGACGTGGTCGAGAAGATGGGCCACCTGGATCGCGCCGACGCCAGTTTCCTGCGCGACGCGGCGACCTTCCATCGCGCGCTCGACCATGGGCTCCGCGTTCTGACCGGACACGCCGAGGGGGACCTGCCGGCCGCCGGATCGCAATTCGATCTGCTGACGGCGCTGGTGCGGCGCTGGACGCCGGACCATCTGCACGACCAGCCGCTGGACGTGGAGCTGGCACAGATTCGGGCGCGGACCCGCGAGTTCTTCGACCGCTTGTTCACCCCATCCGCGTCCGGCTGAGGGGCGGCGCCCGGTCGCGCAGGCGCGGAGGATCTCGACGCCGTCGAGGATTCGTGCTACAGTTAATGAAGAGTTCTTAATCTCGGGAGGGCAGGTACTTTGTGCGTCCCCTGATCCTGTGCGTCGACGACGATCCACTGGTGCGAGACGTGACTCAGGCGGCTCTGGAGCGCGGCGGCTACCGCGTTCTGCCGGCTGCGAGCGGGGCGGAGGCCTCCTCGATCCTCGAGCAGGCGGCGGAGAATGTATCGCTCGCCATTCTGGACTGGTCGCTGCGGGACATTCCCACGGCCGAAGTGATCACGCGGTTGAAGACGCTCCAGCCCGGTCTGAAGATCCTGGTGACCAGCGGACATGACCGCGCCGCGGTGGTGCCGTGGATCGCCAAACAGCGAATCGACGGATTTCTGCCGAAGCCCTACCTGCCCAAGCAGCTTGTGCAGCGGGTGGAGTGGATGCTCAGGCCCATGCGGCCATGCACCGCATCGGGCAGCGCGTTTTGAAACGGAATCCCTGGGCGTGTTACCATCCCGTTGGTATGCAACGCGTGTTTCTTGCGGCGGTGCTGCTCGAGTGCGGCATCGCCTGGGCCCAGCAGCCGGCTTCGGTTCTTCCTGCCGATCCATTGCCTTGCTTCGCGATCAGCGGGCCGCAAGGCTCCAGTTTCAATCTATCGATCGTGAGCGTCACTGGCCAGTCCTTTTCCAGCGCTTTGCACCTCCAGAGCTCCAGCTCCGTCAACGCGTACGATATTGTGATCCATTGCACGCAGACTCAGGCCGTTCAGACGGGCGACGTGATGCTGGCCACGTTCTGGATGCGCACCACCTCCAGTGCGCAGAACGGCGTCGGATACACGACGCTAGTGGCCGAGAACAGGACGACCTACAATAAGTCGGCCCAACGCACGGCTTCGGCGGGCACGGACTGGAAGAGAGTCGACGTCCCGTTCAGCATGGTGGAGACCTACAGCGCCGGCGGGCTTTCAGTGGGTTTCTGGCTGGCCTACGGGACGCAGGAGATCGAGATCGGTGGCCTGTCGTTGATGGATTACGGCCAGGGCTACCCGATCCAGACCCTGCCCGGCTTCTACTACGAAGGGCACGAGCCTGACGCCGCCTGGCGCGCGGCGGCGGCCGGGCGCATCGAGAGCATTCGCAAGGCCGATATCGCCGTGGTGGTCCACGACGGCAACGGCAATCCGGTCCCCAGCGCCCCCGTCCACCTCAAGATGAAGCGGCATGCGTTCGGATTCGGCAGTGCCGTGGAGTATACGTCGCTCACGACCAACTCCACATACCAGAATGCCGTGCGGGCCAACTTCAACATGGCAGTTCCCGAGAACGAGCTGAAATGGCCCAACTGGGAGCCGAACCCCGCGCCAGCCACGAACATGATCAACTGGCTGCTCCAGAACGGCATCACGAAAGTCCGTGGCCACAACCTCATCTGGCCCGACCAGAGCCACCTTCCCGCCGACGTCGTCACCATGCTTTTCCAGGCCAATCAGGCCGCTCTGCGCACGCGCATTTACAGTCACATCGCCCAGATCGTGAACCAATACAAGCGCCAGTTGTTCGAGTGGGACGTCTTGAACGAGCCGATTTCGAGCCACGACGTCCAGGACCTGCTCGGCAACGCGGAGATGGCGGTGTGGTTCCAGAAAGCGCGCGAGACCGACCCGGCGGCGAAGCTCTTCGTGAACGACTACAACGTCGTCGAGGACGGCGGCTACAACATTCCGCGCCAGGATCTGTACTACCAGATCATTCAGACCATTCTGAACAACGGGGGCCCGCTGGACGGCATCGGAATGCAGAGCCACTTCTCGACTGGCGCCTTGACGCCGCCGACGCGGGTGCTGGAAGTGCTGGACCGCTTCGCGCAATTCGGCAAGGATATCGAGGTCACCGAGTTCGACGTCAACATCACCGACGAGCAACTCCAAGCCGACTATACCCGCGACTTCCTCACCGCCTGCTTCAGCCATCCGTCGATGAAGAACTTCATGATGTGGGGCTTCTGGCAGGCAGACCACTGGAGGCCCAACGCCGCGATGTTCCGCACCGATTGGAGCACCAAGCCGAACTACGATGTGTGGCGGAACCTGGTTTACGGCCAGTGGTGGACCGACGTCCAAGGCACCGCCGGCCCCGACGGCGTCTATCGCACGCGCGGGTTCCTGGGGGATTACGATGTGGATGTCACGGTGAACGGACAGACTCAGACACTGCCGTTGACCGTGGTCACCGGACAGCCCAACTACGTGCAGGCGGGCAAGCAGAACGCGGGCAATCTCGCCGCCGTGACGAACGCGGCCAGTTACGCCACCGGGGTGGTGGCGCCTGGGGAGATCGTCTCCTTCTGGGGTAGCGGTTTCGGTCCCAGCACCATCGCCAATGCCAACTTCGAAAACGGAGGATGGGCAAGTGTGGCGGGCGACACCAGGGTGCTCTTCGACGGAGTGCCCGCGCCGATGATCTTCAGCGTTTCCGGCCAACTGGGCGTCATCGTTCCGTACGGCGTTTCGGGCACTACGAATGTGCAGGTCGAGTACCTGGGGACCAGAACCAACGTGCTGGCGGTGCCGGTGGCTGCCGCGGCGCCGGGCATTTTCTGCTACCTGGAGGGCGGCGGCAAGGGACAGGCGGTGGCGGTCAACTACTACCGGGACGGCACCAGCGCCTTCAATAAGGATAGGGCCGCGACCAGGGACTCCATCGTCTCGTTCTACATCACGGGCGAGGGTCGGACCACGCCGGCGGTGGTGGAGGGGAGGCTGCCGGGCGCTCCGTATCCCAGGCCCGTCCAGCCCATAACGATCACCTTCGGGGGCAGGGAAAGCACGTGTCAAAACAACTTCGTCGGCCTGGTCTACGCAGGGGTGACGCAGATCAATGCGTGCGTGCCGGCGGATGCGCCCGTCGGGCCGGGAGTGCCGCTGGTGGTGACGATCGGCGGCGTCCCGAGCCTATCTGACGTCACCGTGCGGATAGAGTAGGTCAGTTCACCTGGCCTTCGCCGGCTTGCGCCAGCGTGATGCGGGTGCGCCCGCCTTCTTCCTGGATCGCGATGATGCGCTGGCAGCCTTTCTCGGAGTACTTGATCTCGACGCTGCCGTCGTGCCTGGCGGTGAAAACCCACTGCGGCAGGTCCTTGCGGTAGAACTCGATCACCTTCTCGGGCGGGTCGGTGGTGCTGTACTCGGTAGCGGCCACGTCGAAGTGCTTTTCGCTCCCGCCGAAGTCGAACTCCAGGTTGACCGCCTTGCCGGGCCTCGACGTCGCGGTTGCCCCCGGATAAACGGGCAGCCCCAGTTGCTTGGGGTCCAACCTGGTCTGCTCGCGGAGGCGCATCGAGCCGACGGGGGTCTCGATCCGGACCGTCTTGCGCCCTTGCGAGACGGACTCCTCGACCCGGATGTTGTGGACCAAGAGAACCGCCCCGGCGATCAGCAGTCCCAAGAGAACCAGGATGGCGATAGCGATCCCGGCTACAATACCGCCCGCCTGCCGACGTTTGCCGCGCATGGAACCTCCCCTTGCCTGAGAATACGCAGAGAAGCTGAGCGGTGTTCCAAGGATGGAGCCTGGCGGGCTGTAAGCCGGTTTCTGTCCCCTTGCGGGTGGCAGTCATTCGTCTGGGCCGGGCATTGCTGCCAGGCTCTAGCGACCTACCCGAGAGTCGGGCGGAGCGGGCCGCTCCTCCTCTCCTATTTGGTCTTGCTCCGCGTGGGGTTTACCCTGCCAGCCGGATCACTCCGGCCGCGGTGCGCTCTTACCGCACCTTTTCACCCTTACCCGGCGCGGAACCCGCGCCCGGCGGTATGTTTTCTGTGGCACTTTCCGTGAAACCCGCTTTGAGCGGGTCCCCCCGGCCGTTAGCCGGCACGCTGCCCTGTGGAGACCGGACTTTCCTCCCCCTTACGGGGGCGACTGCCCGCCCGGCAAGCTCCGCTCCCATTGTACCGTGCGGCAATGATCCCGCCGCAAGTGCAGGCATTTGCAGCAAATCGTGTTGCGGCCCCGAATTGAGTTGTGTACTCTGAATGCAGTTTCACGTTCACGCTGGAGGGAATGTCATGTCAGTTCGCAGAACCTTGGGAATCTTTGCCGTTCTGTTCGTTTGCACGGCCCTGCTCTCAGCGCAGGGGCTGACGACGACGGCCACCAAAGACGATTGGGAAGAGATCAATTTCGAGTTCAACTCTTCGATTCTTTCCGATGGCTATCCCAGCCTGTTACGGCTGGCCGAGTTGCTTCAGCAGCACACGGATTACAAGGTGAAGTTGGAGGGAAACACGGACTGGGTAGGCTCAAACCGGTACAACGACAAACTTTCCCAGGCGCGCTCCGAGACGGTGCGGAGCTTCCTGGTCAAGTACGGCGCCGGCGAGAGCCAGATTCTGATCATGGCCCACGGGAAGCGTGAGCCAAAGGTCAGCAACGTCACCAGAGAAGGCCGCTTCATGAACCGGCGGGTGAGCCTGATCGTGACCGACGGGCAGGGCAAGACGGTCAGCGCCGGCGGCATCGGCGAAGCCATCCGGGCGATGCAGACCGGCGCGGCTGCGGAGCAGATGCGGTCCCGCGACTGCTGCGACGCGGTGCTCAAGAGGCTGGACAAACTGGATGAAATCCTGGCGGCCATCAAGGAACTGAAGGCCGAGAACGACAAGCTGAAGCAGGACGTGGCTTCGCTCCAACAGGCCCAGGCGGGTGTCCAGAAGCAGGTGGCCGAATTGCCCAGAGCGCCCGAGAAGGCCGAGATGCAGAAGATGATGGACACCACGGCCGCCAAGGCGATCGAGCAGTCCAGGCGCAGCCGGTTCGCGCTACTGGGTTTGAACATCGGCCCGGCTCTCAGCGACTCGTTCCGCCCGGGCTGGGATCGCGACATCAAGACGGCGAGCAAGGGCAACATCACGCTCACCGGCAAGGGCCGCTTCTTCGCGCCGTTCGGGAAGGACCAGGAGCACGCGGTGCAGGCCGAGGGTGAATACATGTACTACCCCGACCGCCAGGAAGGGCAGTTCGACCTGGGACTGGTGAACCGCTGGAGCAACCTGGAACTCGGTCTGTTCAACAGCATGAAGTACATCCGGATCGCTAGTCTGGGAGGCGGTGGAACGCTGGGCCAGGGCGTGGTGACGGTGGACTACCTGTTCAAGTACGGCCGCATCGGGCTGTTCGGCACGAAGGGCTACCTGAACGAGCGCACGATCGCGCGCACGCCGGTGCAGGTGGTGCCGGGTCTGACAACCTTCAATGTCTTCGACGAGACCTACCTGCGGATCGTGGATCAGATCGGCGGGAGCACGTCCGTGGGGTTGTGGAAGGACGCTTACATGGATGCCAATTTCGGCGCCCTGTTCAGCCACGCCGGTTCCAACCGCCCGGGCGGCATGGTCCGGCTGGTGCAGCCCATCAACTCGATGTGGGCGTTCACGGTGGAAGCGGGCCTGAACGAAACTATGGTGGGTCCGACCACGAGCGGCCGGATTGCGTTCGGAGTACAGCTTGGGAATTGGCTGAAGCCGAAACAACTCACCGCGACGAAGCACGCGGCCCCGGTGGAGATTCCGCGGCTGCGTTATGAGCTGCTCACCCGCAGGGTGCGGACCGGGAACGCGCCGCCGGTTGCGGACGCGGGTCCCGACCAGATCGGCGTGCCGGCTGGAACCATCGCGCTGGACGGCTCGGCTTCTTACGACCCCGACGGCGACGCAATCACCTACGCGTGGGCGCAGATCGCCGGACCGGCGGTGAGTCTCTCGGCGCCAACCGCCGCCAAGACCAACTTCACCGCGACCGACGGCCAGACTTACAGCTTCCGCCTCACCGTCAAGGACACACTGGGCGCGCAAGGCACGGCGAAGGTTACCATCACCACGCAGGGCGCCCCGGTGGTACGCATCGTGCAGTTCACCGCCACTCCGGCCAGCATCAACTCGGGGCAGAGCAGCACGCTGCTATGGCAGATCGACAACGCCGACAGCGCCGAAATCGCGGGCATCGGCTCGGTGAACCCGAAGACCGGCACCTCGAGCGTCTCCCCGGCTCAGACGACCACGTATACCCTGACCGCGCACAGCCGAGCCGGTTCTGTGAGTGCGACCGCGACCGTGACTGTCGCCCAGCCGCAGCAGCCGGCGATTCTTAACTTCCAGGCGAATCCGAGCAGCATCACAGCCGGGCAGAGCTCCACGCTGACGTGGCAGACGCAGAACGCCGACCAGGTGAGTATCACTGGCGTCGGAGCGGTGGCTTTGAGCGGAAGCGCCGGCGTTTCGCCCACGCAGACGACCACTTACACGCTCTCCGCCAGCAACAAGGCGGGACAAGTAACGGCAACGGCCACGGTCACCGTCACGACAGCGCCCGGCAAGCCGCCCTTGATTGTCGGTTTCAGCGCGACGGCGAGCGACGTCGTGGTCTACAACCGAACGACCTTGATTTGGGAAGTGGTGAACGCGACCGACGTCTCAATCTCCGGAATTGGTAAGGTGAACGTGGTGGGCAGCCTGGACATCATGCCGGCGGACACCACCACTTACGTGTTGACTGCTTCGAATGCGAGCGGTCAGGTGACTGCATCGGTAACGGTGACTGTGCTCTTCCCCGCGACCATCACCTCTTTCACTGCGAGCCCGCCCACCATTACGGCGGGTCAGACCATCACTCTCACCTGGACCACGCAACATGCCATCGGTGTGAGCATCTGGGGCATCGGATCGGTGGTGGTGAACGGGTCGATTCAGGTCACGCCCACGGCCGACACGACGTACGTGCTGGCCGCCCAGGGCGCCACGGGCCCACCAGCCTTCGTGCGCCTGGGTGTGAAGGTCAATCCCGCTCCATCCGCGGCGCAACCCCCTGGGGCGAACACAGGCCCGAGTCAGGGTCGATAACCTACACGGAGGGCGGGCTCGACACCCGCCCTCCGTCGTTCACACCAGATCCGAATCGCTGAAGAAGTAGCCGAGCTCGAAGTGCGCGGTCTCGGGGGCGTCCGAGCCGTGCACGCAGTTGCGCTGGATGCTGGCGCCGAAGCGCTTGCGGATGGTGCCCTCGGCGGCGTGGGCGGGATTGGTGGCGCCCATCGCTTCGCGCCACTTGCGAATGGCGTCTTCGCGCTCGAGGGCGATCACGACGATGGGGCCTTCGCTCATGAACTCCACCAGCTCGGGGAAAAAGGGCTTCCCGCGGTGCACGGCATAGAACCCCTCGGCCTGCGGCCGATCGAGGCGCAGCATGCGCATGCCGCGGATGCGGAAGCCAGCCTGCTCGATGGTGGACAGGATCTCCCCGGCGATTCCCCGAGCCACCGAATCGGGCTTGATGATGGCGAGAGTGCGTTCGAGCTGGC
Source organism: Bryobacteraceae bacterium (assembly GCA_050008465.1). Classification (GTDB taxonomy): domain Bacteria; phylum Acidobacteriota; class Terriglobia; order Bryobacterales; family Bryobacteraceae; genus Fen-330. Next base: position 11,865 of record JBEKMO010000035.1, read on the forward strand.
TCACAGGACCGCCTGAACCTTCTCTCCGATCTCGGCGGGCGAGGCGCACACGATCACGCCGGCGGCCTCCAGCGCCCTGATCTTGTCGGAGGCCTTGCCGGAGCCGCCCGAGATGATGGCCCCCGCGTGACCCATGCGGCGGCCCGGAGGCGCGGTCTGGCCCGCGATGAAGCCGACCACCGGCTTGGCGACGTGCTCCTTGATGTAAACCGCAGCGGTTTCCTCGGCGTTGCCGCCGATTTCGCCGATCAGCACGATGGCCTCGGTCTCGGGGTCCTCATTGAAGAGCCGAACGGCATCCAGGAACGTCGTGCCGACGATCGGATCGCCGCCGATGCCGAGGCAGGTGGATTGCCCGATGCCGCGCCGCGTCAACTGGTCCACCGCCTCGTAAGTCAGCGTGCCCGAGCGCGACACGACGCCGACGTTGCCTTCCTTGTGGATGTGCGCCGGCATGATGCCTGCCTTGCATTTCCCCGGCGAGATGATACCGGGGCAGTTGGGGCCGATCAACTGCGTGTTGCGGCCCTCGAGGTAGCGCCAGACCTTCACCATGTCCAGCGTCGGGATGCCCTCGGTGATCGCCACCACCAGCGGCAGACCGGCGTCGGCCGCCTCCATGATGGCATCGGCCGCGAAGGCCGGCGGAACGAAAACGATCGAGGCGTTGGCGCCGGTCGAGCGAACGGCCTCCGCGCAGGTGTTGAACACCGGGAGGTCGAGGTGCGTGGTCCCGCCCTTGCCGGGCACCATGCCGCCCACCACCCGTGTGCCGTACGCTATCGACTGCTGAGAGTGGAACGTGGCTTCCCTTCCGGTAAAGCCCTGGACGAGGAGCCGGGTTTCCTTGTCGACGAGGATGCTCATTGTGCCAGCCTCACGACTTTCTGGGCCGCGTCTTCCATTCCTTCGGCTACGGTGAAGTTCAGCCCGGAGTCGGTCAGGATCTTGCGGCCAAGCTCGACGTTGGTTCCCTCCATGCGCACCACGATCGGCACCCGGATCTTCAACTCGTGCGCGGCCGCGACCACGCCGGTGGCCAGCACGTCGCAGCGCAGTATGCCGCCGAAGATGTTGATCAGCACCGCGCGCACGCCCCGGTCGGTAACCAGGATGCGGAAGGCGTTCCGGATCTGCTCGACGCTGGCGCCGCCGCCCACGTCGAGGAAGTTGGCGGGATTGCCGCCCGAGTGTTTGATGAGGTCCATGGTGGCCATGGCCAGGCCCGCGCCGTTGACCATGCAGCCGACGTTGCCTTCGAGCTTGACGTAGTTGAGGCCGAAGCGGGACGCTTCGACTTCGAGCGGGTCCTCCTCGTTGAGATCGCGCAGCTCTATCAGGTTCTTGTGCCGGTAGAGAGCGTTGTCGTCGAGGCTGATCTTGGCGTCGAGGGCGTAGACCTTAGCGTCGCGGGTGAGGATGAACGGGTTGACCTCGAGCAGGGACGCGTCCACGGCCTCGTAGGCCCGCGCCAGCGCCATCATAGCGGCCGCCGCGGCGTTCACGCTGGGGGCCGGAATGCCCATCCCGTAGGCCAGCTTGCGCGCCTGGAACGGCGTGAGCCCCAGCCCGGGTTCGATGGGCTCCCTCAGGATCGACTCGGGGTGCTTCGCGGCAACCTCTTCGATCTCCATGCCACCGGCCGCCGAGGCCATGAATACGGGCTTGCCCAGCGCCCGGTCGAGCACGACACCGAGGTAGAGTTCGCGTTCGATGGGCAGCGTCTGCTCCACCAGCACGCGCTGCACGACGCGGCCTTCCGGTCCGGTCTGATGGGTCACCAGCCTCATCCCCAGCATGTTGCGGGCGATCTCGACGGCCTCGGCGGTGTCCTTGGCGACCTTGACTCCGCCGCCCTTGCCGCGGCCGCCGGCGTGGATCTGCGCCTTCACCACCACCGTGCCGCCGATCTCCTTGGCCGCCGCCTCGACTTCCTCGACCGATCGCGCAACCTCTCCCCGGGGCACGGGAACACCGTACTGGGCGAGGATGGCCTTGGCTTGATACTCATGAATCTTCATGGGATTCGACGTGTGCTACGATTGGCGAATAGATTTCTGTACCTCAATATAGCATGTCGTTACTTCCCTTCCTCCACCGGGCGGCGGCGCACCAGGACCTCAGCGCGGCGCAAGCGCAGGAGGCCATGGCGATCATTCTCGGCGGCCGCGCCTCGACGGCCCAGATCGCGGCGTTCCTGGTGGCGCTGCGGATGAAGGGCGAGACCTCGACCGAGCTGCTGGGATTCGCCCGCGCGATGCGCGAAGTGGCGAGCCGGGTGACTCCCGAGCTGCGCGGCGCCCCCCTGCTGGATACCTGCGGGATGGGCGGCGACGGCCTCGGCACATTCAATATCTCCACCATAGCGGCTTTCGTCGTCGCGGGCGCCGGCGTGAAAGTGGCTAAACACGGCAATCGTTCGATCTCGAGCCGTTGCGGCAGCGCGGATCTGCTGGAGCGCCTCGGCGTGAAGGTCGCGCTCGGACCTGCCCGGGCCGCGCGCGCCATCGAAGAGATTGGCATCGGCTTCCTGTTCGCTCCCGCATATCATCCCGCCATGAAGCACGCCCAGCCGGCCCGGCTCGAGCTCAAGATGCGGACGGTGTTCAATATGCTCGGGCCGCTCACCAACCCGGCCGGCGCCACCGCGCAGTTGGTGGGCGCCTCCTCTCCCCGGGCGGCCGAACTGCTGGCCGAGACGCTGGCCGCGCTGGGGCTCCCGCGCGGGTTTGTGGTGCACGGCTCGGACGGGCTCGATGAAATCACCACCACCGGGCAGTCGCTGTTGCTCGAAGTCCGTGACGGCGCAGTCATCAGCCTGCATGTCGCTCCGGCGGAGTTCGGGGTGGCACAGGCGAGCCCGGCGGACCTGGCGGGCGGAGATCCGGAGAGAAACGCCGAGATCGCCAGAGCGGTGCTCGATGGGGAGGATGGGCCGAGGCGCGATGTGGTTCTGGTGAACGCCTCGGCCGCGCTGGTGGCGGCCGGGAAGGCTAGCGACTTCTCCGCGGGGACGAAGCTGGCACGGAAGTCGATCGACTCCGGGGCGGCGCGGGCAAGACTGGCCGAGCTGGCCAAGTTCTCCCAGGGCTGAGGCTGCCTCGGGCCTGGCATCAAGATCGATACCGAGCGAGTGATCGGCCAGGTCGATCCCCTCATGTTCGGCAACTTTACCGAGCACCTGGGCCGCTGCATCTACGGCGGCATTTTCGAGGAAGGCAGCCCGCTCGCGGATGCCGATGGGTACCGCAAAGACGTGATGGAGGCGACCCGCGGGTTGGGCGTCACCATGCTGCGCTGGCCGGGCGGCAACTTCGCCTCCGGCTACAACTGGAAGGACGGCATTGGGCCGCGAAACATGCGTCCCCCGCGACGCGACAACGCCTGGGGTGCGCTCGAATCCAACCGCTTCGGAACCGACGAGTTTCTGCGCTATTGCGAGCGGCTGCAAGTGGAACCGTATGTGTGCATCAACGCGGGACTGGGCTCGATCGACGACGCCCGCCACTGGGTCGAGTACTGCAACGAGCCGGGCGACACCTACTGGGCGCGCCAGCGCCGCAAGAACGGCCGGGAAAAGCCCTGGGGCGTCAAGTACTGGGGCCTCGGAAACGAGATCGACGGGCCATGGCAACTGGGTCACAAGAACGCCGAGGACTACGCCAAGTTCGCGCTGGAGGCCGCCAAGGCCATGCGGCGCGCGGATGAGTCCATTAAGCTGATCGCTTCGGGCTCGTCGAATTTCCGGCCCGACTCGGACTGGGTGGGCTGGAACCGCACGGTGCTGGACCGGCTGAACACGGAAATCGATTACATCTCGCTGCACACTTACACCGGCAACCGCGAGAACAACTTCGAGAAGTTCATGGCGATTTCGCGGGATCTCGACGACCGCATCGAGGTGGTGGAGGGACAGATCAAGGCGGCGCTGATCCGCTCGTCGCGTCCGCGGCCCATCCACATCGCCTTCGACGAGTGGAACGTGTGGTATCGCGCCCGCCGCGGGGCGACGGAGTCCGAGATTGCCTCGACGGGGTTGGAAGAGAACTACAATTTCGAGGACGCGCTAGCCATGGGGATGTTCCTGAACTCGTTCATCCGCCACGCCGACAGCGTCAAGATGGCCAACCTGGCCCAGCTTGTGAACGTGATCGCGCCGATCTTCACCAACAAGCAGGGCCTGTTCCTTCAAACCATCTACTTTCCGCTGGCCGAGTACGCCAAGCAGCGCGGCAACCTCGCGCTCAGCGCGCTGGTCCGGTCGCCCGAGTACAAGCCGGATAGCGGCCGCGCGCTGGGCTATTTGGACGTCTCGACGACTTACGATCCCAAGGCCGGCGCGGTCTATTTGAACGTCCTGAACCGCAGCGAGAAGATGGACATCGCCACCCGGATCGACAACGCCGTGGGCAAGCTTGGCGGCGCAGTCGGCGTCTGGGAGCTCAACTATCCGGATCTCAAGGCGACCCACACCTTCGGCGATGATCGCAAGGTTCGCCCGGCGATCCGAACCTTCGAGGCGTCACTGAGCGAAAACGGCTTCGTCCATACGTTCCCGAAGCACTCGCTGACTATCTTGAAGCTGGCGGTGCAGTAAGTAGAGGGTAAGTCAAAAGGTCCTGGCGCAACGAAAACCAGCGAAGTGGAAACGGTCGAGCGGGCTCTCGTAGATGCGACACGAAGAGTCGGCGAGGCTCCGGTTGCTGCCCCAGGCACCGCCCCGAAGCACACGGTACGCGCCGGACGGCGGCCCCTGGGGATCGACTTGCCGTTCCGCCGGGTATTGGCCATGCCAATCCCGGACCCATTCCCACACGTTTCCCCACATATCGTATAGCCCCCAGGCATTCGGTTTCTTCCGGCCCACCGGGTGCGTCTCGCCTTCGGAGCTCCCAAGCCACCAGGCCACGTCGTCCAGGTTCGGAGGCTTGTCCGGCTCCCTCCCGCCCGCCCGGCAGCCATACTCCCACTCAGCCTCCGTCGGCAGCCGGTAGCGGGTGTCCTTCTCCCTGGCGTTCAGCTTCCCCAAAAACTCCTGAATGTCATCCCATGAGACTTGTTCCACCGGCCGGTCCGGTCCTTTGAAGCGACTGGGGTTGGTCCCCATCACCGCCTGCCACTGGGCCTGCGTCACTTCGGTCGCCTGCAAGTAGAACCCCTTGCTCAGTGTCACGTCGTGGACTGGCCCGAAATCCCCCGAACCCATCTTGAACGAACCCGGGTCGATCCGGACGAACTTCATGCCCACCGAATTGGTGAACTCCCGTGGCGCCTGGGCCATCGCACCCAACGCCACCATCAGCAGCACAAGTCTCTTGCGCATCTCGCCTCCTTCCGCCAGCCGCTCGCACGGGTAGAGTATATTTCACGGTCGAGATCCGTGGCGCACGCTTCAGCGTGCCGCGTCGGCATTCGTGCCGACGCCCGGACCATGCGCCGACACGATTGTCGGCGCGGCCGGCACGAGTGCCCACGCCACGCTCAGTTTCCCCTGCGGGGCGAACACCGATTATAGAAAACCCCGAAACTGCCGATTCGTAAAGCGTGACCACTCGTATTCTGTCTGCCTGCCGCCGGGCCGCCTGCGGCCTGGTCGTTTTCGCCACCTGCGTGGCGTGCGCCGCGGACTCCCCGCAACGTCCCGCCCAGGACGGCTCGGCGGAATCCGCCCTGTTTGAAGAGCTGCCTGTAGTCGAGGCCGCCTCGCTCCACGCGCAGACGCTTCAGGAAGCGCCGGCCAACGTCACGGTCATCACCCGGTTGGAGATCCGCAAGTTCGGCTACCGGACGCTGGCCGAAGCCCTGGCGAACGTTCGTGGATTCTACGTCACCGAGGACGGCAGCGGGTATTTCGTCGGGGTGCGTGGGTTCTCCCTGCTGAGCGACTACAACACGCGCTTCCTGGTGATGATCAACGGCCACGTGCTTACGGACGACGTTTACGGCTCGATGTACATGTTCGGCCAGGACTTCGGCCTGGACATGGACCTGGTGGAACGGATCGAGGTCATCCGCGGACCCTCCTCCGCGCTGTACGGCAGCAACGGCGTCTTTGCCACTGTCAACCTGGTTACCCGTTCGCCCGTTGAGGAAGAACGGATCAGGGTCAGCACGGAGTCCGGAAGTCTGGGCGGGGAGAAGGTGCTCTTCTCCGCCTCCACCTACCTTGGCCGCGGCGCCAATCTCCTGATCTCGGGGTCCGCTTTCCGCAGCTCGGGCCGGGCCGCCTTCTTCCCCGAACTCGGGCAAACCGCCACCGGCATCTCGGCCGAGCGCGGATACCACACCTTCGCCAATCTGATCTGGCGCAACTGGAGCATCATGGCCTCCTTCAACGACCACCAGGTGACCGTTCCCACCGGCTGGTATGGAGCGGTCTTCGGAGACAGGAACACCCGGAGCGAGGACGTACACAATTTCGTCGAGGCCGCTTACACCCGCGCCATCGGCACCGCCGGCCACCTGCGCTGGCGCATCTATTACGACCAGTTCCGCTACCGCGGCCGTTACGACTATCCGCTGGAGGACGGAGTAGTGGAAGACAACCGCGACTTAGCCCTCGGCGACTGGGCCGGCACGCAGTTCTCCTACGCCTTTACCGTACCGCGCGTGGGCCTCCTGACTGTCGGCGCCGAGGTCAACTTCGACCTGCGCAATGTCCAGCAGAACTACGCGGTCGCTCCGGCCTATCACAGCTATCTGGATGTCTCCGCGCGGGACGTCTGGTACGGCCTGTTCGCGCAGCAGGAATGGAACCTCTCGAAAACCTGGACGGCCTATCTGGGCGCCCGCTTCGACGACTCCAAGAACCACTCCGCGTTCGTTTCGCCCCGCGTCGCGCTGGTCTACAGACCCACTTCCACAACGGCGTTCAAGTTCCTGTATGGCCGGGCCTTCCGCAACCCGTCCGCGTATGAGACGTTCTATGATGACGGCTCTCTCTACCTCAGGAACCTCTCGCTCCAGCCCGAAAGGGCCCACACCTTGGAGATAGCCTGGGAGCGCAAACTCGGGCAGCGGGTCGAACTGACGGCCTCCGCCTATCAGTACCGGGTGGCCGGCCTGATCGAGAGTGTCACCACCGAAAGCGGTCTCTTTCAGTACCAGAACATATCGCGAGCCCGCGCCAGCGGCGTGGAACTTGAGCTTCGAAGCCGGCCAGCCCGTTGGCTGGAAACCTCGGCCTCGCTCAGTGTCCAGCGTGCCAGAAACCAGACGCTCGGCCAGACGCTGGTCAACTCGCCGGGGCGGATCGCCCAGTTCCACGCCACCGTGCCCCTGGCGAACAACCGTCTCACTCTCAGCCCGGCGCTGCGCTACCTCAGCTCGCGACTTGGCGCCGACCGCGGGCGCGTGCCGAGCGTGTTCATCGCGGATGCCACCGCCGCGACCCACCATTTGCACCGGGATTTCGACTTCGTCTTTGGCGTGCGGAACCTGCTCGGCCACCGTTATTCCGACCCGCTCAGCCCGGAGCACCTCACACGGGAATTGCCGCTGCCGGGACGCACCGCTTTCATCAAGCTGATCTGGCAGCACGAGTGATGAACCGGCGCCCAATCTCGATTTTCCGGCCTCGCGTTCCGAGCTGCCGCCGAAAGGGAGCGCTCATGGCGCTGCTCGCGGGTCTGCTGACCGCCGCGCCGCTGGGATCCGCCGAGAAACTCCGGATCGTGGTCGTCACCTCCTCGGCTATCCTCGCCTACCGCGAGGCTCTCCGCGGATTCACCGAAGCCATGGAGGCGGGGCCGGGCGAGTTATTCACGGTCGACCTCAGCGACGGGGAGCAGCAGAAGAGGTTGCCCGCGCTCGTTGCCGGCATGAAACCGCGCGTCGTCATCGCCATCGGCTCCCAGGCTGCCGAATTGCTCGCCGGCGCACCGGTGGCGGTGATCGCGACCATGGTTCTCGACTCCGACCGGCGGGCCGCCAGCGGAGGCAATCCGCTCGCCACTGTTTCGCTCGAGGTGTCCCTCACCACTGTTCTGCTGGAGGTCAAACATGTTGTTCCGGGCACGACCCGTGTGGGAATCCTCCGCGACCCCGCGCGCGGCGGCCCCAGCCAGGCCGAGCTCGGCGCCCAAGCCAAGCGCCAAGGATTCACTCCGGAGTTCGCCAATTCCAACGGCCCACAGCATCTGCTCGACAGTTTCGTCTCGCTCAGCAACCGCGTCGATTTGGTGTGGTGCCCCCCAGACAGCTCGCTCTTTAACCCCACCACCGTGCAGCCGCTGGTCATGGCTTCCCTGCGCCACCGCCTTCCGATCATTGGCTTCTCGGAGAGCTTCGTTCGCGCCGGCGCCGCGGTCGGTGTCTATCCCGATTTCCAAGACATTGGCGCCCAGACCGCCGCGCTCACGCAACGGTATCTGGCTTCCCAGCCGGCGGCTCCCAGGGAGACTCCCAGGACCGTGAAAGTGGCTGTCAACCAGCGCATTATGCGGCTTTTCGGTCTCTCCTACTCCCAGTCCGCCGTTGCTGACGGCAGAATCCTGGTCATCCGATGAGCGAGCCGCGTGTCGTCCCATTGCCGAGGCAAAGAAGCCTGCTGGCCCAGGCGCTGGTGGCCAATTTCCTCCCTCTCGCCATTTCCGCCGTCTGTGTTGCCGGTCTCACCGCCGGCGCACTCTTCATTCAGCTCCGCGCGATCGAGCGCGAACTCCGGTTGCGCGCCGAATCGCTGGCGCAGTTCCTGGCCCGGCAAAGCGAATTCCCGATGCTGGTCGGCGACCGCGCCGAGCTCGGACGCATCGCCGCCAGCGCGCTCGCGATCGAGGATGTCCAGTACGTGGTCGCCGTCGACGCCTCGGGCGCCCCACTGCTCCAGGTCACCTGCCCCACCTTCCCCGTCTCGGCCATCCCGAAGAGTTCCAGCGTTCAGGGCCAGGCCCAGCGGCGCGTTCTCGACGCCTCCTGGCCCGTTACCACGAGCACCCGCCACAATCTGCTCGAATGGGAGCAGCCGGTGCTCACCCGCGCCAGCCTCGGCACGGTCCGAGTGGGTCTCTCGATGGAAAGGCACGATCTGCTGTTTCGCAAAACCGCGGGCGGCGGAATCCTCGTCTCGCTCACCGCCCTGGCCGCGATTCTCGCCGCTCAGTATCACCAGTTGCGCAGGTTGCTGCGGCCCCTGAAAGACCTTACCGGCTTCGCCCGGCTGGTCGGGAGCGGAGACCTTTCGCAGCGCGCGCCCGTCGTCCGCTTCGACGAGGTCGGCCAGCTCGCCAACGCGTTCAACCAGATGGTGGAGCACCTGGAGGAGACTCACCACGAGATGCAGGCCCTCATCGAGGAGGCACAGCAGGCCAACCGCCTGAAGAGCGAGTTCCTCGCCAACATGAGCCACGAGATCCGCACCCCGATGAACGGCATCATGGGCATGACTGAACTTACGCTGGAGACTCCGCTCACGCCCGAGCAGCGGGAGTACCTCGGCGTGGTCCAGGACTCCGCCCAAGCTCTTCTCACCATCCTCGGGGACATCCTCGATTTCTCGAAAATCGAGGCCGGCAAGCTGGGCCTCGAACTCGTCGAGTTCGACCTGCGCAGCTCCATCGCCCAGAGCGTCAAGGCGCTGGCCCTGCCCGCCTGCCAGAAGGGTCTGGAACTGCTTTGCCGCGTTTCCCCACAGGTGCCCGAGCGGCTGCTCGGCGATCCTTTTCGCCTCCGCCAGGTCCTCACCAACCTGCTGGGCAACGCCGTGAAGTTCACGAAAAAGGGTCAGGTGCTCCTCACCGTAGAGCCCGGTGAAAGCGCCGCCAGTGAGATCCTCCTGGAGCTCTCCGTCGCCGATACTGGCGTCGGCATCCCTATCGGAGAGCAGCAGCACATCTTCGAGCCGTTCACGCAGGCCGACGGATCCACCACCCGGCGTTACGGCGGTACCGGACTCGGCCTGGCTATCTGCGCCCGCCTGGTGGAGATGATGGGCGGAACCATCTGGGTCGACAGCACGCCCGGCCAAGGCAGCACCTTCCGCTTCACCGCGCGCTTCCGTCTCTCCGACGCCTCCTCTAGCGCTCACGCCTCCTTCCCAGGCGTGCGCGCGCTGGTGGCCGATGACAACCCCACCAGCCTGGCGATCGTCCGCGAACTGCTCTCGGCGTGGCAAATCGAGGTTGAAACCGCCGCTTCCGGCGCCGAAGCCCTGGCCCTCGCTCGCAGCCGCCCCTTCTCACTCGTGATCCTCGACGAGCTCATGCCGGACCTCGACGGTTTCTCCTGCGCCGAGCGCCTCGACCGCAGGTCCGCTCCCGGCCAAGCCATCCTCATGATGCTGGATCCGGCCGGCCTGAGTCCCGGCGCCGCCCGCTGTCGCAAGCTCGGTCTTCTGCACGTCGTCAAGCCAGTCACCCAGGCGGATCTGCTGCGCGCCGTTTCCCGTGCTCTCGATGTGGCCGAGCCCAGCCGGACGGACCACCTGCAGGTCGATGTCCCAACCGGACCCCGAAAGGCCCTCTCACTGCTCCTGGTCGAAGATAACGCCGTGAACCAGAGACTCGCGCTCCGGCTGCTCGAGAGGCGCGGCTACCATGTGACCGTGGCCAGCAACGGCCGGGAAGCCTTGGACGCCGTAAGCCGGCAGCCCTTTGACCTTATCCTCATGGACGTACAGATGCCCGAGATGGATGGTTTCGCCGCAACCGCCGCCATCCGCGCACGCGAGTCAGGTACCGGCGCCCACACTCCCATCCTCGCCATGACCGCCCACGCGATGAAGGGCGACCGCGAGCGCTGCCTGGCGGCCGGCATGGACGGCTACATCGCCAAGCCGATCAAGTCCGCCGACTTGTTCGAAGCCATCGAAAGCGCCTTCTACCCCGCCTGAGTCCTTACTTTATTCCGCGCTGGTTCAGCTCGGCCTTCAGGATCTCGACTGCCTTCTCGAGTTGCGCGTCGCGGCCAGCCGGCGTGCGGATCGTGAAGCTGGCGCTCCACCCGGCTGCCGTCTTCCCTGACAACCCAGATGTCGCCCAAATAGCTGAAGGCGACCTTACCTTGGTGATAGCTGGGATGGCGAAGCAGTTTCGCTTCCGCCAGAAGCATCGTCGGCGCACCGAGCAGCGCGGCGAAGTTACCCTGATCTAGCCCGCCCTTCTCACACAAGATCTACTGCGGCGCGCGATGAGCCTATGTCTACTTCGTTGCGCTCGGGCGACGTTCTCAGCGTACTGTTCAAGTACGCCTCCGGGCGTCGCCTCTCGCACGCCTCGTATCCACGGGCTCCTCACGCGCCTCGTCACGATCCTGCGTGAGAAGGACGGGCTAGCCCCCGTATGGGCAGCGCCCGGAACCGCACGCCGACCCCGGCGCCCCGCACGGGGCCGTCGCCGGGGCTGTCGATCCCGTATGGCTGGCAAAGGTGGAGAGCAGCCGCTCGACGCCGGCCGACTGGCACTTCGGGCAGGCCACTCCCGCGTCTGCGTCCTGCATGCGCCGCAACTGCTCGTATGTGGCGCCGCAACTCGGGCATCGGTATTCGTAGAGAGGCATGTCTACTACTTAGTTTACCGTTTCTGCGGCTGGACAAGGCTGGAGCCTTATCGTACTGGAGTCACCGGACGCGGTGCAGCTTCTCGGCGCTTTCGAACGCATCCGGGTCGGCGGCGTGGAGCAGGACGAACTTCTGCAAGTCGCTCGTGGGGGCGGTCAGGATCACCTGCTTGTCCGCCTCGACATACGGGAAGCCGGTCTCGCGGGCCTTCTGCTCGAGCCACTTGGAATCCATCATCTGAATCTGGAGTTCGTCCCCGGTGACCGAGACCTTGGCGAACAGGTGGCCCGGAATAGAGAGCGAGGGCGTGTTCTTGGATGTCAGGTCGAGGAAGCGGTGTTCCCCGAGGCGAACCAGCCGCATTTCAATGGGTTCGCTGTCCTTGTCGGTGGGACAGGTCGCCACGTAAACGTCGCCGTCCTTGCGAACGGCCCAAATGTCCTTGGCTTCGTCATCGGTCCACTTGCCTTCGAGTTGCAGGTCCGAGGCCAGGTCTTTCTCCGCGTACAGCGGGTGGACGGAGAGGGTCACGCCGCAGCCGGTCGCGAGCGCGGCTGCCGCCAGCGCTGCGATCATCAGAATGCTTCTCATGGTTTCCTCCTCATGGAGGAACAGCGACATTGGCGGGCGGGAATTGCAGTCCGACCGGGACAAGGCTGGAGCCTTATCGTACCCGGTGGAACTTGCCGACGTCGCTCTCGAATGCTTTCGGCTCGTTGGCGTAGAGGGCGACGAATTTTTGCAGCTCAGGAGTGGGCGCGGTCAGGATCACCTGCTCGTCCTCCAACTCCACGTGCGGTAAGCCGGCTTCGCGGATCTTACGCTTGAGCCAGTCGGAGTCCAGCGCCTGAACACGCAGTCCCTCTCCTTCCATCCAGACCTTGACGAACAGGTGTCCCGGGATGTCCAAGGAAGAGGTGTCCTGGGAAGTGATATCCAGGAAGCGGAGCTCCCCCAGCCGCACCACGTGAATGCCCACCTTCTCGGGATCGCTGGTGCCCGGCGACGTGCCCTCAAAGCCGTCCCCGGACTTGTGGATCGTCCAGACCTCCTCGTTCTCGGCGTCCGCCCATTTGCCTTCGAGCGGCAGGTCGGACGCCAGGTCCTTGTCGGTGTACAAGGGGTGCAAAGAAAGCGTTGGGCCGCAACCGGTCATCAGCGTGACGGCCGCGAGCGCCACCAGCAGCGAGATGATCTTCATAGGCTCACTCCATTATTGAGCCGAAAGTGAGGTCCAGCCGAGAATTTTTCTCACGCAGCCCAGCGCCACCAGCGGGTGAGCGCCAGCTTGAGCGGGGCGTAGCGGGCGGCGGCCAGCATCAGCACGAGCCCGACCGCAAGCAGGCCCGCGGGCCACATCGCCTTATCCTTGAAGAAGTTCTGCTGGAGCCGCACGATTCCAATCGCCAGGAAGAACAGCCCGGTTGCGAAGAAGTTCTTCATCTGCTTGGGGATGCTGCCAAAGACGAAGCCGCAGGCGACCAGGGGAAGCAGCAGCTCGAAGAGCCGGGCTTCGAGGCGCATCGCGCCGTTGGCTGGCGACTTTTCCCAACGCGCGGTGGCCTCCAGGCCCAGCAGCAGCAACGAGGTCATGACGTGCCCCGGGATCAGAAACCGGAAGGCCTTGGCCACGGCCCGCATCTGCGCCGAGCGAAACCGCTCGCACAGGGTTTGCAGCGCGAAATAGAGGCCGGCGTTGAGAATGAACAGGTACTCGAGCTGCCCGCGCGTCCAGGGGGCCGCCGAGTTCAGCCATTTCGCGTAAGGCTCGTGGAAGGTGACGACCCCCGTCAGCGCCACCATCGTGAAGACTACAGCGATGGGATAGAAGTACCGCGAGTCGCTGGTCTCGCGCAGCCGCTCCAGCGCCATGCCCACCGTGAGGAACAGCAGCGCGCAGGGGATCAGGTAGAAGTAGGGTTTGCCGGGATCGTTTTCGATCCACTCCAGCATGCCCAGGCGCAGCAGCGTCGTGAGGGCGACGAGCGCCGCCATCACCGCGAACACCAGCGAGAAAACCGAGGCGCGGGTGAATCGCCGCAGCCAGTAGTATGCGGGCAGGGAGAGGAGAATGGCCCACCACAACTGGGCATTCGTGGTGCGCTTGAACGCGGGCAGCTTGGAGAACAGCTCCAGGTTCTCTTTCCCTTGCGTGAAGCCGGCAAACGCGCCAGACTCGCCCATGGCGACCAGCAGCGCGATGGGCAGCAGGAGGCAGAACGCCAGCAGATAGGCCACCGCAATGCGGTGCTGGTCTCTCCTCCAGGATCGAATACCGATCCACAGGGTGGGCAGGGTGGCGGCCGAAACCACGAGCACAACCGCGCTCCCGGAGAGCTGCGCGTACCGGAACAGCACCATGAGCGCCGCACCGACCACCAGGATCCAGGCGCCCAGGTACAGGCTCACCTGCGGGAGCGAGAGCCGGCGCACCTCCATGATCCAGGCGTCCTCGCGCTCGGTGAGGCGGTCGTACCCCTTGCGCAGGGCGTCGTACTCGGAGTCCGACAGGATCTGGTCCTGCCGCCAGCCCTCCAGTTCCTGGAGATGCTGAGCGACCTTGCCCGCCATCCGCCGGGAGTAGGAGGCGGGCGCCGCCGCCACGGCCTCACCCGCCAGAAAGCGCTCGAGATCCGCGGCCATCTCTCGCGCCGAGCCGTAACGGTTCGCGGGATCCTTTTCGAGCGCTTTCATGCAGACGTTTTGCAGGTCGCCCGGCAGGGACGGATCGATGCGCCGCGGCAGGACGGGGTCCTCCTCGCAGATCTTCCGCATCTGCTGCGCGGGCGTGGCGGCGGGAAACGGAAGAGCGCCGGTCAGCAGCTCGTAGAGAATCGTGCCGAGGGAAAACACGTCGCTGCGGGCATCCAGCGGCGTCCCGGCGCGCGCCTGCTCGGGAGAGAAGTACTCCGGCGTGCCCATCACCTCGCCCGGGTGCGTGAGCCGCCCGGCAGGGTCCGCGACGTCGAGGGCCAGACCGAAGTCGAGCAGCTTTGGCTCCAAATCGGGGCCGACCAGGATGTTGCCCGGTTTGAGGTCGCGGTGAATCACCTGGTGTTGGTGGAGGAACTCGACGGCTAGAGCCACCTTGCGCATCAGCTCGGCCTTCTGGCCAAGAGTGAGGGCTCGGGCGGCGTCGGTGAGCGGGGCGCCCTCGACGTGCTCCATGACGAAGTGCGGCGGCTCGCCGTCCGGGCCGAGGCTGTAAATGCGCGCGATGTTCGGGTGGACCAGCCGTGCCATGGCGCGCGCCTCGTGCATGAAACGCGTGCGCAGGGCGGGAATGTCCGCATAGCGCGGGTTCAGCGTTTTAATGGCGACCTTTCTTCCGAGCCTCTCGTCGAGCGCCAGGTAGACTCGCCCCATGCCGCCCGATCCGATCTCGCCCAGAACCCGGTAACCGGAAAGCCGCTCGGGGGTAGCTGCTAGCTCGGGAGGTTCCCCCAGGCGGTCGATGTCGGCCAGCGCTTCGAGCTGGGGCCGCAGATCCGATGCGAGATCCGGGTGCAGGCGGCAGAAGCCTTCGGGATCGATGGGTTCCTCGCGGGCCTGGCGGTCGAGGTAGTCGGCCAGCGCCGCGGCCAGCAACCGTTCCCGCTCTTCGGCGTCCGGCATCAGGCTCCCCCGGTGAGTTCACGGAAGCGCTTCACGGCCCGGTGCAGAAGGAGCGCAGCCGCCTCGCGCGACCTCCCCATGCGTTCGGCAAGCTCGGCGGTCGAGAGCCCTTCGATTTTCGCCAGCAGGATGGCCCGGCGGTAGTCCTCCGGCAGAGCGTCGAGCCGTTCGAGCAGCCGGGCAACGTTCTCCTTCTGGGCCAGCAACCGGCTCGGCGTCTTGGTATCGGCGGGCTCGGGACCTTGGGACAGGGGTACCAGCTCCGCGGGCCGGCGGCGCTCGCGGCCTTCATAGCGCGCCGCGTCGACAATCACGTGATCCGCAATGGAGGAGAGCCAGCTCAGGAAACTGCCCGGCGCGCGATAGTGAAACTGGCCGATGTCGCGAAACGCCCGGAGCAGCGTCTCCTGGAGAACGTCATCCACTTCGCGGGAGCCGCGCAGTTCCTCTCCCAGCTTGTAGTAGATCAGGACGGCCAAGCGGCGGCTGTATTTCCGGAATAGCCCGGAGAAGGCCTCGCGATCTCCACCCTGGACCTTTTGGACCAGGTCGAAGCTCGAAGTGGGCGCGCCCATGGCGTTGGGATTCAGTCCAGCGCGGCCAATATAGCATAATGGCAATATGGGCCAGCGCTCGCGGATGTGGGTCGCACTTGCGGTGCTGGCGGCGTGCTGCCTGCCCGGGCAGGTCATTCGTTTCGAATCGGGCGGCTTGAAGTACCAGTCGCAGAGCAAGCAAGGCGTTACGGTGATGTTCGCCCAGCTTCCCGCGCACCTGCGCGACTATTCCATCTTGCAGGTCGGCGTAATGAACGGGTCGGAAGAGGCCTGCACGGTCCGTCCCGAGGACTTCAGCTTTCGCCGCGAGGACGGGACCATCATCTTCGCCGAGCCCGCCCGGACGGTGGTGGATCATCTGCTGGAGCACGCCGGCCGCGACGACGTCATCAAGCTGATCTCGACCTATGAGATGGGGCTGAGCGGAATCACGCGGTTCCGCTCGACCAACGGATACGAGCAGCGCCGGCAAGCGTTCCTGGCCGAAATGGGCGCGAGCAAGCTCAAGGCCGCCGCCACCGCCTCCGCCATCGCGCTGGTGTCCACCCGCCTCGCGGCCGGAGAATCCACCGACGGCGCGGTGTTTTTCCTGACAGGCGGGAAACCGTTGGGTCCGGGCTACCTGAAGGCTCGCGCCGCCGGCCAGCTCTTCGAGTTCGAATCGGAAGCGTCCTCGAGCGGCAAGGTGCTGCAACAGCGCCCGGCGCCGCCCTCGCCGGCGAACTGAGGCCAGCCTGCGAGTGCTAAAATACCGCGTGACGCCGCACAGCGATCGCCGGCGGACCGCGAGCCATTATGGCTGTTCGTCTCAAAACCGCGCTTGGGAAGATCGGGCGCCTCGAGTGGGTGTTCCTGACGCTGCTGGCGCTGGCGCTGATCGCCAAGCATGTCTCTCCGGCCAGCGGCACGGAACTCCTGCTGGCATTCGCGGCATTCGTGGCGGGTGTGCTGGTGGCGTTTCGCTGGGTGATCGTAGTCATCAAGAAGGTAATCTGGAGGCTGCGCTACCGGCTGCTGGTGGCGTACCTGTTCATCGCGGTGGTCCCCATTGCGCTGATCGTGATCCTGGTGTGGTTGGGAGCGGAGAAATTCACCGGGCAGATCGCGGCGTACCTGGTGACCTCCGAGCTCGAACGGCGCACCAACGAGATGTTCGGGCCGGCGCGCGGGCTGGCCTGGACACCCCCGGCGAGCCGCACCGAGCGGGCGCGCTGGCTCGCGCCCTACTACTGGAGCCGCTTCCCGGGATTTGAGCTGTTGATCCGCGACGAGACGGTCTGGCGCTACCCGGAGAATGCTTCGATCACGCCCCCTCCCGAGGCATGGCGGGACGCGAGCGGCCTGATCCTCAAGAACCGCGCGCTGTATGCCTGGGCGCACGCCATTCACGAGTCGACGGAAGTGACCATGCTGGCCCCGGTGACCCCAGAGACTCTGGCGAGCCTGGTGCCGGGCTTGGGCGAACTCGCGGTGCGGGACCTGAAGACCAGGATGGACGTCGTGCCGCGGGGCCGGGACCCGATTCCGCCGCCGGCGAACGCATTCGATTTGGAGGTCTCTTACATCGTGCCGTTGAAGGTGGCGGTGTGGGATGCGCCGGGCCAGACGCAGAACCCGGCGCTGATTGTGGTGACGCGCTACTCGGCGGTGCTGCAGACGGTGTTTGGCCAGCAGGGCGAGTGGACGCAAGGTTTCGGGGCGGCGTCCCTGACGGGCCTGTTACTCTCGTTCTTTCTGGCTCTGTTCCTGGTGGTGGAGCTGGTGTCGGTGGTGATCGGCATCCGGCTCACGCGGACGATCACGGGCGCGGTGCACAGCCTCTATGTCGGCACCCAGCGCGTGCGCGAGGGCGTTTTCTCGCACCGCATCGAGGTGCAGGGCAACGATCAACTCGCCGAGTTGAGCGACTCGTTCAACCGCATGACCGAGAACCTGGAGCGCCTGGTAGAGGTGGCCAAGGAGAAGGAGCGGTTGCAGTCGGAGCTGGAGATCGCGCACGAGGTGCAGAACCAGCTCTTCCCCAAGAGCACGCCGGTCTCGAAGACGCTGCGGCTCACGGCGGCCTGCACGCCGGCGCGCCTGGTGTCGGGCGACTACTACGACTACCTCAATCTCCACGGCTCCGAGATCGCGCTGGCCATTGGCGACGTAGCCGGCAAGGGGATCTCGGCCGCGCTGCTGATGGCGACGGTGCAATCCACGATGCGCACGCAGTTGCGGGCGGAACGGGAGTTGGCCGCCCCGGGGGGCGACGGCGGGCAGTACGTGGCGCTGTCCACGGCCGCGCTGGTGTCCCGGCTGAACCAGCAGCTTTACGCCTACACTCCGCCGGAGAAATTCGCCACCTTCTACTTCGCCATCTACGACGACGAAACCGGCTGGATGAACTACACCAATGCCGGGCATCTCCCGCCCATCCTGGTGCACAACGGCGTGGCGTCCCGTCTGGAGGTCACCGGAACCGTCGTGGGCGCGTTTGCCTTCTCGGAGTACGCAGAGAGCTCGGTGCGTCTGGAGCCCGGCGATCTGCTGGCCTGTTTCACCGACGGCATCACCGAGCCCGAAAACGAGTTCGGGGAGATGTTCGGCGAGGACCGGCTCACTGAAGTCATCGTCAAGAACTCCGAGCGCGACACCGGGGAGATCGTCACGGTGGTGATGGATTCGGTGCGCCAATGGACCGGTTCCCCGGAGCTTCAGGACGACATGACGCTGCTGCTGGCGAGGAGGATCTGAGGCTGTCATGAGCCCGCTGAAGCGCCGTTTCCTCTATCTCGGGCTGGCCATCGCGCTGACCCTCGCCATCGGCACGATCGGATTCACCATCATCGAAGGCTATCCGCCTTTCGACGCGTTCTACATGACGCTGACCACCATCACGACCGTGGGCTACAGCGAAATCCGCCGCTTGAGCCACGCGGGACGGGTCTTCAATTCCTTCCTGATCGTGTTTGGCGTTACCACAATGTTCTTCGCCATCGGCGTGATGACGCAAACGGTCATCGCCCTCGAATTGGGCGAGTTTTTCGGCAAACGGCGGGTCAAACGCATGATCGACAAGCTAGAGAAGCACTATATCGTGTGCGGCTTTGGCCGCGTGGGACGGAGCGCCGCCGGCGAGTTGCAGCGGGCCGGCGTACCGTTGGTGGTGGTGGACCGGAATCCGGACAGGGTCGAGCAGGCGATCCGCGAGGGCATGCTGGCGACTCTGGGGGACTCGACGCAGGACCAGACGCTGGCCGAGCTGGGCGTGAGCCGCGCCAAAGGCCTGATTGCGGCGCTGGCCACCGACGCCGACAACCTGTTCCTGATTCTGTCGGCCAAGGGCCTGAACCCGGGCCTGAAAGTGGCGGCGCGGGCCAACGAGGACCAATCCGAACAGAAGCTGCGGCGGGCGGGCGCGGACACGGTGTTCGCCCCGTACCGGCACGCGGGCCATCAACTGGCGCTGTCGCTGGTGCGGCCGCACGTGGTCCAGTTCCTGGATGTCGCTTCGCAGGACGTCGGCCTGGACGTGGGCCTGGAGCAGGTGCGGGTGTCCGCGGGAAGCGAACTGGTGGGCAAGTCGCTCAAGCAGGTGCAGCTCCGGCGCGACCTGGGCGTCATCGTACTCGCCATTCGGAAGGCCGAGGGGAAAATGCTGTTCAACCCGCCGGCGGACGCGGCGCTCGAGTCCGGCGATTTTCTCATCGCGATGGGCGAGCACGAGGACCTGCGCAAGCTGGAGGCGCTGCTGGCGGAGGTGCACGCATGAAAGTCCTGACCGCGGCACAGATGAGGGAGGTGGACCGCCGCACCATTGAGCTCGGCATCCCGGGAATCGTGCTGATGGAAAACGCCGGCCACCGCGTGGTGGAGTTCCTGGCCGAGACCTTCGCGCCGCTCATCCGGCACCACATCGCGATCCTGTGCGGCAAGGGCAACAACGGCGGCGACGGCATGGTGGTGGCGCGGCAGCTCTTCACCCGCATCCGGCCGCGCGCGCTGCACGTGGTTCTGGCCGGCGAGCCGGAGGAACTGAAAGGCGAAGCGCTCGAGAACTTCCGCATGCTGACAGCGTGCGGCTGCCCGATCGCGCGCGCGATCACTGGCGAGATGCGCGACGCAACCATCGTGGTGGATGCGCTGCTCGGCACCGGGCTCAAGGGGCCGGCGACAGGTCCGATGCGGGAGTGGATCCGCGAGGTGAATTCCGGCTTCCCACGGGCCAAGGTGGTCGCCGTCGACATTCCCTCGGGCCTGGCGAGCGACACTGCCCAGACGGAGGGCGAAGCGGTGCGCGCGGATTACACCGTGACTTTCACCGCGCCCAAGGCCGGGCAGGTGCTGGCGCCGAATTTTGAGAGGGTGGGCGTACTGCGCGTCGCGGCCATCGGCAGCCCGCCGTCACTTTACGAGCGGGACGATTCGATTTTCCTGTCGCTGGTCGAGCCGGCGCTGTTCCGGGACCTGTTCGGCCCGCGCAAGCCTTGGGCGCACAAGGGCGATTTCGGGCACGTGCTGGTGGTGGCCGGATCGCGCGGGAAGACCGGCGCGGCGGCCATGACTGGCATGGCGGCGCTGCGGTCGGGCGCGGGGCTGGTCACGGTGGCGTCGGCGGAGTCGGCGATTCCGGTGATCGCCTCGCACTGCGCGGAACTCATGACGGAGCCGCTGCCCGAAACCGAGACCCGATCAATTTCGTTGAGCAGTTTCGACTACAACCTGCTTACGAAGATCGCCGAAGGCAAGGATGTGGTGGCCATCGGCCCGGGGCTGGGCACGTTCCCGGAGACCGCCGACACGGTGCGGCGCATCGTGGCGGAGTTCCCTCACCCGATGGTGATCGACGCCGACGGGTTGAATGCGCTCGCCGGAGGGCAGTTCTCAGGCCGCGGCCGCCTGCGCATCCTGACGCCGCACCCGGGCGAGATGGGGCGGCTGGCCGGGAAAACCACGGCGGAGGTCGAGGCCGACCGCGTCGGGGTGGCCCGCGCGTTCGCCATGGAGCGCGAGGTGACGCTGGTGCTCAAGGGCTGCCGCACGTTGATCGCTTTTCCCGACGGGCGCGTGTGGATCAATCCGACCGGCACGCCCGCGCTGGCCACCGGCGGCGCCGGCGACATCCTGACGGGCACGATTGCGGGCTTCCTGGCGCAAAGCCTGGATGAGGCCGACTCCGCCGTGGCCGCGGCGGTCTACGTGCACGGGCGGGCGGGCGAGCTGGGCGCGGCGGAGTTGGGCGAGAAGGGCCTGATCGCGACCGACCTGCTGCGCTTCTACCCGGCGGCGATGCATGAGTGTCTTTGAGACCGCGTCCGAGGAAGAGACCATCGCGCTGGGCGAAGAGATCGCGCGGCAACTCCCCCGGCGGTGCGTGGTTCTGCTCATCGGCAACCTGGGCGCGGGCAAGACCATGCTGGCCAAGGGGATCGTGAAGGGCCTCGGCGCGGCCTCGCCCGACGAGGTCTCCAGCCCCACCTTCACCCTGATTCACGAATACGGCGAGCGCGTGTATCACATCGATCTCTACCGCATCGAGAACGAGCGCGAGGTGCGCACGCTCGGCCTGGACGAGCTGCTGGACCGCGATGCCGTGATCCTGGTGGAGTGGGGCGAGCGCTTCCCGCGCCTGTGGCCGGCGGAACACATCGAGATTCGCCTGGAGGCGGTTGGCGAGGCGCGCCGGATCACGCTCAGCAGTCTCGGGGACGGGCAAGCGGGCTGAGTTTTCCGGAGCGGTCAAACGACTCCAATGGACAGGGTTGGATGTATAATCGGTGCTGGCCAGGATGGCAAGACGGAGATCCTCGGTCGGAGGACGAAGGCCGTCACGGCCCTGGAAGGCGAGAAGGATCGGCTTCAGCGGATACGCTCAGAGGTTCAACTTTGGATGGACCTGCGCAACGGAGGTGAATGTGCTTCGCATATCGGTCTTCTCTCTTGCCGTCGTTTGCCTCGCAGGTTGCTCGCTTCTGCGTTCTGAGGCTGACGCCGCTCAACGGTTCGTGGACAAGTCGTTTTCCCGTTGTGGAAACTCCTATTTGGGGGCTGTGCCAGGGCGAATAGGCACCTCGTTTAGTGAGATCAGGGGACTCTCCGTTTCAACACGATCCAACGGTATCACGGACGCAGATAGACTGAACGGCTACGAGTGGAGTGGCAATATTCTGATTCAATGTAACTCCATCCGCGATTTCAACAGCTTTCGCGGTTGGTCCGAATGGTACTCGGGTTGCGCGTCGCTCACTAGCTCTGTGATCACGGTTCCGCTGTCCGAGCGGAAGGGGCGATGGTTCTTTTACGGAAATGCCCCGGACACCGAACCGGCAGGGGGCTGGGCCGGACTTATGTCGGGTGCCGGCCTCGCTGGAGCACAGAGTGAGGCTTCGTACAATCCCAAACGAATCAGTTGCACCGTAGTCCCCAACGACCAGTGAGGGCAAGAGCGTGGTGGGATGGGATAACGCCGAGCCAGAAGCGAAACTCCAGTTGACTTGCGCGGCCTTCATGCCTACATCGGCACGGAGGGAACTACCGCTTGCACGGGCTTGGAGCATGCCGGTCTGCGCGCCGAACGCACCGACCGAGCCGGACGAGGAGTCTCCGAATGAGTGTTCTGCCTTTTCTCCTGATTTTCGCAATCTTCTACTTCTTCGTGATTCTACCCATGCAGCGAAAGAGGAAGCTGCAACAGAATGCGCCGACTGCGCAGGACGCACCGCACGAGCAGACGGCGCTCACAGAATGTCCCGCCTGCAAGATTTCGGTTTCCACCCAGGCAACAAGGTGTCCAAAGTGCGGACATCCATTCCCGATGTCACCTCGGACGCGGCAGCGCAATGTGGGACTGGTAGTCGGACTGTTGTTCCTTGCGCTAGGAGTATGGTTGGTCCAACAACCACGCTACGGCCTTCCTTGGGCGCCGCATGACGACACGCTCCCTTGGGCGTTGTTCGTGATAGCCGGAGGGTTGTTCTTCCTATTCTCTTCCTACTTTCGCAAATGAAACCAGCAAGGGCCGTCTGCTTGCCGCGTTGAAACCCAATAACCCTAGCACCGTCTCCCAGGTGATCTCGATGGTCCGCCGGACCGTCTCAAGACACGACCAATCCTGGTTTACGGGATTGTGTTCCACGTAGCCAGTGAACGTAGGATTCACGTGTCCAGTATCTGGCTCGCCTTTCGCCCAGTGAAACTCTTCACCGAACGGGTTGGACGAGCTGCTGGACCGCGATGCCGTGATCCTGGTGGAGTGGGGCGAGCGCTTCCCGCCCCTGTGGCCCCCGGGCCACATCGAGATTCGCCTGGAGGCGGTTGGCGAGGCGCGCCGGATTCACGCTATAATTCCGCGTTGACTCCCACTCTCTCAGCCGGCAAACAACTGGGGCCTTACGAGGTCGTCGCGCTGATCGGCGCGGGCGGCATGGGGGAGGTTTACCGCGCGCGCGATTCCCGGCTCCGCCGGGACGTTGCCATCAAGGTGCTCCCGCCCGCTTTCGCGCACGACCCGGACCGCCTGCGCCGCTTCGAGCAGGAAGCCTGGGCGGCGGGGATGCTGAACCATCCGAATCTCATCACGGTCTACGACTTCGGATCCTACGAGGGCTCGCCGTACGTCGTCGTCGAGTTGCTCGAGGGCGAAATGCTGCACCAGCGCCTCGACGCCGGCCCGCTGCCCCCGCGCAAGGCCATAGACTACGCCATCCAGATCGCTCGCGGCCTCGGCGCCGCCCACGACAAAGGTGTCGTCCATCGCGACCTCAAGCCCGCGAACATCTTCCTTACCCGCGACGGGCACGTCAAGATCCTGGATTTCGGCCTCGCCAAGCTCATCGTCCTCCCCGGAGCCGCCTCCCCCGGGGACACCGTTCTGGCCCATACCGAGCCCGGCATCGTTCTCGGCACCCTCGGCTACGTGTCCCCCGAGCAGCTCCGTGGCCAGGCCGCCGACCATCGCTCCGACATCTTCGCCTTCGGCATCATCCTCTACGAGATGCTCACCGGCAAGCACGCGTTCTCCGGCGACACCACCGTGGAGTTGATGAACGCCATTCTCAAGGACGAGCCGCCCGATTTCGCCGCCATCGGCCGCGCGGTTCCGCCCGGCCTGGAGCGCGTCGCCAGCCACTGCCTGGAGAAGAACCCGGAGGACCGCTTCCAGTCCGCGCGCGATCTCGGTTTCGCCCTCGATGCGCTCACCGGAGCCTCCGAGGCAAGTGCACCCTCGTTCGCCGCTCCCCCGAAATCGCGTGCGCCGGCCCGGCGCCTACATCTCGCGCTCGCCGCCCTGGGCGGCCTTCTCGCTGGCGCCATTTTGACTTTCTGGCTCGCCCGCCCCGCCGCCATCCAGCCCCCCACCTTCCGATATCTCACCTATTCGGGCCACGACTATTCGCCCGCGGCGTCTTCCAGCGGCCGCTTCATAGCCTTCACCTCCGATCGCGACGGGCGGGCTCGCATCTGGATCAAGCGACTCCCCGGCGGCGAGGAGCGCCCGCTCACTTCCGGCCCGGACGACTTCCCGCGATTCGCTCCGGCCGGCCTCGTGATCCTGTTCACGCGCACCGAGAACGGCCGCAGTTCTCTCTACCGCGTCGACGCGCTGGGCGGCGAGCCCCGCAAAGTGGTCGACGACGCGGTCGAGGGCGACTGGTCCCCGGACGGGTACCGCATCGCCTTTCTGCGCTGGAAGACGGCGAGCGGCAAACTCACCTCCGCCGTCGGTCTGGTCTCCGCCGACGGTTCGGCCCCCAGAGAGATCGCCGTGCACGACCAGAAGCTGTCGCACATCCGCTGGAGCCCGGACGGAAGCCGTCTCGCGGCGACGGAACTGGCGCAATCGGGCGCCTTGCACCCCATCTTCCTGGTCGACGCCGATGGCGGCGAGAAGCGCTCCATCCTGACGCCACGCGCCGGCTTTGCCATCTCCTCGCTGGCCTGGAGCGGCCGCGAAGAAGTCATCTACTTCCAGAACGAATCGGCGCTGGAAGGCGGTCTCGGCACCAACGCCGGAACCGCTAATATCATCCGCCAGAACGTCCGCACCGGCCAGGCCGAGAAGATCTCCTGGAGCCCCGACAGCAGCACGCTGCTCGACATTGTGGGGCCCGGCCGGCTGGTCTTCGACACCTGTTCCCCGCGAGCCAGCCTGCGCGAGGTCGCGCCCGGCACGCCTCCCGGCCGCTGGCTCACTCGTGGCCAGGCCAACGACCGCCAGCCGGCCTATTCACCCGATGGCGAGTGGGTGGTGTTCTCCTCCAATCGCAGCGGCAATCTCGACCTTTGGGAAGTCTCGACCAAGTCCGAGGTGGTGCGGCGGTTGACCGAGGACGAGGCCGAGGATTGGGACCCCGTCTTCGCCGAGGGCGGCCGCCAGATCCTGTGGAGCTCCAACCGCACCGGCCACTTCGAGATCTGGGTGGCCGACGCCGACGGAACCGGCGCGCGCCAGTTGACGCACGATGGCGTGGATGCGGAGAACCCCACGCCCACTCCCGACGGCCGCTGGATCGTCTACGCCTCCACCAACCCGGCGAAGGAGGGCCTCTGGAAGATCCGTGCCGACGGCGCGGAGGCCACCCGGATCGTCCCCGGCAACTACGCCTATCCGGAGGTCTCGCCCGACGGCCGCTACGTCGTCTATTGCGCCGACTACCTGACGGAGCGAGTCTCCCTGCGGGTTGCCGAGGTGGCCACCGGCGCTTCCGTCCCGTTCGAGATCCGTATCGGCGTTCCAGCCGGCAAGCCCGGCCTCGCCCTGGGGCGCGCCCGCTGGATGCCCGACGGCCGGGCCATTGCTTTCATCGGTCAGGATGTTAAAAGCGTGAACGGCGTCTACGTCCAGGATTTCATCCCAGGCCGGGATACCGCCCGCAGCCGCCGCCCCCTGGTGGGTTTCGACCCCGAGCGCACCACGGAGTCCTTCGGCATTTCCCCGGACGGCGCACGGGTGATCATCGCAAGCTGGGAGCAGCTCTTCAGCCTGGTGATGGCCGAGCGCGTCCCTGGCGTTGTGCCTCCGGGCCGCGCGGCTGCCCGCTGAGCGCGGGCTACCCCTCCCAGCGCCGGAAGGCCAGGACGGCGTTGAGCCCGCCGAAGGCGAAGGAGTTCGAGAGGGCGCATTCGACTTCGGCGCGGCGGGCCTGGTTGGGCACGACGTCGAGGTCGCACAGCGGGTCGGGTGTGGTGAAGTTCGCGGTGGGGGGCAGGACGCCCTCGCGCAGCGCCAGCACGGTGGCAATGGCCTCGATCGCCCCCGCCGCCCCGAGGGCGTGCCCGTGCATGGATTTTGTGGAGCTGATGGCGAGCCGCTCGGCCTGCGCTCCCAGCGCCGCGCGTACTGCCGCGACCTCGGTCGGATCGTTGGCCGGGGTCGCCGTCCCGTGCGCGTTGATGTAGCCGATCTGCTCAGGCGCCAGGCCCCCGTCGGCGAGCGCGGCGCGAATCGCCCGCGCCGGGCCTTCCACGGATGGCTGCGTCAAGTGGTGCGCATCCGAGGACATGCCGAATCCCACGATCTCGGCATAGATCCGCGCCCCGCGCGCCTGCGCCGCCTCGAGCGGCTCCAGCACCATCATGGCCCCGCCCTCGCCCAGTATCATGCCCCGCCGGTCCTTCGAGAACGGCCGGCAGGTATCCGGCGCGACCACCCTCATCGCCTCCCAAGCCTTGAGGTGGCCCATGCTGAAGGGAGCTTCGCTGCCCCCCGTCAGGGCCAGCTCCACGATCCCGTCCCGAACCATCCAGAACGCCTGCCCGATGGCGTGGTTCGCCGAAGAGCACGCCGTCGAGACGGTGTACGTCGGCCCGCAAATGCCGGTCTCCATCGAGACGTAACTCGCCCCGGCGTTCCCCATCGTGCGCGGGATGGTCAGCGGATTCACGCGCGGCTTGCGGAGCAAGTACAGGGTCTGGAAGCCTTCGTCTTCGGATGCCTTCCCGCCCACACACGAGCCGGTCACTATGGCCGAGCGCTCCCTCAGACCGGCCGTCCATTCCACCCCGGCGTCCCGCACCGCCTCGCGCGCCGCCACCACCGCAAACTGCGCGAAGCGATCCAGGAAGTCCAGCTCCTTCTGTTGGAAGTGTTCGGCGGGGTTGAAACTCCGCGCCTGCGCGCCGTTCTGGAAGCGCATCGCGCTCATGTCGAGCAAAGTGATGGGGCCGATCCCCGGCCGGCCCTCGACCAAAGCCTGCCAGAACTCCCGCGCGTCCCGGCCCAGCGCCGATACGACCCCGATCCCCGTAATGACTACGCGCCGGCGCCCCATGATTCAGGACTGCGCCACGGCGCCAGTATTCGCCCCGCCGGATAACAGCTTCTCCAGCGCTTCCACCATCTGCCGGACGCCCCGAATCCCCTGAACCCCTTCGTCCGGGATGTTGATGTTGAACTCGTTTTCGAGCAAGAACAGGATGTTCACCCCATCCAGGGAATCGATCCCCAACTCCTCGAAGGTGCTGTCGAGGGTGATATTCTCACGGGGGATCTTCTGGCTCTCCGCGATGCAGGAGATGATTCTCTGGATCAACTCGTCGGACATAGTATTTGGCTCACAGTCTCAAAATGAAAGCCCCGGGCCCGCAGCTCGGGGATGAGGCGGGGTACGGCCTCCAGCGTCTCTTGGACATCGGGCCGGGACTGTAGTTCCCGGCCATCGTGCAAGCAGAGTATAGCGCCGTTCCCAGCGGCCCCGAGCAAGCGTCTCACAATCGCGCCAGCGCTCAACTTCCAATCCAAAGCGATCGCCGTCCACATCACGCCTTGCAGCCGGAGGCGCTTCTGCACCCCTCCCAGCCCGAACCACCGGGCGCCGAAGGGAACGCGAAACAGCACCGGCGCCCTGCCGGTCACATCCTCGATCACCGCTTGCGCGCGCGCGATCTCCGCTTCCATGAACGCCGCCGACCGCAAGTAGAAGCGCGGGTGGGAATGGCTATGGTTGCCAATCTCATGCCCGGCCTCCACCACTTGGCGCGAGATCCCCGGGAGTCGAGTGATGTTGGCTCCGCACTGAAAAAAGGTCGCCTGGACGCCCTCCCGCACCAACACCTCCAATAGCTGGGGCGTGGATTCGCTGGGCCCGTCGTCGAAGGTCAGCGCGATCGCCCGGCGGTCCGGCGCCCCGCGCCACACCGACGGAGCGAACATATTGGAAGAGCGCGATCGGACCCCGTAGGTCATCAGCGCGGCTGCGGCGCAAACGGAGCCCCCAACGAATTCAATCCACATGCTGAGGAAACCAGGATATCAGAAACCCAAGGCCCGCCAAGAAAGAGCCGCCCGGACGGCCGGGCGGCACGTTAGGCACTGCGCTTGGACGCGGGCTAAGACTCGCTGATCCTCAATGCAACCCTAAGCGGGAGAACTTCAAACATGCGCAAGGTAGTAGAGAAGGAATTCACGGTCATCGGATCGCCGCTAGGGCGATTCGATGGAGCCCGGAAATCATAACCACAAAGACCAGAACCCACACCAACCGCCTGGCAGTCATGCGTTCCCTCCGTGGCGCACAATAGGCGACAATCGGCAATTTGCCACAGACTGGCTCGGGATACAAGGGTTCAGCCGCGAAAGGGCGTACTGGTACGGTCTAGTAGTATGTTAACTGTCCCTCGCCCGTCCCTCCCACTTCACACTGTGGTCCGAGCTCACGTACCAGGTTTCCGCCGGCGACTCCAGGGTGAAATGCGTCCACGGTCCGGGAATCCAGGGATACCGTTCCATCACGCTCTCGTTCACCTTGACCCCCAGCCCGGGTTCCCGGGGCACGATCAGGTCACCCCGCTCGATCTCGAGCGGCGCGGCGAGAATCTCCTCGGCCAGCGGGAACGGGTACATTCCCACGCGGTCAAAGCCCGAGTAGCAGGGGTACTCCAGCCACTCCACCACCATTTCCGGCCAGCAGATGCCCAACTGCGCCGCCGCCACCAGCTCCAGCGCCGTCCCCCAGCTATGGAAGGCGAACCGCAGACCTTCTCGCGCAATCTCGGTGAGGATCAAGCGCCCGGTTGGGTATCCTCCCTGGCACACCACGTCCATCTGCGCGTAGTCGACGCTGCGCGACTGGATCAGGTCGATGAAGCCGTCGTCGTTGGGCTCGTGTTCCCCGCTGGCCAGCGGAACGTACCCCTTTTCCTTCAGCCGGTGGTAGGCTTCGTGGTCATCGGGCAGCCAGGGCTCCTCCAGCCAGAGGATGCGCTGCGGCGCCATCCCTTGCGCCACCTGTTCGACCGTCTCAAACGAATAGCTGAGGTCGCCCATCCGCCACCAGGCATGCGCGTCCACCATCAGTTCGACATCCGGTCCCACCGCCCGGCGCATCAGCGCCACTGTCTCGACGTCCTTCTCCGGACCGAGCGCCGGCCTCATCTTATAGGCGGTAAAGCCCATTTCGGCGATCGCCGCCGCTTCCTCCGCATACTTCTCCGGCGCCATGTACATCCCGGCGCTGCCGTAGAGCCGGAGGCGGTCCCGCACCCGCCCGCCAAGCAACTCGGAGACGGGCACCCCCAGCGCCTTCCCCACCAGGTCGTAGAGTCCGACTTCCACCGAGCAGTAGACCTTGGCCAGTTCCGGGTCCCCTCCGGGGCCATGCAGGAACAGCACCCGCAGCGCATCCGGATCCGCCAGCGTTCGCCCTTCCAGGAACGGGGCAATGGTCTCCTGGATGGCTCGGTTCGCCTTCTCGCTTCCCTGTCCGGGCGCGTACCCCACCAGCCCGTTGTCGGCCTGGATGCGAATCAGCATGGCATCCCGCTTCAGAACGGTCCGCTCACCGCCGTAGAACCGCATCTTGAGGGGCTCGGCAAGCGGATACGACATCAGAAAGGAATCCACCCGGGTGATTTTCATCTGGGTTACCGACTATCAGCTATAACACAGCTACGGCGTCGCTGTAGGGCGCGATCCGCACGGCGGATGCGCAGGCTGCCCCTACATGAAGTAGTCTTTGACCTTCTCGAAGAGGCCGCGTTCGCTGGGCTTGTTCTCGGCGGGCAGGGTTTCCTTGAGCTGCTCGAAGAGCTTGCGCTGCTCGCGGGTCAGCTTGGGGGGCACTTTGATCTGCACGTGCACGTAGAGGTCACCGCGTCCGTGGCCGTCCACGTCGGGAACTCCCTGGTGGCGCAGCCGGAAGGTGGCTCCGGTCTGGGTTCCCTCGGGGATCTTCAGCGACTGGGCGCCGTCGAGAGTAGGGACCTCGATCTCGACGCCCAAGGCGGCCTGCGCGACGTTGATCGGGATGGTGCAGTGGAGGTCTTTGTCTCGGCGCTCGAAAACCGGGTGCTCCTCCACCTTGACGAAGACGTAGAGGTCTCCCGGAGGGCCGCCGTTCGCGCCGGGCTGCCCCTTGCCCGAGAGCCGCAGCCGCGTACCGTTATCCACGCCGGCAGGAATATTGACCTTGAGCTTGTCCGGCGAGGTGGTGTATCCCTGGCCGCGGCACTGCGGGCAGGCCTTGCGGGCGACCTGGCCGGCGCCGCCGCATTGCGAGCAGGTCCGCCGGATGGAAAGGAAGCCCTGCTGGTAGATCATATCCCCGCGACCCCGGCAAGCGGAACAGGCAGCCAGATCGCCCGGCTCGGCGCCCTTGCCGAGGCAGCGGTGACAAACCTCCTGCCGCGGGATCTGGATCTCGGCGGCCATGCCGTGCACGGCGTCTTCGAAGCTCAGCTCGAGGTCGTAGCGCAGATCGTCGCCACGCTGCGCGCGCGTGCGCCGGCGGCCGCCGGGGCCTCCGAACAGGTCGCCAAAGCCGAAGAAGTCGCCCAGAATATCGCTGAAGTCGGCGAAGGTGTTGGGGTCGAAACCGGAGGAGGCCACGCGCGACACGCCGGCGTGCCCGTACTGGTCGTAGGCGGCGCGCTTCTGAGGATCGCTGAGCACGCTGTAGGCTTCGGCCGCCTCCTTGAAGGTTTCCTCGGCCTCTCTGTTGTCCGGGTTGCGGTCCGGGTGGAACTTGAGCGCCGCCTGCCGGTAGGCGCTCTTCAGCTCCTGCTCGGAGGCATTGCGGCCGACTCCCAGAACCTCGTAGTAATCGCGCATGGTCACCGCTACAGGGCTACGGCTGGACCGCGACCTTCACCATCGCGGGTCGCAATAGCCGTCCTTTGAAATTGTACCCTCTCTGAAGCTCTTGGACGACCGTGTGGTCCTCCACTTTGCCGGTCACGACGGTCTCGACGGCGTGGTGCACGTTGGGATCGAACTTCTGTCCTTCGGCGACCTGCGGCTCCAGGCCGATTTTTCGCAGGGCATTGAACAGCCGGTTGTAGATCAGCTCCATGCCCTTGGCATGCTCCTTGCCGGAGGACGGGGCCTTGAGGGCGCGCTCGAAATCGTCGAGGATGGGGAGCAGTTCGCGGACCGCCTCCATTCCAGCGAACTCCAGGATTTCCGAGCGCTCCCGCTGGGAGCGCCGGCGGAGATTCTCGAACTCGGCGCTGCGACGCAGGAACTGGTCGTAGAGATCCGCCTTCTCTTTGGCCAGTTGATCGCGTTCGGCCGTAATGGCCGCTAACAAGGCAGCGGGCTCGGTCACCTCAGCCAAATCGGTTCCCGCAGCCGGCTCCGGAACGGCGTCCGCAGACTCCGTGAATTGCTTCTCTTCGCTCATTTTGCCAATCGCTCGAAGCTCCCTAACCCACAGCTTCTCGAAACGCGCTGCCCACCTGCCAGACGGCGGACATCACCCGCCCGTAGTCCATGCGGATGGGGCCCAGCACAGCGATTTTGGCGGACAGCCCGCCGGCCAGAACCACTTTGAGGCCGATGAGGGAAAGCGCCTTCATCGCCGGGTGGGCGTCGCCCAGGCCGACCTGCACGCCAAGCTCGCCCGAAGGCTGCTCCAGAAACCGGTCCAGCAACTGGAGCATCCGTTTCTTCTCCTCCAGCGTCTGGAACAACTCCCGCATCTTTTCCCGGGTGAGATGGAGGTCCAGGCCGACTAGGTTGGAGGCGCCTTCCATGTAGATCTCGGGCGCCCACTCGATATCCAGCAGTCCCTTCCCGTAAAGCACCGTGAGCCGTTTGAGGATGGCGTCGTAGGCGGCGCTCTCCTGTTCGAGCCGGTGCCGGAGCTCCTGGCGCGCGTCCGGGAGGACCCAGCCGCCAAAGTTCTCGTTCAAATAGTTGCGGATGGAATTCAAGTCATCCTGAGAAATGTCCTCGTGGAGGGACACCACCCGGTCGCGCACCATGCGGTCGCGCGTGACCACCACCATCAGGACGCGCCGGTCCACGAGCTTGATCAGTTCCACCCGGTCCAGCGTCTGGCTGGAAGCCGGAATGGCGGCGGCAATCCCGATGTTATGGGTGATCTCGGTCAGCACGTGCGAAGAACACTCGACGCGGCCGGACAGCGACTCCGCTTCGCTCAGATCGGCCCGAAGTCGTTCCAGGTCCAGGACGGCGCGGCGGCCCGCAGTGAGGGACTGAACATACACTCGAAAGGCCTTCTCGGTTGGAATCCGCCCTGCGGAGGTATGCGGCTGGGCCAGGTAGCCTTCCTCGAACAGATCCGCCATCACGTTGCGGATGGACGCGGGGCTCAGAGAGTCCTTGCGACATCGCGAGATGGTTCTGGAAGCGACCGGCTCGCCGGTGGCGATGTAGGTCTCCACAATCGAGTAGAGAACTTCTCGTTCCCGGGGGGTGAGCGCCGGCTGACTGGACATAATTCGACCGCCCTGATGCTCCACCTCTTATTCTAACGGTCCAGCGCGTTGAAAGCAAAGGAAAGGCCGGACTGCTACAATGGCATGTCCCAGCGTCGGCAGGTTGGCCGAGCCGCGGCAGGAGGGTCTCCGGTGCGAGTCGTGGGAGTGGTTCTGCGAGTCTTCAGCTTTCTGTTTCACATCCTGTTGATGGCATTCATACTGGCGGCCTCGATCCTGGCTTGGTCCGGCGGCCATAACCTGACGATCGAGATACTTCCCTGGCAGGGCGCGGCGCTCACCTGGTGGCTGTTGTTCTCCGGGCTGGCGGGTCTCATCATCGCCGCGCTGGCCCTGAAAAGGATTCTGCCGGTGCTCTTCGTGCTGTGGAACGCGGCCGTGCTGGTGCTGCTGGTCCGCGGGTACTTCTTCAGCTCGTATGGCTTCGGCCCCGGCGGGGGCAGCCTCTCCACCGCGTTGTGCTTCGTCCTGGCGGCGCTGGTGGCGGGCGTTGGGAGCTGGGTCCATCTCCGCGGTTCACGCCGCGCCAGGTGAACCGGCAACTGACTCGTTGAAACTCGTTCCCGCACTGGCGCGTCTGAATCTGCGAGTGAAGCCAACAATCTTAGCTATCGCGATTCTTGCCGTGCCGGCGGGCCTGCCGGCCCAATCCTTTTATCCGCACCACAACTTCACCTTCGGTCTCGGCGCCGCCCAGCCCCGCGGCGACCTGAACGGGCTGTTTCTCAACCGGCCCGGAATCTCGGTGGGCTACGGCTACCGTTTCCAGCGATATTTCCAGATCGATGCGGGATTCGAGACCGTGTTCGGTGGAGCGGACGTCCACGACTATCTGAGTACGGGCATCGGGCCGTTGCGCATCCGGGACTTCCAGTTCTTCTTCCCGTTCGGCGGGCGCGCGATCCTTCCACTGGCGGGGGGACGGCTGCTGGTCTCGGGCGGGGGCGGCGGCGCGTACCTGCGGTACAGCGAGCTTCTACATCAGCCCAGCGAGGACTTCCACGTGGACTGCCCGGTGTGCAGCACCCGCGACGGCTGGGGCTACTATGCGCTGGCCGGGGTGAGCGCTTACGTGGACCGCGCGCAGCACTTCAGTGTCGGGGTTACCTCCAGAGTCTACCGCGGCCACACGGCAGGCGACGCGCTGGCCGCCGTCCCCGCCATCCGCACCCGGGATCACTGGATCAACACCTACGCCCAGTTCGGGTTTAGTTTCTGAACCCCGCCCGATCGATCCCCCCGGTCGCGGCGATACCGGGAGCGTGATCGCGTCAGCCGACCAGGCGGGACTCAAGGATCAGCGCCGGGCCGAGACGTTCGTTGGATTCGCGCAACTGGTACTCGATGCGAATCAGCTTGGCGGCTCGCGGAAGCGTGTACTTCTCCAGTTCCCACGAGGACTCAGTGAAGGTCTTGGCGAAGAAAAAATCGAGGAAGCGAACCCTGTAGACAAACGAAGCCTGGCCGATATCGATTTTGGAGAAGTTGACGTCGTCGAAAAGAGCCTTATGCGGCTCGGCAGGGACGACTCTCCCATCCGCCATCACCTGACGGATCTTGATGCCCCAGGTGGGATCGGCATAGATCTTGGTGTCGCCGAAACTGGCGACCACCAAGGGCACGATCAGGTTCGAATCCCAATCATTGTGAGTGGTCATGTACCGATTGCTCATCGAGCATTCTCCTCATCGTCACTTCTGCGGGATGTCCCACGCGCCATACTTCTTCCGTTGCGGCAATCCCTTGGCCTTGCGCGCCTCATTCTCGGCGCCGGTCGCCCGGATCTCCATGTCTTTTACCTCCCCCGTAAGAGCACCCTGGGACATCTCACTGGCGTGCACGGCTTCGTGCGCGAGCGAGCACTCCGGATCGCGCTCCGTGCCGTCCGACAGGTTCCCTTTCTTGTTGGGGTCGAACTTGATGGTCGAACCGGAACCCTTCTTCGGATCCGCCGCGTCGGTCCAAGATCCGGGAGTTGTACTGTTGCCGCCCGGCCCGATTTCCAGGACCGTCTTCTTGTCGCTGTTCTCCAGGGCTTCCATCGCTTCGACGGTCTTCGGCTTGGTCCCGTCCGGCAGGCGCCGCTTCTTGGCGTCTTCCCACATCTTTTGAGCGGCCTTCAGGTCTTCGTCAGTGGCGCCAGGCGCCTTCTTCCATTCAATGCCACCGGTTTTGGGAGAGCAATTGACCGAAGGGGAGTCCTTCGGCAGGTCGGGCTCTTTCTTGGCGCTGTCGACTACTTTTTCCCGGTCACCCATTCACGGCACCCTTCTCTTTCCACGCCAGAAACCGGTCCACGAGGGCGATGAAGGCCTCGTACAGCCTTCTTTCTTTCGGCGCCCCCGAACCGGGCTGCACCGGCTGGCGAAGGATCTGCGCCAGCGTCGGAAGCTGCGGATCCTCGTCAAACCTCCAGCCAAGCAGGAACAGCAGGGCCGTGTAGACCACGATGCCCGCCGGCGAGCGGATCTCATAGAATTGCGATTTTCCGACGGCCTCCTCAAACAGGTCGCGGAGGGCACTCTCCGGAACCCGGGCGAACTTCTCCGGGAAGGACTTCTTCAGCAGAAGGGCGGCTCCGCTCTGAAGCTCTCCCCGGCAGGCCTCGGGGATCATCCTTGGCCACTGCTGCTTGACGGTGGTTGCCCACTCCACGAGCCGCTCATCCTTCTTTCCCTGACAGGCGTCCAGGAACTCCATGGCTCGCCCGACCAACCGCTCGATTCGGACCCTCGATTCGCGGATAGCGGAGTCGCGCAGCACTTCCGTTGCCCACGGCAACAAGGGGTTCTGGTCGAAGGAAGCGCCCAGCGACGGCAACAAAGTCAGGTAAAGGCAAATTTCGCGCTGAGTCGAGAGTCCATAGCTTTCCGCTTTGCGCGTGGCGAAGCCAACGATGGCGCGGGCTGTCTGGGGGCCCCACTGGCTGTAGTGAAAAGGGAAGTTCTCTCTCAAATGATCGACCATCCGACGCTCGAAGTCCTGCGCCGCCTTCTCCGAGAAGACGGTCATTTGCTCCTGACGAATGATCATGGATCCCTCAGGTTTTGTAGTGGATTCCTCCGCTATTGGCGCTCCGTGGACACCGATTATAGCAAGATTTACATCATGCAACGCCGGAGCGAAGGAATTCCCCCGATTTCGGCTCCCGAGGAGAGCGCAGGCGCTCGGAATGCCGCTTTGTAGAGGAGGAAGGCTCTGGCCTGGCACAGGCGGAGGGCCTGTGCCGCCGCTACTTGATTTCGGGGCTGTTGGCGGTGGCTGGCTCGGGACCCCAGTTCTCGCGATAGACCTGCGTCTGGTCCGAGAAGAAGCTCCGGCGGCCGGTGCTGTTATAGGTGATCGGGTTGACGTTGATGGTATAGCCGGCGGGCCCGCCCTGGAGAATAAACTGGTACCCGCTCTTGAGCCCCTTAGCGAGGTCCCCGGGAATGAGGTCGGCGGCAGCCGGACTTGCCTGGCCGGTGGGCGGCGGCCCGAGTTCCTCCAGTTTCGTCGCGAACTTGCCGAACTGCGAGTAGTACTGCGTCTGCGCCGTGTGGATGGTCTGCATCTGTTTGACGGCCGCCATTTCCCGGGCGTTCATCAAGACGCTGGAAACCTTGGGCAGCGCGATCGTCAGAATCGTGAGCACGATGGCAATGACGATCAAGAGCTCGATCAGGGTGAAGCCCCGGCGTTTCCGGTTTTTCATGACAGCCTCCCGACAGCGCACACCTTACATGGTACCTGACGTTTCGAGTGGCCAGTTCGTGCAGGGCGTTCAGGCAGGCTACGGGCCCGTGGTGAAAGTCCCGTTCAGCTCGGGACGCGGGCGGAACCGCCTGCGCCACAAGGCGAAGCAACGACTTGGGCCAGTGTGGGGCAGGCGGTTTCGCCTGGCGCGGACTCTCGCCACAGGCTGCTACGCGAGCACGAACAGGCAGCCCTGCTTTACGGGACCCTCTAGCGGAAGGCTCTCACGCAGGCGTCGATCCGCCGCAGCCGGTCGAGCAGCGGGGCCAGCAGATCGAGCCGCACGGCGTTCGGGCCGTCGGAAAGGGCGCGCTCGGGAGCTTCATGAACCTCGATGAACAGCGCATCGACGCCCACCGCAACTGCCGCGCGGGAGAGCGGCTCGATGAACTGGGCCTGGCCGCCGGAAGCCGTGCCCGCGCCGCCCGGCAGTTGCACGCTGTGCGTGGCGTCGAAGACCACCGGGAAGCCGAGCTCCCGCATGATGACCAAGCCGCGCATGTCCACCACCAGGTTGTTGTAGCCGAACGTGGTGCCGCGCTCGGTCAGCAGGATTCGGGTGTTGCCGGTGGAGGCGACCTTCTCGGCCGCTAGCCGGACGTCGTGCGGCGCCAGGAACTGGCCTTTCTTGAGGTTCACGATGCGGCCCGTGCGTCCGGCCTCGAGCAGCAGGTCGGTCTGGCGGCAGAGGAAGGCGGGGATCTGGAGGATATCGGCTACTTCGGCGGCCGGGCCGGCCTGCCAAGGCTCGTGGATGTCGGTGAGGATGGCGTGACCCGCCGCCTTGATGCCGGCCAGGATGCGGAGGCCTTCTTTGAGTCCCGGCCCGCGGTAGGCCGAAATGCTGGTGCGGTTCGCCTTATCGAAAGAGGCTTTGAAAACGAACGGCCCCGCGATTCCGCCGATTTCGGCGGCGAGGTACGCCGCGTGCGCCTCGCTCTCGATGATGCACGGCCCGGCGATGAGGACCAGCGGGTTCCCCGCCCCGAACACGATTCGGCCGCCGTTCGGCGTGCTCAGCTCCACGGGAATCATGACTGCTCGACTTCGGCGGCTTCGGGCGCCTGCGATCTTGCCTTGCTGTACTCGTGTGCCGCGCCGATGAAAGCGCGGAAGAGCGGGTGCGGCTCGAGTGGCTTGGACTTGAATTCCGGGTGGAACTGGCAGCCCAGGCCCCAGGGATGGTCGGGGTACTCGCAGATCTCGACGTAGACGCCATCCGGGGTCTGGCCGGTGATGCGGAGGCCCGCGGCGGTGAGCACCCGTTCATACTCGCGGTTGAACTCGTAGCGGTGGCGATGGCGCTCACT
Organism: Bryobacteraceae bacterium; assembly: GCA_050008465.1. Lineage (GTDB taxonomy): Bacteria > Acidobacteriota > Terriglobia > Bryobacterales > Bryobacteraceae > Fen-330. The sequence goes on from JBEKMO010000035.1 coordinate 49,235, forward strand.
GATCTGGCGCGCGCCGTACGCGCGGTGCGCGAAACTCCCTTCGGCCAGGTTGCAGGGGTAAGCCCCCAGGCGCATAGTGCCGCCGAGCTCATCGACCCCCTTCAACTCGCGCAGCTTGTAGATGACGCGGTGGGGCGCGGCCGGGTTGAATTCGGTGGAGTCCGCCTGATCGAGCCCACAGAGGTGGCGGGCGTATTCGATCACCATGGTCTGCATCCCCAGGCAGATTCCGAAATAGGGAACCTTCCTCTCGCGGGCGAAGCGGATGGCCCGGATCATGCCCTCGATGCCGCGCATGCCGAAGCCGCCGGGCACCAGGATGCCGTCGAATCCCTCGAGCTGATTGCAGGCGCCAGGCGCGACCAGCTTGTCGGACGCAATCCACTCGATGTTCACCTTCACGTTGTGAGCCAGGCCGCCGTGCAGCAGGGCCTCTTTGAGGCTCTTGTAGGAATCCTCGTACTCGGTGTACTTGCCGACCAGCCCGATCGAGACCTCGCCGGCGGGGTTCTTCAAGCGGTCCAGCATCGC
>JBEKMO010000036.1:0-49533 GCA_050008465.1 Bryobacteraceae bacterium
GACGCCATCCAGCGGAACAAGAACCTGCTGCTGTCGCGCGGCGCGGTCGTCAACACCAAGCCGCAACTGGAGATCTACGCGGACGACGTGCGCTGCACCCACGGCGCCACGGTGGGCCAGGTGGACCAGGAGGCGGTGTTCTACCTGCGCAGCCGCGGCATCGGGCTGGAGGAAGCGCGCAGCCTGCTCACGGTTGCCTTCACGGGCGAGATCCTCGAGAGCATTCCGGTCGAAGCCATCCGCTCGCGGCTGGCCAACGCCATCTCCGAGCGGCTGTCGGGGGGCGGATCCCGATGAGCACCCGCGCCGAAATCGTCTCCGCACTCGATGTACGGCGCGTACACGAAGATTTTCCCGCGCTCCGGCAGATTGTGCATGGCCATCCCCTGGTGTACCTGGATAACGCCGCCACGGCGCAAAAGCCGCAGGTGGTGCTGGACGCCCTGATGCAGTTCTACACGCACGATTGCGCCAACGTCCACCGCGGCGTGCATCTGCTGAGCGAACGCTCGACGGCGGCCTACGAGGGCGCTCGAGAAACCGTCCGCGGCTTCTTAAACGCGGCCGACGCGAGAGAGATTGTCTTCACCCACGGCGCTACTGAGTCCATCAACCTGGTCGCCCAGACCTATGGCCGCGCCAATCTCCAGGCGGGGGACGAGATCCTCATCACGGGGCTGGAGCACCACTCGAACATCGTGCCGTGGCAGATGCTGGCCGCCGAGAAGGGCGCCTTCCTGCGCGTGGCGCCGATCGACGACCGCGGCGAGGTGGTTCTCGAGAAGTTCGAGGAGTTGCTCGGCCCGCGGACGAAGATGGTGGCGCTGGCGCACGTCTCGAACGCGCTGGGGACCATCAACCCGGTGCGCAAGATGATCGAGATGGCGCACGGCGTGGGCGCGGTGGCGCTGATCGACGGCGCGCAGGCCGCTCCGCACCTGAAGGTGGATGTGCGGGACCTGGACTGCGACTTCTACGCTTTCTCCGGCCACAAGGTGTTCGGACCCACGGGGATCGGCGTGCTCTATGGGAAGGCCCGGCTGCTGGAGGCGATGCCTCCCTGGCAGGGCGGCGGCGACATGATCCGTTCGGTCACCTTCGAGAAGACGATCTACAACGACCCGCCCTACAAGTTCGAAGCGGGCACGCCGCACATTGCCGGCGCCATCGGGCTGGCCGCGGCGATCGAGTATGTCACAGCAATCGGCCTCGAACCGATCGCCGCCTGGGAGCACGATCTGCTGGTTTATGGCGCCGAGGCGCTGGCCCAAGTGCCGGGGGTGCGGCTCATCGGGACGGCGCGCGAGAAAGCCGCGGTGCTGTCGTTCGTGCTGGACGGCGTGCACGCGCACGACGTCTCGACCATCCTGGACCGCCAGGGCATCGCCATTCGCGCCGGCCACCACTGCGCGCAGCCGGTGATGGAGCGCTTTGGCGTAACGGCGACCTCGCGGGCATCGCTGGCGTTCTACAATACTCGTCAGGAGATTGATGCGTTGGTCGAGGGGCTCGGCAAGGTGAAGGAGATCTTCGAGTGAGCACGGACCTCCGGGATCTGTATCAGCAGGTGATCGTCGATCACAGCAAGCGGCCGCGCAATTTCCGCCCGCTGGAGGGCGCCAATCGCAAGGTCGAGGGCTACAACCCGCTGTGCGGAGACAAGTTCACGATTTACGTGAAGATCGAGAACGATGTGATCGCCGATGTCAGCTTCGAGGGCTCGGGCTGCGCCATCTCCACGGCCTCGGCCTCGCTGCTGACCGAGAGCCTGAAAGGCAAGACGCTCGCGGGGGCCGAAGCGCTGTTCGAGAGCTTCCACAACCTGTTGACCGGATTGGAGCCGGCCGCCGAAGCGCCCAGGCTCGGCAAGCTGGCGGTCTTCTCGGGCGTCTGCGACTACCCGACCCGGGTGAAGTGCGCGACCCTGGCATGGCACACGCTGCGCGCGGCGTTGAAGGGCGAAGGGGAGAAGGTGTGTACGGAGTAGCTTGTGGCTTGTGGCCTGTTGATCCCGCAGCGGCGCACTTGCTGTCGCCCCCGAGGCGCAGCCGGGGACTGGCGGTTGGAATCCACAGGCCACAAGCCACGTGCCACAAGCCGAAAACGCAATGACAGACGAACTCAGACAGGAAGTAATCGAGGCGCTGCGGAGCTGCTACGACCCCGAGATCCCGGTCAACATCTACGATCTGGGATTGATCTACGAGCTGAACGTGGACGAGGCGGGCGCCGTAAGCGTCCGGATGACCCTGACCGCGCCCAATTGCCCGGTGGCAGGCAGCCTGCCAGCCGAGGTGGGGCGCAAGATTCGCGCCGTTGCCGGGGTGACCGATGTCGCAGTCGAGCTGGTCTGGGATCCACCTTGGGACCGGGGCCGGCTCTCCCCGGCCGCGCTGATCCAGTTGGGAATGTACTAGAAAGGCGGCTTGTGGCTTGTGGCCTGTGGGTCCGAACTGGCGCTCACCCGCTTCGCCCCGGAGGCGACAGCCGGTGCATGGCTGTGGGATCTACAGGCTACAAGCCACAAGCGATTTTGAATGAAAATCACTTCCCAGGAAGAGTACGGAGTCCGCTGCCTGTTACAGATTGGCCGCCGGGGTCCGGAAGCGAGCCTCACCATCCCGGAGATCGCCCGGGCCGAGGGGCTCTCGAACCCTTATGTCGGTAAGCTGATGCGGGTGCTGCGCCGCGGCGGGTTGGTGACGAGCGTGCGCGGGCAGGCTGGCGGGTACACGCTGGCGCGGCCGCTCAGCAACATCTCGGTCGCCGAGGCGCTGGCCGTGCTCGGCGGGCGCCTTTACGAGCCCGAGTTCTGCGAACAGCACCATGGCAGCGAGGATGTTTGCGCCCACTCGATCGACTGCTCGATTCGCTTCCTGTGGCGGAGCGTGCAGCAGGTGGTCGATCAAGTGCTCTCGAAAGCCACCTTGGAAGACCTGCTGCCCAAGCCCGGCACGGGCCCGGTCCCGCCGCCGCCCACCCAGCTCACCCGCATCGGGATCAACTGAACGTGCGGAGGCGGCGGTATTCGCCTCTCAGCGGAAGCGCAAGGTCAGTTTGCCGGCGGGGCCGCGGTACTGCAACTCCAGGTCCTTGGGCTTGTGCTTGCCCTCGAGCGAGAAGTACAGCAGGCCGGCCAGCGGCTCGCGGGTTTCCTTCTCCGGCAGGACTTTCTGGTTGAGCGCGGCCAGCAGCGGGTTCTCTTTGTCACCTGCGCCGCTCTTCGCGTTCGCCTCCGCTCCTTCCTGACCGGCGGCGTTTCCCGCGACCGGCGGATTCATGCCCGGCAACCGCCCGGGAGGCATGCCCGTGCCGGGAATACCGCCCCAGACCGGGCCGCGGTTCTCGGAGGTACTGCCACCGCCGGTAACCGTCGTCGAGATCACCAACGCCCCGCGGCCGGCGATCTGGCTGGGCGCGAACGGCTCGGATTTCTGCCCGTCCTTGTAGCTGCGCAACAGGAAATCGTCGCGGTTCACCTTCACCGCCTGGCCGCCCTTCGGCGCCAATTCGACTCTGATCACGGTGAAGAACCCGCCCAGGTCGGAGCCGAGCACCTGCCGGACGGCCTCCCGGTCGGAGTAGAGCACCGCGGTGATCCCGAGCTTGTCGTTGCCGGTCTGCGCCAGCGGCGGTTGCTTGTCTGCCGCCATCAAGGCCGGCAGTCCGGAGAGGACAAAAGTAGCGAGGAGTCGCATCGGAGTCAAGACCCCGCTCAAATTATACGCCTACCCGCGGGTCAGCACCGCGCGGATCCAGTGGAACGCCAGAGCCACGACCACGGCGCCCCCCTGGGAGAGTGCCAGCACACGCACGCGTCGTGTGGCCGCCTGGGTCTCCGCCGGGCCAGCAGTTCGTTGCCGCGAACCCAGCCACAGCAGGGCCCCGGCGATTCCTGCCACTGCCAGCACCCAGAGAGGCCCCGCGGGATTCAGGCGGAACGCGGCCGGGAGCTGGCCGTGCAGGGTGAGCACCACGCTCCGCGTCATGCCGCAGGTCGGGCACGGCAGGCCGGTGTGCTGCCGGAACAGGCACGCCCCGCCGATCGGAATTCCGGCGAGAGACACCTGGTCCTCGGAGGCGCGGAGAAAGAGGCCCGCCAGCGCGAGTTGGAGAAGCATCAGGACCGCGACCGCCGCGGCTGCCGACCCCGGTTTGGCCCACAGCGTCTTCATCATTGCCCCGACGGGTTGTTGAGGACGTAGCAGCCGACTGCCTTGTCGTGCAGGGTCTGTCTTCGTTCATCCCAGAGCGGCCAGAGGAGATCGATCATACCACCAAAGGGGAGGAAGTTGAGACCAACGTGCGCCAGGAGCCGGATGAGCGCCGTGCCCTGGGAGAGCAGTTGCCCCTGTGCGTCCACCACCTTGATCTTGACGACGCCTTGGCCCACCGAGTAGCCCCGTTGCGCCACCAGGTACACCTTGTTCCACAGTCCGATCAGCAGGATGGCGAGCGGGAGCAGCGAAAACAGGCAGCAGCAACCGGTCACTCCGACGCCCTGCAATCCCTCCAAACTCAGATTGCCACCCAGTCCGATAAGCCCGCCGAACACGGTCACTGCCAGGATGAGCAACACGCCGAGGGCGACCGACACCAGCAAGCTGTCGATCAGGTATCCGAGCACGCGGGTCCCCCAAGTAGCGTAATCCCATCCAATGGCTGGGGGCGTACCGCCCGCGTACGGCGCTGGTGGGGCCGGGGGTACGGGAGGAGCGGCGGAAGGCGGGGGCGCCGCCTGCCCGACCGGGGTCCCGCAGACCCCGCAGAAGCCTCCCGAAACCGACGCGCCACATTTCGTGCAAAACATGTCTGACCTCCGAAGATGAAGTACCAGAAGAGTATATCCGAGTTTAGATCCGGCTGCCGGAGATTCCAGTGCCGGGCTATGCCAGCCGGAGCACTCCGACGACGATGGCGATTCCGCAGCACGCCAGCCCGGCGATGGTTGGGACCTTGGTCCAGGCCTTCGAGGTCGCCATGGTCACCAAGCCGACGACCAACCCGACGGCGGCGAACGGAACGTTCACATAGTTGAGTTTGCCCAGGCACGGAAACAACGAGATCACCATCCCCACAAAAGCCAGCACGCCCCACACCAGGCTCAGGGTTTGCATGAGAGCGCCTCCGTTCCCCAGCCGGGCAAAGGAGCGGTCCGTCCGAGCTTGCCCAGCGCGAAGCAGAAGGCCACGCACTGGTTCGTCACCAGCGCCAGGTACAGCGGAATGCTCCCCTTGTTCCGCCGCGCCGCCGTGTGGAAGTCCCCCCGGGAAATCGCGACGAAGCTGGCTGTCATTCCGCACAGGACGCATTCCCGGTTGTACTTCACCTTCCACTGGCAGACCGGCGCCAGCGCGAAGACCGTCGCCGGGGGCAGCACAAATGGCGCGAGCAGAACTCCGCAGACCGCCACACTCATCGTCAGCCAGGCGATGCAAAGTGCCGTTCTGAGTTGGCGCGCGAACACCGTTCCCTAGTATACGGCGACGGGTAACCCGACACACTTAGCCCGTGGTGAAAGTCCCGCACAGACTGAAGTCCGTGCCACGGGCTTCTGCAACGCATTGATTCCGCACCGTGGCACAGGCATTCAGCCTGTGTGCCAGACCTCTCTGGGACTTTTGCCACGGGCACACTTAGCCCGGTGATCAGCGGTTCGCCGCATAGAAGTTCGCCCGGGAATGCCGATCTGTTCCATGGATATGTGTCGCTGGATTCTCGCACTGCTAGCCGCCGGAACGCTGTGGGCGCAAGAGAACGTGGTGAGCACAAGCATCTTCAGCGAGCCGCCCGGCGTGCCGTTTACGGTCGATGGGCAGACTTACACTGGTCCGGTTACCTTCTTCTGGCCCGAGCACAGCACGCATGTGCTCGGCCTGCCGCAGGATCGCCCGGCCGACCCGAACGTGCGTTACGAGTTTCAGGAGTGGCGGAATTCCGACGACGTGAAGATGCTGGATGGCCCGACCATAGCGATCACGGTCTCCGCCGACATCCCGTACTACAAAGCCATCTGGAAGGTCTCCTATACCATCTCCGTGGAGCTTGACACGGCCTCCGCGCCTTTCTCCTGCGAGTTGGGGCCGCAATGGGGCAAGCTCTACGTCAACGTCCCCGCTACCGATTCGTGCTACGCCACCAGCCAGGTGATTTGGGGTGAAAGCGGCAAGACCGTGCAAGCGCAAGTCTATACCCCACCGGGGTTCGCCTTCGTGGGCTGGTTCGGCAGGTTCACCGGCGTCACTGCTTCCACGCTGTCCTTCGTGCTCGACGGGCCCACGGATCTGCACCCTCACTTGGCCCCCGCGGTCCGAATCACGCTGGTCACCGTGCCCCCCGGCTTGCAGGTCTTCGCGGACCGTCAGGCGGTTTTCACGCCGATCGCTTACGACTGGGCCGAGGGTTCCCAGCACGCGGTCGGGGTCGCCTCGTTGCAGTTCGATGCCACCGGGGGCGCGTGGGTCTTCGATTCCTGGAGCGATGGCGGCGCCGAATACCACGACTACAACGTCGGCCAGGCGAGCGGCGCCGTCACACTGGCCGCGCGCTTTGTGCCTGGTGTGCCGCTCACCGTACGCTCCAGTCCCGCGGGGCTGAAGCTCACCGTGGATGGTCTTGCCACCACTCAGGCGACTTTCATCTGGGGCCTGGGCTCACGCCACACCATCTCCGCGCCCGCGGAACAAACCGACTCGGCCGGGCGGCACTACCTGTTCCGCTCCTGGTCGGGGGGAGGCCCCGCGACCCAGGAGGTCACGGTCGGGCCGGATACCGCCGGCTGGATCGCCACCTACGAGCCGCTGAACAGTCTCACCGTCCGCGCCGACCCGTCCGAAGTCACCCTGACTGTCGACGGCGCCGCCTGCCAGGGCGGCTGCACGGTTTGGCGCTCCGCGGGCGCGGAAGTCGCCGTCTCGGGCCCCGCCTCCCTGGCGATCGGGGATGCCACCCGCGTGCAGTTTCAGAGCTGGTCCGACGGCGTTACCACGCTCAGCCGCAGCGTCAAGCTCAATGCCGACCAGCAGACGCTGGTCGCCGTTTATCCCTACTTCTACCTGCTTGCGGCATCCTCGGACCCGGAGGGAGGCGCCACTTTCCTCTTCGCGCCCGCCTCATCCGACGGGTTCTTCGCGGTCGGGACCTCCGTCGCGGTCACCGCCCAGCCGCGCGCGGGATTCCGCTTCCGCTTCTGGGAAGGTGACCTCTCCGGTGGGCTCAGCTCGGGGACTGTGAAAGTGAGCGGACCTCGCTGGGTCCGCGCGGTGCTCGAGCAGGTGCCCTACATCGCTCCGACCGGTGTGCGGAACGCCGCCGCCGATACTCCCGAGCTGGGTCTGGCGCCGGGCTCGATCATCGCCATCTATGGAAGCAGCCTCGCGCCAACCCAGGCCGCGGGGCCCCGCAGCCCCCTGGTTCAGACCCTTGCGGACGTCACCGTCCGCCTCGCCGACCGCATCCTGCCGCTGTTCTTCGTCTCCCCGGAGCAGATCAACGCGCAGCTTCCGTCGGGCCTGACGTTGGGCGATTACACCCTGATAGTGCACTGGGAAGGCCACGCGGAGGTCAAGGCGGGTCTCCGCGTCGTGCGCAACGCACCCGGGTTGTTCACCCAACCCGTCGGAGCGCTCCAGTACGCGCTCGCCATTCACGCGAACGGCGCCCTGGTGACCCCCGAGGAACCCGCGCGCCCGCGGGAGACCATTACCCTGTTCGGGACCGGGTTTGGACCCTACCGCGGCAATGCGCCCGATGGATTCGCGGTTCCGGAGACGCTCACCCTGCCGCTCGCCGATCCAGTCAAGATCCTGGCCGGCGACCTGAGCCTGGACCCGGTGTTCGCCGGCGCCGCCCAGGGCGAAATCGGCGTGGTCGTCATCCGCTTCCAGATCCCGGACGGCGCCGCTTCCCCGATGGAGCTGCTGGTTACCGCGAACGGGAAGCGAAGCAACACCGTGGTGATCCCTGTCGGCCCATAGCAAAAAAAGAGGCAACGTTCCGGAAACCTGCCCGAAGTGACAGGCGTCAAAGCAAGCGGTAGACTTACGGGAGCGGGAGGCTGTCATGAAGGCTGCAAGTTGCGTGGTATGTTTCGCCGTGATTCTGATGGGTTTCTCCGGCTCGGTGTTGGCGCAGTCGGTGATTTCCGCGAAATCCGGCCAGATCAACTACACCGACGGGATTGTCTTCCTGGAGGGCAAAGAGGTCCAATCCAGGGGTGGCCTCTTCCCGCAGATGAAAGCCAGCCAGGAACTCAAGACCGAGGACTCGCGCGCCGAACTGCTGCTTAGTCCCGGCGTTTTCCTCCGCGTCGGCGAGAACTCCAGCATCAAGATGCTCTCGGATCAGTTGGAAGATACGCGCCTGGAGCTGTTCCGCGGTTCGCTCATCGTCGAAGGTGACGCCCTGGTCAAAGGGGACGCCGTGACGCTAGTCTACAAGAACGCGGTCGTTACCTTGGTCAAGAACGGCCTCTACCGCCTGGATTCCGAGCCCGCCCAACTTCGCGTCTACGGCGGGGAAGCGCTGGTCGAGCAGGGAGGGCAGACGGTGACGGTGAAGAAGGCGTATCTGCTCCCGCTGAACGGCCTCATGTTGGTCCAGAAGTTCGACAACAAGACCGGCGATGCGCTGTTGCGCTGGACCCGCCGCCGCGCCGAGTACCTGGCCCTGGCGAACCCATCCGTGGCCCGGTCGTACCAGGGCGGCTGCGGCGGCCTAAGCCTCGGCTCCTGGATCTTTAACCCCTATTTCGGCATGCACACCTTCGTGCCCTGCAACGGGTTTTCCACCGACTTCTGGGGCAACCGATTCTGGAGCCCCTCCCAAGTCTGGATGGTCTACAACCCTCCGCAGAGTGTGTATTCGGGAGGGGGGAATTGGGATGGAGGCCGCTCGGCCAGCTCCTCCGGCTATTCGGGCATGGCCACCACCTCGTACGGAAGCTCGGGGACCGCGGCCGTCTCGTCGACGCCCGGCACCGCCTCCAGCTCCTCCAGCGTGGGGGTGGGGGGCTCATCCAGCGCCCCAGGCGGCGGCTCGCACCGCTAATACCGGTCCGGGGGGCGGGTTTGAGACCCGCCCCGATGCTCACTCCCGCAGCATCACGAAGCGTGTGTAAACCACGCGAAACCCCAGACGCTCGGCGTTGCGTTGCGAAGTGGCGCCCGGTCTGGTGGTGACCACCGCGAGGTCGCACCCCGCCGCAGCCGCAGATTCGAGCCGGGCATAGAGCAGCGCGGTCTGTAGCCCGCGGTTTCGGAACCTCGGCAGCGTGCCCGCGCCGAAGAACGCCGCCACGCCACCGTGCATCGCCGCCATTGCCCCCGCGGCTGCCTCGCCGTCCACGAACGCCAGGAAGTTCGCCGCGCTGGGCGCGTGAAACACCAGCGAGAACATCTCGATCGCGTCCGGGCCGATTTCCCGCCCTTCCAGGAACGCCCCGGCCACCGTTCGCGCGGACCGCTCGGCATCGCCGGCCTCCGCCCGGCGCACCTTCACGCCTCGGGGAGGCTGGGGCGCGGGCTCGACCTTCGCGAGGGGGCGCGCCAGGACGTTCTCCAGTTCCTTGAGCCGGTAGCCTCGCGGCCCCAGCACCTCGAGGAGGGAGTGGTCCGCCAGCGGGCACAGCACCAATTCGGCCGCTGCGCCGCGGCTGCGGTAAAACTCCTCGATGCGCTCGATCTCCCGCTCGCTCAGGGGTCCATTCACCCCCAGCCCCAGTGCGTGCGTGAGCGGAGATCCCACGCCGACGTACGTCGCGCAGCCGCCCGCGACCGCCTCGCTCGCCGCGCCCTTGTCCGGATACAAGCGCGCATGCACCCCCGCGGTCTCCATGGAGAGGCGGACCTCGGCCGCCTCGATGCGCCGCGCCAACTCCAGGCCGGCGAACAGCACCGCTCTACACCGCCCAGCGCCCGGCTAGCGGCGCCGGCGGATCCGCCAGCGACTGGAACCGCAGCAGCCGCACTGCGTCGCGATCCTTGAGCGAGAGCAGGGGCATGAGGCCCTTGTCGAGCATCTCGGTCGCGGCCTTCTCGGTCAGCAGCGCCTCCGCGCACGGCTTGAGGTGCGATTCGCCGTCCTCGCGGTAGATGTGGGCCGGGAGCCCGTCGATGTCGCGGATGGCGCCGGGCCTCATCTCCCAGCCCCACTGAGCGAAGGCCTGCCCAAGCAGATACACACACGCCAGGGCGGGGTTCCCCCAGAGGTAGCCCTCGTGCGAGGGAGCGCCCTCGAACTCCTCGAAGTCGAACTGCTCGATCGGCTCGGTACCCTTGCCGTAGGGCAGCCGCAGCAGGAACCGGGGCAGCGCCAGTCCGAGATAGCGCGCCTCCGCGAGGCTGCGCAGAATCTCCCACGCTCGCGCGCGCTCGGGCTCCACCGGGCGCCAGTGCTCCGGCTCCGGCGTCTTCCCGAGAGACTCCGCGCCCAGGACGCTGGGGCTCGCCGCGGCCAGCAACGGCGCGCCCGCCGCGCAAGCGATCCCGCCCAGAGACCCCAGCAGCATGACGTCGTCGACGCTGTCCTCGAACGTGTAGTTCGCCCCTACCACCGCCCAGGGCTGCCCGCCGGGCGTCTCGACCGTCTGCTCTACCAGCACGCGGTAGATCCCCGTAGCGCGCAAACTCGCCGCCCGAGCCAGATCGGCGGCCAGTTCGGCCTTCGAGACGTCCAGCAGATACAGCTTAAGCTCGACGTCGGTTTCCAGCCGGCGCAAAACGAAGAACAGCCCGCGCCAGGCGGCCTCCAGCGCCTGAAACTCCGCGTGGTGCAGCACCGTGCGCATCACCTCGCCGGTTGCCGCATCTACCTTGGCAACGAACTCGGCCTGTCGCGGGTCCGCACCGGGCACCAGGTGGGGCGCCACCAGGTCCCTGACCAGCGCGCTGAAATCGTCGAGCGCCCGGGCTGGGAGGTCCGCCTGGCGCGTCTGGGTCTCCTCGACCAGATCGCTCAGGCTGACTTTGGGCGGCGGCGAACCCGGCGGCGCAGCGGGCGCCTGAGGCTGCAAGGCGGCCGCGGCGGCCGCGAAGGTGGAGCGGTCGCTCAGTTTCTCACGCATCTCCCGCAGCGCGCCGAACAACTCGACGCGCTCGAAGATGCGGTCGGGATGAAAGTCCTCCAGCTCGCGGAAGCGCATCGAAATCTGGGGCGTCAGCCGCAACTCCAGCCGCAGCTTCTCGAGCACTTCTTCGAAGTTGTCGCGGTCTACCAGCACTGGACGGCGCCCCGCGAGATTGGGCTCGCAAATCCCGCGGCTCGCCCGCCCGCTGAAGTCGCCAAGAATCAGGATACGAAATGGGGTGTCGGGTTCCGGCGCTTCCAGGGAAGGCTGGCTGCCGGCATCGACGTCGATGTCGGCTTCTCCAAACGAGAACGGTTTTGGCATGAAATCCTCCGGCTCTGACCTGCCGTATTATATTGCTCCGGAGGTACTCAACGCCAGCGGGCTAGCCGCGCAGCAGGCCGGCTCCGCCGGAGAGGCGGTTCCCGTCAGTCAGCGGCGCTGACCGCGCGGCTTGCCGCCTCCGGCGGAAAGACAGTCCACGTCAGTCAGCGGCGCTGGTTTCGGTGCGGACAAGGCTGGAGCCTTATCCTACTTCCCGGTGACGAGGCGGTGGGCGATCCCGGCAACGTGGCGGCCCTGGAAGCGGGCGATGGCCAGCTCGTTCTCCGAAGGGAGGCGCTTTCCGTCGCCGCCGGTGATGGTGGACGCACCGTAGGGAGTGCCGCCCGTGATCTCCTCATGATGGTCAGGCGGGCCTCGCTGTACGGTGTGCCAACGATGATCATGCCGTGGTGGAGGAGCGTGGTGTGGAAGCTGGTGAGGGTGGTTTCCTGGCCGCCGTGCTGCGTGGCAGTCGCAGTGAATACGCTGCCCACTTTGCCGATCAGTGCGCCTTTGGCCCACAAGCCGCCGGTCTGGTCCAGGAAGTTGCGCATCTGCGCGCACATGTTCCCAAAACGCGTGGGAGCGCCGAAAATGATGGCGTCGGCCTCGGCCAGTTGCGCGGGCTGGATGATCGGAACGTGGGCGAAGACCGAGCGCGCCGCCTTGGCGCCGGACCGCTCCAAGACCTCCTCCGGGACCAGTTCGGGCACCTGGTACAGTGCAACCTCGGCGCCCTCGAGCTCGCGCGCGCCCTCCGCCACGGCCTCGGCCATGCGGTAGATGTGGCCGTACATGCTGTAGAAAACCACTTGGACTTTTACCGTCATACTCAAAAGATACCGGGGAATGGGCCGGGGTTTCAAGAGCCGCTCGGGCCGGCCGGGCAGACCGGGTTGCATTGGATACCCGTTTTGAGGCAAGCTGAAAGGCTTTCCCATGCGCGTTCGAATTCTCTATCACGACCATTGCTTCGACGGGGCAGCCGCGGCGGCGTTTTTCAGCCGGTTCATCGAGGGCAGGTTCCATCCCGGTGCGGAGTTCCTGTTCACGGGGCTGGCCCACAAGGCGGACGAGCTTTTCGACGACGGCATGTTCGATGGCGACGAGAACGCGATTGTGGACTTCAAGTACTCGCCCAATCCGCGCCTGACCTGGTGGTTCGACCACCACCAGAGCGCGTTCCTCAGCGCGGCGGATGCCGAGCACTTCCGGCGCGAGCGGAACGAGAAGAAGCTCTACGACCCGGCCTCCCGCTCGTGCACCAACTTCATCGCCACAGTGGCGAGGGAGAAGTACGGATTTGAAGCGCCGGACCTGGCGGACCTGGTGGGATGGGCGGATATCATCGACGGGGCGCAGTACGCGGATGCGAAGTCCGCGGTGGAACTGGCGGCGCCGGCCATGAAGCTGACTCTGGTGATCGAAGGGGTGAAGGGGTCGGAGATGGTGCACCAGATCATCCGCTGGATGCGCCGCCGGAAGCTGGACGAGATCGTCGCGGAGCCCGAAGTGCAGCGGGAGTACCAGCCGCTTTACGAGCGGCACCTGATGGCCATCGACGTGATCGCCAGGCTGGCGGAGTGCGGAAACGGCGTGATCTTCTTCGACCTGATCGGCCACGACCTGGAAGGCTACAACAAGTTCATCCCGTATTACCTGTTTCCACATTCCACATACACCGTGTCGGTGAGCACTTCGAGCTTTCGCACGAAGGTTTCGGTGGGATCGAACCCCTGGGCGCCAGCGCCGCCGGGGCACAACCTGGCGTCGATCTGCGAGCGGTACGGCGGAGGCGGGCACCCGCGCGTGGGCGCCATCAGCTTTCCCAGAGGGGACGTCGAGTCCGCGCGCAAGGTAGCGGCGGAGATCCGGGAAGAATTGAGTCATTAGGAAAGTACGAAGGACGAAGTACGAAGGACGAAGTACGAAGTGAAGACCGAGGAGGCGGCCATGAACTGGACAGAGCTTCTCACGGCGGAGATTCAGTCCGCCTACGCGACTGCGGAGCGGTTGACCGGCCTGGTGGACGATGGCGCCCTGGGGTGGAAACCCTCCACGGGGAGCAACTGGATGACCACAGGTCAACTCCTCAAGCACATAACCGAGAGCTGCGGCGCCGCTTTCCGGGGCTTCATCACGGGCGATTGGGGACTGCCTGAAGGGATGGACGCGAGCGAGGTCGGGCACTTGCCACCAGCGGAGAAACTGCCCACCCTAGCGAGCCTCGCCGAGGCCAAACGATTGTTGCAGGAAGACCGGCGGGTAGCGCTGGAGACGCTGGCAGCCTGTAGCGAGGAAGAACTGGCCCACAAGAAGGCGCCGGCCCCTTGGGATCCCACCGAGATGGTGCTGGGGCAGCGCCTGCTCCAGATGGTGGATCACCTGAAGCAGCACAAGGGACAACTCTTCTACTACCTGAAACTTCAGGGAAAGCCAGTTAACACCGCCGACCTTTGGGGGATGTAGGGCGGACCCCCTGGTCCGCGGGCCGACGCCCTCGTCGGGCCCTCCCATGCCGCGGGCAGAGGCCGGACCAGGGGGTCCGGCGCGGTCCAGGGGGACCGCCCTACAAATCCGTGCCAGTGGCAGCCTCTGCGGTAAGTGAGCAGCATCGAGGCTAAAAGCCCAAGTCCCGCAGCCGGTCCATGGTTAGCGCCGGTGGCGTGCCCTCTCGCGCCGCCAGGAGCTTCTCGACGTATTTCGCGAGGATGTCGCACTCCAGGTTGACCCGGTCTCCCGGCCGACGGGCGCCGAGCGCGGTCTCGCGGTAGGTGAGCGGGATGATGGCAACGGCGAGCGAATCCTGGTCGAGTGACGCCACGGTGAGGCTGATGCCGTCGATGGCGATCGAGCCTTTCGCGACCACATAGCGCTCGAGCTCGCTCGGGATGCGGACCCTCAGCCACCAGTTGTCATTCCCCAGCGGCTCGAGCCCCAGGAACTCGCCCGTGCCGTCGATGTGGCCCTGCACGAGGTGGCCGCCCAGCCGGCCGGAGGGCGTGAGGGCGCGCTCGAGATTGACCAGCGCTCCCGTGCGCAGATCGCCCAGGTTGCTGCTGCGCAGAGTCTCCGGAGAGACGTCGGCGGAAAAGAAAGCGGCGTCGAAGCCGGCCACGGTGAGGCAGACGCCATTGACGGAAATGCTCGCGCCCTCTTTGGCGTCCTCCAGCACCTGGCGGCAGCGGATGCGGAGGCGCGCGCCGGTGGGCAGAGAATCCAGACGCTCGACCGTGCCCAGTTCCTCGATGATGCCCGTAAACATATTGATGATTTTCTCATTGACGATTGACGAATGGTTTGTCCCCCGTCGTGCAATCGTCAATCGACAATGACTCCAATCGTCAATCCTTTATCAGCCACGCCTCGACGGCGAATTCCTCCGGGGTGATCTGGTGGAGCTTGAGGTTTCGCAGGCGGATGGCGTCCGTCCGGCTGCGGCGGCCGGGGCCGCCGGCGACCGGAATGGACTGGAGACCGCCGAGGATCTTGGGGGCGTAGTAGAAGAAGATCTTGTCGGCGACGCCGGATTCCAAAGCCGCCCAGTTGACCTTGCTGCCGGCCTCAATCATCAGCGAGAGGCGGGATTCCCGCCCCAGGCGTTCGACGACGCCGCGGAGGTTGACGCGGCCGCCGGGGCCGTCGAGAGTCCAGACGGGAACGCCGGCGCCCTCCAGGGCGCGGCGGCGGTCGGGCGCGGCGGCCGTGGTGGTGGCCACCACCAGGTCGGAGCGGGCGCTCGAGACCATGCGGGATTGCATGGGGATACGCAACTGGGAATCCACCACGATGCGGAGCAGAGGGCGGCTGCGCTCCAGTCCGGTACGGTCGGTGAGCAGGCAGTTGTCGGCCAGCACGGTGCCGATTCCGGTGAGAATGGCGTCGGAGTTGTGGCGCAGGAGCTGAACGTGGGCGCGGGCCGCCTCGCTGGTGATCCAGCCGCGGTTGTCGTCCGGGGCGGCGATTTTCCCGTCCAGGGTGAGCGCGGACTTGACGAAGACCAGCGGCCGGCCGGTGCGCATGAAATGCACATACGCCTCGTTGATCGATTCGGCCTCGGCCGCGCACCCGGGGGCGAGCGAAACCTCGATTCCAGCGGCACGCAGGCGCGCGAAACCCTCTCCGGCGACGCGCGGGTTGGGGTCTTCCATCGCGGCGACGACGCGGCGGACGCCCGCGGCGATGAGGGCGTCAGCACAGGGGCCGGTGCGGCCCTGATGGCAGCAAGGTTCGAGGCTGATGTACAGGGTGGCGCCGCGCGCGGCTTCCCCCGCCACCTCCAGAGCGACGATTTCGGCGTGCCTTTGGCCGGCGTAGGTATGAAACCCTTGGCCGACGACCACGCCGTCGCGCTCGAGCAGGGCGCCGACCGCCGGATTCGGGCTGGTCCGCCCCACGCCCTGGCGCGCCAGGTCCAGCGCCTGGCGCATGTAGTCTGGGCTCATGCTTCAAACAGGGAGGCGACAAACCTCTCGGGCTCGAAGGGCAGCAGGTCCTCGGGTTTCTCGCCGACGCCCACGTAGCGGATGGGCAGGTTGAGCTCGCGGGCAATCGGGACCACGACGCCGCCCTTGGCCGTGCCGTCGAGCTTGGTGAGTACGATGCCAGTGACCCCGGAAGTCTCGGTGAAGCGCCGAGCCTGCTCCAGGCCGTTCTGGCCGGTGGTGGCATCCATGACCAGCAGCACTTCGTGGGGGGCGCCGGGGATGAGGCGCGCGGCGGTGCGGCGCATCTTCTCGAGTTCCGCCATCAGGTTCGACTTGGTGTGGAGGCGGCCGGCGGTGTCGGCAATGACGTAGTCGATCTTGCGGGCGCGCCCGGCCTGAATGGCGTCGAAGAGGATGGCGCTGGGGTCGGCGCCGGGGTTCTGCCGGATGACCTCGGTCGAGGTGCGCTGGCCCCAGATTTCCAATTGTTCGATGGCGGCGGCTCGAAAGGTGTCGGCGGCGCACAGCAGGACGCTGCGGCCCTCTTCATGGTACAGGCGCGCCAGTTTTCCGATCGTGGTGGTCTTGCCAGTGCCGTTGACCCCGACCACCAGCACCACCGCCGGGGGCTCGGCAACGCGGGGGAGCGGCCGCTCGGTGGCTTCGAGCACCTCGACCAGGTGGCTGCAGATGAGCTGGCGGAGCTCCTGGGCGTCACCGACGAGCTTCCGGTCGACCCGCTGGCGGATGATCTCCAGGATCTCGTGGGTGGTCTTGACGCCGATATCGGCGCCAATGAGCGTGTATTCCAGCTCCTCCAGGAGGTCCGCATCGATCTCCTTGCGGCCCGCCAGGGCGGTCTCCAGGTGCGACACCAAACCCAGCCGGGTCTTCTGGATGCCGGTCTTGAGGCGGTCCAGGAGCGAGGGCTCGGTCGAGACCGAGCCGAACAGGGTCTGAATCATTGCTGAGCTATATTGTAGCAGCGGGGCGCATCCGGGCTGTGAGCGGCGGCCCGTTGTAGGTTACAATTAACAGCGCAGGCAAATGCAATCGATCGGCCGATATCAGATCCTGAGCGAGTTGGGACGAGGAGCGATGGGGGTGGTGTACCGCGCCCTCGACCCAGCCATTAACCGCCCTGTCGCCATCAAGACCATCAAGCTGACGGAGATAACCGACACGGTCGAACGGGAGCGGCTGCGGGAGCGGCTGTTCCGGGAGGCGCAGTCGGCGGGCATCCTCTCTCACCCGAACATTGTCACGGTCTACGATGTGGGGGAAGAGGGGGAGGTCACCTACATTGCGATGGAGTTCGTCAACGGCTCCAGCCTGGAGAAGGTGTTGCTGAAGCCGGAGCCGCTAGAGCCGCAGACGGTGGTGAGCATCCTGCAACAGACGGCGGCGGCACTGGACTTCGCGCACAAGAAGGGGATCGTCCATCGCGACGTCAAGCCGGCCAACGTCATGCTGGACGAGGAGGGCTCGGCGAAGATCGCCGATTTCGGCGTGGCCAAGATCTCGCAGTCGCAGCAGATGACGCAGACGGGCATGGTGCTCGGAACACCGAACTACATGTCGCCCGAGCAGGTGCAGGGCAAGCCGGTGGATGGACACGCGGACCAGTTCTCGCTGGCGGTGGCGGCTTACGAGATGCTGACCGGCGAGAAACCCTTCGCCGCCGAGACGCTCACCACGGTTCTGTACAAGATCGTTTCCGAGGATCCCCTGCCTCCGCAGCACCTGAATCCGACGCTGGCCTGGGCGGTGGCGATGGTGCTGAACCGGGCGCTGTCGAAGGACCCCGCCAAGCGCTACCCCACCTGCACGGAGTTTGTGACCGCGCTGGATGCGGCGCTGAAGACCAAGAAAGGCTGGAAGCCGCTGCCGCGGGGTTCGAGCCAGAACCTGCCGACGGAGGTGGTAGGCACGCCGATCGGCGAGAGCACTACGCAGCGGCGTGCGCGGGTGATAGTGCCGCGGCGGCGGCACCTGGTCTGGTCTATCCTGGCGGCAGGCCTGGCCATGCTGGGAGTGGGAGGACTGGTGTTTGTGGGTGTCCAGCACTGGCGGCCGGGGACGCAGGGACCGGAGGTGCATCCTTCGGGGCCGGTTACCTCTTCGGGACCAGCGGCCCCGGGCCCGCCGGCTTTGCCGCCGACTTCGGGGCCGAGCAAGCCGTCACCCCTTCCGCCAAGCGGGCATCCTCTCCCGACGCCCGCGACGGGGCCCAGCGGACCGACCACGGCTCAGCCGCCGCGGCTGCCGCCGAATGCGCCCCAGCCCCTCCAGGTGGTAACCAACCCTCCGGGTGCGACTGTGGTGCTCGACAACGACCCGACCAAGACCTGCCAATCACCGTGTTCGTTTCAGGTGCCCCCGGGCCGGCACGTGCTGGCGAGCAACCTGGCGGGATACCGCGAGGCGCTGCGAATCGTCGAAGTGAGCCGGCAGCCGCGGGAGGAGTTTGTGCCCATGGTCAGGATGATGGGCACGGTGATGGTGATGGCGGACGCTCTCGGCGCCCAGATTCTGGTCGACGGCAAGCCCATCCCGGAGACGACGCCGACCCGGCTGAATCTGCCCGCCGGCAAGCATGTGGTGAGCGTGGTCAAGGACGGCCACCGCGCGGACCAGGAGGTCGAAGTCAAGGACGGCTCGCTGTTGAAGTACACGTTGCAGCTCAACCCCTGAGAGACTACGAAAGCGGGAACGCGCCGGGCCGGGCAGAGTTCTTTCCCAGATGAGGCGGAATCAGGCCTCTGGGGCCGGGGTGCGGCGCGGCTTACGGGGCCGGGTCCAGTGCTCGATCAATGGCTCCAGCAGCAGAACCCAAAGGAACGCGTAAAAGCTCAGATCCGTGCGGATGATGGCCAGCGGAAGCGCCAGCGCGCAGGCGCTGGGAAGTATGCGAAGCCGGCTCGAGACGCGATGGGTCACCTCCACGCCCAGTTCGGGGTCCACCATGTAATGCCTCACGGCGTAGTACCAGTGCCAGTTCAGCATGAGACCCAGGGCGAGCAGGTTGCCGAAGTAGAAGAAGTGCGAGACCGGCTGATTCGGGAAGCGGCTCAGCATGCCGCTGGACAATGGCAGTACGCCGACGAACAGCAGGAATACGAGATTCAGCCAGATCAGGAGATGGTTCGTCTGACGGATGAAGTGGAAGGTCAGGTGTTGAAGGTACCAGAAGGCGCCGGCCAGCAGGAACGTGGCGAGAAAGACAAGAAACGCGGGCCACATCTCGCCGACTCTCGCCAGCAGCTCGGAGGAAGCCGTGGAGCCGGAGACTTCCGGGATCTTCACCTGAAGGATCACCAGCGTCATGGCGACGGCGAAGACGGCATCGCTGAGCGATTGAATCCGCGCCTTGCCCAGGGGAACGCCGGCAAGCCGGACACGGGTTCCGTTTGCGGGTTTCATAACGAACCGCGAACAGACTAGAGTATCAGGTTGGCGGCCCGGGGCGCTATGGTGGGAAGTAATAGAGCAACATCCCTCTGCCCACCCGCTCCCGGGGCTTGTACAAATCGGGCCAAGGGTGCGCGTTCGGGTATTGGTCGTACAAGCCCATCCGGGCAATCTTCCACACCGTGATGCTCACCGCGTTCCACCCGGCCGAAGGCGTCAGTGGATCCGATGGGGTAACGGCCGGCCAGCCGTGTTGCGACAGATCCGCGAGGATGAAGGGGGAGAACGCTACCTGGCGCGCCTCGAGCTCCTGGAGTCGCTTGCCAACGCGATTCACGTCCTGGCCCCAGTCGAGATCCGAGTCCGCCACAATCCTCTCCGGTTCCTCGCCAGCCAGCTCGTTAAAGTACGGCAGGTAGTCCGGGTGGCTCAGCAGCGAGGACAACGCGAACCAGGCTAGCAGCACTCCGCAGCCCGCCGTGACCCACCGACGCGCACCGGCGGAGCGCAGAACCCCAGCGAGCCCGATGGCCGCGGTGACTGCGAATCCAAGGTAGACGGGAAGAATGTAGCGGACCCCAACGTTGACGCGTCCGAAGAGCGAGGGGAGCAGAATCGCAACCGAGAAGACCAAAGGCAACGCCAGAGCGCCGCCCGCATCCGCTCTGCGCCGGATGGCGTACGCCGAGCCAGCGATCCACAGCAGCAGGAAGCCGAGCGGCGTCTTCAGCGCCAGCACGATCGGATAGTAGTACCACCAGCCCGACCTGCCGTGCTCCCCGAGCAAGTACCCGGGAGAACCGGTTCGGCTGAGACGAAGGACACCCTCAATGCCGTTGAAGAACTCGGGGGCGGGTACGCGAATGCCAAGCGCGGGAGCCAGGCCGAACGAGAATCGGTACACGGTCCAGACCAGCAGAAGGCCCGTCAGCAGAGCCAGGCCGAATGGCAGGAGCAGCGCTCTCGATTGAGCCAGCAAAGTGCGGGCGGGCGGGCGCCGGGCAATCACGTGCCAGACGAAGGCGCAGGCAAAGACGGCCGGGATGAAGGCCAAGGCCGAGAACTTGGACAAGACCGCCAGCGCGACCGCCGCGCCGAACACCACGCTGCGCAACAAACTGGGGCGTTCGAGCCATGCCAGCAATGAAACGAAGGCCGCACCGACAAAGGCCGTGAGCGCCATGTCGTTGGTGGCAAGCCCGGCGTGGGCGAGGACCGGCGGCAGGAACGTAAACAGGAACGTGGCGAGCGTCGCTACCAGGCCGCCAAAAGCTCTCCGGCTCCACCAATACACCGCGAATGCCGCAACCCAGAAAAAAGGAAGCGCGCCCAGCCGGGCCAGCGCCAGGTTGCGCTGGTAGTGGCCACCGGCGTACAGGATCAAGGCGCCTTGGCGGAACGGGCTTTCGGTGTACATCTTCTCGCCGCCTTGAGTTCGCGCCCCAGCCAGGTAGGGCCCCAGGGCATCCATGATGCGGGCCAGCGGGGGATGGTGGACCTCCAGCTTGTAGACCTGCTTGTCGAGCCACTCCATCCCGCAGGCGATATGAGCCGGCTCGTCAATGGTGTGATTAAAGACCGGGTAAGTGGCTGCAATCCGAAACGAGGCCGCGAGGACCAGCGCGACCAAGCAACCGAGCGAGTGCTTCTCCAGATACGAGAGAATTCGGGAGAGATACTGATTGGGCTCGTTCCTGTCCCCCGGGCGGCCTCTTCGGGCGACACGTTTCGCGCTGCGTTTTGCCACGTTTTCAGGCTATGATACCATTCGAACGCGGTGGCGGCCGGGTGCGGTCCGCCTCCACGTTAGAATTGCTGTTGGCCATGTCACGCATGAGGCGGAGAGGGAAGGGACCAGCCGAGGCGGCCGCCGGTAAAGCCGCCGTCAAAGGCGCGAGCCCCTTCTCGCCTCGGGTGCGTGTTGTGCTGTTGCTGGCGGTCGCCGTTTTGGTCTTTCACTGGGCGCCTCTCACGGACCCGAACACGACTCCACAGTGGGATACGGTCGACGTGCACCTGAGCGCCCAGAAGTACTTCTCGGACGAGATCCGCGAGGGACGGTTTCCGTTCTGGTCCAACTACGCGTATTCGGGTTACCCGTTCCACGCGGATCCTCAGACGGGAGCGTGGTACCCGCTGAACTGGCCGTTCTCCCTGGCTGGCATCACGCCGAAAGCACTCCAGGCGGAGATGGCGCTGCACAGTCTTCTGGCGTGTCTTGGGGCATTCTTTCTGGCCTCGCTGTGGATGGAGGGGCTGGGTTGCGCCGCTTTCGTTGGGGTGGCATACGCTTTCTCCGGCTTCTTTACGGGGCACAGTTCGCATCTCGGCATGTTCCAGACCGCAGCCTGGCTTCCGTGGCTGCTGTATGGCACGCACAAGGCAATTCGGAGCGGGTCCTTGCGGCACGTGGCCACTACCGGGCTCGCGGCCGGCGCGATGTTTCTGGCCGGGCACTTTCAGACGGCCCTGTACAGCTTCAGTGCCATCGCGCTCTACGCGCTGGTGGTGGGCATCTTCGTGGAGCGCCGGTGGCGCGCGGCGCTGGCGGTAGTGGCTGCCGTCGTCGCCATCGCCGTGCTGCTATCCGCGGTCCAGTGGCTGCCCACCATGGAACTGGTTGGGAGGTCGACGCGCGCCTCGACGGTCTTCACTGGTGGGACCAACGCGCCCCTGGAGCCACGCGGGCTCTGGACTCTGATCGCACCGAATCACTATGGATCGGTGAGGGGCGATTACACTGGCCCGGCCGACAGGACGCAGTTCTTCTTCTACGGGGGCCTTCTGCTGGCGCCTTTGGCGGTGTTCGGCCTGGCCGACAAGCGTATGCGGTGGGCGGCGCTGGCGTTGGTGGCGCCCTTCGCCTGGTATGCCCTCGGACCGGGAGCGGGGCTTTACCGGCTGGTGGCGAGTCTGCCGGGCTTTGCCAGCGTGCGCGCGCCGGTGCACGCCTGGTTTGTGATCGCGCTGGGCCTGGCGCTGGTGGCCGGCTCGGGGCTCGCCAGGGTGAGCGCGCGGTGGAAACTCCGGTGGCTGGCGATCACCGTGGCCGCCTTCACGTTCCTGGACGTCTTCTACTGGAACTCGCTCGAGAATCAACTGGCCTATGGACGGATGAGTTTCGAAGAGCGCTACGGAGCGTCCCAGGAGCACTTCGCTCGCGCGGTGCGGCAGGCGCTGCCGTTGGGGACGCGGTTCCACTCGCCGGTGGCGTCTCCGGTGTTTGGCCCGCTCAACGGCGCCTTCGACACCCGGACCGAAGTGACCTACGGTTACAACCCGCTGGCGTTGCAGCGCTACATGGAGTACTTCGAGGCATCGAAGCGCAATCCGAAGCTGCTCGACGGGCTGAACGCCGGCTTGCGAGTGACCGAGGCTGGCGCCGCCGAGGCGGCGCCCGGTGTTCTGCCGCGTTTCTGTCTCGTCAGGAGCGTGATCTGGGCGGCGGACAGCGCCGAGAGCCTGGCGCGATTGGAGACCCTAGATCCCTCCGTTGCCACGGTCGTGGAACAGACGGGGGTAAGGGGCACCCTGGATGCTGGCGGGGTGGTGGTGGTCCTCGACAGCGAACAGGGCTCCTACCGGCTGAAGTACAACTCGCGGACGCCCGGCATCCTGCGCGCCTCGATTCCATGGTTTCCGGGCTGGACGGCGGCCCTGGAGGGGAAAGCCCTTCCCCTAAGAGTGGCGGACCATGCCCTGATGGGCGTCGAAGTACCTGCCGGCCAGCATGAGATCACCTTGCAGTACCATTCGACGTGGTTCCTCCGGGGCGCCCTGCTGAGCCTGGCGACGCTGCTCGCTCTAGGGTTGGTTCAGTACGCCAGAACGCGGCCGGCTTCGCGGACGATATCCTCCACCTGAGGGAGGATTTCGCTTTCCAGGTGCGGGTTGTAGCCCACCCAGGTATCCAGCGCGGCGACGCGTGCGACGGGAGCGTCCAGGCAGTCGAACAACTCGCTGGCGAGGCGCGCGGCCAGCTCGGCGCCGTAGCCCCAGGCCAGGCAGTCCTCGTGCGCGATCAGCACACGGCTGGTCTTCCGGACGCTGGCCGAGATCGCCTCCCAATCGTAGGGCGCGAGGCTCCGCAGGTCGAGGACCTCGACGGTCGAGCCGGGGTTCTTCCACTCGATCTGCGAGGCGGCTTGCAGCGACTTCTGCACCAGGGCGCCGTAGGTGACGATGGTGAGATTGCGGCCGGTCTTGACCAGGTTGGCCTTGCCGAACGGGATCATGTACTCGGGGCCGGGGTGCGGGGAGCGGTTGTAGGGTTCGCGGTAGAGGCGCTTGTGCTCGAGGAACAGGACCGGATCGTCGGAGCGCAGGGCGGTGCGCAGCAGGCCGCAGGCGTCCAGTGAGTTCGAAGGCATGACCACGCGCAGGCCGGGGATGTGGGTGAACTCCACTTCTCCGCACTGGCTGTGGTAAATGGCGCCGCCGCTCAGGTACCCGCCGATGGCCACGCGCACCACCACGGGGCAGGAGAAACCGCCGTTGGAGCGCCAGCGCAGGGTGGCGAGCTCGTTGCGGATCTGCATCATGGCCGGCCAGATGTAGTCGAAGAACTGGATCTCGGCCACCGGCTTCATGCCCCGGGTAGCCATGCCAATGGCGCGGCCGACAATGGCGGCCTCGGCGAGCGGCGCGTTGAAGCAGCGGTCCGCGCCGAATTCGCGTTGCAGGCCCGCGGTGGCCTTGAAGACGCCGCCCTTGCCCTTGACCTCGGCCAGGTTCCGCTCACGGCTGCAATCGGCCACGTCTTCGCCGAAGACGACGATGCGCGGGTCGCGGCGCATCTCCTCGGCCAGCGTGAGGTTGATCTCATCGACCATGGTGCGCGGCTCGCCTTCGAGGCGCGGCGGAGTCGAGAAAGCGGCGGAAGCGGGATCCACGGTTTCCGAGTAGAGGCGCAGCAGGGCGGAGCCGCGAGCGGGAGGCGGGGCGTGCAGGGCGGTCTCGGTGGCCTGCTGGATTTCGAGCTCGATCTCGTGAACGATGGTCTGAAGCGCGTAGCGGTCCAGCACGCCTTCGGCGACGAGTTGCTCGGGGAACTTCACGATGGGATCGCGCACGGCCTCGGCGGCGCGCTCGGCTTCAGTTTTGTAAAGCCGCTCGTCGTCGGAAAGCGAGTGGGAGTATGGGCGGGTGACCTGGGCGCGGACCAGCGCGGGGCCGTTGCGGGCGCGGCACCAGGCGACGGCCTCGCGCATCGCCTCGAGGGAGGCGACGAAATCCGTGCCATCCACTTCCTCGACCAACAGGCGAGGAAACGCGCTCACCAGCGCGGCGATGTTGCCACCGGCGGTCTGCTTCTCGACGGGGACCGAGATGGCGTAGCCGTTGTCCTCCACCAGGAACAGCACCGGCAGACCATCCAGGCAGGCCGCGTTCAGGGCCTCCCAAAACTCGCCTTCGCTGGTGGCGCCCTCGCCGGAAGTCACCAGGGTGACTTCGTCGCTTTCGGGGTGCAGGCGGCGGCCCGCATCGGCGCATCCGATCGCCTGCAGGTACTGGGTGCCGGTGGGCGAGGACGAGCTGACAATGTGGAGCTGGGGAGCGCTCCAGTGGGAGGGCATCTGGCGGCCGCCGGACCCGATGTCGTCGGCGGAGCCCACGCCTGCCAGCAGCATCTGTTCGGCGCTGACGCCGAGCATGAGGCACAGGGCGCGGTCGCGGTAATACGGATAGATCCAGTCGTGGCCAGGGCGCAGAGCCATGCCCGCGGCGGCCTGAATGGCCTCGTGGCCGGCGCCGCTGATCTGGAAGAATATCCGGTTCTGGCGTTTCAGCAAAACCTCCCGGTCGTCCAGACGACGGGACATGTGCATCACGCGGAAGGCCCGGATGAGGGCGTCGGGGTCGAGCCCGGCGAGGCGGCCGGGCGGCTCGGAAGCGGCCTGGACTCTGGTGCGAGCGGCCATGCGAAAGCGCCTCCCAGTCCAAGTGTAGCCGAGGGCGGGGGAAGTTTCACCGGCTGGTGCCGCGCCATGTACTTGCCCCCGTGCGGCCGAGCCGCCGAAGAGCGGCAGCGCGCTTTCCGGGCTCTAGGGACGTGGTTTCTGGGGTGTATCCTCGACTTGGACGCCCATCTCCGCGAGTTTTCGTTTTGCCCACTCGTTCTGTGGGTTCTCCTTCAGCGATAGGACGTAGTAGTGAATCGCCCGCTCGACGTTGCCGCGATCGCTGTACGCCCGGGCGAGCGCATCCAGTTGATTCCAAGGAGGGGGATAGGCCTTTGGGTCATGAAGCAGCAGTTTGGACGCTTCGTCGAGGCGTCCCACTTTCACCAACCCGGCAACTATCAGTGAAACCGTGAATGGTGAGGTTGTCCGGTCGTAGCCGCATCTTCTGCCGCCATCTCGAAAGTGCCGGTGGACAGCTTCGATGCCGCCTTTGTCGAACAGCTCCAGCGGGTCTGTCAAATGCCAGCCGTCGAAGATCGTGTCCAAGCCCTGGTGAATGCTCCGTAAGGGAATCGAAGTATGAGTCTCCTGCTTCATCCATTCGAAGTTCCAGTGGAATCCGGCAGGGGCTTTCTCATCCAGTATTGCGGCCAGTCTCCGAACACCTCCCGGCAACTTCCCGGTGGCATTTGCAGCCGTGAAATAGAGGTCCGCCTGGAGTTCTCTGGTTTTCGAAAAGAACGACTCTGCCTCCGCGACCACCGCTCCGTTATTCCAGGAAAGAGTTGGGTCGCTGGCAATATAGGCGTTAAAGAGCTTCGGTTTCGCCGTCAGTGCGTGAATTGCGAACAGGCCGCCAAAGGAATGGCCCACCAGCACCCTGTAAGGCCGCGTGCGGTAGGTTTTGTCCACAAACGGAATCAACTCGCCGGCCACAAAAGACAGGAAAACATCGGCCCCGCCATTACCTGGCGAGAAGCGGTTGTCGATCTCGGCCGACGAGGGAGGAGTCAGGTCGCGGGTGCGTTGCTCGAAGCTCCCGCTTGCGATCGCAACGACGAGCATCCCTGGTATCCGCTCGTTGGCGGCCAGAAACTCGGCTATCGCGCTGCTGCAACGGAAGTGGGTTTCTCCGTCCAACACATAGAGGACCGGATAACGGTCCGTACCGTCCTCATATCCGGCAGGCTTCGAGATGAGCAGGGTTCTCTCTTCCTTGAGAACGTTTGATCGAATATGGGCAACTTCGCCGATGACGACCGGACTTGCCTGGCTCTGAGCTCGTGCTCCTATGGTTACGAGCTGTGCTGCTAATAGGACGACAAGGTGAAGCATGCGCTACGATTCTAGCGCCGACGGCGTCGCCAGGAGTGGCGACGCGGCGCGCACGAGTGCGCGCGCCACAGCCGCATCGCCCGAGTGTGCGATGATTTTACTTCATGCTGAACACAACCTCGCGGGGGCGAGCGATCGCTGTCGCATCCCTGCTTTTACTGGCGCCCACTCTGTTGTTGGGCGCGGAATTCGCGGTCACGCCCGACGTGCAGGCGGCGCTCGACCGGATCTCGGCCGATTCGCTCAAAGGGCATGTGTCGTTCCTGGCTTCCGATCTGTTGGAAGGGCGGAACACGCCGTCGGCGGGGCTCGACATCGCCGCGGAGTATATCGCCGCGCAGTTCCGGCGGGCCGGGCTGGAGCCCGGCGGTGACGACGGCTACTTCGAGACGGCCCGGTTCATCGAGGTGAAACCCAATCTCGAGGGATTCTGGTTGGCGGTGGAAAGTGGCGGTCGGACGGTCGCGGTGGAGAAAGAGAAGGTGACCCCCGGGCGCATGCTGGCCGGCCTCGACGTCGCCGGCGCGCCGCTCCTCAAGGCGAGCGCGCAGGATCTGGCGGACGCCTCCAAGTGGACGCCCGAGCAGGTGCGGGGGAAGGTGGTCCTCACGGAGTTCCCGGCCTTCGGTTCGTTCGCCCCCGAGGCCATCCAGAGAGTCCAAGATCTCATGCGGGAGGGCCGCGAGAACCTGGCCAGGCTGAAGCCCGCCGCGGTCATCATGGTGATGCGCGGCGGATTCGGCCGGGACGCAACCACGCTGGTCGATCCCGGCGAGCCGGCGGGCCCGCCGACGATCCGGGTAAACGACCCTGAGCTGCGGAAGGTCTACGAGGCCATGCAGCCCGGAGAGACCGGCGCCACCGTCTCGCTGAAGATCGCCGCGCCGACGCAGGAGCCGGCGAAGCTGCGCAATGTGGTGGGGATTCTGCGCGGCTCGGACCCGGCGCTGAAGGATACCTATGTATTGGTCTCGGCGCACTACGATCACATCGGGATCTGCTCGACCGGCAGTGACCGCATCTGCAACGGGGCGGACGACGACGCCAGCGGCACGGCATCGGTGATGGAGCTGGCTTCCGCGCTGGCGAAGATGCGCGAACGGCCGAAGCGGAGCCTGGTGTTCATCGCCTATTTCGGCGAAGAGAAGGGGCTGGTTGGCTCGCGCTACTACGGCCGGCACCCGATTGCTCCTCTCGAGAAGACGGTGGCCGACATCAATCTCGAGCAACTCGGGCGGACCGACGACTCCACCGGGCCGCAGGTGGGGCGCGTGTCCATCACCGGGTTCGACTACACCGATATCGGCGCGACGTTCGCCAAGGCCGGCCAGTTGACGGGGATCGCAGTATTCAAGGACCAGGCAAGGAGCGATTCTTACTTCGCGCGAAGCGACAACCAGGCGCTGGCGGACCTGGGAATCCCGGCGCATACGTTGGTCGTAGCTTACGAGTTTCCGGATTATCACCGGCCGGGCGACGAATGGCAGAAGCTGGACTACGCGAACATGGAGAAGGTCGATCGCATGATCGCCGCCGGGCTGCTCATGATCGCCGGCAACCCCGAGCCGCCGAAGTGGAACGAAGCCAATCCCAAGACCGAGCGGTACGTGAAAGCCTGGAAGCAGCGGATGGGAAACTGAAGACATGTACGACCTCGCGTTCTTTCGATCCAACCTGGATGCGATCGCGGCGCGCTTGGCCCAGCGCGGCTTCGCGCTGAGCGTCGAGGAATTCCGCGATCTCGACGGGCGGCGACGGGCGGCGGTGACGGAGGCCGAGCAACTCAAGGCCCGGCGGAACTCCGAGAGCGTGGAGATCCAGAAGCTGCGCAAGCAAGGAGTGGATACTACCGAGAGGCAACGGGCGGTGCGGGCCGCGGCCGAGCGCATCTCCGCGCTCGACAAGCAGGTGGAGGGGTTGGACGAGGAGTTTCGGCAGGCGCTGGCCAGCGTGCCCAACCTGCCGCACGCCTCCGTGCCCAGCGGGCGGAGCGCGGAAGACAACGTGGAAGTGCGGCGCTGGGGCCAGCCGCGGCAATTCGATTTCCCGCCCAAAGCGCATTGGGACCTCGGGCCGGAGCTGGGCATTCTCGATTTGGAGCGGGCGGCGAAAGTCACCGGGGCGCGGTTCGCGGTGTACTGGGACCTGGGCGCGAAGCTCGAGCGCGCGCTCATCAACTTCATGCTCGACGTGCACACGCGCGAGCACGGCTACACGGAGGTGTTGCCGCCCTTCCTCATCAACTCGGCCAGCCTGTTCGGGACGGGGCAGTTGCCGAAGTTCGCCGAGGACCTGTTCAAGATCGAGAACACCGACTTCTGGCTGGCGCCCACGGCCGAGGTGCCGGTGACGAACCTGTTCCGCAACGAGACGCTGGATGCGGACCGCCTGCCCATCAAGCTGTGCGCCTACACGCCGTGCTTCCGCAGCGAGGCTGGCTCCTACGGGCGCGACGTGCGCGGCATCATCCGCCAGCACCAGTTCCAGAAAGTGGAGCTGGTGAAGTTCACCCGTCCGGAGCAGAGTTACGAGGAACTGGAGCGGCTGACCGCGGACGCCGAGGATATCCTGCGCCGGCTGGGTCTGCCGTATCGCACGGTGGTGCTGTCGACCGGGGACATGGGGTTCGCGTCCGCGAAAACCTACGACATCGAGGTCTGGCTGCCGGGGCTGAACGAGTACAAGGAGATCTCCTCCTGCTCGAACTTCGAGGCCTTCCAGGCGCGGCGCGCCTCGATTCGCGCCAAGCCCGCCAAGGGGAAGTCCGAGTTTGTGCACACCCTGAACGGCAGCGGTCTGGCCATCGGGCGGACCTGGGTGGCGGTGGCCGAGAACTACCAGCAGGCCGACGGCAGCATTCTGGTTCCGGAAGCGCTGCGCCCGTACATGAACGCGGAGAGGATCACGAAGAGAGGCTTGTAGCCTGTGGCATGTGGCTTGTCGCCGGCGACCCGTAAGCCCGTGGGTCCCCTGCTTTTGCCAGCGTGCAAAAACCGGGTCACGGTGGAGTGATCCACCAATCGGCGACAAGCCACAGGCCACAAGCCACAAGCCGATCACTTCTTACCCAACGGAATATCCCCCTTTCCCCCCATTGACTTAGCCGTCCGCTACGGCCCTCTGCTGCGGCCGGTCGCGGGTACACTGGAGCCGGTAGTGTGCTCCCTGCGCGGGCCCGGTTTCCTGGTGGATCCGGGCCCATTTTTTCTGGAGGCTGGTGATGAGAGTGGGGGTTCGCCGGTTGGTGGTATTGATTTGGAGCTTGGCGATCGGGTGGGCGGCGCCGCCGCTGACCACCATTCAGGACGTGCTGTACAAGGCCGACGGCACGCCGTTCAACGGCATTCTGGTTGTCGAGTGGAAGAGCTTCGAGGCGGCCGACACGTCGAACATCGCAACGCAGAGTCTGACGACGCCGATCCTCAACGGCGTGCTGCGGGTGCAACTGGTGGCCACCACGAACGCTTCCCCAGGCGCCAGCTACTCGGTGAAGTACTCGAGCGACGGGCGGGTCCAGTTCCAGGAGACCTGGGGGGTGCCGCCGAGCTCGACGCCGTTGCGGGTGAGGGATGTGCGGATCGCTGGTTCATCAGGTTCGGGGACGCTCCCGCCGCCGGCGGAAACCACTCCGGTCCAGGAAGCCGACGTGGTGGGACTGCTGGCCGACCTGGCAGTGAGGCCGGTGAAAGGACCAGGGTACGCGCCATCGCGGGCGGTTTACGCAACCGCGACCGGGGCGCTGGAGGGAGTGGTAGGGAACCTCACCGATTGTGTGCGCGTGGACGGGTCGGCGGGGCCGTGCGGCACGGGCGAAACCACGAGCTCGGGTCCGGGATTCGTGGATGCTGAGACGCCCGCGGGATTGATCAACGGCTCGAACACGGTCTTCACACTGGCGGATGTGCCCAGCCCGCTCACCAGCCTCACGGTGTATCGGAACGGACTGCTCCAGACCCCCAACCTGGACTACACGGTCAGCGCCAACGTCATCACCTTCGCCAGCGCCTCGACGCCGCAGACCGGGGACGTGCTGGCGGCGAGCTACCGGCTGGCGGACCCCGGCAATCCGGTGGGGCAGGCAGGCGGCGCGTTGACGGGCACCTACCCCGATCCAGCTCTGGGAATGGGGGTGGTTTCCGATGCCAACGTGGCGGACGTGGCGGGCATCCTCGAATCCAAGCTGGCGCTGAACTTCCCGACGCACTCCGACGCCAACGACCCGACAGCGACCCAGAAGGCCGCACTCGCCGGAACCTCGGGGACGCCCTCGGGCACGAACAAATTCGTAACGGACCAGGATCCCCGGATGTCGGACTCGCGCGTGCCCGCCGGCCACGCCCTGCTGGGCGCGAGCCACAACGACACGGCAGCGGCGGCGCCCTCGCGCGGCGACCTGATCGTGGCACAAGGCACCTCGCCGGTCCTGTGGACGCGGGTGCCGATCGGGCCCGCGAACCGCTGCCTGATGTCGAATGGGTCCGATGCCGTGTGGAACACGTGCCTGTACACGGGGTTCACGGCGGGCTCGATTCCCTTTATCGACGTGAACGGCAACCTGGCGCAGAACAACACACGGCTGCTCTGGGACAACTCCAATCGCAAGCTGTCGGTGGGCAACAATCTGGGGACCACGACCCTGTACTTGTACGACGCCTTGCCCTCGACCGGCTCCACCGGATTGACCGTGCGCGCCGGGCAGGGGCAGAACACCGACCCGCTCCAGCGGTGGTTGGACTCCAGCGGAACCGAACTGGCGCGGGTGGGCTGGGACGGCCGGTTCTCCGCCGCTTCATTCCGCGCGGCCACGTCCTCGACGCGGGCGGCCTGGCAAGACCCCGGCAGCTCGACGGACCCGAGCACGACCTCCGAGGGCGACCTGTGGTTCAACAACAGCCAGAAGGTGCGCAAGACCGTGGAAGCGGGCCAGACCCACACGCTCCCGCAGGTGCTTTGCGGCAGCGCCGGAGTGAGCACCAGCGCCACCGGATTGACGCGGCTGGGCAGTTGTACCTTACCCGCGAACTTCCTCTCGGCGGGCGACCGGGTTGAAATCCGGTTCGACTACTCGCACGAGGGAGCCGGGACTGGATTCTCCTTCGAGGTGCATTGGGGCGGCAGCGTGCTGGTGTCGCGTGGCGGCGGGGCGAGCGAATCCATGGTGTCGGGAAAAGCCGACGCGGCCCTGCACTCGGGCGGCGCGCAGTTGAGCGCGCTGACCTGGGGCGCCGCGCTGACGCTGCAGTCGCTGGTCCTCGCCTCGAGCGAATCGCTGTCCGCCCCCCTGACCATCGACTTCCTCGGGAAGATGAATGCCGTCAGCGGAGAGACCGTCACGCTGCGCAACTTCACCGTGGTCCGCTACCCGGCGCAGCAAAACCCGTAAGAGTGGCAGGCAGTGGGGCAGACGATCGCCTTTTGTCGTCTGCCAGGATGGCAGGCCACAAAAGGCGATGGCCTGCCCCACGAGGGGGCCGGGGTATAATGGCGGATTCGCTCGCGAGCGGCGCCCGCCATGAACGATACCACCAACTCCCGGCACAATCAGGCCCCGGGCGAGCACAAGGTGTTCTCCCGCGAGTACCTCGTGCCTTTCGTCCTGGTGACCGCCCTGTTCTTCTTCTGGGCCATTCCCAACAACCTCAACGATGTGCTGATCAAGCAGTTCATGAAGTCGTTCGAGATCAGCCGCCTCAAGGCCGGGTTGCTCCAGTCGGCGTTCTACATGGGCTATTTCCTGTTGTCCATGCCGGCCGCGCTGATCATGCGGAAGTACAGTTACAAGGTCGGGCTGGTCGCCGGATTGCTCCTCTATGGGAGCGGCACCATGCTGTTCGTGCCGGCCGCCATCGCGTGGCAGTACGGTTTTTTCCTGTTTGCCTTGTTCGTCATTGCCAGCGGGCTGGCGTTCCTGGAGACGGGAGCGAACTCCTTCATCGCGCAACTGGGCGACCCGGTGAGCTCGGAACGGCGGTTGAACTTCTCGCAAGCCTTCAATCCCTTTGGCGCGATCAGCGGCGCCCTGATTGGCACGGTTTTCATCTTCTCCGGAATCGAACTGAAGCCCGCGCAGATCCAAGCGATGAAGACCGCCGGATCTTATCGGCAGTACCTGCACGACGAAACCATGCGCGTCATTCCGCCCTACGTCGTGATCGGCTGCGTGGTGCTGATCTGGGCGCTGCTCATGATTCGCACGAAGTTCCCCAGGGTCGCCGGGGAGGGCGTCTCCGAGGCCGGCGAGGACAAGGGCAGGTTCCTGGATCTGTTCAAGTACCCCCACTTTATCCAGGCGGTCATTGCCCAGTTCGTCTACGTCGGCGCTCAAGTGGGCACCTGGAGCTACTTCATCCCGTACGTGCAGGACTATACTCACCTGTCGGAGAAGAGCGCGGGGTACTTTCTCACCGGGACTCTGGCTGCTTTCGGAGTGGGAAGGTTCTCGGCCACTTACATCATGAAGTTCGTTGAGCCCCGCAAGCTGATGGGGGCTTACAGCATCGTGAATGTCCTGCTGGTCGCCGCCGGAGCGCTGTTCCCCGGCTGGATCGGACTCTGGGCGATTTTCCTGACCAGCTTCTTCATGTCCCTGATGTTCCCGACGATCTTCGCGCTCGGCCTCAAGGAACTGGGGCCCAACACGAAGCTGGGCGGCTCGATGATCATTATGGCGATCATCGGCGGCGCGGTCTTCCCGCCTGTGATGGGCCTGGTCTATCAGATGACCAAGAGCATGGCGATCGGGATGCTGGTAAACCTGGTCGCCTACGCGTTCATTGCCTACTACGGATTCGTCGGGTCGCGGGTGCGGATCCCCGCGGCCAGGAGCGTCTGAGCGGTAGCACGGAGGGTTGCCGGCTTCTTTGCTAGAATTGGAATTCACCATGAGTTCCAAGGAGAAGAAGCCCCGGCAGCCCATGCCCCCCTTGAGCGTGTGGGGGCCGGCCGTCGCCCTGGCGTGGCTTGTGCCGGGCGGTGGCCACTTCCTTTTGAAGCGCCACGGCAGGGCCACCCTGCTGCTGGTTTCCATCCTGGCCATGTTCCTGTTCGGACTCATGATGCGCGGCGAGTTCCTGAAACCGCAGGGCGGCGACCTGCTGACCATCCTGATCTATTACGGCGGCTTTCTCTGCAACCTGCTGTCCGGCATCCCCTATCTGATGGCCACCTGGCTGGGCTACTCGCAGCCGGACGTGGCGGGCGCCGTGCACGATTACGGCACCAAGTTCCTGGTCACCGCGGGCCTGCTGAACGTGCTGGCCATGGTGGACGCGTACGAAATCGCGGCGGGGAAGAAGAGCTGATGAAGGTCAACCTCTCTCATTTCGAAGCCGCGCTGCTGTTCTCGCTGTTCACCTCGATCGTGCTGGGCGTGGTCACCAAGAGGACCGACCGTGAGCGCCTGCGATACGGCCTGTACTGCTTCGCCTGCTTCGTGGTGGCGCTGTTCGGGCTGGGCTGGCTGATGTACCTGGGCCACGGGTAGCGCCTGGCCCACGCCACAGTCCTAC
This sequence comes from Bryobacteraceae bacterium, assembly GCA_050008465.1. GTDB lineage: Bacteria > Acidobacteriota > Terriglobia > Bryobacterales > Bryobacteraceae > Fen-330. The sequence continues at coordinate 33,974 of JBEKMO010000036.1, forward strand.
TTGAACTGCTTCTTGTACAGGAAGTCGATTCCGAACAGGCCGTTCTCCTCTCGCAGCGCGACCGCCGACCAGTCCTTGGTGAGATCCCACTCCACCCGGATGGTTTGCGCCTGGGCGCGCGAGAGGTCCGTGATGTAGGTGAGCGAGAGGTTGCTGGAGATCTGCTGCTCGACCGTCACCCGCGCCGCGGCGTTGCTGGTGGTCACGCCGGTGACCTGCGGGTCGATCTTCAGGCGGCTCACTCCGAAGAAACGCTGTAACCGCCCGGCGACCGGGTTGGCGATCGCCTGGCTGAGCAGCGCACCCGGCCCGGCCTGCCCCCAGTTTTGCGAGAACTGCGACTGCTGCCCGCTCAGTCCCCGGCTGGTCGCCGGTTCGCTCCCGGTCGTCAACAACCCCACAATGTCGGGGAATGACAGCGGCGGGTCCGAGCGGTAACTCACGTTCATCTTCTCGACCGGGCCGGCGATGTGCAGCGTGACCTCCACGCCCCGCGCCGTCGTCTCCAAGTCCAGGTTGACGATCGGCTCGTTCCGGGAGGCGTTGACAAAGAGGAGTTGGCCGGAGCCGATGGTGTACCGGTTCCCGTAGAACAGCACTTCCCCCTGGTTGATCAGCACGCGGCCCAGCAGCACCGGGCGGATCGGGTCGCCCCGCAGGCGCAGGTCGGCGTCCGCCTGAATATCCCGGGTCATCTGGGTCTCCAGGCGCGCCTGCGACGAGGTCACGATGTGCACGTCGAGATGCATTCCCCGCTCGAACCGGGTGGCCCGGCCGGGCACGCGCACAGGCTGGGCGGTTCGCGCCAGGATCGAGCCGAGGTCCGACCGCGGGTTGAACCCCATGCGCGTCACCACGATGTCTCCCGACAGCAGGCTGTGGTCGGTGGTTCCCGTGAAGCTCAGGTTCGCATCCATGGACGAGCTGACGCCTTCCGGGTAGCGCACCCGAACGTCGGCCGCCTTGGCCTGCAAATGGAAACTGGTCACGTCGGCGAACCCGACGAACCCGCCGAAGGAAACCTTGCCGCCGCCGCTCCCGGCCGTCAGGTTGTCGATCATGACCCGGTCCCGGAACAGGAGAATCAGCCCGTTGGCGTTCTCAATTCCATTAGGCAGGCCGGCAAAGTTCACCGACGCGTCTTTCAGCTCGATGCGCCCGTACACGTCGGGTCGCGCCGGCGTGCCGCGCACCGAGACGTCCAGGGTCAACGCCCCGGAGGAGGAAAAGCGGTCGTCGAAATCCTGGAGCAACGCCAGGTTCGTTCCGCCGCGCACCCGCAGGTCCCAGGGATTCTCCCCGCCGAACCCCACCGAGCCCGTGATCGTCAGATCGGTATTCTTTCCGCGCAGCAGCGCCTGGCGGACGCGGGCCCCTCGGGCATCGAGGTCAATCGCGATCGGGCCTTCGTTTCGCAGCACGAGCTCGTTCGCGTTGGCGGTCCCGAACGCGTTGGCTGCGGGCCGGACCTCGAACGCCGGCAACTCGACCACGGCTTTCCAGGTGTTCGGGTCCAGGCTGGGACCCGAGAAGCCGGCCCTGGCCGTCACGAATCCCTCAAACGGCAACCCCCGCCCCGCCGCGGTCCCCAGGTGCGCGAGCAACTGCGAGAACTTCAGCGGGGTACACTCGACGTGCCCGCGCACGTCGCTCCCGTCGAGCGCCCACTGACTCTCGCCGGTCACCTTCGACCCCGCCAGTTCCCCCTCCAGCCGCGCCGAGAGCGTCTTCTCTTTGCCGGAGGCGGTGAGCATCAGCCAGCCCAGCCGGTCTCCCTCCCTCGCCAGATCTCTCACCGCGACCCAGCCGTTGAAAACCCCGGGGCGCAGCCCGGAGGTCGTCAACGCGACTTCTCCCGCCATCTGCGTCTCGAGACGCCCCTCGATTCCAGGCACCCGCTGCGCGACCGTCTGCACCTGCGCCAACTGGATGCCGCGGCTCGCCACCTGTAATCTCAGCCGCCCCTCTTTCGCGTTGCCCTTCGGATGTTCGAAACTGCCCGACACGTCCAGCCGGCCCGGACCCGCCCGGATCTGCCCCGAGGTCACCTCGACCAGCGTCTCGGTGTACCGCACCTGCCCCCGAACCGAGTCGAGCGGCTGACCCCAGGCCACCAGCTTTGACACCTGCGCATTGCCGCTCGCCCACGGCGCCCCGATGGTTCCCGCGACCTTCACATCCGCGGTCACGTCGCCTCCCGCGACCGGTAGCGTCTCTCCAAACTCCGCCAGCAGGGCCGGCAAGCTCGCGGCCCGAAGCGTGAATGCGCCCGAGACGGGCTGGTCCGGATCCGGCTGCCACTCCCGAAAGCCCACTTCGAGCGCGCCTGCCGCTCGCATCTGGTCCTTCGTCACGATCGCGTTCTTCACCGAGACGCCCGAACTGGAAACCACCACGCTGGCCTCCGCCTGGCCGATCGTATGCCCCTCGAACACGAACCGCGAGATCGAACCGCGACCCCGCACCGTTGGGTCCTCGAGCGGCCCGGCCACCGTCCCTTGAAAGCGTGCGGTCCCGTTGCTTAGTAACTTCACCGGCAGCGCTGGCGGCGGCCCCTGGGTGAGCATTCCGATCGCCGGCCGGAGATCGTTGAGATCGGTCGTCTGGAGCGTCACTTCGAGGAGCTGCCCGAGCGTCCCGCCGAGCTGCATGCGGCTGAATCGCGTGGCCGCAAAGGACTTCCCGAAGTCGATACTGTCGGTGCTCTGGTCGTAGGTGAGGTCGATGAAACCTTCCACCGGGTGCTCGCCCTCCGCCGGTTCGACCGTCATCCGCCCGCGCACCAGCACATCGCGCAGATCGCCCTCAAGAAGCTCGCCCGTCACGCTGGCCGGTCCGGAGAAATTCCCGTTCCAGACGACCCGCCCCACGCCTTCAATCCCGCTCGTGAGCTCCTGCACCGAGTAGTCCTGGATCTGCCCTTCCAACTGGAAGCGCCTCCATCGGGTCATCTCCAAACGCCCTGAAAACCGGCCTCCGAGCGCGCTCAAGCCGAGGCCCGCGAGCTCGATCCGCTCCGGCGTCACTGTGACCGTAGATGTGAGACCGATGTTCCGGATGCGGATGCCCTGCTCCTGGAACTCGAGGCCCCGCCCCTGCACTCTCCCGGTCACCACGAAGTCCGCCGCGCCGATAATCGTGGCCCGGCCGGCCACCGTCACCGTGCCCCGATTCGCAATCTGCGCGACGGCGAGGTCGCCTCCAATGTCCTTCAGATGCACTCGCGCCGAGTATTCGAGTTCCGTGCGCGGCGCGGCGAAGTTGTTGAGCGCCCCTTTCACGTCCAGCGACGAGTCCTTCATCGCGAAATGCGCGCTCGTAATCTCGAGCCGGTCGGCGGCCAGCACCAGGCTGGCATCCACGTCGATGGGCAGCACCGGACGCTTTCCGGGCGCGATGTTCAACCGGCGGAAGGAAAGCTCTCCGCGGTAGCGCGGCGGCCCGGTTTCATAAGAGATCCGCACCCGCAGGTTTTCCCCAAGCACGTTGAGCGGCGCCTGCCGGGAGGCGACTCGAATCGTTCCCTCCGCAAGCTGGAAGCGGCGGACGGCCAGGTCCAGCACCGTCTGGACCGTGCTCTTCTTCGCCCGGCGCGCGGCCCGCGGCTGGGGCATATTCGTTCGCCCATCGGCGTACACGATCAGGTTGACCTGCGGCCGGTTCACCAGCAGGGAGGCTATGTCGATCTCCTTCTTCCAGAATGAGACGATCTTCAGGCCCACCCGGATCGAATCCGCGCGGAACAGCGGCGCCTCCGTACTTGGCTCGGTTCCATGGATCACCAGGTTCCGCACCTCCGCGGTCAGCGTCTGCCATTCGAGACTGAGGCCGCCGGCTTCCACGCGCCCCCCGGTCGCCTCCTCCAGCTCGGCGATCATGCGCTCCCGCAGCTTGCCGCGGAACCACTCCGTACGCAGGATCACAACCGCCACCAGCGTCAGCACGGCCGCCAGGGCGGCGAGTCCCGCCAGAAGGTACAACGGGATTTTCACTTTCCGGCTCACTGGAATGCTGCCTCCGTGTATCGAATTCGGGTTCGCCCCTTCACCTCCGCGAGCCACGCGTCGACCTGTTTGTCCACACGGTGCTGGGCCAGCGCTTCCTCGCACTGTCGGCGCGCCTCCTCGAACGAGGCCGGCCGCAACTGCTTCCGCTGGCACTCCGCCAGGTACACCGTCTCATAATACTGCCGCACCTCCGCCTCCAGCACCTGCACCTGCGGCCGGAAGCGCAACTCGATGAACCGCAGCACCGCCGCCTGCCGAGCCAGCGCCCGATCCAGCTCGTCCGCGCCGATCCCGTAGGCCTTGAGCTCCCGCTCGAACGCCGCTTGGCCGGCGAAGCGGCTCTTGACCGCCTTCAGCGCTCCCTCGATCTCCGCCCCCTCGGGCACGGTGTAGTGCGTGAACTCCATTTCGCGGCGGATCAGCGCCTGCTCCACCAGCCGGTCCGCCGTCCGGCGCCTGTTCGCCGGGCTGAGGTCCGGCTTCTCGCCGTTCAGAAACGCCGTCACGCGCAGTTCCCCCAGGAGTTGGCTCTCGGTAATGGGCTGGCTGTCGATTGTCACCGCGATGCGGTCGATGATCTCCGCGCGAGCGAGGCAGCAGAAAAGTACGAAGGACGAAGTACGAAGTACGAAGTGAGAGCCGCTGCGTGGGTTGTACTTCGTATTTCGTAATTCGTACTTCGTCATTCTAGAACGCCTGCCCCAAGGAGAAGTGGAACTGGAAGTGGCCGATCTGTTGGTTCGTCAGTTGCCCGGTCCCCAACAGCAATTGCTCCTGCGTGCCCTTGAATCCGAAGAAGCGCGGGGGATTGATGCTGTAGCCCAGATCCAGCCGGATCGGACCCACCGGGGTCTTGTACCGCACCCCGAACCCCACCGAGTGCACCATGTAGTTGAAGTCCTGGAGACCGCGCTGCTTGACCCGGAAAGAAACGCTGTTCAAGCCCGAATAGACGTTCCCCGCATCTTCGAACAGCACTCCGCGGACGTTTTCGCCGATCAGAGGGAATCGCAGCTCGACCTGGTTCATCAGCAGCGCCTTGCCGCCCAGCGGGAATCCGGTTTCGGGGTCGCGCGGTCCGGCTTGGTTCTCCGGGAAACCACGGTGCGACTGCGCGCCGCCCGCGAAGAACTTCTCGGGCAGCGGGATGTCCTGCGGGCCGGACAGCCTCTGTTCCCAGCCGAAGGTGATGGAGCGCGCCAGAACCAGCCGGCTTCCGAAACCGATCGGATGGTAGGTGGCGTTGTGCCCCACGAAGCGGGTGAAGGCAGTCTGCGATCCAAGCGCCTTCGCCGCCCAGCCCAGGTCCAGCGTGCTGTAAGCGCCGCGGTGTGAGTCCACCGGGTCGTCGCGCCGGTCCTGAATGTAGTTCACGGCCAGGATGCCGATCCGCGTCGGCTGGGAATACAACGGGATCAGCTCGACGCTGCTGATCTTCAGGTTCGACACGCTCACGCGGCGGAACGTAAACCGGTACAGCAGCGTGCTGGCCTTGGAGATCTTCTGCCCCAACTGCACCGAGCCTTCCCGGCGCCGGGCGTCGAAGGTCAGCACGTCGCGGGAGTCATCGTAGATTGCGCTGAACAGCAGGTTCAGGTTCGGATTGCCGCGGAACTGGGGCGCCTGATAGGTGAACACGGCCCGCTGCTCCAGGGTCGATGCGCGGCTCTGAAAGGAAACGATGTGCCCATAGCCCAGGAAGTCCCTGCGGGTGATGCCAAAATACGCTCGCGGGCTGAACCCGGCCTTCCCGGCGGGCGCGTCCAGGCAGGTCTGGCATCCGCCGATCTTGGTGATTTCCGCGCCCAGCCCTCCCGTCACGGTGTATTTCCGCGCTTCCTCGACGTCCAGCAGAACGTTCTTGTCCTGCTCCTCCCCCTGGGGGTCCTGAAGCGCCATGTCGACCCTCGCGAAAACTCCCAGGTCGTAGAGCCGCCGCTGCGTGTCCAGGACCTCCGCCCGCGACAGCGGGTCGCCCGGCTTGAGCTGTACGCGCTCGTCCACCAATTGCGGAGCCGCCGCCACCAGCCCGCTCTTCAGCACGCCGCGCACGAACTTGCGTTCGCCTTCCTCGATCGTATACTTCAAGTCCATGCGGTTGGGCTCCGCGGCCTGCGCAAAACTCCACTGGAGCGTTGCATTCGGGTAGCCATGGTTGTAATACCAGTCCAGCACGTTGTCGCGGTCGATGGCCACGTTCACCTCGCTGAACGGCTGGCCGGGCAGCGACTGAAGCAGGTTCTCCACCGCTTTGCGGTTCTCTGGGGAGTGCCCCGTCACGTCCAACTTCCCCACCAGCCACTGCGGGCTCTCCTGGATCCGGATGGACACGGCGATGTTGGTCGCTTTGCCCCTGTAGCCGTCGGTCACCTTCGACGTCACTTTCGCATCGCGGAAACCGTTCGCCAGGTACAGTGCCCCGATGGCATCCAGGTCCTGCCGAAGCAGGCTCCCGCTGTAGCGCCCGTGCCGGAATTGTAGCAGCGAGGCCGGCCGCACGTACATCCGCTCGAGAATGGTGTTGGTGTCGAAGTACTTGTTCCCCTGGATCGCCACCTCGACCACCTTGTGCCGTTCGCCCCGCGCCGCCTGGTATTGGATCAGCGATTGGCCTGCGCCGTTGGCCGCCTGGATCGCGTAGTCCACCTTGACGTCGAAGTAACCCTGGCTCTGGAAGTACTCGACCAGGTTCTGCTTGCCCTCCACCAGCAAGTCGCGGTCCACCGACTGCTCCTCGTAGACCGGCACCAATTGCCGCAGCTTTCCGAGCGAGATCTTCGCCCCCACCAGCTCGATCCGGATCTTAGGCCCGCCCTCCACCGCCAGCGTCGGCTTCACCCGCCCGGTGTTCGCGTCGTACTCCAGCCGCTCGAGCGAAACCCGCGCCTCCAGCCGGTCCTGCTTCTGGTACGACTTCCGCACCCGCTGGACGCCGTCCTGCGTCCGCACCTCGGTCTGCTTCCTCCAGAAGAACAAGCCCTTCCAGTGTGTCGCGCGGGCGATCTCCCGCGGCGTCCGCTGGGGATGCCCGGTCACCTCTAGGGTCGTGTACCGCGCCCGCTCCCCGCTCTCGATTCGGAAGTGGATCCGCACTTGCTGCGTCGCCGGATCGCGCTCCACCTCCGGTTGCACGCGACTCTGGTTGAAGCCGTTGTTCCGCAGCAGGCTCTCCAGGTTCCTCACCGCCTGCGCCACGTCCTCTTCCGCGTACGGCATGCCTAGCTCCAGCCGCGTGGAGTTCACCAGCACGCCTTCGTTCGGAGGCTCGGGCACCCGCTCCACGCTCACGTGTCCAATGAAGTAGTTGTTGGTGGTGCGGAATTCGAGGATGACCCCGCCGTCGGCGGGCCGCGCGTCCACCTCGATCTGGGTGTAGCGCCCGGTCGCGTACAGCCGCTCAATCGCCGTCCGCACTTCCACCGTGCGCAGCGGCGCATCGATTTTCAGTGGCAGGATCCGGTCCAGATACTCCCGGCTGTAGGGCTGCTTTTCCGGACGGAACTCGATCGCCCGGATCGGCCTGCCCTGGTAGTCTTCCGCCGCGGCCCTGGCGGAACACACCACGACGACACACCAAAACAGCGCCCGCGCCACCAAACAGCAATCTTAGCATCAGGCCCCCCAAGCCTCCCGGCAACCGAGGGACTGCCTCGGCCGTCCGCGGTTGAGACGACTCCCGCAATCGAGGGACTGCCTCGGCCGTCCGCAGTGGGGACGGCCCAGGCTGTCCCCGATTGCCCCCCTCTTTTCAAGGCGCCATCGATGCTGTGCGACCATGGGCTTGATGCAGCCCGAGCGCTACTCCCGCCAGATCCTGTTTGCCGGCATCGGTGCAGCCGGACAACAGCGCCTGGCCGCCTCCCGGGTCGCCATCGTCGGCTGCGGCGCGCTGGGGAGCTTTCAGGCTGGGGCACTGGCCCGCGCCGGCGTCGGCCATCTGCTGATCGTCGACCGCGACTACGTCGAGTGGAGCAACCTCCAGCGCCAGTGGCTGTTCGAGGAATCCGATGCGCGCGAGGCCTTGCCCAAAGCCATCGCCGCCGCCCAACGCCTGGCCGCCATCAACTCGGAGATCGAGGTTCTGCCGCTGGTCGCCGACCTCACCGCCGCCAACATCCACGATGCGCTGGAAGGCGCCGAGCTCATCCTGGACGGCACGGACAACTTCGAAACCCGCTACCTCATCAACGACTACGCGGTCAGCCGCGGCCTCCCCTGGATCTACGGCGCGGCAGTGGGCAGCTATGGCCTCACCATGCCCATACTGCCCGGTCGCACCGCCTGCCTGAAGTGCGTCTACCCCGAGCCGCCTTCCGGCGCGCAGCCGACCTGCGAGACCGCGGGAATCCTGAACGCCATCACTTCCGCCGTCGCCTCCCTCCAGGTTGGCGATGCGCTCAAGATCCTCGCCGGAGACGCCGCTTCCCTCCGCCCGCGCATCACCACCATCGACGTCTGGAGCGGCGAGGTCCGCCAGGTCGTTGTGCCCGCGCCCGACCCGCAGTGCGAGGCCTGCGCCCAGCGCCGCTTCCCGCACCTGGAAGGCGCCCGCCGCGTCCCTATCAGTCTGTGCGGCCGCGACGCCGTGCAGATCCACGAACGTTCCCGCCCCGTGGACCTCGGCGAACTCGAGAAGGTCCTCAAGCCGCTCGGCGAGGTCCGCGCCAACGAGTTCGCCCTGCGCTTCTTCCTCGCCCCATACGAGATCACCGTCTTCCCCGACGGCCGCGCCATCATCAAGGGCACCACCGACACCGGCCTCGCCCGCAGCCTCTACGCCCGCTACGTCGGCAGTTAGCCCAGGCGCCCCGGGCGAGGCCCGCTTTTTGAGCCTGCTTCGGGTTATACTGTCACCTGGCCAGAGCCCCGGAATGGGAGCTCTGGTCAGGATGCACCACATCTCAGGAGGATGTTCTCATGACTGGATTCAGGTCTCGGGCCGATAGAAGCTCTTTTGTGCAAATCGTGAAGCTCATCAACCCAATGACGGTCGCTTCCTACGGCCCGCTGTTGGATGCCTGGCTGACCCTTCCCGAAGACAACAGAGCCCTGGTGTCGGTCCTCAAGCTGGTCAATCCAATCACCGTGGCCAGCTACGGCCCGCTGCTCGACGCCTGGTTGACCCGTGCATGGGACAGGATTCAGTTGGCCCAGATCTTGAAATTGGTGAATCCGTTCACCGTATCTGCTTACGGCCCTGCGCTGGAGGCATGGGCCAGAACCTGGTAGAGCCGCTGGGCCTCCGGCATCCTTGCCCTGCCGCTACTTCTTGTGGTAATTCGGATACGCCGGCTTCTTATACACCGGCGGCGGGTTCTTCTCCAGTTCCTCCAGCACCACCTCGACCGCCTTCTCCAGTTGCGGGTCGTGCCCGGCGCGCACCGCCTGCGGATCGTAATCCACCTCGATGTCCGGCGCGACGCCATGGTTCTCAACCTCCCAGGCCCCCTCGGTGTTATAGAAGGCCAGGTTCGGCGCGGTCACGCGGCCGCCGTCCATGAGAGGCGGGAAACCGAAGATCCCCACCAGCCCGCCCCAGGTGCGCTCGCCGATGAGTTTTCCAATGCGCGCCTTGCGGAACATCCACGGCATCATGTCGCCGCCCGAGCCCGCGTACTCGTTAACGATCATCGCCTTCGGCCCGAAGATCGAGCCTACCGGCGTGGTGAAGGCTGCCCCGTCGCGGGTGGCGAAGAAGTTCATCAGCGGCCGCCGCAAGTGGTCGATGATGTAGTCGGCCGCGGCGCCCCCGCCGTTGAAGCGCTCGTCGATCACCGCGCCCTGCTTGTCCACTTGCGCGAAGTAGTAGCGGTTGAAATTCGTGTATCCGGCTCCGGCGGTGTTGGGCAGGTAGACGTAGGCCAGCCGGCCGCCGCTCATCTGGTCCACTTTTCGGCGGTTGTCCTCGATCCAGGCCAGGTTGCGCAGGCCGAATTCGTTCTCCACCGGAACCACCGTCACGTCACGCGACTTCGCGCCGCTCGGGTCCGGTCCCACCTTCAGCGTCACCGACTTGCCCGCCGTCTCCTCGAAGAAGCTGTACAGGTTGTCGGATGCGCGCACCTCCCGCCCGTTTACCGCCAGCAGGTACTCGCCCGCGACGACGTTCACGCCAGGTTGCGTCAGCGGAGCGCGAGTTTCCGGGTTCCAGTTCTCGCCGTTGTAGACTCGCGCGAAGCGGTACCGCCCGTTCTCGATGCGGTAGTCGGCGCCCAGCAGGCCGCCGCGCACGCGCCGGACCTCCGGCATCGCCCCGCCGCCCACGTAGAGGTGCCCTACCGACAGATCGCCCAGCATCTCCTGGAACAGGTAGTTCAGCTCCGCGCGGTTGCCCAGCCCCTCCAGGTAGGGCTCGTATTTCGCCGCCGTCGCCTTCAGGTCCAGGCCGTGCAGCCCCGGATCATAGAAGAAATCGCGCTCGATCCGCCACACTTCGCGGTACATCTGCCGCCACTCGGCGCGCGGGTCCACGCGCACCTCCATGCCCTCCAGTTTCAGCGCGCCTTCCCCCGCTTTGGGCGCTTTCCCCGTCTCCGCGATCACCCACTGCTCGCCCTTGCGGAACAGCATCTTCTCGCCGTTGAAGGAGACCACCAGGGAGCGCACGCCGTCCATCACCTTCTCCGCCTTGCGGGTCTTCATCTCGAACTTGTGCACGATCTGGTCCTCCGGCGGCCCCTGCGGTGGCACCGGCGGGCCTTCCACGACGAACAGGACGCCCGTCTTCGCCGCCGCCAGCCCGGTGTAGTTACGCGCCGGCATGGGCAGCGCCAGGACCCGCTGGCCGATGTTCTCGAAATCGATCCGCACCGAGACCGGCTCTTTCTTCTTGTCCTTGTCCTTGTCCTTGTCCTTGTCTTTGTCTTTGTCCTTCTCCTCCGGCTTGGCCGCGTCTCCCGCGGGCTTGTCCGTCTTCGCCGCATCCTTCTTCGCTTCCTCGCCCTTCTCCTCGTCGCTCTCCGGAGCCAGCGGCGACGGCAGATCCTTGCGCAGCACCACCACGTAAACGCTGCGCGTTACGGGCCGGTTCATGCTCGACATGTCGAGCCATCCGGTGGTCGGCCCCGTATCGGTCGAGGCCGTAAAGAACAAGTGCTCGCCGTTCTTGTCGAACACCGTGTACCGCGCATCGCTCATCCCGTCGGTGATCTGCTCGGTCTTCCCCGTCTCGAGCGAGTACACGAACACCGCGCGCAGGTGGTTCTTCAGCAGCTTGGTGTAGGCCAGCCAGCGGCTGTCCGGCGCCCACACCGGATCCAGCCCGCCGCCCGGATCCTTGTAGGTGTCGGTGTCCACGCGCACCGGCGTCTTCTTCTCCAGATCCAGGTACCAGATGTTCTCCGCCTTGTCCGTATAGGCGATCTTCTTGCTGTCCGGCGACCACGTCGGGTTGTAGTAGAACGACGGCGGCAACTCGATCTTGGTCACCTCGCCCATCCCGGTCTGCGCCCGCAGGTGCAGGGCGTACTCGCCCGATTCGTCCGAGAAGTACGCGACTCGCTTGCCGTCGGGCGACCAGCCCGGGAACCGCTCGGCCACCCCGGGCGTGTTCGTCAGGTTGCGGATATCCCCCTTCTCCGCGGGAACCGTCAGGATCTCGCCCCGCGCCTCGAATACCGCCCGCGCACCCGTCGGAGAGAGTTCCACGCTCTCGATCGCCTTTGCCACCTTCTCGAACTTCGGCCGCACCGCCAGCAGGTCCGCCGCCACGCGGATGTCCAATAACCGGGACTTGTTGGTCTTCAGATCGAAGAGGCCTAGCCTCCCGAACTGCTCGTAGACGATCGCCCCCGGCCCCGCCGACGCCGATTTGAGGTCCAGCCCCGTGTTGGCCATCGCCCGCGTCACCTTCTTGGTCTTCAGATCGTAGACAAACAGCGTTACCGGGCCGTCACGGTCCGAAAGAAAGTAGACTCTGTCACCCACCCACATCGGCGCGAAGTCGTTCGAACTCTCGCGCGGCACATTCTCGATGCGGGAGTCGGCCAGGTCCGCGATCCAGATCTTCGTGGTGCGGCCGCCGCGGTACCGTTTCCAGGCTTCGAACGCGCGCGCCAACGGCATGTAGGCGATGCGCGAGCCGTCCGGCGAATACGAGCCCTCTTCGGCCATCGGCAGCGGCAGCTCCGCCGGCAGCCCGCTCCCGTCCACCGGGATCGTGAACAGCCGGTTGAATCGGGAGTAACTGCTTCGCCCCGAGCGGAACAGGACGTTCTTGCCGTCCGGGGTCCAGCCCAGAACGGTGTCCGCCCCGGGATGATACGTCAGCCGCCGCGGCACGCCGCCCGCCGCTGGCACCACGTACACATCCTGGTTGCCGTCGTACTCGCCCGTGAACGCAACCAGGCTCCCATCCGGCGAAAACACCGGGTTGGTCTCGATGCCCGGGCCGTTGGTCAACTGCCGCGCGTCTCCGCCATCGCGGCCCACCACCCACAGATCGCCCGCGTAGGAGAACACGATCTCAGTGCGGCTCAGGGTGGGTTTCTGAAGCAACTGCGTCTGCGCGAGGCAGGCGCTGGCAAAGATCAGGCTGATGGTCAGGAAGGGTGTTTTCACGCTTCGAGTATATCCGACCGGCCCTCCTGGCCGCGACCGCGCGCGCTACCGAACCGCGACCGTCAGGGAGCCGTCTCTCAGTGCCTGAAGTGCCGCACGCCGGTGAACACCATGGCCAGGCCCAGGCGGTTCGCCGCCGCGATCACTTGCTGGTCGCGAACCGAGCCGCCCGGCTGGATCACCGCCGTGATCCCATGTTTGGCGGCCTCCTCGACCCCGTCGGGAAACGGGAAGTACGCGTCCGAGGCCACCACCGTCCCGGCCAGCGGCAGCACGGCCTTCATCGCGCCCACTTTCACCGAATCCACGCGGCTCATCTGTCCGGCGCCCACCGCCGCCGTCTGCCCCGCTCTCGCGTACACGATGGCGTTCGACTTCACGTGCTTCGAGACTTTCCAGCCGAACAACATCGCCTGCCATTCCTCTTCGGTGGGCGCGCGCTCAGTCTTCACCTGCGCCTGCGCACGATCCAACCGGTGGACGTCGGGGGTCTGAGCCAGAAAGCCCCCGCTGATCGACTTGATGACCAGCCCCGCACTTTCCTCCGCCGCCACTTTGAGCAGCCGCAGGTTCCTCTTCCCGGTGAGGACCGCCAGCGCCTCGGGGGAATAGTCCGGCGCGGCGATGGCCTCGATGAAGGTCTTCGCGATCTCTCGCGCCGTCTCCTCGTCGAGTGGCCGGTTGAACGCCAGCACGCCCCCATACGCCGACACCGGGTCGCATTCGAACGCCTTGCGGTAGCTCTCGGCCAGCGTCGCCTGCTCGGCGCAGCCGCAAGGGTTGGTGTGCTTGATGATCGCCGAGGCCGGCTCGTCGAACTCCCAGACCAGTTGCCAGGCGGCGTCCAGATCCACCAGGTTGTTGTAGGAAAGCTCCTTCCCGTGCAGTTGCCGGGCGCCCGCGATCCCGCCCGGCCCGCTCGCGTAGAGCGCCGCCGCCTGGTGCGGGTTCTCGCCGTACCGCAGGTCCAGGGCCCGCGGGGCGCGCACCTCGAGCAGGGGCGGCAACGCCGGCGCCGTGTCGACGTACTGCTCCTCCTGGACGGCGATCCGCGCCAGCCGCGCGGAGATCGCGCGGTCGTAATCCGCCGTCATGCGGAACGCCTTCTGCGCCAACCGCCAACGCGTGGCCAGCGACACGCTCCCTCCCTGCATCTCCTCCAGGATGGCCGCGTAATCCGCAGGCGACACTACCACCACCACGTCCTGGTAGTTCTTGGCCGCCGCCCGAATCAGCGTCGGCCCGCCGATGTCGATGGTCTCGATCAGCTCCAGAACCGTCGCGCCCTCGCGCGCCGCCGCCTTCTCGAACGCGTACAGGTTCACCACCACCATGTCGATGGTCGAGATGCCGTGGGCCTCGAGCGCCGCCCGGTGCTCGGGGTTCTCCCGAATCGCCAGCACGCCCGCGGCGATCTTCGGATGGAGGGTCTTCACCCGCCCGTCGAGCATCTCGGGAAACCCGGTCACCTCCGCGATGTCGCGCACCGCCAGGCCGGCCTCCTTGAGCGCCCGCGCGGTCCCGCCGGTCGAGATGATCTCGCAGCCCAGCGCCTCCAGCCCCCGCGCGAACTCCGCGATCCCCGTCTTATCGGTGACACTGATCAGAACCCGTTGAATTTTGGACATGGACCTAATATTGTAGCCCGTAGCTCGTAGCTCGTAGCCCGTAGCCGGCGCTCTGGCGCTAAGCTTGGCATATTCCCATATTTAATACTATGGTAATATGGAAGTCGTGAAGACCACCGTCGAGATTCCCGATGCCCTGTTCCGGGAGTTCAAGGAGTACGCAGCGCGCCACGGCATCCCGATGCGCGAAGTCCTGGAGCGGGGACTCCGCCTGGCCCTCAGCGGCTCGCCCCCGGCGGGGCGGCGCTTCCGCCTCAAGACCATCACCACCCAGGGGGAAGGGCTGGCCTGCGGGGAAGATTGGAACACCATCCGCTCGCTGATCTACGAAGGGCACGGCGGATGATCGCCCTCGACACCAACATCCTCGTCTACTCGGTGCGCCGGGACTCGCTCTGGCACGCAGCCGCTCTGGCCTGCGTCCGCCGTCTCGCCGAGGCCCCGGCGGCCTGGGCGATTCCATGGCCCTGCGTTCACGAGTTCCTGGCCGTGGTCACGCATCCGAGGATCTACCGGCCACCCACGCCGCTGGCCGATGCCGTGCTCCAGGTCGATTACTGGATGGAGAGTCCCTCGCTACGCCTGATCGGTGAGGGGCCGGGGTACTGGGACCACCTGAAGTCGCTGCTTGCCGCCGGGAAAGCGGTTGGCCCACTGGTTCACGACGCGCGCGTCGGAGCGATCTGCCGCGCCTCCGGCGTGAGCGAGATCTGGACCGCCGATCGCGACTACTCGCGATTCCCTGGAATCCTCGTGCGCAATCCCCTGGTGAAGGGTGCCTGACGGCTCCCCGCCGCCTGTTTCTGCCCTTGGATGGCTGAACTCCGCGGATTGTTGAACCGCGCCGCGCGGTTCGCTCCACTCCCCACGTGCATCACGGTTGGTCTATATCCTCAATCGAGAAGGCCAGACGGAAGCGTTTTATGGAAAGCCCGGGCACAAGTTTAGCAGCCGTTCGAGCCCGCCCGGTGGCGTCTTTGCAGATAATGATTCCGCGCAGGTTCGACCCATTCGGAAGGGTATGTCTCACCCAGCCCATGTACCCCAGTATCTGTCCCATCGCGTCGTCGCCAGCCCAACCGGCCTTGAGTTCAATGATTACCCAATTGTTCTGGGCATCCTGACAGAGCAGATCAATGCGACCAGTGTCAGCAGGGTACTCTTCCAACTGGTAGTCCGGGTGCGCTCTCAGGCCGCGCTCGATCGCCTGTAGGTTCCTGGATAGGAACTTCTGGAGGTCCCTCTCTAAACACAGCGTCATAAGTAATTGCGTATGCTTGAGAAGTGTGCTCTCATGGAGACATGAGACCACTCGGCATCGCGGACTCGGCAACCATCGTTCTCGGCTTGCAGGATGAGATCCGGC
>JBEKMO010000037.1:0-47809 GCA_050008465.1 Bryobacteraceae bacterium
AGCGCGATCTCGGGCGGCGCCCCGATCCGCGCGGGAACTCCCACCGTGCCGATTCCCCGGGTCACCCACAGCGCCGCCGGCCCTCGCCGGTAGAGTCCGTATGTGTACGGCGTGAAGAATCGGGCCACGTTTAAAGTCTGGTGAAGGATCTCGACGGTCACCTGCCCGCCGTGAGTATGGCCGGCGATGGTGAGGTCGAAGCCCATCCGCGGAGCCACGTCGAAAGCATTGGGATTATGCGACAGCAGGACATTCGTCGCACCCGGCGTCACGAGCTTCTCCGCGCCGACCAAGTATCTCGTCCCCATTCGCTGGTAGTCTACTCCGCTGACATTCAGCGTAGCATTGCCGAATCGCAGCCCGCGCGCTTGCTGCCGCAGGAAGTGGATGCCCAGGCGCGCGCCCCGGGCGGTGGTCGCTCTCTCCGAGCGGGCGTAGACCTCGTGGTTGCCCAGGCAGCCCAGGATGCCGGCGCCGGCGCGCAGCCGCGCGAGCTGCCGCAGGCAGGCGTCCAGCGGATCGCCCTGGCCGGTGATCAGATCCCCGGTGACCAGCGCCAGGTGGGCGCGCAATTCGTTGGCCATATCGACGGCGCGCTCCAGCACCCTCTCGTCCAGGAATGGGCTCAGGTGGATATCGCTGAGCTGCACCAGCCGCAGGCCCTGGAGGTCCTTGGGGAGGCTCGGAATCGGCACATCGACCTCGCGCACGCGAAGGTCGAAGCGCTGGATGAAGATGCCGAATCCAACCGCCGCGAACGGCGCGGCCACCAGAGCGCTTCCGGCGGCGCGTAGGAACCCGCGCCGTCTGCCGCTGAACCCAGGCATTCTCCGCAAGAGCAGGAGCACCAGGAATGCGCCGATCGAGGCGAGCGACCAGGCCAGCGCCGCCCCCCGGATCCAGGCGATTGCCCACGACGACGGCAGCCGCAGGTACGCGAAGGGGAAATTCGAGAGGAAACCGTACACCACCCAGGCTGTGAACAGGACCGCGGCTGCCTCGATCGCGCGGCGCAGGGACGGTGATCGCTTGGCCGCCTCACACTCCAGCAGCCAGCGGCGAAACTTCAGTTGAATCCAAACCACCCCTACCAGCCCAGTGACCTCCGGCAGGTTCCGCCACGCAGTACCCAGGATCCCCATCGATTAACTTCCATTGTATCCTTCGGCCGGCGACCGCATGGGCCATAAGCTACAATCGAACCAATGTCGCTGGTTGTGGTCGGCTCGGTTGCCTACGACGGCGTCGAAACGCCCCACGGGCGCGTGGAACGGATGCTGGGCGGCTCGTGCACCTACGTCGCGCTGGCGGCAAGTTACTTCACCGAGGTCGCGATTGTCGCCGTAGTGGGAGAGGATTTCCGCCAGGAGGACTCCGGCTTGCTCACGGGGCGGGGAATCGACGTCGCCGGCCTCGAGCGCGTGCCCGGGAAGACCTTCTTCTGGTCGGGCGTCTACTCGGCGGACATGAACGACCGCACCACGCTCCGGACCGACCTCAACGTCTTCGCGGATTTCAACCCCAAGTTGCCGGACCACTACCGCAGGCAGCCGTACCTGTTTCTCGGCAACATCCAGCCCGCCCTCCAGCGGAGCGTCCGCGCGCAGATGGACGGCGTGCGGGTGGTGGGCGGCGACACCATGAATTACTGGATCCGCGAGACCCGCGAAGAGCTACTCGAGACCATCAAGGAGTGGGATTTCCTGCTGATCAACGACGCTGAGGCCCGCCAGCTCTCGGGTCACTACAATCTGCGCCGCGCCGCCGCCGCCGTGCTTGAGATGGGGCCGCGCACGCTGATCGTGAAGCGCGGCGAACACGGCGCCAGTCTGTTCCGCCGCGATGGGCATTTCGCCGCCCCGAGCTACCTGCTCGAAGAGCTGGTCGATCCCACCGGGGCGGGCGACTGCTTCGCCGGCGGCTTCTTCGGCTACCTGGCGGAGCGCCACCTGGATCTCGTGGACGCGCACGCCGATCCGCGGGAGCTGCGGCGGGCGGTGATCTACGGCTCGGTGATGGGCAGTTTCTGCTGCGAGAAGTTCGGTGTGGATCGTTTTCGGGCGCTCACCCGCGCGGAGATCGATGGCCGTTTCCAGGAGTTCAGAAGCTTCACGGAGTTCTAGCTCTGTGGCCGCGCCGCTGCGGATTCTGGCGCTGCTCACCGCCCTCAGCGCTTCGGCCATCGCGTTCTTCCATTCCCGCGGCTACTTGCTCTACTACGGCGACGCGACCGCGCACCTGAACATCGCGCGCCGCATCATCGACACGCGCACTCCCGGCCCATACCAGATCGGCACGGTCTGGCTGCCACTGCCCCACGTGTTGATGCTGCCCTTCGTGGGCTCGGACCGGCTCTGGCAGTCCGGGCTCGCGGGAGCGATCCCCTCCGGCATCTGTTTCGTCGTGGCGGGCCTGTTCGTGTTCCTGGCCGCCCGGCGCGCGTTCTCGAGCGGGGAGGCCGCCGCCGCGGCCTGCCTGCTGCTGGCTCTGAACCCCAACCTGCTGTACTTGCAGTCGCTCGCCATGACCGAAGCGGTGTTTCTGGCGGCGCTGGCGGCGCTGTTGTACTTCACGGTGCGGTTCCGGGAACGGCAGTCGCTCTGGCTGGCGGCGGCGGCCGGCCTGGCGGCGGCGGCCGGCTCGCTGACGCGGTACGACGGCTGGTTCCTGATCCCGTTCGTGGCGCTGTTTTTTCTGCTGGCGGCCGAGCGCCGCCGATGGCTGGCGGCGTTGCTGTTCGCCGGCATCGCCGCACTGGGCCCGCTGTCCTGGCTGGCGCACAACTGGTGGTACAGCGGGAACATTCTGGAGTTCTACAACGGCCCGTACTCCGCCCAGGCCATTTACCAGCGCCAACTGGGCGCCGGCCTGGCCCGCTACCCGGGCGATCACGAGTGGGGCAAGGCCTGGCTGTACTTCCGTTCCGCGGCCCAGTTGTGCGCGGGTTGGCCGCTGATCTGGCTGGGCGTCGCGGGCGCGGCCGCCGCTGCGTTCAAGAGAATCCTCTGGCCGCTGGCGCTGCTGGCCTTGCCGCCGGTCTTCTATGTTTGCAGCATGTATTCTTCCAGCACCCCGATCTACGTACCGCACCTCTGGCCGTTCAGCTACTACAACACCCGTTACGGATTGGCGGCGTTGCCGCTGCTAGCGCTCGCCTCGGGCGCATTGGTTGCGGCCGTACCGGGGCGCTTCCGCCGCCTGGCGGCGGCCGTGGTGGTTCTGGTGGGGATCTCGGGCTGGCTGGCCTACCCCCGCGCGGAGGGTTGGATCTGCTGGAAGGAAAGCCAGGTGAACTCCGTGGCGCGGCGCGCCTGGACCCGCCAGACGGCCGATTTCCTCCGGGCCGAGTACCGCACTGGGGATGGCGCGCTGATCTTCTTCGGCGACTTGGCCGGCGTTTTCCAGCAGGCTGGCATCCCCCTGCGCCAGACCCTGCACCAGGACAACGAGCCCCTGTGGTGGGCCGCGGTGGCCCGCCCGGACCTGTTCCTCTGGGAAAAGTGGGCGGTGGCGGTGGCGGGCGATCCGGTTTCAGTCGCCCTGGCCCGGGCCCGAAAGAACAGTGCGAGATATGATTGTGTGAAGACCATCGCGGTGAAAGGAGCGCCGGTGATCGAGGTCTACCGGCGGGTTCCATGAGAATCCCATTTGTCAAAGCGCACGGCGCCAAGAACGACTTCCTGCTGACCTGGGCTTTCGATTCCCCCCGCGAGAACCTGCCCGCGGTGGCCCGGGCCATCTGCGACCGTCACGCGGGCATCGGAGCCGACGGCTGGCTGCTGGTCAGAGCTTCCCCGGACAGCTCGGCGGGCTGCGACGGCTCGATCCGCCTGTTCAACGCCGACGGCAGCGAGGCGGCGCTCTCCGGCAATGGCACCCGGTGCGCGGCGGCGTTTTTGGTCGATGCCGGGATGGTCGATGGCGAGCGGGTGCGGATCTCGACCGGCGCCGGCGTGAAGCATCTCCGCTTGATCGAGCGCAGGGGCCTGGCCTATTTCTTCGAAATGCGGATGGGCGCTCCGGTGGTGGCCGAGGGCCATCTGCGTTTCCGCTTGCCGCTGGCGCGCGGGGAGCGGGACGTCACCCTCCTGGATGTGGGCAATCCGCAGTGCGCGGTGTTTGTGGACGGGCTGGATTTCGACTGGCGGACCCTGGGCGCCGAAATCGAGGCGCACCCACTGTTCCCCAACCGCACCAACGTCTCTTTCGTGCGCCCGGTTGACGAACACACCCTGGAAGTCCGATTCTATGAGCGAGGCGTGGGCGAGACTATGAGCTCGGGAACCGGATCGACTGGCGCGGCGGCGGCCGCCATCTTACGCGGCGTTGCCCAAACCCCGCTTCGGGTTCTCACGCCCGCGGGCCCTCTGGATCTGCGCTGGGACGACGATGTGTACTTGACCGGCCCCGCCGAGATCGTTGCCGGCGGCGAGTTTTACTTCTAACGACGGAACTCCATGAACAATCTGGGAATCGAATCAAGCCTGCACGAGCAGCAGTTGGCGGAAAAGATCCGGACCCGCGCGGCCCGGGTCGGGGTCGTCGGTCTCGGATATGTAGGACTGCCCTTGGGTGTGGAGTTCGCCAAAGCGGGCTTCGCGGTCACCGGCATCGACATCGGAGAACGAAAGGTCGCCCAGGTGAACGCCGGCGAGTCCTACGTGCTGGACGTGCCGAGCGCCCTGCTCGGGCCCCTGGTCGCTAGCGGCCGCATCCGCGCCACGACCGATTTCGCCGCGGTCTCCGAGCTGGACACCATTGACATCTGCGTGCCCACCCCGCTGCGCAAGACCAAAGATCCCGACATGAGCTACATCGACGCCGCCTGCCGGGAAATCGCCCGCTACATCCACCCCGGCATGCTCGTGATCCTGGAGTCCACGACCTACCCCGGCACCACCGACGAGTTCGTCCTGCCGCTACTGGAAAAGTCCGGTTTGCGCGTCGGCCGGGACTTCTTCCTGTGCTTCTCGCCCGAACGTGTCGATCCTGGCAATCCCAAGTACCAGACCGTGAACATCCCCAAGGTAGTCGGCGGCATCACGGCGGCCTGCACCCGTCTGGGCTCGCTGTTTTATGCGCAGGCGCTGGAGACGGTGGTGCCGGTCAGTTCGACCCGCGTGGCCGAGATGGTGAAGCTCCTTGAGAACACCTTCCGCATGATCAACATCGGCTTGGCGAACGAGCTGGCGCAGATGTGCGACCGCATGGGGATCAACGTGTGGGAGATCATCGACGCGGCGGCCACCAAGCCGTTCGGGTTCATGCCCTTCTATCCCGGGCCGGGCCTGGGCGGCCACTGCATTCCCATCGACCCGTTCTATCTTTCCTGGAAGACCCGTCAGGCGGGCTTCGAAGCGCGGTTCATCGAGCTGGCGGGCTACATCAACGGGCAGATGCCGCATTTCGTCCTGGACAAGGTGCAGAACGCCCTGAACGACCACAACAAGCCGCTGCGCGGCTCGCACGTCCACATCCTGGGGGTGGGCTACAAGAAGGACATCGACGACTTGCGTGAGTCGCCGGCGCTGGACGTGATGCACTTGCTGGCCCGGCGCCATGCCCGGATCACGTATAGCGACCCCTACATCCCGCGGCTGGTGGTGGATGGGCTGGACCTGGCGGCTGAGCCTCCGGAGAAGGCCGTCCCGGTGGCCGACTGCGTGGTGATCGTCACCGACCACGCGGCCTTCGACTACACCGCCCTGCTCGAGCAGGCGCAACTGATCGTGGACACCCGCAACGCACTGAAGGGCCGCGTCTCCGACAAGATTGTGCGGCTGTAGGATAAGACTCCGGCCTTGTCCCGCCGAGGACGGGGCTGGAGCCCCGTCCTGGTCAATCGCCCACAACGCTTGAGTGCAGCCTCACTCCTCCCGCAAGACCCTCATCGGGTCGAGACGCGCCGCACGCCATGCGGGCAGACAGGCTGCCACCGTGGTCGCCGTTGCCAGCATTGCCCCCGCCGCGAACATCTGCATCGGATCGTTCGGCTCCATCCCGTATAGCAGGCTCGTTAGCAGCCTCCCCGCCGTCAACGCCCCCAGCACGCCCAGCGCCGTCCCGATCGCCAGCAGAACGGCGACATCCCGCAGGATCAACCACAGTACCGATCCCGTGCCCGCGCCCAGCGCCATCCGGACGCCAATCTCGCCTTTCCGCCTGGCGACGGAATACGCGGTTACGCCGTACAAACCCACCATCGACAGCAAGAGCGCCAGCGCTCCGAACAAGGCCGAGAGCGCCGCCACCAGGCGCTGCTGCTGCAGGGATTCGTCCACCTGCGTCTCGAAGCTGCGAAATTCGAGCGAAATTCCAGCACTCACGTCCGCGATCACCGCCCTCACAACCGGTGTCAGCCCATCGAACGAAATCGTGTGCCGCAGTTCGTAGTTCAGGCTTGGAAACGAGTTCGGATATTGCCCCATCGCAACGAAGCCGGTTATCGGCGCCTTCTCATCGACGCGTTGGTACTTTGCATCCTTGACAACGCCGATGACCTGCCAGCGCCTTCCGGAAGCGGCGCTGCCGTCGCGGATTGACTTCCCGAGGGGGTTGGTTGAACCGAAGAACTGCCGCGCTGCCGACTCGTTGATTACCATCACCGGAGGCGCACTCGGGCCGTCGTAATCGTTGAAGTCGCGCCCCGACAAGAGTGGTGTCCCCAACGTCTGGAAATACCCGGGCGAGACCCGGTTCAGGAACAGCAACGCGTCCGGTCGCGGCTTCGCGCCATAGCCGTCGGATGCGATCCATTCGTTCCAGGTTCCCTCGCCGATCGGCGTAAGATACGAGCTGGAGGCCGAAGTCACGCCGGGCAGTTTCCGTAGGCGGTCGAGAATCTCGTTGTACACCCTGAGGCGCTTCAGCGGTTCCTTTGCCGCGTGCTGTGCATCCGCAGTCACTAGCAGCACTCCGCCGGCCCGAAAGCCGAGGTCTGCGTTCAGCAGGTTCCGCAGCGTGCCAATGAACAGCCCAGCCGCCAGCAGCAGAATAAACGACACCGCGATCTGCGCCGCCGCCAGCCCTCTCCCCAGACGAAAGCGGCTCGACCCGCCCACCGCACCGCGTCCGTGCTCTTTGAGCACGTCATTCAGCCCGACGCGTGTGGCCCGGAGCGCCGGGACCAGCCCAAACACCAATGCCGTGACTACCGCGATCGCCGCCGTGAACCCCAGCAAATGAAGATCGGGCGCCAGGTCGATCTCCACCGGGCTTCTCGTGGTCGAAATCAAACGCACGAGTATCGTGCCGCCCCAGAGGGCCAGCAGGAAGCCGCCGCATGCCCCCAGCCCCGAAAGCAGCACGCTTTCGGTAAGCAATTGCCGGATCAACCGCCACCGGCTGGCCCCGATCGCCATGCGCATCGAAAGCTCCCGCTGCCGGGCCGCCGCCCGTGCCAGCAGAAGGTTTGCGATATTCGCGCAAGCGATCAGCAGCACCAGCCCTGCAATCGCCATGAGCGCAACGAGAGCTGTGCGATAGCGCTCTCCCACCTTGGAGAACCCGGTGGCTGCAGGGCTTAGTTCGAGCCCGTAGTTCTTGTACATCTCCTGGGCCCCGGGGCTCCAATACGACGGCACAGTGGCGCGGAAGATCTCCGGCGCGAACGCTCTCATGCGGCCTTGCGTTTCTTCCAGACCGGCGCCCGGTTTAAGCCGTCCCACGATCCGCAGCCACCAATGGCTGCGTTGGTTCAGCGCGCTTCCCTCCGCCCGCAGCAACGGCTCGCATCCAATCGGAATCGCCACGTCGTAGGGCAGGTCCCTGTCGAGCCCATTCATCCATGGCGGCGTCACGCCGACGATTGTGAACGGCTGCCGGTTCAGCCGCAATTTCCGCCCAACTGCTTCCGGGTTCGCCTGAAACTGGCTCCGCCAGAAATCGTAACTAATCACCGCCACCGGTCCGTCGGAGCCGCAGCCGTGCCGGTCATCCCGGCTTGTCAGCACGCGTCCGCGCAACGCCGGCACCCCCAGCACCTCGAAGTAACCGCCGCTCACCCACAGCCCACGGACGAACCGGCTCTCGCCGCCCTCGGAAAGATCGAAGCGATCTTCCGAGTACGCCAGCATCCCCGCGAACGCATCCTGGGAATCGCGAATCGCCTCCCACATCGGATTTGTGAAGATGGGGCTGTGGTTCTTGCCGCTGATCTGAAGCCCAACCAGTTCTTGCGGGTTCTTCATTGGCAGCGTCCGCAACATCACGGCGTTGATGATGCTGTAAATCGCCGTGTTGGCGCCAATCCCCAACGCCAGCGACGCCACCGCCGTCAGCGCGAAGGCCGGATTCCTCGAGAGCGTTCGTATCCCGTAGCGCAGGTCCTGCATCCAGCTCTCGATCGCCGCCCAACCCCATGTCTCTCGCGTCGACTCTTTCACGATGGTGGGGTTTCCCAGGTCGAGCCTGGCGGCGCGCCGCGCCTCCTCGGGCGACAGCCCAGCCTCTTCGCGTTCCGCCGCCTCCTCCTCCAGGTGGAACTGGAGTTCGGCATCGAGTTCCCTCTCGCGCGCCTTGCGGTTCCAGCCGAAACTCAGCCAACGCAATACCCGCCGCGTCGTCTCCATCTTGGTTTTCCTAAGCCGGCCGCAGTACCCGTGCGATCGCCTCCGACAACTCATCCCACTTCGACTGCCCGGCCGCGAACTGCTTCCGCCCCGTCCGCGTGAGCCGGTAGAATTTGGCCTGCTTGCCCTTGTCCGATATCCGCCACTCCGCCTCGATCCAGCCGCGCGCCTCGAGCCGGTGCAGCGCCGGATACAGCGACCCCGTCTCCACCCGCAGCACCTCCTCCGACGCCGCCCGGATATGTTTCGCAATGGCATGGCCGTGCGACGTCCCGAAAAGCAGCGTCCGCAGGATCATCAAGTCGAGCGTGCCCTGCAACAGCTCGATGCGCGAATCGTTCTTCCTATCCATTTACTTGTGTAGACAGTCTACCATATGGATGCGTAGCATGTCTACACAAAAATGCGGCCTGCCGCCGCGGATTGCGGTCAGGCGGGTTTCGAAGTGCGGTTCATTGGGCGGGCGCGGCGGATTGTGCGGCTGTAGGGTAAGGCTCCGGCCTTGTCCCGCCGAGGACGGGGCTGGAGCCCCATCCTACCTGGCCGTCTTCACATACGCCCCGGTGGTGGCATCGACGTAGATCGAGTAGTTGCTCATGGCAACCGACTCGCCCCAGACCACGCGCCAGGCCGGATTGCGAAGCTCCTTAGTGAATTCCAGGAGGAACTTCATGGGCATGTCGGGGTGCTTCTTGGCGTAGTCCGCGCCCTTCTTCACGGCGATTTCGTACGCTGCCACAGCGTCCGTCTTTACCGCCTGGATGAAGAAGGGTCTGGTCTGCCCCGCTGGGTGCCAAGCGTCCTCGGAACCGGCGGAGACGCCCTTGGGCAGGTTGGAGGCGGTGACGGCGACCACGGAGTACGTGTAGCGGCGGGCGCGGTGCCTTCGCTCCGTGACGAAGGTGCACTCCCACGCGCCGGCCTTTCCGCCCAAGCTCTTGACTTCCTTGAGATCCAGATTGCCCATCGAGAGCAGTTGTGCTTCCGGGGCCCAACTTCGCGCGGTGACATACACCTTCTGCAAGGCATACTGCGCCGTGACGGGCTCGGCCGGCTTTTCGGGTTCCTTCTGTGTAGCAGCGGACTTGGGTTCTTCCGAACAGCCAACCATGAGGAGGACGAGTGGGAGGCAAGCGATGACGGCGTATGTTCGTTTCATGTCCGTTAACCTGGCTAAGCCTCATTCTAGCTGAAGATGCGGGCGCGCAACAGCCAATCTGAGTTCATCCTGGGCTGGTTGCCGGGTTGGGCCAAGTGGTTAATTCTGGCCCCGGCACGCTCCGGCAGCGTGGAATAACGGCTTCACACTCCCGAGGACGTGGCATAATGGGGGCAACCGAAGCCTATGGCGAGAGCATTCCGCACAGCTACCGGGGTGGCGCTGGGACTCGCCATGTCCGTCGTGCTGGCAACTGGGCAGAGCCAATCGCCCGCGCCCGCTCCAACCCCGCCGCCCTCTTCCGGCGGCACCTCCCCAGGCGGCGCCAGGATTCCCACGCCGGCCCCCACCCGGCAATCCACCGATCCGACCCAGCAAACGACACAATTCCCGGACCTGGATCGTCCGATCTTCCTCAGCGGAAAGGTGCTGCTCGACGACGGGACACCTCCGCCGGCGAACGTTGTCATTTTGCGCGTTTGCTACGGCAACTCCCGGCCGATGACGTACACGGACTCGAAAGGCCGCTTCGGCATGGATCTGAGCCGCAGCACGAACATCGTGCCCGACGCCAGCACGGGTTCGCTGGATTCGCTCGATCCGTGGAACTCAAGGGGCGCTTCCGGCCGCGGCGGTCCGCTCGGCGCCGGGCGCATCACCGAGCAGAGGACCAGCGGATGTGAGTTGCAGGCGTCTCTGCCGGGCTACCGCTCGGACTCGATCGATCTCACCGGGCACCGTTTCCTGGACAACCCGGACGTCGGCACGATCGTGCTGCACCGGTTGGCCAATGTGGAAGGCAGCACCATCAGCGCCATCAGCCTGCGAGCTCCCAAGGACGCCAAGAAAGCCTACGAAAAAGGTTTCGGAGCCTCCGGAAAGAAAAAGTGGGACGAGGCGCAGGCGCACCTCGAGCAAGCGGTGGCGCTCTACCCCCAATACGCAGAAGCGTGGTACGAGCTCGGCGTGGCTTTCCAGGAGCAGAACAAGCTCGAGCAGGCGCGCAAAGCTTACACGCAGGCGCTGGAGGCGGATTCCAAGTTCCTGAAACCGTACCGGCAGATGACTGCGATCGCCGTGCGGGAGAGGAAGTGGGAGGAAGTGGACCAGATTACCGGCCGGCTGCTGCGGCTCGATCCGGTCGATTTCCCCGACGCCTATTTCTTCAGCTCGGTCGCCCGCTTCAATCTGGGGAGCCTGGATGCCGCCGAGAAGAGTGCCCGCGAGGGCATGCGGCTCGATCCGAACCACCGCATCCCCAGGCTCGAGCACCTGCTCGGGTTGATCCTGGCCAACAAGCGGGACTATGCAGGCGCGGCCCAAATGATCCGGAGCTACCTCCAGCGCGAGCCGGATGGACGGAACGCCGACGAGGTGCGCAGGCAACTCGCCGAATTCGACAGACTCGCCGGCAAGACCGCCGCCCAGGTCGCGCCGAACCCGTAGCCGCACTCCCCCATCGCGCCGACTGTCACCGCATTTTCCAGGGCTCTGTAGATAGCGGCCCTGCGCAAAAGGCGGTAAAGTTACAGTTTCGGTCATAGGAGGGATTGCATCGGCATGCGATGGCGAAACGTTCCGGTGTTTCTGGCCTTTCTCGCGATGGGGTTTGCGGACGCCCTGGGACCGTTTGTAGGCCTGGCAAAGGAGGAGTTTCACATAAGCAACACGGCGGCTTCGCTCATCCCGTTCGTAGGTTTCAGCATGTTCGGGCTGCTGTCGATCCCCGTTGGCGTATTCCAGGACAAGCGCGGCAAGAAGTTCGTGCTGATGCTCGGGCTGGCGGTGGCGCTGCTCGGGTGGCTGAGCGGTGTGGGGCTGCACTCGTTCGCGCGGCTTCTTCTGGTCGTGGTGCTGGCGGGCGCGGGCGCCGCGGTTCTCCAGGTTGCAGGGAACCCGATCATGCGCGATGTGTCCGAACAGGGCAAGTATCCCCGCAATCTGTCGCTGGGACAGTTTGTGAAAGCGATTGGCTCCCTGTCGGGCCCCGTGATCCCCGTGCTTGCCGCGAGGTACTTCGGCGCGAGGTGGGAGATCATCTTTCCGATCTATGCGGCGGCGGTGTTCGTAGCCGCCCTCGCTGTTGCGAGTCTGCGGGTGAACGAACAGAAGCCCGAGCGCGGGGCGGCGACGCTCAAGTCCTGCCTGAGGCTGCTGAAGATCGGCTATGTGCGGATGATGGTAGCCGCGATCTTCCTCTACGTCGGCGCCGAAGTCAGCGTGAGTGGGGGTATCCCGCTGTTGTTGCACGAGCGATTCGGCATCGACACCACCAAGGTGGGCCTGCTCGGTACCGGCTTGTTCTTCACTGCACTCACGATCGGACGGTTCTCCGGGGGTGTCATTCTGAACTGGATGGCACCGCGCAGGTTCTTCACAGCCACTTGTGTGGTATCGCTCCTGGGACTGCTCGGCCTGTTCGCGCCGGACCGAACCGTGGCGATCGCGAGCTTTTTCGTAACGGGTCTGGGCTTCGCCAACATCTTCCCGCTGGTGTTCTCGATCACTGTCGAGAGCATGCCCGAGCACACCAATGAGCTGTCGGGCTTGATGGTAACTGCGATCGCCGGCGGAGCCCTGATTCTGCTGATGGGGCTGGTGTCGGACCGCGCTTCGGTACAATTGAGTTTCCTGGTGCCGCTGGCGGCGCTGCTCTACATCACCTGGACTGCCTTGGCGAACCGCAAGCCGGCCGGAGTGTGAATCCATGCCGGATTACGCAAGCGATGAGCGGATTGTGATGACGCTGGACGCCGGGGGCACGAACTTCGTGTTCTCGGCGATGCAGGCCAACCGTCCGGTGGTGGAGAGCTTCGCGTTGCCGTCGAACGCGGATTCGCTCGCCCGCTCGCTCGATACGATCGTCGAGGGATTCCAGGGGGTGCGGGCACAACTGCCCGCGCCGCCGGTGGCGATCAGTTTCGCGTTTCCCGGCCCGGCGGACTACTTCCACGGGATCATTGTGCGGCCGCCGAATCTGGTGGCCTACCGCGACGTGGCTCTGGGGCCGATGCTCGAAGACCGCTTCGATCTGCCCACCTTCATCAACAACGATGGGGACCTGTTTGCCTGCGGCGAAGCGGCCTCCGGATTCCTGCCCTATGTCAATGGCGTGCTGGAGAAGGCCGGAAGCCCGAAGCGATTTCGGAACCTGTTGGGCGTGACCCTCGGCACCGGGTTCGGAGGCGGCATCGTGCGCGGCGGCGAGCTGTTCGTGGGGGACAACTCCTCTTCCGGCGAGATCTGGCTGTCGCGGCACAAAGGGAAGCTGGACACCAACGTCGAAGAGGGTGCCTCCATCCGCGCCGTGCGGCGGGTCTATGCCGAACGCGCCGGTCTGCGCTTCGAGGACGCCCCCGAGCCCCGCGTGATCGCCGAGATCGCCGACGGGCTGGCGCCAGGGGACCGTGCGGCGGCGCTCGAAGCATTCCGGCGAATGGGAGAAGTTGCGGGCGATGCGATCGCCCTCGCCATCACGCTGCTGGACGGCCTGGTGGTCATCGGAGGCGGAATCGCCGGAGCGCACCGCCACTTTCTGTCGGCGATCGTTGCCGAGATGAACGGCGCCTACACCGCGCCCGATGGGCAGCGGTTCCGGCGTTTGATTCCGCGGGCCTTCAACCTGGAAGATCCGGCCCAGCTCGCGGAATTCGTAAGGGGCGAGACCAAGGAACTGCCGATCCCCGGGACCTTGCGCACGGTGAAGTTCGACGGCGTGCAGCGCGTCGGAGTCGGAGTTTCACGCCTGGGGACGAGCGAAGCGACGGCGATTGGCGCCTATGCCTTCGCGCTGGACCAGTTGGAGAGGCGAGCCTAATGGCGAAATGGACTTTACTGCTGAGTCTGATGGCGATTGCGATGCTAAGTGCACAGGATTATACCCGCGGCGTGGGCGTATATCCGGGAAACCCGAAAGAAGATTTCTCGCCGGCGATGGTTGTGGATGAAACGACGTACCGCAACCTGGCGCTCCGCCGGCCGGCCTACCACTCCAGCAGCTACGACTACAATCTGACCGCCCAATTGGTGACCGACGGGATCAGGGAAACGAAGCTGCCGCAGTGGGTGGCGGTCTCCACCAGCCAGCCAGCCACGCTCAAGAAGAACGAGCGCGAGTACCTGCTGGACCGCAACCCGATGACGGTGGTGAATTTGAGCGGGCCCAGCGCCTGGGTCCAAATCGAATTGGGAGGCGGCGCCACCGAGCACGAGGTTGATCGGGTGGACGTCCAGGCTCGCGTGGATGCGCGCAGCGACCGCCCGGAAGGGTGGACCTGCGTGGTCTCCGGCTCCGACGATGGCCAGACCTGGGAAGAAGTGGGCCGCGCCACGGGCACGGACCGCCCGGGCAGGGAGTTCAAGCCGTCGGTTGCCCTGTCCTTGCCGTCCCACAGCCGTTTCTACCGCGTCGAGTTCCAGGCGGCGAGCGCAGTCATGTGGCGCTTGAGGGAGGTGACGCTGTACGGTCAGGGCCGCCGGCTGGAGCTCGGCGGGCCGTACAACTTCAGCAGCGCCTGGATGAGCGCCGGGAGTGGCGAGGAGTGGGTGTATGTGGACCTGGGCGCGGTCTGCACCTTCGACCGCGTGAAGCTGTACTGGATTCGAAGGGCTGCGGAAGCCTCCCTCGAGGTGTCGGATGATGCCGCGGCCTGGAAGACGATCCAGCCGCTGCCGCCAGCCGCCACCGCGATGACCGACGACGTCCAACTCGCGGCGCCCGCCAAGGGCCGATACGTGCGCCTGCTGATGAAGCGGCCGGCCTCGCCCGAAGGCTATGTCCTCTCCGAGATGGAAGTGTACGGGCGCGGCGGTCCAGTGCCGCGGCCCAAGCCCGCGCCGGCAGTGCGCGCCGACGGGCGGCTGGACCTCGCCGGGGGCGCCTGGCGCATCCAGCGGGACTCGCAGGTCCAGGCCAGCGGCGAAGCGCTGGCGAAGCCGGGCTTCCAGGACGGCGACTGGCTGGTGGCAACCGTGCCCGGTACCGTGCTGGCCAGTTACTACAACGTCGGCGCGGTCCCGGACCCGAATTACGGCGACAACCAGCTCATGATTTCGGATACGTTCTTCCAGGCCGATTTCTGGTACCGGAACGAGTTCGTTGCGCCTCCGGCGCGCGCGGGCGAGCGGCTCTGGCTGAACTTCGACGGCATCAACTGGAAGGCGGACGTCTTCCTCAACGGCGAGAAGCTCGGCCGCATCGAGGGAGGATTCATCCGCGGGCGGTTCGACGTCACCGGCCGCCTCCGTCCCGGCCAGAGCAACGCGCTGGCCGTGCGCATCGAGAAGAACGCGACGCCCGGAAGCATCAAGGAAAAGACCCTCGACAGTCCGGACAAGAACGGCGGCGCGCTAGGCGCCGACAACCCGACCTACCACGCCTCGGTGGGCTGGGACTGGATTCCCACCATCCGCGGGCGGAACACCGGCATCTGGAACGACGTCTATCTGAGCCGCAGCGGGCCGGTCACGATCGAGAATCCCTTCGTCACTAGCACCCTGCCGCTGCCGGATACCTCCCGCGCAGATGTGAGCGTGGAAGTGACGCTGCGCAATCATGAACCCAGGGCTGTCAAGGGGACCTTGCGCGGACGGTTCGGCGACGTGGCGTTCAGCGCGCCGGTGACGCTGGACGCGGGGGCCGCGAAAACGGTGAAGCTGGACCCGTCCACGCATCCGGCATTGCGTCTTCAGAAGCCGATGCTGTGGTGGCCCGTGGGATACGGCGAGCCGAACCTGTACCCGGTGGAGCTGAAGTTCGAAACCGGGGGCCGCAAGCTGTCGGACGCGAAGTCGTTCCAGGCCGGCGTGCGGCAGTTCACTTACAGCGAAGAGGGCGGCGTGCTGAAGATATGGATCAACGGCCGGCGGCTGGTGCCTCGCGGTGGGAACTGGGGCTTTGGCGAGTCGATGCTGCGCTACCGCGGGCGCGAGTACGACGTGGCCGTGCGCTACCACCGCGACATGTACTTCACCATGATCCGCAACTGGGTCGGACAAGTCGGCGACGACGAATTCTACGAGGCCTGCGACCGGCACGGCGTGGTGGTGTGGCAGGACTTCTGGCTGGCGAATCCGTTTGACGGCCCGGACCCGAGCGACAACGACATGTTCATGCGCAACGTGAGGGATACCGTTCTGCGGCTGCGCAACCATCCTTCCATCGGGCTCTACTGCGGCCGCAACGAAGGCAACCCGCCGAAGGCGCTCGACGAAGGGATGAAAAAGACGGTGGTGGAACTGCATCCCGGGCTGCACTACATCCCGCACTCCGCGGCGGTTGTTGTGAGCGGGGGCGGACCGTACCGGGCCATGCCGCCGAAGTTCTATTTCCAGTCCCGGGCGACGCCGAAACTGCACAGCGAGCTGGGCATGCCGAACATCGTCACGCTCGACAGTCTGCGGGCCATGATGCCCGAGAAGGCGATGTGGCCGCAAGGCGCCGTGTGGGGCCTGCACGATTTTTGTCTCCGCGGCGCGCAAGGCGGCGCCTCCTTCCGCGAAATGATCGACAAGGGCTACGGCGGAGCGGACAATGCGGCGGATTGGGTCACGCTGGCTCAGTTCGTGAATTACGACGGCTACCGCGCTATGTTCGAAGCGCAGAGCCGCAACCGCATGGGGGTTCTACTCTGGATGAGCCACCCCGCGTGGCCATCCTTCGTCTGGCAGACCTACGACTATTACTTCGAGCCTACGGCCGGCTATTTCGGCAGCAAGAAGGGCTCGGAGCCGCTGCACATACAGTGGAACCAGGCGACCGGCAGCATCGAGGTGGTGAACTATAGCGGCGGCAACGCGCGCGGTCTCACCGCCCGGGCCGAGCTGCTGAACATGGACGGCACGGTGAAGTGGGCGAAGATGGTGTCCCTGGACAGCGCGGAGGACAGCGTGGCGTCGTGCATCCCGATGGAATTCCCGTCCGGGCTGACGCCCGTGCATTTCCTCCGCCTGAAGCTGACTCGCGGCGGCGAGATCGTGTCGGAGAACTTCTACCTGCGCGGGCTGGAGGAAGGCAACTTCCGGGCGATTCGCGAGCTCCCCAAGGTGAAGCTGGAAGCCGCGACCGCCGTCCAACGCCAAGGCCAGCGCTGGCTCCTGACGACCGAGCTGCGCAACGTTTCCACCGCCCCGGCCCTCATGGTGAAGCTGAAGGCGGTGCGCGAGAAGAGCCGGGACCGCATCCTCCCCGCGCTCTACAGCGACAACTACGTGGCCCTGATGCCCGGCGAGCGCCGCACCATCACGACGCAACTCGACGATGCGGACACCCGGGCCGAGAAGCCCCAGATCCTGGTTGAGGGCTTCAACACCGGCGACGTGGCATACAAATAGCGGACGCGGTCCGGTCAACGGTAGCCCCCGCGAATACCAACACTGGTATCCTGAAGTTCGAAAGGATCGGCACGCCATGAACCCGCTCTTGAGCAGGATCTCAGTCGACCCCAACGTCTGCTTCGGCAAACCGTGCGTTCGCGGCACGCGGATTTGGGTCTCCTTGTTGCTGGACTTCCTGGCTTCGGGAATGACCATGGATCAGATCCTGGAGGACTATCCGCAACTGACCCGCGATGACATCCTGGCGGCCATCGCCTATGGCGCCGAAATGAGTCGAGGCCGGTTTGTCGATCTGCCCGGGCAGAGCGCGGCATGAAGTTCAAGCTTGATGAGAACCTCGGTTCCCGGACTGCGGGGATCATTGCCGAGTCCGGGCACGATGTGGAAACCACCGCGCAGGAGAAGCTAAGCGGAACCAGCGACGCGCGCCTGTTCGAGGTCTGCATCGCGGAGCGCCGCTGCCTGATTTCGTTGGACCTCGACTTCGCCGACGTGCTTCGATTCCCGCCGCACAATGCGCCCGGCATAGCTGTGTTGCGCCTGCCGCGAGTAGCGTCTCCGGACCTGTTGACGGGCTTGGTTCGGAGCCTGCTTGCGGCTCTTCAGACCGCATCGATTGACGGCCAGCTCTGGGTCGTCGAAGCGGGCCGCATTCGCGTCTACGAGGAGCCGGGGGCGGTCGAAGGAGGACAGTGAGGCCCGCGGAAGCGATAAACTTGCGCGAAGACGTTCCGTCTGTCCCCGGGTGTCGCACAGAGCTTGAGTGCGATTGCACGATCGTCAGAGTTGTCGACCGCCGCCGCTCCAATTCCTAGGCAAACTTGGGCGCCTAACGCTACACCCCAGCTGCGCCACCGAGTGAACGCGAGGTGGCGTCCGTTGCAGGCGCAGGTCAGGTTGGCGTTTCTCCGGCTGGACAGACGCTGCTGAGACAGCAGTGCCCACAATCTGGCTTCTTCGGGTGACACCATGTCCGGCCCACATCCCAGGCAGCAAGATCAAAGATCCCCGGGTAATCCGGATTCATCGCACGGGCGGTATACGAGAGTTCCTGATCAGAGGCCTTATCGCGAATGAGCCCGAGCCTGGTGAAGACCCGTCGCACCTGCACGTCGGGAGAGATATCGATCGAGTATTTGTCGCTGACTGGCACATGGAAGTCCCGGACAAGAATGTTCGCGGCCATCGTGGCAATCTTAGGCCCCGCGCCTTGGAATCCGAGGAACCGGAGAACAAGCAGAGCGCTGCTTGGGCAGTCGGACCAGATTCGCGAGGCGTCGCCGCAATACTCGCCCCGTATGTGGTGAATGGCCGCGTAGGCGTTCTTTGCCATCACCTCGGGGAAGCGGTGCAGCGGCGGCTGATCGGAGAATGCGGCTAGGAACCGCTCGACTGGCAGCTCCGCAAGGTAGCAGAAATCGAAGCGCCCGAGGCGCTGTCGTAGTGAATAGGGGATGAGCCAGGCACGCTCAGCGTTAATCTGGCGGTCCATAACACAGGCCAGGACGAACGCGTGCGGGTGGCCCTGCAAGTCGTTGAGAAGATCCTCTGATGCCGAGTTGCCAGTATTGAAAGCGACCTTCTGACCAACCGAAATCGCAAGTTGTTGCCAGCGATGGAGGAGCTCTCTGCGGATCGCTTCGTTCACTGACACGGACAGCATTCATCATGCCCCCGCTCAGCCCATAAGTCAACGGCAGAGCACCGCTCAGTGCCTCGCCTGCTTGCCAAACTGTTTCCGCGCCCCTCATTCAGGGCAAGTGCTTTGCCGCCACCAAGGAAGTTGGGGTTGCTCATCTCCAGGGGGACGAGCGTTTTTGGCGTAGAGCCTCGAGTTGCCCTATTTTGGCCGGGGCGGCCACATTCGAACTGCCGCCCCCCTGCGCCCAAGACATTGGACCGCCTTCCAGGTGTTGAAGTTGCTGAATGTTGGGAGGAATCGCTGTCTACAGGCGATTTCACGGTCAAAGGAGAACGGTCGTGAGCCATTGAAAAGGGTGCGGATCGACGGGAGTAGAAGCCGGGGTCTTCGCAAGCCCTCAGCTCACTCAATCGTCACGGCGACGCTGTTGGAAATCACGCCGCCGATCTGCAATTGCAGCGGAAGGTCCTTGCCAGTGGGCGCGTCGACCGGCACCTGCACGTTGACCTGATAGAGGCCGATCAAGGTGGGGGTCAGGCCCGAATAGGTGACGCGCGCTCGCGCGCCGCCAATCGTGACGGCCGGGGTCAGCAGCGTCTCCGCGAGGGGCGAGAGCGGACTTCGCTCGCCCGTCGTGGGCCGGTTCGAAACAGGTCCCAGCCCGTTGCAGTAGATGGTCAGGTAGTCCCCACGCTTTGCGCTCGCCGGGACCACCACGAAGATGCCCGGAGAGTAAGTCGCGAGCGGCACATCGATGGCGTTGCCGTTTGAGGTGGCCAGTTGCGCCGACGTCCGCCCCGCCAATTCCCATGGCACCTCGGCATTGATCTGCCCCTGCGAGCTGTACAGGATAGGCACGTCGTAATCGCCCATCCGCAGCGTCGCGCCGTCGAGGTTGACTCCGAAGATGGCGATGAGACTGCCGGGAGCGACTGGCGCGCCGGCCGCGAAGCTCGCGGCGTTGACCGCGCCGCCGGGATACACTGCGGGCGGCTGGAAGGTCAACCGCGTCCGCGCCACCACCAGATTCGCCGCGCGCGCCTGCTCGACCAGGTCGTACTTCGGCCGGTCGCCGACATCCACCATCCCGAACGCGTAGTTCTCGCCGTAAACAGGGTCCGATCCCTGTCCGGGCCCCCGCCCGCTTACCGGCTCGTCGCGATACTGGAACCAGCCCACGCCGATACACCAGGGGTTCCGCGCCGCGGCATCCATCCACCTGGCGTATTTCGAGCCGCTCTCCGCGTCATCGGCCGCGCTGACCCCGTACCGGCGGAACCCGCGCTGAAGACCATAATCCGCCGGAAACGAGAACTCGCCCAGCAGAATCGGCTTCGCGGTCTCGCGGATGAGGCGATCGAGATAGGGTTCGACGAACAGGTCGCTGTACCGGTCGTAGCCGATGGCGTCGCAATACGGCGCGATCAGGCGCCAGTCGTTTTCGTTTTCCCACCAGCCCGGCGTGATCCAGAAACCAAAATACAGGTGGTTCGGATCGAGGTCCTTCACCGTCTGGTAGATGAAACCGTAGTAGGCGCGGGCATAGAACTGGCGGAGGTGTTCCAGGTCCGCCGAGGGTGGCGCCGCGTTGGTGGCCGCGTACAGGCCGTTCCTCGTCGTCGCACTGACGCCCCACGCCCGGGCCATCGCCGCGACGTCGCCCGCGTAAATGCTGGCCAGCGCTTCATCGACGAACGCCCGTTTCGCCGCCACCGCCGGGGACATGCCCAGAATGGCGCTGGTCTCGGCAGTCGTGATGACCTCGTCGTATTCGTTCCCCAGCGACCAGCCCACCACGAAGGGATCCGTGCGGCGCGGGTTGATCTGGTTGGCGAGATCCGCGCGAAAAGTCACCTGAACGCTCGCATCGAACACGTCCGGGTGGCGGGAGAGAGACGGGGTGTTCGAACGGCCGAGAACCGGAATGATCGGGACGCTGTTTATGAAGTCGCCCCACTTCCCGATGCCCGAAAAGCCCCACGCCTTCATCCGGCGGACCAGCAGATCCTGCTCGGTGGCCCTCCAATTGTCCCCGTACTTGCGGATCATGTTCACGGTGTTCAACGAGATGTCTACTGTTCCGTCGTTCTGGCCCCAGGAGTTGAGCCCCCAGGCCTCGCTGTATGCGCCGGTAGCCGGCAACTCGGCGAACATCGCCTCCCGGCCGGTTACGGGCGTGCGATCCCAGGTGAGCGCCGGCGCGGTGTCCAGGCCGATGTAGAAACACGGATTGCCCTCCGGCGTGACCAGCCAGTACATGCCGTTGCGCTGCGTGATCCGGTAGAAGCCCGTGCCCTGCTCCTTCCACGGCGCGTCGAGTACTCCTCCATAAGCGTCGTAGCCAGAGGGCGCGCCCCAGGCCTCGAGTTTCGTCTGCTCGAGGGCCGTGGCGGCGGCGAGGTCGGAGTCGCTTCGGATCTTGGCTGGCCAATCGGCCGCTCGCGCCTGGCCGTAGCGGTCGATCATCGGGTAATAGTCGCTTGGACTCGCGGCCGCCAGCAGTCGAAAGGTCGTTGTAACCGTCCAGGTCTCGGTGGCCGAGGCGTTCCAGGCGAGCGATGCTCCGTTCACACCCCCTGCCAGCATCATGATCGGAGGGGAGAGCTGCGCCGCGGTGAAATTGATGCTGGCAGCGAGGCCGTCTGTGGACTCGAGTTTGACCCCGGTCTGGAGCGTTTGGTAGGCCGTGGCGGCGTTGGCCCAACTCGGCACGGTATTCGCCCAGACGGCCTGCCCTGTCTTCGGCGTAAACGTGCCCTCGCTGCGGCCAAGTAACTGCTCGTTCAGCCAAAGCTCAAAGTGGTCCGGTGCGATGACGGCCGTCGCGGTGTAGTCCTGATTCAGTTGCCAGTTCGGGGTTTGAACGATGAAGTGCCAGGCCCCGCCGTCGGCGACTCCCAGGGCGATTTTGAGCGAAGCAAGCGGGCACGGGGCGGAACTCGAAGACGAGTTCTCGAGATCCAGGTAGAAGCCGAGCTTGTTGTTCCAGTCGGATTGATCCGCCAGGGTGAACCGGCAGTCCGCGCCCCACGCGGCTTCCGCGACGAGACCGGAGAGAAGAAGCTGAACCAGTGTCCTGCGCACAGCTCAACACCGCCGCAGGAAGATGATAGCGCACCTCGGACAGAGGTGCGTCGCCTCCGGATTGCCGGCCCTTCCTTACTCAGTCCGCAACGCGACCATTGCCCTCATTCCACTGCGTTACTACCGGGCCGTCTACGCTATCGCTTCCGGTCTCGTGCTGTCGATGGTGGTCCTCTTGTGGCAGCCTTCCGGGGACCATCTGCTCGTGCTTGGAGGCCTTGCCCACCGGGTAGCGCAAGGCGGATTGGTCCTGGCCATCGCGCTCTTCACATATACTCTGGACGGCCCGGATCTGCGTTGGAGCGAGGCCCGAGGAAGCGGATCTCGTGAGCGATTTCGGCGAGCCCTGTGACGGCTACCGCCGCAAGGTCCCCATGCTCGTCCCGTGGCGCGGCCCGGCGGCGCTGTAATCGCCGCGGATCTCATCCGCAATTGCACGCGTCCGCGCATCCCGCGTTCTTAGCGCGCATCGCGCTGATGATCGCCGCCGCGCAGCCTACGCCGGAAGAGACCTGTACGGCGCCTAAGGGACAGTTCATCCGGCAGGCCCCGCACTCCATGCAGTTCCCGCGGTGCGCGATGAGCGCCTTCCGGCTGACAATCGAGAAGACAGCATGAGGGCAGACCTCCTCGCACCGGCCACAGCCGTTGCAGAACGCTGGATCGACGACCAGTGAATGACCGTTCAAGATGTATTGCATGTGCTCCTCCTGCCGCCTAAACGAAAGCCGCTGCCACGCGCAGGATCGCTCCCACGCCGGCCGCGACCAGGATCGGCGCTAACGCCCGCCGGACTTCGAGTCGGGCCCCCGCGTTGGTGGTGAACGTCGTAGCCCCCGTGAAGTTCAGAGCCATATAGGACGTGATCGCCGTGATGAGAAGCGCCGCGCCGGCCGCTTCGACAGTCCCCGTGGGCAACCACAGCGCCGAGGCCGCGGCCCACAGCGCCCCCGCAACCGCGCCCTTGACCGAAAATGCCCGGGACGGAAGCCAGGGAAGCAGCAACGGAACCAGGACGCCTCCCGTCAGAATGGCTCCGAGGAAGCGCACGATATCGGCGGCCAGGTGCGGGGTCAGTTCCCGATGGCGGACCAGGTCGAGCACGACCAGGGCCGCCAGGATGCCCAGCGCCGGCTTCCAGGCGCCGACGAGTTCCATGGGAGCGACAATCAGCCGCTCCTTCCAGCCGAAGCTCACCAGACGCATGGCCGGTGTGGCGCGCATGCCGGCGGCGAGGTACGCGGGGATATCGCGGGCCCGAACGGGGCCGTAGCTGACCGAAAAGGCCGTCGCGCGCTTCACCTCGTGCGCGGCCACTCCCACCGCTCCAAGCTGCGGGAGGACGAGACGGCGGTGCTCCACCATCCGGGCCAGGCCCGTGGCCTCGATGCGGCGGACAAGCTCCTCGGTGCCAAACGTCCCCTTCCCGGCGGCGCACCAGACGTTCACACCGTTCGTGTCCAGAACCAGGAGCCACACGTTCAGGCCAACCAGCCAGCGGCGTACCGCGTCGACCGTCAGCTTGTAGTTGGCCGTCACCAGGACCGGGGATTTCGAATCCGGCTGCCCGATCCGGTACAATCCCGGAGCGATCCGATAACTCATCCGGCCGATCCCCCAGCGCACGCGCCATCCACCGAGCACGTCCCGCCAGGTGAGCTTGGTGTTGAGCGTCGCCGGCGTCGCCGGCTGCACCTGGGTCACCGCGCCACACCCGCATCCGCAGCCACTCTTGCTCATTTCAAGCCTCCTTTGCCGGCCGGCAACAAAGCCCCTGGCCCTGCTGGCCCGCGCGAAGGCGGCGCATGCTGTCGGCCAGCAGCCGCACCGCTCGTACGACCCGCCGCTGGTCCGTCGCGCTCATCTCCCCGAGCAGCGCCGCGTAGTGGCGGTTGCACATCTCATTGATCGTCGCGATCCGATCGCGTCCGGCGGGCGTAAGGGTCAGACGCACTGACCGCCGGTCGGCCGCGTCCACGGCCCGCTCCACCAGCCCGGCCTTCACCATCCCCTCGACGGTGCGGCTGAGCGTGCTGGTGTCGAGGTCCAGGGCGGCGGCGAGGCTGGTGAGCGAGAGCTCTGAGGACGACAGCTCGAGGAGCGCGTGGCACTGGGCCAGGGTGACGCCGCAGCAGGTGGTCTCTCCCTCGAGCTGCCGCACGACTTCCCGCTCCAGGACGCGGAGGTCCCGCCGGAAGTCCTCGACGGAGGCCTCTTTCGGATGCCCGGATCTTGTTTGCATAACACAATGATTGTATTATACATACAATTCGGCTGTCAAGACTTTTCAGCAGCTCCCGCACTTGCGCTGGCAGACCGGCGTGCCCTGGTGGTCGTTCGAGACGGCGCAGCCGTATTCCATCACCTGTTGCAGCTTGCGCCGGGCGCGATGCAGCCGGATCTTGACGGCGCCCACCTCCACTCCCAGAAGGTCCGCGATCTCCGCTGCCGTCAGCGAATGCGCGTCGTGCAACGGCAGCACGGCCCGGTAACTGTCCGACAGGATGTCCAGGCAGCGCTGCACGCAGGCGCTGGTCTCCTTCCTCTCGGTTACCTCCAGCGCCGAGGGGGCCGCGCCGAAACGGCCGATTCGACTCGGCCCGCGGCCTCTTCGCTGTCCAGCGGGACGTGCGGTGCGCGCCGCCGCAGCCGGTCCAGGCAAGCGTGGGTGGCGGTGCGCTACAGCCAGCCGCGTGCGGCACTCGGATCGCGAAGCGAGTCCCGATGGCGAAACGCGCGCAGAAACGTCCCCTGAGTGAGGTCCTCGGATTCCGCGGGGTCTCGAACCATGCCCAGGACGTAGCGATAGATCCGGTCGTGGCAAGTGCTGAAAAGCTCCCACCCTGCGTCCCCCGCGCCTGTGGCCGGCAGCATCGTAGTGCTCATGTTCAATCCTCCCCTTTTCGCCCGGGTAGCCGGCATCTGTCCCCAGGACGAAAACGGTGGGCAAAAGGATACACTCAGCGCAGCCGGCCGAACGAGCCTGCCGGGTTACTTGCTCAAGCGCAGAACCTGCGAGGAGATGGACAGGAAAGCCTGGCTGAGCGATCCCGGGCTGGAGGAGAAGATGAAAGTGCCCTGGGGCTGGTTGGCGTAGGTGACGCAACCCGTCTCCGAAGCGCAGGCGTTATAGAGCGGCGGGCTGTTGTAGTTGTCGCCGTTCGGATCGTTGGCCAGGCGCTGCATGAGGACGTAGTCGGGAGAGCTTGAGGACGTCCCGCCGAGCCCGATCCCGAAAAAGTACACCGGGATGGTCGCATTCGTGCGGGCTTGATAGGCCGCGTAGTCGGTCGCGTTCAGGACGGCGTTGTGGTAGGTCGTGTAACTGTTGGCCGCGATGTGCGAGCCGGTATAAGTGACGGGAAGATAGCCGTAAGAAGGGCTCAACTGGTTGCCCCAGACGTCCTTGACCGGAAACCAGGCGATGTCGGCGGGCGGCGGCGTCGCCGTCTGGCCCCCGACGAACGAGCAGCCTGGAGCGGTGGAGCTGGTGAGGTAGCTGGTGCTGTTGAAATTGCTGCCGGTGGTCGTAGTCCAGTACTTCATCATGAGCAGGAACTTGTTGGTGCCTCCCGGGTCCTCCGAGTAGACCCCGCCCACGATGCCGGCCGGAATGTTCGAGTAATAGCTCCCGCTTCCCAGCGCCTGGCCCGCGGTCCACGACGGCAGCACCGCGGCGATGGCAAATCCGCCGGTGCTCATCTTTTTGTTGTTCTTGTCCGTGCAATTGCTGCTGCCCTTGATCCCGGCGACGCTGGCGCTGGAGTCCCAGAAGTTCAGCGTGAGCGTGTTCGGCAAGCCGTCGGTCTCGAACATGATCACGTTCAGCGCGCCGGGGAGGTTCATTTTGTAGACCTCGTTGTAGGCGACCGAGATCGCTTGCGCCGTGCTGGTGCCGCCGGCGCACGTGATGGTATCCAGCGCTCCGGTTCCGCTTCCCAGGCTGTTGCTGTAACCGAGCACGGTCTGGAAGTTGGTGGTCGGCGAGGAATGGATATATACGTTGTCGCTGAAGGATACCAGCCCGATCTGGTCGCGGCCGGCGGCGAACTGGCCGGTGAAGAGTTTTGCCGCGCTGACCATGCTGCTGCATGCGCCGGCGTTCTGCATGGAGCCCGAGCGGTCCAGCACCATCATCACCACCACGTCGCGGCGGGAGGCGTTGCCCGATCCCGAGATAACTGTCGAGTTCGCGTTGAACCATCTCATGAACGTGGTCGGCACAGTGGTCGTGGCCGACACCGTCACGTTGCGGAGATGCGGATTGTTCGGGTCGTCGAACACGTTTACCGTGGCCTGGCCCATTTGCGTGTTGAACGTCCCCCAGGTGTTGGCGGGGAAATTCGCGTAGAACCAATTCACGGCATTCTGCTGGGCGCTGGCGACCTGCGCCGCGGTGGTCTGGCCGAGACTCAGTGAGCGAGCTGCGGCCAGGGACGCGCCATCCACGGCGGCTTGGAGCCTGGCCTTCACCGAGTACAGAATGCCGACGTCGATCATCATCCCGACCACCGGGACGATGAACGCCAGGGAGACCGCGGTCACCATCAGGCTCACCCCCTTCCGGCGCCGGATGCTGTGTGGATTCGCCATGAGTTCGTCTCCCTAGAAGAAATACCGCGCGAAGATTCCGCCTGCCGAGAAGCTCCCCAGGACCAAGTCCGGCGATTCGGCGTAGAACTCCGCGACGTAACAAATCTGCCCGTCTTTCAACGGCGTCTGCCACAGAGCGAGGACGCTGGTCTGCGCGGCGCTGGGAAGCCTGGCCCCGGAGTCGGTGACCGGGTTCTGCACCACCCCAGCCGTGGAAATCGCCGATGTGGAAGGGTCGCCCAGCGAACTCGGTTTGCGGCTGGTCAGGCTCCCGTTCCCGTACTGGATGCGTTGCGAGAACACGAAGCTGTTGGCATTCGTGCAGTTGGACGCGCCGACGGCGACGCAGATGGGGTCCGTTGTCGAGCCGACGTACATGATCCGCGACAAGGTCACCAGGGCGTTTCCGCCGTTGCTGGTGTTGGTCGCCCGGTTTCCGGAGAACGACGAGCCGATTTCGAGACTTAGCCCGTGGGCCAGCCGCTGCCCCAACTGCTGCATGGCGTACGTCGAGAAGTCCCCTCCGTGAATGTATATGTTGGCCAGGTCGCGGCACACCTGGTTGACCTGGATGCTGCGGATCAAGCTCATGCCCGTGATGAACGAGTTCAGCAGCAGACCGACCAGCAGAATCGTCGTCAGTGCGAACTCGATGAGTTCCTGGCCGCCCTGCCGTTTCTTGCGTCGCTCAGTTGCCATATCGTCTTTTCCTGGCGCGGCCGCCATCAGCGCTGCACTGAGTTCACACCGGCCGGGTACCCGCCCAGCATGTCGGACGAATAGACGCTCAGGGCGAACGGTGTCGTGGTATACAGGCCATTCCCCGCAAACGAGCCGCTCAGCGGCGCGATCCAGGCCCACGATACGTTCTGCACCGAGACCTGCACGACGTTGCCCGGTATGTTCCCGCCGCTCTGGATGGGTGTGGTCAGGTTCGTGGGGGAGTAGTAGTCCACGAAGATGTGCTGGGGACTGTCGTCGGCCCTCACCACCCCCATGGCATATTGCTGAACCACCTGCGCAATCGAGGCATCCTGCCCCAGAGTCCCCGAACTCTGGAAGGTGATCGCATACCGGCATCCTTCCCGCACCGCGTTCTGGATCGTGCTCCAGCGGAACAGCATCAGGGCGAAGTCGGCAAACGCAAAGACCAGCGCCAGCAACGGCACCAGCGTCAGGGCGCACTCGATGATTACGCTTCCGCCCGAGGAGCGCTCGCGGCGTCTCGGGGCGCCCTGGAGCGCCCGCGTTCCGGGCTGGGTTCTCTCCGCTGCTGCGTTCATGATACGGACTGCTCCCGCGGCAAACCGGCCCGCCTCTCCCGTCGGAAAGCGGCCGCTGCGACTTCTTTCGTGCGGCAGTGCACCGGCGGCCCACCCTCTTATGATTTCCGCGTTCGGTCCTCCTGGAAACGCACCTACCATGATTCAACAACGAAAGCAGCGGCGATGGAATCGGGTTTTCCCCCGAGATCTCGAACGGTCTTGACCCACGGGCAGGGCACGGCGGACGGCCACTGGGGCACAACGGAACAGTTTTGCCTGCCGTCCCCGCACCAGCCTCACTTGCAGCCTGCCGATCTGTGGTTCAGAATAGGTGAATCACCCGATGTCCTTTACCAAGCATGCGGGCGCGGCTTCCCACTCGGCCGGGGGGCCCAGCGAGAGCGAGATCCGCGAGCAGTTGCGCCGGATTCTCGACAGCCGCGCCTTTCGAGGCAGCCGCCGCTGCATCGCCTTTCTCGAGTACGCCGTCGAAAAGACCCTCGCCGGTCAGGCTGATCTGCTCAAGGAAAGGAACCTCGCGGTCGACGTCTTCGAGCGTGCCCCGGACACCAACCTCATGGAGGACACCATCGTCCGGGTGGGCGCCCGGGAGGTTCGAAAGCGCCTCGCGCAGTATTACACCTCCCCCGAAGCCTCCCGCGACGCGGTCGTGATCGATCTGCCGGCTGGCTCCTACGTGCCTGAGTTCCG
Organism: Bryobacteraceae bacterium; assembly: GCA_050008465.1. GTDB lineage: Bacteria > Acidobacteriota > Terriglobia > Bryobacterales > Bryobacteraceae > Fen-330. The sequence continues at coordinate 28,360 of JBEKMO010000037.1, forward strand.
GCATGTACATGGGGAGCATCCCGGCGCCGTCGTTGCGGCGGAACCGGAACACCGCCTGGGAGCTCGCCCCCGGCCGCATCCCTGGATCTGGGGGATCGCGGCCGTTGCGATCCTCGCGGTTGCGGGCCTGGCCATTCTGCTTTTGCGTTCCAGCCCGGAACAAGCGGCCTTCCGCGAGTTTTGGAGGCCGCTCCTCGGAGAAGGCGACCGGGTCCTGCTTGCGGTGGCCCATCCCCTGGTCTACCATCCTTCATTGCGCGCCACGCGGAAGAGCGAAGAGCGCCTGCCGCCGGAGACCCTGCCCTTGCAGCGCCCCATCCAGTTGCCCCCGAACGAAGTCGACGGCTCGGACATGATCCCGGTCCCCGACCAATATGTTGGCTTCGGCGACCTGACGGTGTCGACGGATCTCGCCTCGTTCCTGGCGCGGCAGGGCAAGACATTGCGAGTGCGGCTGGCGAGCAAAGTGGAGTTCGCCGATTTCAAGGACGCCCCCGCGATTCTGATCGGCGCCTACACCAACCGGTGGAGCCTCCAGTTCACCCACGGGTTACGCTTCCGGTTCACCTTGACTGCCGACGGGCTTCAATACGTGCAGGACGCCATGGACCCCAAGCGCCGCTTCGAGCTTGCGGCCCAGAGCGCCGATGGCTCCTCCCAGGAAGATTTCGTGGTGATCACCCGGCTGGTGCCGGCCTCGGGCGGGAAATCGATGCTGATCGTGGGTGGCTTGAAGCAGTTCGGAACGGAGGCCGGCGGGCGCCTCCTCGTGAATCCGCAGGAATTGGGTTCTTTGCTCCGGAAACTCCCGCCCGACTGGAGCCGAAAGCAGTTGCAGGTTGTGCTCCGCGCCAGCGTGATCGGCAACTCGCCGGCCGCCCCCGAGTTGGTGGCCTGGCACACCTGGTGAGTGGGGGTGCATGACGTGGGGGTGGCGTGAGGGGCTTCGGGCGCCCTGCTGCGGCCTGGCGGTGGGCCTCCTCCCCGGTGTTACACCGTGTAGACCGTTGAGCCAGCCCGCTGTATTCGCCTACACTGGCTGGTCGGAGTAGCAAAGGACCGGCGCGCGTCGAATCACTCTTCGGCGACCGCCGGCGGAAAGGGATTGGATTGCCGCTCCGGGCGCCCGCGCCCCGGACGCTCTCCTCATGATATGCAGCCAGAGCAGATCGGCTGGACCGAACGCATAGGCTATGCCGTCGGTGACCTGGGCTTTTGCCTGTACTGGAACACCTTTAGCGTCTTTCTCCTCATCTTCTACACCGACACCTTCGGGATCAGTGCGGCTGCCGCGGGCACGATGCTTCTGGTGACGCGCACCTGGGATAACTTCGTCGATCCCATCATGGGAATGGCGGCCGACCGCACCCGGTCGCGCTTCGGCAGGTTCCGTCCCTGGCTGCTGTGGATGTGCCTCCCGTTCGGGATTTCGGGCGTTCTTACCTTCACGGCGCCGAATCTGTCGCCTGGCGGAAAGCTCATCTACGCTTACGTCACGGTCACGCTGTTGATGCTGTTCTACACCATGCTCAACGTTCCCTACGCGGCGTTGTTGGGTGTCATCACCCGCCACGGCGAGGAACGAACCCGGCTGTCGTCGTACCGTTTCGTCGGCGCCTTCTCGGGCAACCTGGTTGTACAGGGCACCTTTCTCTACCTGGTGAAGACCCTGGGACGCGGCAACGATCGCGTGGGCTACCCGCTCACACTGGTAGTCTACGGCTGTGTCGCCATGGCCCTCTTTCTGTTCACGTTCGGCTCGACCCGGGAGCGTGTGCAACCCGTCGAGCGCCACAAATCGAGCGTCAAGCAGGACCTGTGGGATCTGGCCCGGAACAAGCCGTGGCTGGTTCTGGCCGCGGTGAATATCATGTTCCAGATTTGGGTGGGCATCAAGCTCGCGGCCCAAGTCTATTACTTCAAGTACGTGATCGGAGACGTAGGTGGGGCTGCAGCGTGGCAATGGCTCCCTTCATCCTTGGTGAAATATGTGGCCACCTGGGATGGGATGGTGGCCGCGTGGATGCTCGCGGGCACGGCGTTCAGCCTGCTTGGCGCCGTATCCGCGCCCGCGGTGATGAAACTGCTGGGCGGCAAACGCTCGGCCTACATCTATCTGTCGCTGCTGAATGCCGTCTTCTGCGCCCCGCTGTTTTTCGCGGGGCCGCACGACCTTCCCTTGATCTTCGGTTCCCAGATCCTCGGCTCATTCGTCAGCGGGCCGCTGAATCCTCTCACCTGGGCCATGTTCGCGGACACGGCGGATTACGGCGAGTGGCGGTTCGGACGCCGCTCGACCGGCTTGGTCTTCTCTGCCGGCAGCTTCGCGCAAAAGATGGGCGCCGTGCTGGGCTCGGCGGTTGCCGGATGGCTGCTGTTCTTCTATGGCTACAAGCCGAACGTCATGCAGACACCCACGGCGGTGTTCGGAATCCGCATGATGGTGGGCCTCCTGCCCGCCGCGGCCAGCGTGCTCACCGCGGTCTTCGCTCTCTTCTATAGCCTGAATGCCAAGCTGGAAGGGACCATAGCGGCCGACCTGAAGGAACGGCGGGCGGCGGCCTCCGCGGAGTGAGAGCCGGGCAATCAAGGATTCAACTTCTATGAAACAGACAATCCTCGGGACTGCCGTCCCGAACCTCCCCTGGGAGGATAAGCCGGCAGGGTGCCGGGAAGTGGTCTGGAGGTACAGCGGGAATCCGATCATCGGGTGGAACCCGGTGGGCCGAGTCGCCCGAGTCTTCAACAGCGCGGCCATTCCCTTTGGGGGCGGCTTTGTGGGCGTGTTCCGGGCGGACCACCGCAACGGGCGCGCGGACCTGCACTTCGGCCGCAGCGCGGATGGCATTCACTGGGACCTCGAGCCCGAGGTCATCCCCTGGCAGGATGAGGCCGGCCGGCCGAAGCCCAACAGTTACGGCTACGACCCGCGGCTGCTGAAGATCGAGGACACCTACTACATCACCTGGTGCGACGATTTCCCCGGCGCCTCCATCGGACTCGGCCGCACCCAGGACTTCCGCACCTTCATCAAGATGGAGAACCCGCTGATGCCGTTCAATCGCAACGGCGTCCTGTTTCCGCGCCGCATTGGCGGGCTGTACGCGCTCTTGAGCCGGCCCAGCGATTCCGGCCACACCCCCTTTGGCGACATCGTGCTGTCCTACAGTCCGGACCTCACCTACTGGGGCCGGCATCGTCTGGTGATGAGCCGCGGGGGACAAGGCTGGTGGCAAAACACCAAGGTCGGCGCCGGTCCCGTGCCCATCGAGACCACCGAGGGCTGGCTGCTTTTCTACCACGGGGTCAGCACCACCTGCAATGGCTACGTTTACAGCACCGGCGCGGCCCTGCTGGACCTCGACGACCCCAGCCGCGTCCTCTACCGCACCCGCGATTACCTGATGACGCCCGAGAAGGAGTACGAAACCGCGGGCTTCGTTCCCAACGTGGCGTTTCCCTGCGCCGCGATTGCGGACGCTCCGACGGGCCGCATCGCTCTCTATTACGGCGCCGCGGATTCCTACACCGCGCTGGCTTTCTGCCAGGTGGACGAGCTGTTGGACTACCTCAAACAGAACTCCGAAGTGTTCTGAGTTGACGGCGCCACCCGAGGCTGCACCGCAGCGGCGCGGTTTCAATCGCTCCGAACGCCCTTCTCGCGCCAACCGCTGGAGGGCCAGGCGGAGGGGGGAATGATATCCTGTTGCTTGTATTCCATTCTCAGCTTCGAAAGGTGGATTCATGCGTAACCAGCGCAGCCCCAGGCGATTCGCCCAATCGATTTTGCGAGTAGCACTAATCACCATTTCCGTTGCTTCTCTGTGGGCTCAGGCCCCCAGGCAGCAGCCACAGAAGCCCAAAGGACCTTGGATGGAAAGGAGTCTGTCCCCCGACCAGCGTGCCGATCTTCTCGTTGCGGCAATGACGCTGGACGAGAAGGTCTCTCTGCTGCACGGCGGGGGCTGGGGCGTGGTGTTCGCGGCACCCGACGCTCCGCCGACGCGCTCGCTCGGCGGGGCAGGATTCATTCCCGGAGTTGCGCGCCTGGGCATCCCCGACCTGCAGATGGCCGATGCCGCCGTCGGCGTCACCAGAAGCTCGACTTTCGGCCGCTATTCGACGCCGCTGCCTTCCGGTGTTTCCGAGGCCTCCAGTTGGGACCTGAATGTGGCTCGCGAGTACGGTGCGCTGATCGGCAGGGAACTTCGGGATCAGGGCTACAGCATGTCGCTGGGCGGCGGAGTCAATCTGACGCGCGAACCGCGCAACGGCCGCAACTTCGAGTACAAGGGGGAAGACCCGATCCTGGCGGGCAGGCTGGTTGGCGCGGAGATGAAAGCGCTCCAGGAGCAGGGCATCATCGGCCACACCAAGCACTACGCCCTGAACGACCAGGAGAACGGCCGCAGTTTCGTCAACGTCAAGGCGGAAGAGCGCGCCATGCGGCAGACCGACCTGCTGGCCTTCGAGATCGGGATCAAGGAGTCGGGCTTGGGCGCCGTCATGTGCTCTTATAACCTCCTGAACGGAGACTACGCCTGCGAGAACAGTTATCTCCTGAACGAGCTCCTCAAGAAGCAGTGGGGCTTCCCGGGCTTCGTCATCTCGGACTGGGGCGCCACGCACAGCACGGTGAAGGCCGCTCTATCCGGGCTGGATATGGAGATGCCGGGGGACACGTTCTTCGGCGCAGAGCTTAAGAAAGCAGTCGAGTCTGGCACCGTGCCGGTCTCGCGGCTGAACGACATGGTTCACCGGATCCTGCGTTCGGAATTCGCGGCCGGCCTGTTCGACAACCCGCCGTCCCGGAAAGTGCCGAACATCTTCACCGGCCTCGAAGTGGCGCAGCGGGTGGCGGAGCAGGGCTCGGTGCTGCTGAAGAACGCGGAGGGACAACTGCCGCTCTCGGCCTCGCGGATTCGCTCCATCGCCGTGATCGGGTCGCACGCGGACGCGGGCGTGCTTTCGGGCGGAGGCTCCGCGCAAGTGGATCCGCCCGGCGGGAACGCGGTGCCGCCTCGGACCGCCCCTCGGCCTCCGTGGTACGAGCAGGTCATCTGGCATCCTTCGTCGCCGCTTAAGGCAATCCGCGCCAAGGCGCCGAACGCCACGGTCGAGTACAACCCGGGGACCGATCCGGCCGCCGCCGCGGCGCTGGCCGCGGCCTCCGCCGTCGCCATCGTCTTCGTCAATCAGCCGACCAGCGAAGGTGCGGACGCGGCGAATCTCTCGCTGCCGAATGACCAGGACGCCCTGGTAAGCGCGGTTGCGGCCGCCAACCCGCACACCGTCGTCGTCCTCGAAACCGGGGGCGCCGTAACCATGCCGTGGATCGACCGGGTCACCGCCGTTCTGGCGGCCTGGTACCCGGGCATCCGCGGCGGCGAGGCGATCGCGAACATCCTCTTTGGAGACGTGAATCCCTCCGCCAAGCTGCCTTTGACTTTCCCCCGCTCGGAAGCCGACCTGCCGCATCCGACGCTGGCACAGCAGCCGCCTCCGGCCAGCGACGCCGACATGGTCGCGAGGTTCCCCGGCGATTCCTTCAAAGTGAACACCAGGAAATTCGATCTGGAGTTCAGCGAGGGCTTGAAAGTCGGCTACAAGTGGTACGACGCGGAAGGCAAAGACCCGCTGTTTCCGTTCGGATTCGGGCTCTCTTACACGACCTGGGCCTACTCCGATCTGAAGGTCACGCCGGGACCGGCCCCCACGCTGGCGTTCACCCTCAAGAACGCCGGAACGCGTCCGGGCGCCGAGGTCGCGCAGGTGTACGTGACGCTCCCGGCTGCTGCGGGAGAGCCGTTCAAGCGCCTGGTGAGCTGGGACAAGGTGCCGCTGGCCCCAGGGGAAGCCAAGACAGTCACGCTGACCCTGGACCCGCACTACCTCTCGATCTTCGATCCGGACAAAGACGCCTGGAGCCTCCTGCCCGGCGACTATTCGGTCCACGTCGGCGGATCCTCCCGGGATCTGCCGCTCAGGGGTGCCTTTCGAATCGGCGGGGGCCGCTGAATTTCGCCCACTGAGAAAGGAACGATATGACTCGCGCCCAAGCTCTGTTCTCGCTAGCTGCCATCTCCCTGTGGAGCGGCCTCGCCCCCGGCGCCGCTGTGGATGAGGCCAGGATCGATTCCGGCCGTCTGAAAGGGGCCGTCAGCGGCAAGGTGGTCGCCTTCAAGGGTATCCCGTTCGCCGCGCCGCCCACGGGCGCCAACCGGTGGCGGCCTCCGCAGCCGGTGGCGCCCTGGACCGGCGTGCGCCCGGCCCTCGCGTTCGCCTCGGATTGCATGCAGCTTCCATTCCCCAGCGACGCCGCGCCGCTCGGCGCCAAGCCGAACGAGGACTGCCTCTACCTGAACGTGTGGGCTTCCGTGCCGCGTTCCGCGAAACTGCCGGTGATGGTCTGGCTTTACGGCGGCGGATTCGTCAACGGCGGCAGCTCGCCGGCGGTGTACGACGGAACCCAGTTCGCCGCGCACGGCGTCGTCTTCGTCAGCTTCAATTACCGGCTTGGCCGTTTCGGCTTCTTCGCCCATCCCGCGTTGACCAGGGAGAACCCCGACGGCCCTCTCGGAAACTACGCGTTCATGGATCAGATCGCCGCACTGAAGTGGGTCCGGAGGAACATATCCCGTTTCGGCGGCGATCCCGGAAACGTCACGATCTTCGGCGAATCGGCGGGCGGGGGCTCCGTCCTTACGCTGATGACCTCTCCCGAGGCGCGCGGCCTGTTCCACAAGGCCATTCTCGAATCGGGAGGCGGACGTACCCTCATGGGCCCCGCGCGGCGGCTTCGCGAGTCTGGCCCGAAACTGCCCTCGGCGGAAGAGGTGGGCCTGGCCTTCGCGAAGAAGGCCGGCATCGAGGGCGAGGATCAGGCTGCTTTGGACGCTCTGCGGAAGCTGCCCCCCGACAAAGTCGTGGACGGCCTGAATCTGATGACCATGCAATCGCCCACATTCGCCAGCTCGATCCTCGATGGGAAGATCGTCGTCGAGACTCCGGAACAGGCTTTCCGTGCCGGACGCCAGGCGAAGGTTCCCCTCATCGCCGGCGCAAACAGCAACGAGTTCGGATTCGCGTTCGCACGGAGCCTGGACGAGTTGCTTGCCCCGTTCGGGGCCAGCCGCGAGAAGGCGCTGGCGATCTACGATCCCAACAACACCAAAGACCTCCGGGTCATCGGCGGCCTCGTCGGGTCGGACAGAATGATGGTCGAGCCGGCTCGGTTCATCGTCCGGGCCGTGGCGGCCGCCGGCCAGCCCGCCTACCTGTACCGCTTCTCCTACGTGGCCCAGTCGATGCGCAAACAATGGCACGGAGCGCCCCATGCGACGGAGATCCCGTTCGTCTTCAACACCGTGTCAGCCCGGTACGGCAAGGAACTGACGCCCGCCGACGCCGCCATCGCGGACGTGGCCAACGCCTACTGGGTCGCATTCGCGAAGACCGGTGACCCGAACGGCCCGGGACGTCCGAACTGGCCGCGGTACGATGCCGCGCAGGACCTGCTGTTGAACTTCGCCGAACGCGGCCCCGCGGCCGAGCCCGATCCCTGGAAAGCGCGCCTCGATCTGATCGAGGCCGCCGCAGCCGCAAAATAGTCCCGCCCTCCTCACACAGGATCGTGGCGAGACGCGGTCCTATCGCGCTCCGCAGCAGGTCTTGTGTGAAAAGGGTGGGATAGTGCCCGCGCCGGTCCGAGGAACCCATGACGGTCTTCCAGAACCTTGGGAATGGCCGGTTTGACAACGTGACCGGCCCGGCCAAGATCTTTCACAACACTACGCAGAACGGCAATCACTGGATGCTGCTCAAGCTGACCGGAACGAAAAGCAACCGTATGGCGATCGGCGCGAAGATCCGGTTGACCGCCGCCGGCGGCTCGGTGCAGCACAATCGCGTCACCACCAGCACGGGCTACGCCTGCTCGAGCGATTCCAGGGTGCACCTCGGCCTCGGCCCGTCCGCGAGCGCTAAGGAGATTGAAATCCTCTGACCCCGCTCATTTCGTTGTCACCCTTCCCGGCGGTTTGTATCCTATAACTAGAGGAGGTGCGGGCATGACGCTGGGTTACGGCTACGCACGGGCGCTCGAGTTTCCGTTTGGGGAGGCCGTCGAACGGGCTCGCGCCGCGCTGAAGGCGGAGGGGTTCGGCGTGCTGTGCGAGATCGACGTGCGAGAGAAGCTGCGCGAAAAGCTCGGCGTCGAGTTCCGGAACTACCTCATCCTCGGCGCCTGCAATCCCCCGCTGGCGCACCAGGCGCTCCAGCAGGAGCTGAACGTCGGACTGCTGCTCCCCTGCAACGTCGTGGTGTACGAGCTGGGCGGCCGGACGATCGTCGCCGCCATCGACGCCGTGAAGATGCTCTCGGTGGTGGGCAATCCTGGGCTCGAAGCGACGGCGCGCCAGGTGAATGAAGCTCTGCGCCGCGTCGTCGACAGCATGTAGGGAGATCCTATGCCTGACTTCCTTTGGATTCTGCTTTTCTTCGCGGCTTACTTCGCGATGATGCGCTGGGTGCTGCCGCGTTTCGGCGTCCAGACTTGAATGGCGAAATCCTGCCGCGCCGGGTCCCGGCGCGAAAATGCTCTAGCGGCTTCATCCGGCCCAGCCGGTGTACGCGTAAAGCGCGGTGATCAGGCCGATCAGCGAGGCCAGGATGATGCTGTGACCTAAGGTGAAGCGGAACAGCCTGGATTCCTCGCGGCGGCCCAGGCCGGTGGCGGCTGCGGCGACGGCGATGCTTTGCAGGCTGATCATCTTGCCCATGACGCCCCCGCTGGAGTTGGCGGCCGCCATCAGTACACGGCTGTAGTGGAGCGTGTCGGCGGTGATCACCTGCAAGTTCCCGAACAGCGCGTTGGATGAGGTGTCCGATCCCGTGAGGAAGACGCCGAGCCAGCCCAGCAGCGCGCTGAAGAAGGGGAACAGCACGCCGGTGGCGGCAAATGCCAGGCCCAGCGTGGCGGTGGCCCCCGAGTAGTTCATTAGGAAAGCCAGCGCCAGGACGGTCGCGATGGTGAGCTCGGGCACCAGCAACTGTTTCACGGTCTTCAGGAACACGCCGGCGAACTGGCGGGGCGGCATTCCGAGCAGCAGCGCGGACGAGATCGCTGCGAGCAGACAGGCAGTGCCGGAAGCCGACAGCCAATTGAAGTCGTAGAACGCGTGGTAAGGCTGAGGCGTGCTCACCACGTGCGGCATGAGCCAGATCGCGTCATGCAATCCCGGCCAGGGGATTCTCACGCTCCCGCGCTCCAACAGGTGTCGCACCGGTGCGCATCCCCAGAGCAGCACGAAGACGACCAGCAGACCGTACGGTCCCCAGGCCAGCGCCAACTCGCGGGCGGAATGCCTCCGTGGAGCAACTAGCGGGCTGGCCTCTCCCTCGAAGCGGAAGCCGTCCTTCGGCTTCCAGAGCAGGAACAGGATGACCAGCGAGCTGATGGCCGCGAGCGAACTCAGAATATCGGTAAGCTGCGGCCCCACATAATTCGAGACCAGGAACTGCGTTCCGGCAAACGAGACGCCGCAAACCGCCGTGCCCAGCAGGACCCCGCGCAGGCCCCTCCAGCCGCACATCACCAGCATCAGGTAGGCGGGGATGATCAGCGAGACCGGCGCGCAGATGCGCCCCACGGTCGCGCTGAGTTGGTCTATGGAGAGGGAGGGGACCACCTTATTGAGGGTCAGAATGGGAATGCCGATGGAACCGAACGCGACTGGAGCCGTGTTGGCCAGCAGGCAGATGCCCGCGGCATAGAACGGCGAGAATCCCAGCCCGGTGAGCATGGCCGCCGCGACGACCACCGGCGTGCCGAATCCTGCCGCGCCTTCAATGAACGCCCCGAATGCGAAGGCAATCAGCAGCGCCTGGAGGCGCCGGTCGGCGGTGAGGCTGCCGATGGAGTCCTTGAGGATGTCGAACTTGCCGGTCTCCACCGTGATGCGGTAAAGCAGGAGGGCGCAGAAGACCACCCATCCAATGGGGAAGAGGCCGATCGCGGCTCCGTAGCCGATGGCGCTGAGCATGGTGACCGGCGGCATCCGGTAGCAGAACAAAGCCACGGCGACGGCGGCGGCGAGGCCGGCCACCGAGGCCGCCCATGCCGGCTTGCGCTTCACGCCCAGCAAGTACAGCAGCGCAAACACGGGCAGTGCAGCCACCAGCGCGGACGCGCCCAAGCTCCCCGCGATCGGCGTGTAGTGTTGGGACCACATGGTTGGAACACTCATACCACAACTGCCCGCCGCTCCGCCGAATCTGCAATTCTGGCGGGAAACGCTATCATACGCTTATGCCCAATTGGACCAGGCGTGATCTGTTGAAAACTGGCGTTGCCGCCTCCGTGGGCGCCGCCGCGCCGATGCCTGCCGCGGCCGGCCAGCCCGCCAAGGATGCCCCCGCGGCGTCCCCGCAGCCCGCGCCCTCGCGCGAGCGCCTGCTGCTCGATTTCGGCTGGCGCTTTCAACTCGGCCACGCCGGCGACCCCGAACGCGACTTCGGATTCGGCCGCGGCAGCGAATTCTCCAAGTCCGGCGGGATGCTCATCCCCTCGCGCCCGAACTTCGACGACAGCCAGTGGCAGGCCATCGACCTGCCCCACGATTGGGCCGTGGCGCTGCCCTTCGAAAAGTCCGCCAACAACACCGTCACCGACCACGGCTCCAAGCCCCTCGGCCGCCTCTTCCCCGCCACCAGCATCGGCTGGTACCGCAAACTGTTCGACGTGCCGGCCTCCGATCTGGGCCGCCGCATCTCGCTCGAATTCGATGGCGTCTACCGCGATGCCATGATCGTCTTCAACGGCCACTTCATCGGCCGCCACATGAGCGGCTACGCCCCCTTCCGTTACGATGTCACCGACTTCGTCAACTACGGCGCCAAGAACGTGATCGTAGTGCGCGTGGACGCCACCCAGAACGATGGCTGGTTCTACGAGGGCGCCGGCATTTACCGCCACGTCTGGCTGGTGAAGACCCACCCCGTGCACGTCGCCCACGGAGGCACGTTCGTCGTTTCCGAGGTGCGGCCGGGTTCGTCCACCCTCGCCATCGCCACTGAAGTCGAAAACCACAGCGACCGGAGCCAGGCGGGCCGGGTCGTCTCCATCGTCCTCGACAGCGCGGGGAAGGTCGTGGCCTCCGCTACCGCCGTGCCCTTCTCCATCGCCCCCTGGAGCAGTCGCGAGTTCAAGCAGCAGCTCACCGTCGCCAACCCCGCCCTCTGGTCTCTCGAGAACCCCAACCTCTATCGCCTCCTCACCAAAGTGGAAGTGGCCGGCGCCGTGGTCGATCAGTACGAAACCCCCTTCGGCATCCGCACCATTCGTTTCGACGCGGACCAGGGTTTTTTCCTCAACGGCGCCCCCGTCAGGGTCCTGGGCACGTGCAACCATCAAGACCACGCCGGCGTCGGCTCCGCCCTCCCCGACCGCATCCAGCGCTACCGCATCGAGAAGCTCAAGGAAATGGGCGCGAACGCCTACCGCACTTCGCACAACCATCCCACCGCCGAGTTGCTGGACGCCTGCGACCGCCTCGGCATGTTGGTCATGGACGAGACCCGCACCATGGACTCCCACCCCCAGGCCCTCGAGGAGTTGGAAGCCCTGATTCGCCGCGACCGCAACCGCCCCTCGGTCTTCCTCTGGTCGCTCGGCAACGAGGAGCGCGAGCAGGGAAGCGAGCGCGGCGCGCGCATTGTCGCCACCATGAAGCGCCTGGTGCGCCGCCTGGATCCCTCCCGCCCGGTCACCGTGGCCCAGAACGGTGGATATGCCGGCGTTGGCGTCTCCACCGTCGTCGATGTCATGGGCTTCAACTACAACGAGCCGGCGATCGACGGCTATCGCCAGAAACACCCCCAGCAGCCCCTCATCGGAAGCGAAACCGCGAGCACCGTTTCGACGCGCGGCATCTACGCCAACGACAAAGAGAAAGGCTACGTCAGCGCCTACGACCTCAACGCCCCGCCCTGGGCCTCCACGGCGGAGAAGTGGTGGAAGTTTTACGCCGAGCGCCCGTACCTCGCCGGCGGCTTCGTCTGGACCGGCTTCGACTATCGCGGCGAGCCCACGCCCTACGGCTGGCCCTGCATCAACTCCCACTTCGGTCTCATGGACGTCTGCGGGTTCCCCAAGGACGTTTACTACTACTACCAGGCCTGGTGGAGTGGCAAGCCCGTTCTGCACCTGTTCCCGCACTGGAATTGGACCGAGGGCTGGGAAGTCGACGTCTGGTGCCACACCAATCTCGACCGCGTCGAGCTGTTTCTCAACGGCCAGAGCCTGGGCGCCAAGGACGTCCCGCGCAACACGCACCTCGAGTGGAAAGTGAAGTATGCGCCCGGAGTGCTCGAAGCCGTAGGCTTCAAGGACGGCAAGCAGGCGCTCGTCGCCAAACGTCAGACCACCGGCGCCCCGGCCAGGATCGCCCTCCGGCCCGACCGGCCCAGGATCTCCGCCGACGGCGAGGATGTCGCTAGCGTCGAGGTCTCGGTCGTCGACGACCAGGACCGCATAGTCCCCACCGCCGCCAACGAGATTCTCTTCGAGCTCGCCGGTCCCGGCCGCATCCTCGGCGTCGGCAATGGCGACCCCAGCAGCCACGAGCCTGACAAGGCATCCCGGCGCAGCGCCTTCAATGGCTTGTGCCTGGCCATCGTGCAGGCCCTCAAGCAATCCGGCGAGATCCGCCTCACCGCCCAGTCCCCCGGCCTCGCGCCCGCAACCATCGCCATCCAGTGCGAGAAAGCACGCCCGCGCCCATCCGCGTAGGATAAGGCTCCAGCCTTGTCCACCTAAGGAGCCACATGGACATCTTCGCGCACGGTCTTTGGGCCGCCGCGGCCGCACGCGGCGTAAACAGAAAGGCCCCCCGCCGCCTCCGCGTCCCCTGGGTCGCCTTCTTCGGGGTCTTCCCCGACCTGTTTGCCTTTTCCGTGCCCGTCATGCTGATGCTATGGTTGCGCTTGACCGGTGGCGTCGGCGCCCTCCCAGGCCCCCGCCACATGCCCTTCCGCGATCTTGCCTGGCAGCTCTACCGCATCAGCCACAGCCTCATCATCTTCGCGGCCGTCTTCGGGATTGTCTGGCTGCTCGCGCGCCGTCCCGTGCTCGAGCTGCTCGGCTGGCCGCTTCACATCCTCATCGACATCCCCACCCACTCCCTGCGCTTCTTCGCGACTCCGTTCTTGTGGCCGCTCTCCGACTACCGCTTCAACGGGATCTCCTGGGCCAACCGCTGGTTCATGCTCTCTAACTACACCGCGCTTGTGATCGTGTACATCCTGCTGTGGAGAACTTCCCGGCGTTCGGTCGAGCCGCGTGACGTGGCACGCCCATCCGGCGGAGCCGGCATGCCGCGCGGTTAGCGCCTAATATCGGCGAACGCCAGGGTCCACCGACGCCGCCCACCGGTCGATCCCACCCTGCATGCTCTGGCACCCCGCCAGCCCCCGCTGCCTCAGCCACGTGACCACTTGCAGACTCCTCGGCCCGTGGTGGCAGTAGAACACCAGCGCCCGTTCCCCGGTTTTCTCCTTCAGCGCCGCCAGTTCTTTCGGAATGGACCGCATCGGGATCAACTCCGCTCCCTCGATCCGGCACATCGCGAACTCCTGCGGCTCCCGCACGTCGATCAGCCGCACCGCCTCCCCGGCTTCCAGTCTCCGCTTCACTTCCAGCACGCTGATTTCCACCGGCAGCCCCTCCATCTCGTCTCCTCCCTCCATTATCCACCCCGTAGGGCGGACCCCCTGGGCCGCGGCCGGGTCGGGTCCTGGCGGTGCGTTGGTTCGTCGGGCGGCGGCTTTGCCGATGCAAGCCCACTGAGAGATGGCAGGCAGCCGCAACGCCCATGCGTCCTGACACTCTGCCAGCATTGGCGCCCTGTGGAGCACGAGCCGGGTGCCCCCCGCTTGCCCGTTTTTGCCCTTTTCCTTGACCGCGATGCGGGACAGGTGTAGAATCCTACAGAAGGTCCAAAGTGTAAATTCTAGGATACGAGGAGAGGACATGCGAAAGTTAACGGCACTGCTCCTGTGTGCCATGTTTGCTGTTTGCCTGCAAGCGGCCCAATTGCCCGTAACCCTCGGCGCGGCTAGTACTTTCACTGTTTTGGCCTCGTCCACTGTGACCAACACCGGCCCTACTGTCGTATATGGGGACGTTGGGCTGAGTCCAGGTACTGCGGTGACTGGATTTCCGCCCGGACAAATCGCCTCAGGGACAGGGGCGTTGCACGTGGCCGACGGTCCTGCTGGCTTGGCCCAAGGCGCCTTGACTGCTGCGTATAACGATGCGATGGGACGAACGTTACCCGTTACCGTGGCCGGCGACCTCGGCGGACGAACCCTGGCGCCTGGCCTGTACAAATCCACATCTACGCTGGGCATAACCGGCGTTCTCACGCTCGACGGCGGAGGAGACGCGAATAGCGTCTTCATCTTCCAGGTTGGGAGTGGACTCACCACGGCCAGCGGCAGTGAAGTGAGGCTCATAGGCGGTGCGCAGGCAGCCAACATCTTCTGGCAGGTCGGTAGTTCAGCAACTCTCGGAACGAATTCTATCTTCAACGGAACCATCATGGCCCAAGCATCGGTCACGCTGATTACCGGCACGGCGCTGAATGGCAGGGCTTTGGCACGAACTGGGGCGGTCAATTTGGATTCCAATACGATGGTTAACCCCGGACCGCCGACGGCGGGCCTACCGCCAGGGGCGATGGCCGTCACCTGTCCATTGAGCGCTGCCCAAATCGGTGTAGAGTACAACTCCTTACTGGTGGCCACGGGCGGCACGCCGCCCTACACGTATTCAATCACGGGATCGCTGCCGCCGGGTTTGAGCCTGACCGCTTCCACCGGAGTGGTCACTGGGATCCCGTCTGGCCCTTGGCGCACCACCTCCTTTGGCGCCAACGCCCTGGACTCCCTATCGGGCAGCGCGGCCAGAAGCTGCAGCATCACCACTGCCCCGCCGATTGGAGCGCCGATTCCCGCTCCGCCTTCAGTGATTCTCGTCGCGATAGGTCTTGGTTGCGTCGCGCTTTACCAGGGGAGACAGCGGTTACTGCGGCACTTGAGAAAGACCTAAAGTCCGGGGCGGCTCTCTGCCATGGCGTTCCCGAGGGGAATTCCAGGTGATGGGCGCCGGCGCAATTTCCACAAGGTCTCAGAGACGGCAAGAGCACAGCCACAGCGCTGAAAACTAGCGCTTTGCGGAAAGTGCGAAATGCCTGATGAACATCCTGGATGCGATGAGCCTTCGCCGGGTGTACCGTTGGACGCTAGGAAGGCGCGGCCAACCGCAAAGCCGCACAGCCACGCACCCGGCATGAAGAGGATGCGCCAGGCTGTTGTCGTCCTAACCGCTGTGGCCCTTGTGCTCTGTTATGCTCCAACGCTTCGAGGGATGTCCGGGCAGTGGTGGAACGACGAAGACATGTCGCACGGCTTCGTGGTGCCGATCGTCGTCCTTTGGATCGTGTGGAGGGAGCGCGAGCGGTGGCGGGCGCTGCCAGCGGAACCGAGCTGGTGGGGTTTGGCGGTCCTGGCAGCGGGCGCCGGCATGCAGTTGGTAGGCGCGCTCGGCGCGGGTCTGTTCGCCGGCTCGGTGGCGTTTCTGGTTTCGGTTGCCGGCGTGGTGCTTTCGCTCGGTGGCTTCGCCTGGCTCCGCGTATGGGCTTTTCCGCTCCTGCTTGCGCTCTTTATGTTGCCGAAACTGGCGGTGGTCTACAACCAGGCGACGCTGCCGCTGCAACTGCTCGCCAGCCGGATGGCCGCAGGCATCTTGACGGCCTTTGGGATTGGGGTGATCCGGGAGGGCAACATCCTGGACGTGGCCGGCCGCCGGGTCTCTGTGGTGGGAGCCTGCAACGGCATCCGGTATCTGCTTTCGCTCGGTTTCATGGCGGTGGTGTTTGCCTACCTGTCCGACACCAAACCGTGGATGCGAATGGCCCTGCTCGCGGCGGCCGTGCCGGTCGCGATCCTCGCGAACGCCCTAAGAGTGGCGGCCGCCGCTCGGTTCCCGTCGCTGGCCGCGGGCAATCCTCATGCAATCTCCGGTTGGTTCTTCTTTGTGCTTTCCCTGGCGACGCTTGTACTCGTGCTACGACTGTTCAATAAAGTGTATGCCCGTTACCAACCCTGAGTGGCGCGGGGCTCTCGTTCCGGTTTTCCTGGCTGCTCAAATCCTGTTGATTCACGCAGCGGTCGGCCGCGAGCATCCGCCGGCGCCGCCGCCTCTCTCGCGTTTTCCCGTCGAGTTCGGCCGATGGAAGCTCTTCCGCGAGGACCCGATAGCCGCGGACATCGCAAGGGAACTCGGGGCCGACGCTTTGTTGAGCCGGACCTACGTCGAGACTCCGGCAGGCTCTCTTGCCAGTTTGTTCGTGGCCTGGTTCCAGACGCAACGCGGCGGCGTTCGGCAGCCGCACTCGCCTAAGGTGTGCTTACCGGCCTCAGGTTGGACGCCAGAGGTTATAGACGAGGTTACGCTCGACACCGCGGCCGGCGCCATCACCGTGAACCGCTATCTGGTCGCCAATGGCGCCGGGCGCGCCGTGGTTCTTTACTGGTACCAGACGCCACGTCGTGTGATCGCTGGCGAGTGGGCGGCAAAATTCTGGCTGGTGGCCGACGCCTTGCGGGACAAGCGCACCGACACGGCACTGGTTCGCGTGATTGCGTGGCCGGCCGGTGGAAAGGACGAGGCGGCAACAACCGTCGCCACCGGGTTCGCGCGTGAATTGTACCCGCTGCTGCGCGAATACCTGCCGCGGTGAGCCGGCCGGTCCGTCTGCTGCACTGTCCCCATGCCGGACCAGCCCCGCATCGCCTGCCCCGCCTGCTCCGCGCAACTCCCTCCCTCCGCCCGTCGGTGCAGCTCCTGCGGAGTCTCACTCCCCCAGCCTGCCGAGTCCACGCCCACGGAATTCATGCCGCCGCCCCCGCCCCCATCCGCCCATCCCGACGATGAGCGCTTCCCTCCCGGCACTCTGATTGCCGAGCGCTACCGCATCGCCGGCCAACTCGGCCTTGGCGGCATGGGCGAGGTCTACCGCGCCACCGACCTGGTCCTCCGCCAGCCCGTCGCACTCAAGTTCCTGCCCGAAGCCATCGGCGCCACGCACGTTCCGGATCTGTACGAAATCCTGCTCCTCCTCATGGCCACCAGTTGGGCCTTGCTCTTCGGCGCCCTCGCCTGGGTCTTCTATCTCGCGCTGGAGCCTTATGCCCGCCGCCTCTGGCCCCAGGTCCTCATCTCCTGGAGCCGCCTGCTGGCCGGTGCTTTCCGCGATCCGCTGGTGGCCCAGGATGCTCTGTTCGGCGCCGCCTTCGGCATTGCGCTCGCCCTGCTCTTCTTCCTGCGCAGCTTCACCGCCGAACTCCTCGCCCGCATCCCCATCTCCATCGCCTTGGCCATCCCGCTGTGCTTCCTTCTGATCGGCCTGCGTGCCTGGCTCCGCCGCAAGTGGCTTGCCGTCCCCGCCTTCATCCTGGTCCTCGGCCTTCCCCGCGTGCTTTCGAGCGACCTGCCCCTTCTCGATGCCGCCGGTCAAGTCGCCGGCCTCTCGATAGTCCTGATCGTTCTGCTTCGTTTCGGCCTGCTCGCCCTGGCGGTCGCCAACTTCACCCAAAACGTCCTCGTCTCTCTCCCCCTCACCCTCGATTTCTCTGCCTGGCACATCGGTCTCTCCCTGTTCATCCTCCTGGCCTTCGCCGCCTTGGCCGCCCTCGCTTTCCGCCTCGCCCTCGCCGGCCGCCCCCTCTTCCTCAGCGACTGATCACGCTTCTCCGACATCTTTTTTTACCTACCGCTCAGCGACTTCCCGCTCCTCTCCCCTCCCCGCCTCCCCCCGCCCCCTATACCATTAATTCGGGACAGTACACTCAATCACCGATTTCCGCTCTGCCCCGGGAAGGAAAACCCAATGTCGACTGCTTCGCGCTGTGCCGTGTGGGCTCTCGCGCTGATGGCCGCCGCCCTGGCCCAAACCAGCGTCCCCGTCACGCCACCGCAACCGGACAAACTCTCCTATGCCACATCCGAGCTGAACCTGTTCAAGCTCTACGACCGGGACAGCTACCGGGCAGCGTTCAGCGCCGCCGCGCCCACCTGTGATCCCTCCAAGCTGCTCAAGGCCTGGTTCGACTCCACCATGAGTGCCGTCGATCCCGACAGCCTGGCCCTCTACAAGGGCGTACTCACGAACAAGGACGGGACGGCGGCGGTGAAGCAGTTTTGGATGACGGCTGGCGAGGCGGCCGTGGTCAACCTTCCCGGCCGGGAAACCTACCCGAAGTATGTGGTGGCGCCGACCAAAGCCTATCTCCCTGCTAGCGCCCAACAGCAGAATAACATCCCCATCAGTCCAGCCGATCTTCTGACACAGGACCAGGCGGTCATGTTGGCAGTCGAGTTAAAGGGCACGGTGCAACCAGCGTGGTTCGCGGAAACAGTGTGGCCGGCGGATGAATCCCGTCGAGTATACGAGATCGTGGTCGATGGAGTGGCGTACAACGGCGGGGCGCTGTTAATGAACCGCTACTCCAGCGGAGTAGGGGCGCCCGGCCACTGGTCGAAAACGGCAGACGGGGAGCCAACGTTCGTGTTTGACCCTCCGCCCGACTGTGCCGGGGTGACGAGTTCGCAACCCGTACCCGTGCGCGACCTGCTCCCCAACGAAATCTTGAAGGACAGCCCGTTTGGAGGATGGGCCGTCTACCGAACCGACAAACAGCAGCAGCAGGCGGAGGCAGGCGGCCAGTTCACGCCCACTGATCGGGCCTTGCTGCAAGCCATCGCGAAAAAACTGGGGGTCCAGTAGTACGACCCTCGAAAGGGACTCTTCATGAAGAACGCACAGCGAAACTGGAAGACCACCGTCATGGGCATTCTGACCCTGGCCCTCCTCGCCTTCAACGTCTACAAGAACCCGTCGGCTCTTTCCGACCCCGCGCAACAGGTCCAGCTCGGCGCCGGCGCCGCCGCCGGAATCGGCCTGATCGTCGCCAAAGACGCCGACCAGACCGGCACCGCCGACCAGCCCAAGCAGTAGACCTGCGTCCCGGTGACGCCGTACCTCACTCTTTTTCTTCCCGCCCCTCAATCACTTCCACCCTGGCGACCTCCCCGCCGCCCCCCTCACCCCTTACCCTGGAGTCAGATGGTTGTCCCCGACCGCGGGGGCGACGCATTGCGCAAAGGGTTCCGGAACCCCCTATCGCCGTGTTGGTGTTTTCTGCGCTCTCGGGAGCTGCGGTGGGCCAGTGCCACTGCCGTTAAGGGATGCGACCGATTAGGTTCCAATCCCCCGGTGAAAGAGAGCTTGCCGCTCCGAAAATAGGTGGAGAAGAGCGGGACAAGAGGAATCGATTCCAAAGCAGAGATCGGTGGTTTGTCGCTCAGTCAATTCGTTCGGTTCAGGAG
>JBEKMO010000038.1:0-46062 GCA_050008465.1 Bryobacteraceae bacterium
GCTGTTGCGCTCGCTGGGACGCCAATCCAACTTGGCGAACCCCATCACGGAGCTCACCGTGCGTGGCACGAGGACGCTCAGTTGCTTTTGAATGAAGGCGATGGCCGTGCTGCACTGAGCCGCGGTCGCGGTGCAGGTGGTGGGCACGATGTTCCCGCCGGTGTCGGTGAAGGTCGTGTTGATGATCTTGTTCAGGCCGGGAAAGTTCCGCTTCACCAGCTCGAAGTTCGAGAAGAAGAACAGCTTGTCCTTCTGGATCGGACCGCCCACGGTGCCGCCGGCCTGGTGACGCCATTCGGGGGGATTGTACCCCGCTGCGTAACGGTCCGGAGCGTTCAGGGTCCGGTTGCGGAAGAACTCGTAGGCCGTGCCGTGGTACGCGTTGGTGCCGCTGCGGGTGACCGTGTTGATGACCCCGCCCATCGCCCGGCCGAACTCGGCCGAGAACCCATTCGCAAGCACCTGAAACTCCTGGACCGCATCGGCCGAGATCTGCGTGGAGATGCGGGTGCGGCCGGCGTTCTCCTGGTAAAAGGAGTTGGTGGTGTCATTACCGTCGGTAAGGAAGGAATTGCCCGCGACGTTGCCCCGGAAACTCACCAGTCCGAAGGTGCCGTCCGCGCTGACCGCCGGCGTGAGCAGCACAAACGTGTCCGCGCGGCGGCCGTTGATGGGAAGCTCATCGATCTGCTGCTGGCCTACCACTTGCGTCACGCCGCTCTTGTCGCTTTCCACGAGCGGCGCCTCGCCGGTCACCTCGACGGTGGCGGCGGCGGCTTGGACTTGCAGCGTGATCCGGAAGTCGACGGTCTGGCCCACCTGGACCTGGAACTCCTTGACCTCCCACTTGGCGAAGCCCTCCTTGGCCACAGTGATGCTATAGCCCGAGGCGGGTACCAGAGCTGGCGCCGAGAACAGCCCGGCGCTGGTGGTTTGCATCACGCGCCGGATGCCTTTGGAATCATTGAGGATGGTGACGGTCGCCTCGGGCACCACGGCGCCGGACACGTCCAGTACGCTTCCGGATGCGGCGCCCAGGCCTGCCACCGCCTGCGCCAAGACGCCGGCGGGGGCGAAGAAGAGCAGCGCGGCAACTGCCGCGAGGGTCGCAATCATTCGCAATCGCATAATTCTCCCCTCCTCTTGGGGCAAACTGTTTCCGCAAGTCTATAGAATACCCAGATCGGGTACACAACAACTCTGCGTTTGGCTCGGCACACAAATACCTCGCTCGGCGCTCGCGCCACCGGGCGGAGGAACTTCGCCGCCCGTCCCCCGCGCCTCAGAACGTGAACCGGGCGCTGATCTGCATGCGCCGCGCCTGCGTGCCATCCGGGAAGCCGGCGTCGGCCGAAGGCACATACAGGGACGCCGGAGTCGGCGTGAGCACGCCCTTGGTCTCCGTGTACGCCTGGCTGCTGGTGAAACCCGTGGCCGACCAGGTGTTCGCCAGGTTGAACACCTCGAAGTTCAGGAACAGACTGCAGCGCCCCGACTCCCCGAACGGAAGCGCCTTGCTGAGGCGCGCATCCGAGCGGTACGAGGCCGGCAGCATGTAATTGTTCACCTGCAGCCAGGGCACGCGATAGCTGAAGCCGGTTCCATTGAGGCTCTTGTTGGAGAACATTCCGGTGACCGGCGTGTCCTTCGTTGTGATCGAGGTGCTGCCGTAAGGGTGGCCGCTGGCCAGCGTCGTGATGGAGGAAAGCTGCCAGTTGTTCACGACATACTTCCAGAAGGCGCCGCCGCGTTTCGTGAACGTCGGAGCCCACACCCAGGCGAGCACGAAGCGGTGCCGCTGATCCAGCGTGCCGTTGCCCCTGTCGGCCTTGTAGTTGCCATTAGTCAGCCAGTAGGTGGGGCCGCTCAGCCAGAGGTTATTGGTGCTCTCGCCGTAGCTTTGGCCGTCATCGATTTCGTGGCTCCAGGTGTAGGAGACCATCCCCTGCAGCCCGTGAGAGAAGCGCTTGTTGACCAGAACCGCGAGGCCGTTGTAGTAGCTGTTGACGCCGTTCTCGTCGTAAGCGATGGTGCCGTACTTGGTGTTGGGGCGGCTCCCGGTGTAGACGGGCGTGGCGTAGGCGCTGACCGGGTTGCCGCTCACATCGGCGATGGTGTAAATGACGTTGGTGGTCGTCGTCGGCAGGTTGATGTCGCGGATGCCGTAAAGCTGGATGCCCCGGCTCCAGATATAGGAGACCGTGACGGCCAGGTCCGAGGTGAGCTGGCGCTGGATGCCGATGTTGCCCTGCTCCGAGTAGGGCGTCTTCAGGTTAGGGGCGAGCATCTGGAGGCTCGCGGCGGAAACGGAACCACCGCTCGGCACCGCGCTCAGCGTGTTCGGAAGTACGGGACCGGCCGCCAGTTGCGCCGCCTGGGTGGCCGCCAGGTTGACGCTGGTCTGGACCAGGCCGTTGCCGGTGGTGAACAGGTTGTCGATCGTGCCGCCCTGGAAGCGCGCGTGGAACATGCCAAAGCCCGCCTGCAACACGGTCTTGTCGTTCAGACGGAAAGCCAGGCCCAGGCGCGGCGCCAGGTTGTTCGGCGTCGTATGGACATGGCAGGTAAGCGGGAAATCCTGGTTGCAGATCTTGGGTTGGGGCAAATGAGTGTACTCATAGCGCGCTCCGGCGTTGACGGTCAGCCGCTTGGTGGCCCGCCACTGGTCCTGCAAGTACAAGCCGTACTCATTGATGCTGGTATCCAGCACGGGGTTGCCGAAGGTCTGGTAGTAGCTCTGCCAGTACTTGGTGCCAGCGGTGCTGCCGTAGTCCAGCGCGAAGGCATTCACGGTCTGGTAGGTGTAACTGCCGTAGAAGCTGCTGATGTAGTAGACGTAATCTTCGGTCGTAGAGACATCCGCACCGAACTTGATGGTGTGGGCGCCCTTGGTCCAGGTGGCGTTGTCCTGGAACTCCAAGCGGCGTTCGCTCGGTTCTACGCGGGGCAGGTAGTTGGCCGGCCCGAGCTGGGTGCCGTTGACCGACACCTGCAAGTAACCCAGGCCCTGGCCAAGCTCCGCATCGTTAAAGGTGTCGGCCTGGCGGTCGGTGGCGAAGCCGAAGTGGAATTCGTTCACCAGCCTGGAAGTGGGGATGGCAATCCAGGCGAGCCTGCCGTTGCGCGCCGTCACGGCGTCGTCGCCGTTGCCGGTGAGGGCGGACCCGCTGGTCGAAGAGACGGCGGTCTGGATGCCGTTCGGCGACCGGTGATGCAGGAAGTTGAAACTGGCGCTCAGGGAGTTGCGTTCGGAAAAGTGATAGTCCAGCTTGGCGAAGTACAGCTCCTGGCTGAGGGTGCGCGGAATCTGACCGTAGAAGCGCGGCAGCAGCGCGTTGATGGCCGCGCACTGCGCGGACGTGGCCGCCGGCAAGCCGCCACTGGCAACGCCGCAGCTATTCCATGTCTGAGTGGCGCCGTTGACTGCGGTGGTATTCAGGCTGGAGGCCATCGGAAAGTTACGCCGTGTCACCTCGGTGTTCACGAAGTAGAATAGTTTGTCCTTTTTGATGGGTCCGCCGAGCGAGCCGCCAATCTGTTGCCGTTTCTCGCTGGGGACGGACATCTGGAACGGGTCGCGCGCATCAAAGGCGGTGCTCCGGTAGAACCAGTAACCGCTGCCGTGCAGCGCGTTGCTGCCGCCCCGTGTGACGGTGTTGACGATGCCGCCCATGGCGCGGCCGTACTCCGCCGAATAGTTCGAGGAAACCACCTGGAATTCCTGCACGGCGTCCTGCGAGATCTGCGCCGCGATGCGCGTGCGGCCGGCGTTCTCGTTGTAGAACTGCTCGGTGGTGTCGGTGCCGTCCACCAGGAAGGCGTTCTGGCCGGCCACGCCGCGGAAACTCAGCAGCCCGTAAAAACCGTCGTTGCTCACGGCCGGTTGCAGCAACACGAAGGAGTCCACGCGGCGCCCGTTGATCGGCAGGTCCCGGATGGAACGCGAATCCACCACGCCGGAAACGTCGGACTTGGTATCTTCCACCAAGGGAGCCGTTGCCGTCACTTGCACCTCCGTGGCGGCGCCGCTCACTGCCAGGCTGACCTGCAGGTCCAGGTTCTGCCCGACCCGCAGTTCCAAATCCTTGGCCTCATAGGGATTGAAGCCCGGCGCGGTCACTTTCACCTGATAGCCGGGACCCGGCGCTAGCGCCGGCGCGGTGAATAGCCCGGCGTCATTGGTTGTCAGGCTACGCGTGATGCCTCGGCTTTCGTTCGAGATCACCACGATGGCGCTGGGCACAACCGCGCCGGACGGATCGCGGACCACGCCGGAGATTCCCGCCACCCCGGCGGCAGACTGGGCGAACACGGTATGAGCCACGAACAACAACAACAGCAACGCGGCGATTCTTGATTTCATAACTAACCTCTCCTCGATGCTAAAACTTCCATCTTGGGCCCCCGGTTCCAAATGCGTGTACCACCCGGAGCTCATCCTGCCAGTTCAAGCTGCCCACGCCGGCTGCCGGCCGGGCAAACTCGGGAAGGGGGCGTGAACACGGGCACACCCGCCGAAGACGAATAAGCGTATTTCCTGGTCCGGACCCCCACCGGTAAAGAATACCAGAACCAGGTTACGGTGGTGTTAAAATCGCAACCCGAAATGTGTGGCTCGACAAGTCCTTCAGAACAAAGGGCCGGATCGTGAAGCGCGCGGATCGGGAGGCGCAACGGAGCGGCTGGGCAAGCTGAAACGCGCCCTACGGAAGCCTGCAAGCCATTGATTCGCCTTGTAGTTTTTCTTGGTCGCATCTCGAACCAAAATCCGCGAGTACCGGGCCGGAGGCCGCAATCGGCTGAGGGGACCCCGGCGGGATGAGGCCCCGCCTTGTCCCGGTTGTGTGGCTGATGCGCCCGGACAAGCCGAAGGCGCATCCTTCCCAGACTTGGAGGCGCACGATAGAGTCGAAATCCTGAAGGCGCTGGAGCGCGGACGGGAAGCCGGGATCCTGGCCTGGAGCGTGGATCGAAGGTTCGTCGAGAGCTGCCGTGGAGACCTTCGCTTCAGGTTGGCGACGCATCCGCTTCTGGGTCCCGTCAACTGCCATGAAGCCCTGCTGCTGATGGCGGTTCATCCGCACCGCCACCCCAGGCGGATCCAAGAAATCAAGGCTGCGCTGGGATAGAGCGGGCTTGAAGCCGCCGCCGGAGTTCGGGGTTTCCCAGCCTGTCCCCGAAGCTCGAAACTACGCCTTGTACTTCTCGCTGCACGCCGCCGAGCAGAAGTGCACCACCTGGCCGTCCACGGTTTTCTTGACGGAAGTGGCGGTGGAGACATAGGTGCCGCAGACCGGGTCGCGCTTCAGTTCGCCGGCCTTGCGGGGCTCGGCGCCGGCGGAGTTTCGGGCGCTGGAATCGGACTCGAAGAGCGCCGCGACTCCTTTGCCGACAACTCCGATGATGGAGCGCAGCAGACTGATGAGGAAGATGGCGAGGAAGATGTAGAGGACAGCTCGTACCATGGGACGGGGCGCCCTTCCGAGCGCCCCACTTCAAAACTCAGGTTACTTCTTTTTCGCCTTCTTCACCTCCGGCGCGCTGGGGTTGATATACATGGTCTGGATCTGCGCGGAGATAAAATCCAGCATTCCCTTGGCGCCCGCCGCGTTGGGGCCATTCGGCGCCTGCTTCAGATACTCCTCGTACGCTTCCTTGGCGCCCGGAGGCGGAATGGTCTTGCCGTCCGGGGCGAGCTTGGCATCGGCCATCAGGCAGTTGCCCAACTGGAAATACGCTTCGGCATAGCTCGGGGTCAATTCGATGGCCTTCTTGAAGGCCTGGGAGGCGGCCTCGTTCTTGCCCGAGTTCACGAGCAGCGCTCCGAGGTTGAAGTAGTACCTCCCGCCGCCCGGCGGATCGAGTGTCGCGGCCTTCTGCAACTCCTCCTGGGCCTCGGAGAGTTTGCCGGTGCGAGCCAGCGCCAGCGCGTAGTTGTTGTGATAGCCGGGGTCGGTGGGCGCCACGGCGATCACGTTGCGCCAGGCCTCCAAAGCCTGGCCCAAGGCCGCGTCGCGCTCGGCGCCGGTCTTGGTTGAGGCCAGGTTCGTCCAGGACTCCGCAAGGCGGCCCAGGATCACGTGCGTGTTCGAAGGGATCGTGTTCACCTCGGCAGCCTTCTTGAACGACTCGATCGCTACTTCATACTGCTTGGCTTCGACGGCCTGCATGCCCGTGTTGAAGGCGTCGTTGACGGCCTTGTCCTTGGCCATCTGCGCTTGCTGTTCCTTGGCCCGCCGCTCCAACGCGGCCCGCTGCTCGGGGGTGAGTTCGCGGCTCTGCTCGGCAGTGAGTTTCCCGGTCTCGGCCGCCTTCTGAAGCGATTCGTTCTTCTGCTTGAGTTTGAACAGGTCGAAGTTGATGACCTTGGGGTCGCCGGAGCTGGTGCGGACGCCCCTCACGAAGTCCCTCTCCCTGCCGTCGACTTCCACACTGATGGTGTAGGTGCCCAACTGCAGCCCGCCGTAGTAGTACTCGCCCTTCTTGTTGGTCTTGCAGGGGTAGTTGCCCCGAATGTCCGTCCGGGTGATCCTGACGACCACGTCTTTCTGTGGCTTACCGTCCTCTCCAATCACGACACCGGTTATGGCTGTGGTTTGAGCCAGGGAAATCCCCGCGAACAGCATCCACACTCCCAAGCCCCATGCCATTCTTCGCAATATCATTGCAAACCTCCGCGTCTTGCTGGATTTTTCCATTTCTGAGCATACTACAAAGAACAGGGCGCGTGGTCTGTAGCTCGTAGCTGGCGCCCGGGAAAGCAGCGTATCGATCGGCGGACCCAAGCGCCGGCGACGAGCTACGGGCCACGAGCTACGGGCTTCTTCTTGTATCCCTACGCCGCGTTGCCGCATCTATAGAGGCGTGGGATGGTTTAGAATGAACTAGTTGGGTGAAAGGGCCACGCGCATGCACAGACTAATGCTTTGGGTGGCGCTGGCGGCCTCGGCCGCCGCCGCGGAGGCTCCGTTGCTGGAGCGCGCGCGGGAGCTCTATAACCGCACCGAGTACGATGCAGCGCTCAAAATCTTGGCGTCAGTCGCCTACAAGGATTCTGCGTTCTACCTGCTGCGGGGCCAATGCTACTACATGCAGGGCGACGCCAGGAAGGCCTCCGAGCTGTTCCTCAAAGCCGTGGAACTGGAACCGGCCAACTCGGATCGCCGGATGTGGCTGGGCAGGGCTTACGGACGGCGTGCCGAGACCTCCAGCTTCTTCACCGCCCCCGGCTATGCCACCAAGGCGCGCGACAATTTCGAGAAAGCCGTCCAGCTCAACCCCCGGAACATGGAGGCGATCAGCGACCTGTTCGAATACTACATGGACGCGCCCGGCTTCCTTGGCGGCGGCCTGGATAAGGCCGCTGCCCTCGCCAGGCGAATTGGGGAGCTGAACCCCGCCGAGGGCCACTGGGCGCAGGCGCGGCTGGCCGAGAAGCGAAAGGAGTACCAGAAGGCCGAGCAGCAGTTCCGCAGCGCGGCGGACCTGGCCCCGCGTCAGATCGGCCGGGTCATCGACCTGGCCAAGTTTCTGGCCAAGGCGGGCCGGTACCAGGAAAGCGAAGAAGCCTTCCGGCGGGCGGAGAGAATCGATCCCAACGCCCCCAAGCTGCTGTTCGAGCGGGCCAGCATTTACATCCGGACGGGACGGAACCTGGAACTCGCCCGGCAGTTGCTGAAGCGGTATCTGGAAGCGTCGCTCACGCCCGACGATCCGCCGCGCGAGCGGGCCGAGAAGCTTCTGAAATCGGCGTCCAGCAGCTAGCGCCGCCAGAACATGTTCCTCACCGAAGCGCTGTCCTTCAGCATCAACGCGCTGAGGGCCAACAAATTCCGGACGTTCCTCACCGCTCTCGGGCTGGTGATCGGCAACTCCTCGGTGATCTGGGTAGTCACGATTTCCCTCACCAGCCGCGACTACATCCTGGAACAGATCCAGGGCGTCGGCTCCAACATGATCTGGGCGTATTACGAGGCCGGCAACCAGCAGTCCACCGCGCAGGTGGCGGCCGACTTCGTGAAGATGGCCGATATCGAAGCGGTGCGCCGGCAGCTCGACGACCGCGCCATCGCCGTCACCGGCGTCATGCAGACCTACACCAGCATCGTGATCAACGGCCGGGAACGGGACATCCAGGTGAACGGCTCCGACGAGCAGTACCCGAAGGTCCGCAACCTGGTGATCCTGGCTGGGCGCTTCCTGGACTCGAGCGATGTGGCGCTGCGGCAGAAAGTGGCGCTGGTAACCCAGAAGCTCGCCAAGCGTCTCTTTGGCGCCCAGCAGGCGGCGATCGGGCAGCGCGTCAAGATCCACGGATTGCAGTTCACCGTGATCGGCACGTTCAAGGAGAGGGTCTCCAGCTTCGGCCTTTCCGAGCTGGCGGGCGAGAGCATCCTCATCCCCATCACCGTGATGAGCTACTTCGTGCCGGTCGAGCGAATCGACCCGATGTATGTGCAGGCCCAGCACGCGGCCGACGTGCCGGCCCTCACCAGCGAAGTGCGCCGGATACTGGAGAGCCGGCACCGGCCGGGCGCCCGCTACCTGGTCGACAATCTCACCGCGATCCTGGACGCCGCCGAGAAGATCGCGCTGGTGATGACCCTGGTACTGATCATGGTTTCGGCCATTGCGCTGGTCATCTCCGGAATCGGGATCATGAACATCATGCTGGTGACGGTTACCGAACGCACGCGCGAGATTGGCGTGCGGATGGCGGTAGGGGCGGCGCGGCGCGACATCCTCCAGCAGTTCCTGCTGGAAGCGGTGCTGATCAGCGTGGTGGGTGGCTCGGCGGGGATTCTCATCGGGCTGGCGCTGCCGCTAAGCGTGCGCCTCCTGGTGGACGACCTGGCGATCCCGATTTCGGCACTCTCGATCCTCACCGCCTTCGCCGTCTCCTGTATCGTCGGCCTGGTGTTCGGCCTGCTGCCGGCCAGCCGCGCCGCCCGCTTGAATCCCACCGAGGCGTTGCGGTACGAGTAGTCTGTTGCGCAACGCGATCCAGGAAGTCGAACGGCGTATCGAAGCGGCCGCCAGGCGCGCCGGCCGCCGCCGCGAGGAAATCACGCTCATCGCGGTGACCAAGACGTTTCCCGCCTCGGCGATTCGAGAAGCGTATGAGCTGGGGCTGCGCGAGTTCGGCGAGAACTATGTGCAGGAGTTCGAGGGCAAGCGGCCGGATCTCGAGGGGATGGCCGGAGCGCGCTTCCACCTGATCGGGCACCTGCAATCCAACAAGGCGCGCCGCGCCGCCGAGCTGTTCGACGCCATCCAGACAGTGGATTCCGCGAAGCTCGCGCGGCGGTTGAGCGAGGCGGCGGACCGCGTGCTCGAGGTGATGCTCGAGGTGAGGCTCTCCGCCGAGCAGGCCAAGAGCGGCGCGCGGCCCGAAGATCTTCCCGAGTTGATTCTGGCGGTCGCGGGCTGCCACAACCTGCGCCTCACCGGGTTGATGACCATGCCGCCCTGGTCGGATGCTCCCGAAGAGTCGCGGCCGTATTTCCGGCGGCTGTGCGAACTGGGGTTGCGCTGCGGGTTGCCAAACCTCTCGATGGGCATGTCGCACGACCTGGAGGTGGCCATCGAAGAGGGCGCCACTCACGTCCGGGTGGGCACCGCGCTGTTCGGTTCCAGAAAGAAGCCGTGACCGTCGGGTTCCATTCCCCGCTGCCGCCCGCGCCGACCGGCGTGGCGGATTACGCCGCGGCGCTGCTGGAGGAGTTGCGCGCGCGCGGCGATATCCGGGTGAATTCTCCCGGCGGCGACGTCTCCCTCTATCATCTCGGGAACAACCCGCTTCACCGCGAGATCTACGTCCAGGCGGTCAGCCGCCCCGGCGTAGCCGTGCTGCACGACGCGGTGCTGCATCACTTCCTGCTCGGCTTGCTCGGCCGCGCGGACTACATCGAGGAGTTCGTCTACAACTACGGCGAGTGGAGCCGCGGCCTGGCCGCCGAGCTGTGGCAGGAGCGGCCGCGCTCGTCGCAGGATGCGCGGTATTTCCAGTATGCGATGGTGCGGCGGGTGGCCGAAGCCTCGCGCGCGGTGGTGGTGCACAATCCGGGCGCGGCGCGCATCGCCGCCGCTCACGCGCCCTCGGCCCGCATTGTCGAGATTCCGTTCCTGTTTCGCGCGCCCGAGCCGGTAGCCGATTCCGAAGCGATGCGCTGGCGCGCGCGGCACGGCATTGCCCCGGCCGCGTTCCTATTCGGAGTTTTCGGGTACCTGCGGGAGACCAAACGGCTGCTTCCGATCCTGCGCGCTTTCGAGCGAGTGCGCGCGGCCGGAGTGAACGCCGTGCTGCTGGTCGCCGGCGAATTCTGCTCCCCGGACCTGGCGCGCGCGGCCCAGCCGCTGCTCGCCGCTCCGGGCGTCCTGCGCATGGGCTATCTGCCGGAGCGCGAGTTCTGTTTGGCCGGCGCGGCCGTCGATGCCTGTCTCAACCTGCGTTCACCAGCCGCCGGCGAAACCTCCGCCATCGCCATCCGGATGATGGGGATCGGCAAGCCGGTGCTGGTGAGCGGGGGTGAGGAGACCGCGCGTCTGCCCGAAGCCGCCTGCCTCCGCGTCCCGGCCGGCCTTGCGGAAGAGCGCGTGTTAGCGGAATATATGAGGTGGTTGGGTGAGTCCCGGACGGCCGCGCGCGAGATTGGCCTGCGTGCCGCGGCGCACATCGCCGCGCACCACTCGCCCGTTGAGGCCTCCCGGCGGTATTGGGATCTGCTGTGCGAATGCTCCGGCTGAGCGTGCTGCTGTTTTGCGGCTTCCTCTGGGCCGCGCCGCCCGACGGAATCGAGCGGGAGCTCGACGTCCGCATTCGCATGCGGGATGGCGTGGAGCTCTCGGCCAATATCTTCCGGCCGGTTGGCGCCGCGCGCGTCCCCACCATCTTGGTGCGCACGCCCTACGACAAGGGCGACGACCTGACGCCAAACTACCGCCCGTTCGTGGTGCACGGCTACGCGGTGGTGCTCCAGGACGTGCGCGGCCGCTATGATTCGCAGGGCGTGTTCCAGCCTCTGCGGCAGGAGGCCGCCGACAGCGAGGACACGCTGAACTGGATCGCGCGCCAGAGCTGGTCGAACCGGCGAATCGGGATGATGGGCGGCTCCTACCTGGGGATCGTGCAGTGGAAATCGGCGCTGCTCAACAATCCCTATCTCAAGGCCATCTTCCCGGTGGTCGCCGGCTGCGACGACTACTTCGACCGCTTTTACTCGGCCGGCGGCGCCCTGAAGCTTGGGCAACGGCTGGAGTGGATGTCGGAGAACCTGCGCGCGCCGGACTTCGCCAAGCCGGATTTCGGCCGCTTCGTGCTCAATCTGCCCGTGCGCGCCTCCGACCGGCTGGCGACCGGGCGCACCGTGGATTTCTACCAGCGGGCGCTCGACCATCCGGCCTACGATTCCTTCTGGAAGAACTTGAGCACACGCGAGAAGATCGAGCGCATCCGCGTGCCCGTGTTTTCCGCCGGCGGCTGGTACGACAATTTCGTCGAGAGCGACTTGGAGGCCTTCCGCCTGATGCGGAAGAACGGGCGCATTCATCGCATCCTGATCGGGCCGTGGCCGCATAACATGTCCTACGACTTTCCGGGCGTCAACTTCGGGCCGGAAGGGAAACTGCCGATCCTGGGGCTGCAGCTCCAGTGGTTCGATTACTGGCTGAAAGCGGAGCCGGGAGCGAACAGCCATCCTTCGGTCGCCAACCCGCCGGCGCGGATCTTCGTCATGGGGGCCAACCGCTGGCGGGATGAGCAGGAGTGGCCGCTTAGCCGCGCGCGCCTCACCTCCTTCTACCTCGCCAGCCGCGGCCGGGCCAATTCGCTGGACGGCGACGGGCGCCTCCAGTGGGGCCAGCCGCGCGGTGATCGGCCGGACCAGTATGTCTACGACCCCGCGAATCCGGCGCCAACCGCCGGCGGGGCGGTGTGCTGCAATCCCAGGGTCTTCCCCTGGGGGCCCTTCGACCAGCGGGCGGTCGAGAGGCGGCGCGACGTCCTGGTCTACACCAGCTCTCCGCTCAAGCGCCCGCTGGAAGTGACGGGGTTGATCCGCGTGGTGCTGTATGTGTCGACCTCACAGCCCGATACCGATTTCGCGGCTAAGCTGGTGGACGTGTTTCCGGACGGCCGGGCGATCAATTTGACCGACGGGATCCTGCGGCTGCGCTACCGCGAGTCGCTGGAGAAACCCGTGCTCGCGCATCCGGGGCAGGTCTACCCCATCACCATCGACGCCGGCGTCACCAGCAATCAGTTCGGCCGGGGCCACCGCATCCGGCTGGAAGTTTCGAGCAGCAATTTCCCCCGCTTCGACCGCAACCCCAACACCGGCCGGCCGGTGGCCGACGAAAAGGAGCTGCGCCGCGCCGCCCAGACCATCTTCCACGACCGCCAGCGCCCCTCCCACATCCTGCTGCCGGTGGTTCCGGACTGATGCGCAGTTTGCCCGGCCCCTCCGATCTGCGATAATGGATGACGAACCCCACTCCGGCGCGGTAGCCAAGTGGTAAGGCAGAGGTCTGCAAAACCTTTATCCAGCGGTTCGAATCCGCTC
Organism: Bryobacteraceae bacterium; assembly: GCA_050008465.1. Taxonomy (GTDB): domain Bacteria; phylum Acidobacteriota; class Terriglobia; order Bryobacterales; family Bryobacteraceae; genus Fen-330. The sequence goes on from JBEKMO010000038.1 coordinate 12,561, forward strand.
CGCGCCTCCAAGGACACCGCCCTACTCCAATCGGACCCGCTCTACCCAGCGTCCTGAATATCCAGAGAGATCCTTTTGTTCAAGACCGCGAAGGCGGATTCGATTTGGTCCAGGCGCGACGCGTGGTGTAAATTGAGCAGGCGATCCACTTGGCGCATGTGGCACCTCAGGCGGCGCGCCAGTTCCGCCTTGCGGATCCCCGAGCAACGCATCTCACCGTAGAGCCGCACCTTCGCCTCGGTCAACACCGGCAGGGTCACGGAGCGGCCCCGCGTTCTCACTGCGGAGGGAACGGGGATGTCCCGACGGCATTCGATATAGTCCGTGAGTACGTCTTCGAGCAGATCCGCCGCACGAGCCAGCGCCTCGTTCTCATCGTCGCCGAAGGTGCGAGCTTCCGGAAAGTCCGGGCACGAAACCAGAATGGTCTGGTTCGTATCGGTTTCCAGGATTACGGGATACTGGAGCACGCTCAGTCTCCTTAACAGGGAGCTGGTCCCGCGCCAAGAATACGACAGATGTGTCGCGTCGGTCAAGGCAAGACCCGGGTCGCGGGTTCGCCGCAGTTGCTGGCAGTTTGAACTTCCCGGCCGCCCGTTTTGCCAGCCGAAACACGGCGGCAAGGCGCGATCCCCGGGCGGGAGTTCCCTGGGATGCTCGGGCCTCCTCGCGGCGGCGCTTGGCTCGGCCGCGAGGCTGGTGGTAAGTCGTTCTCGTTGTTTGTGTTGCAGAGTACGGGCGGATTCCGCCCGAGCGCCGGGATGGCGTGGGGCCGCGAGACACGGGCAACTACGATAGCGTAATCGTTGCATAACCCAGATCCTGCTCCAGATTTCACTTGTCCATGAAGGAGATCTGTAGTCTAATGACCTTCGGAAGTCTCCCGACTCGGGGTCTTGAGCCGGATGGAGAGGAGAGTATATGCGAATCGCTAAAGTTATAGCGCTAGTCTTGCTCTGCGCTGGCTTTCTGGCCGCGCAGACCAACCGCGGTGCAATCACCGGAACGGTGCTCGACCAGTCGGGTGCGGTGATCCCCAAGGCGACTGTAATTGTTACCGACCTGGGTACTGGCCAGCAATTCAAATTGACGACTTCGGAGGCCGGGTCCTATAGCGTCCCCTCGCTCGACCCGGTCTTGTACAGCGTGACCGTCGAGGCGCCGGGATTCAAGAAATACGTGGTGAGCGACGTCAAGGTCGACACCGCCAGCGTCGCCACCGTGAACGTGACGCTCCAGCCCGGGGCGGTCTCCGCGGAGGTCACGGTCTCGGCCGAGGCGACCCGGGTGAACACGGAGTCCGGGACCATGAGCAGCACCGTCGGGGAGCGCCAGATTCAGGATATTCCGCTGGTGAACCGCAGCGTCCTGGATTTGGCCATGACCCAACCCGGCGTGTCGGGAGACGCCGGCACCGAGAACCCGTCGATCGTGACGGTGACCACGTGTCCGGGCTGCAATCTGAGCCTCAACGGAGGACGCCCGCTGAGCACGCTGATGCTGGCCGACGGGGCCAACAACACGGGCGTCAGCCTGGCGCGTACCATGGTCAGCTTCTCGCCGGAGGTGGTACAGGAGTTCACCGTCCAGACCTCCGCATTCTCGGCCGAATACAGCTTCACCGGCGGCGGTGTGATCAACGTCACCACCAAGTCCGGAAGCAATGAGCTGAACGGCACGGCGCTGTGGTACAACCGCAACCCGCGTTTCTCGGCCGCGCCCTACACACTGGCCGCCGCGAACCGGCCGGTAGCCACGCTGAAATACAACCAGTTCTCCTTGGCGGCGGGCGGCCCGGTGTACATCCCCAAGGTTTACCACGGCAAGAACAAGACCTTCTGGTTCGCGGCGATCGAACCGTTCTACCGCCGGGATCGCCTGGATCAGTACACCCTGGTGCCCACCGACGCGATGCGCCAGGGAGACTTCAGCGGCATGGTGAACACGCCCAGCGGCTGGCTGCCGCAGAGCGTCGTCCAGCAGTACCAGTCGATTGCTCCGACCGCCGTGACCGCCGCGGACAGCACGATCTATAACGGGTACAGCGTGGTCAACGGCAACCAGTTCCAGCCGATCACGCTGGCCAGCGGCCAATCCTACCAGCCGTTCCCCGGCAATATCATCCCCCCGAGCCTGCTGGACACCTCGGCCCAGAAGGCGCTGCAATACATCGTCGCGCCCTCCACCTACTTCCTCAACAGCAACGGCAACATTTCGAACCTCTTCAGCCCGCGCGTGCTGCAACAGGACGAGAAGCGGTATACCGCGCGCATCGATCAGATGATCAGCGACAAGAACCGGCTCAGCGGACGCTTCACGGCCACGCCCATTATCAAGCTGCAGTACACGCCGGTGAGCATGACCACGAGTGCGGCCGAATATAGCTGGGCCAAACAGATCATGCTGGCGGACACCCATACCTTCACGCCTACGCTGGTCAACGACTTGCGTTTGAACTACACACGCGGCCGCTTCAGCAATACCGTAGCGCCGGAGTACGATGCTTCGACCGGTGCAAACTTGAACACCATCCTGGGACTTCCCAACATCACCAAGGGCGGAGTGCCGCTGATCAGTGGTCTGTTCCCCGGCTCGTCCCTGGGCGGCGGCAGCAGTACCGCGGGAGGACTTGGTTCGGGCGGCTCCACGTCGGTGGAAGATCGCGAGGAGCGCTACGACATCACCGACATCGTCTACAAGACCGCCGGGAAGATGAATTTCAAGTTCGGGGTCGACCTCTCCCACTCCCTCCAGAACGTCACTCCGCTGTACGGAGCCTTCGGCGGCGCTTATAGTTTCAGCAACATCCAGACCGACTCGAACGGCGCCTCCAGCGGCACCGGCGGCAGCCCCTTCGCCAGCTTCATGCTGGGGGTTCCCAACGGCAACGTGACCTTGCGCAGCGTCATGATTCCGTACTACTACCGCTGGAATTCGTATGCCGCGTTCGTGCAGGACGATTGGAAGGTGAAGCCGAACCTGACCTTGAATCTGGGCATCCGTTGGAATTGCGAGATGCCGCGTGCGGAGAAGTACAACAACCAGGGCGTGTTTCGGCCCGACCTGGCGCAATCGTTCCCGTTGGCGACTCCCCTCACGCTCACCGACGGCGAAGTGATCAGCTCGGTGCTGGTGCCGGCGTTCGTCTTCGCTGGCCGCGGCGGCAACTCGAAGTACTTGACCCCGACCGACTACAAGGACTTCGAGCCGCGCTTCGGGTTCGCCTGGAGTCCCAAGTTCCTGGAGGCGCATCGCGTGACCTTGCGCGGCGGCTATGGCCTGTCCCATGTTCCGGTCACGGGGAGCTTCCGCTTGCCGCAGCCGGACTTTAGCGCGACCGCGAACTTCGCCACCGTGGGCTCCGCCACGGCCTCCTCATCCACGGCGAACCCGACCTACATGATGAGGCTGGGCGAGAATCCGCCGCTGCTGATTGCGCAGACGCCCGCCCAAGCCATCAGCGCCCCGGCAAATGGGGTGGTGGCGCTGAACAGCCTGTATTACCAGAGCAGTGTCGGGGGATGGGCCGTCTCGCAGAACTACCATACGCCGTACATTCAGAACTGGAACCTGACGGTCTCCTGGCAGGCGAACCCGACCACCACGGTCGAGATCGCTTATAGCGGGCTGAAGGGCACGCACCTCTTCATGCCGCACGAGAACATCAACCCGAAAGACGTGCCGCTGCTCAATGCCCAAACCGCGGCCAATATCAACACCGTCGGAACCATCAACGATCCGCTGGGACGCATCAATCCGGCCACAGGCAAGGTGTTGACGGTGCAGAACGGAAGCTTGGGCAGCCCCTACCTCGGCTTTTCGTCGCTCTATATGATGTTCGATGCTTCGGCCAACAGCATCCGGCACGGGGCCTCGATCAGCCTGGTCCACGCCGTCGCCCAGGGCCTGACCTTCAGCTCCAACTACACCTACGCCAAGTCGATCGACGATGCGTCGAGCTCGGGCGGCGACAAGAACGTCCTGACGCCGGTGAACGGCTATGTCGACGGCCAGGTGTCGTTGGGGGGGACGCGGGGAAACGACCGCTCGGTCTCCACCTTCGACCAGAGGCACGTGTTCAATAACACGTTCATTTACGACCTTCCGTTCGGGCAAGGCCGCAAGCTCCTGAACCACGCCTGGAAGCCGCTGCAGTTCATCGCCGGAGGCTGGACGACCTCCGGGGTGCTGCGCATCAACAGCGGCTTCCCGATCATGGTGACCATGTCCGACACGAACCTGCTCGGCGACTTGACGCATACCGCCCGGCCCGATCTGGCGCCCGGAGTGCCATTGATCAATCCGCTGTGGAGCAGGAGTTGCCCAGTCGGCGGCACTTGCCAGCCGTACTTGAACCCGCAGGCATTCATGCGGCCGGTTCTGGGCCAGTTGGGCACCGCTCCACGCACCTTCGACGGCGCTCGCGGCCCTTGGGACCTGTTCTTCGACGGATCGGTCCAGAAGACCTTCAAGATCGGCGAGGGCAAGCGCAGCATCCAGTTCCGCGTGGATGCTCTCAACGCCTTCAACCACCCGACCTTCCGCGTGTACCCCAACAACCAGGGCGGCACTGACATGTTCTCGGGTGCGCCGAGCACGGCGGCGCTCACCGCGTCGAGCTACAACTCCTGGGCGACTGCCAATGGCCAGCCGCAGGCGAAGACCTCCGGCGACGCCGGCAACCAGCTCCTGTCCCAGATCAACGCGATGGTGAACGCTCAGAAGACCCCCGCCGGCGCTCTGCCCCTGGATTTCTACCATGTGCCACTCCCCGCGAACTTTTGGGGAACGGTCGCCAACTCCTTCGACATCCGGACGCTGGCCGGTTACAAACTGTACCAGTTGCGAACGGTGTTCAATTCGGGTACCGCCGGCTTCGGACAGCTCTACAACGCCGGACAGCCGCGATACATGCAGTTCGGGGTGAAGATCTTCTTCTAATGAGCCTCGCAAAATACGGTGGCTGACTTCGCTGTCCCAAGGCGCGTTTTCCGCGCCGCGGGGACGGCGCTGTCTGTCACCGCATTTTGCGAGGTTCTGTAATCCGGCTGGCTCCAGTCCAGGGCGCGTCTCCGCTGGCTCGGGGGCGCGCCTTTTTTTGTGACGACCGCCCGGGTGTACGCTTCAATATGGGAGGAGCGCATGGACCCGCAAGTGCTTCTACAGAAGCTGTCCGGGGTGTTCGCCCCGATCTCGACTCCCTTCCGCCAGGACGAGGAAGTCGATTATGACGCGCTGAGGTTCAACCTCGAGCGCTACGCTGAAAGCGGGGTGCTTGGCTACCTGGCACTGGGGTCGAACGGAGAGAACCGCAGTCTGACCGAGGAGGAGAAGCTGCGCGTGCTGGGAACCATCGTGAGGCACAAGGGACGCCGCCAGGTGGTCATGGCGGGCGCCACCTACGATGCCCAGCGCGACACCGAGCGGTTCCTCAAGCAGGCGGCCGATCTGAGCGCCGATTTCGGCCTGGTGCTCTCTCCCGGCTACTTCCGCAAGCAGATGACCGACGAGGTGCTGTTCCGCTATTTCTCGACGCTGGCCGATGGCGCCCCGCTCCCCCTGCTGATCTACAACGCCCCGGGCTTCTGCGGCGTGACGGTCTCCCCAGCGCTGGCCGGCCGGCTGGCGGCGCATCCGAACATCGTCGGCATGAAGGACAGCGCATCGAGCGGCATCGAGGAGTTTCTGAAGTTCGAGGGCGACTCCTTTCACGTTCTGCCCGGCTCCGCCAACTTCCTGTTCCGGGCGATGCTGGGCGGCGCGGTCGGCGGCACGGTCTCGCTGGCCAACTCGTTCCCGGGCACGGCGATGGAACTGTTTCGCTATGGCCAGGTGCGGGACGAGGAACGGGGAACTCCCTTCCAGGCGCGCGTGACGCGCATCAACCGGGCGATCTCCGGCGCCTTCGGGGTCGCCGGCGTCAAGGCGGCCATGAACCTGGCAGGGCTTAAGGGTGGCATCCCCCGCCGTCCGCTCTTGCCGCTGACCGAGGCGCAACAGGCGGAACTCAAACGGCTCCTGACCGAGGAGGGCTTGTTGCCGTGAAGCCCGACATCCTCGCTCTGGACGTGGGGACGACGGCCTTCAAGTTGGCCGTTTTCTCCGCCGATCTCGAGAAGAAGTGCGAAGCGGTCCGGCCTTACGAAGTCCACGTCTACGACGGAGGCAAGGCCGACATCGAGCCCGAGAAGTGGTGGCAGGCGCTGCGGGAATGCTGCGCCGAGGTGCGGAAGGACCTCGGAGGAGTGGGCGTGATTTCGCTGTCCGTCACCACGCCGGGGCTGACTCCGATGGCGGCGGACGGCACGGCGCTGGGTCCGGCGATCCTGTTCTTCGACGGGCGGTCGCACGAGCAGGCACGCGCCATCCGCGCTCGCGTGGGGGATGAGGAGTTCCTCCGGCAGACCTGCAATCTGCCGGTGACGGGCGGCTCGTCGCTATGTTCCATTCTCTGGATCCGCGACCACCAGCCCGAAGTGTGGGCCGCGGCCGGCAAGTTTGGGCACACCAACACGTACATGGTGAAGCGTCTCACCGGAAACTGGGCCATCGACCCGTCGACCGTCTCCATTACCGGGCTGTACAACACCGCGGCGAACGACCTGAGCTGGAATGCCGGCGTGCTGCGCCTGGCGGGCATCCCGGAAAGCAAGCTGCCGCCCGTGATGCACTCACACCAGGCGGTGGGGCGAATTCTGCCCGCCGTTGCCGGCGAACTCGGTCTGCCGCCGGAGGCGACGGTCCTGTGCGGGGGCAACGATGCGGTACTGGCCGCCTTCTCCGCCGGCCTGAGGGAGCCGGGCGCGATCAGCAACATCTGCGGCACTTGTGAGATCACCACCGTCTGCGTCGACTCACCCGTGCGCTCGCCGAATTTCAACGTGCGCTGCCACGTCGTCCCTGGCCGCTGGTTCACCTTCTTCGTGCTCAACACCGGCGGCAAGGCCCTGGAGTGGTTTCAGTCCGTGTTCTGCAAGGAAATGACGGAGCACCAGTTCTATCGCCAGTACATTCCTTCGGTGCTGGCCGATTTCTTCGCTGCCAGCGGCCTGGACCGGCGCGAGGCCGCGCTGCCGGAATACGCTCCGTTTCTTGGAGGATCCCGCTATTCCGCGGATCCCCTGAAGGCGAGCTTCTCGGGAGTGTCGCTCGAGACGACGCGCGAAGACCTGCTGCTCGGCCTGGTCCGCGGCAATGCCCGGTATCACGGCGCTCACCTCGCCGAAGTCGCCTCGATGGTGAAGCTGGGCCGCAAGGTGAAGACCACGGGCGGCGGCGCCCGCATCCCAGGCTACGTCGCGGCCAAGAAGCGCTGGACCGGGGACTTCGATTACGAATACCAGGACCAGTCCTCGCTGCTGGGCGCGGCGATGCTGGCCCATCTCGATTGAGGAGTCGCATATGCCAGTCGTTCCGATGCAAGAGATACTCAAACGCGCCTTTGAAGACCGCTACGGCGTGGGGGCGTTCAACATCGTCAATGACCTGACCATGGACGCTGTGCTCACCGCCGCGGCCGAGACCCGCTCGCCGGTCATCGTCCAGGTCTCGGTGAAAACCGTGAAGATGATGGGGGCGAAGCTGATTCAGTTGATGTTCCAGGAAATGGCGGGCCGCGTCCCGATCCCCGCTACGCTTCACCTGGACCACTGCCCCGACCGCAAGGTGATCGAAGAGTGCATCGCCGCCGGGTGGAACTCGGTGCTGTTCGACGCCTCCAAGCTGACCTACGAGGACAACCTGGCGCAGACCAAAGAGGTGGTCGCGCTGGCGCACCGGCACGGCGTCGCGGTGGAAGGCGAGCTGGAGGCCGTGAAGGGCGTCGAGGACGGCATCGGGGATGAATACGGCGGAGCGGTGGTGGCGCTCGACAAGGCGGTGGCCTTCATCCGCGAGACCGGGATCGACAGTTTCGCTCCGGCCATCGGCACGGCCCACGGGCTCTACAAGGGCACGCCGAAAATCAACTTCGAGCGGGTCTCGGAGATCGTCGCCGCGGAGCCGGTTCCGCTAGTGGTGCACGGCGGCACGGGCCTCTCCGACGACACCTTCCGCGAGTTGATTCGCCGGGGCGCGCCCAAGGTCAACATCTCGACGCAACTGAAAATCACGCTGGCCGACGGGTTCCGCGAGTACCTGGCGGCCAAGCCCACCGAATACGACCCGCTGAAGCTGCTCGGGGCGGTGAAGAAGAAGGTGACCGAGCAGGTGGCGCACTTCATGCGCGTTTTCGGCAGTGAGGGGAAAGCGGCATGAGCAAGGCGCTCATTTTCGATTGCGATGGAGTGCTCGGCGACACGGAACAGTTCGGCCACCTGCCCGCCTTCAACCAAATGTGGAAGGAAATGGGCGTGCCGTGGGCGTGGTCCGTCGAGGAGTACGGGCGCAAGCTGAAGATCGGCGGCGGCAAAGAGCGCATGGCCAGCCTGTTCCTCGAGCCGGCGTTCCTCCAAGCCTGGCCGGAGTGCCCCACCGGCGAGGCCGCGCGCAAAGAGCTGATCGCGGCCTGGCACAAAAGGAAGTCGGCCATCTACAAGGAGATCATCCTCTCCGGCCGCATCCCGCCGCGCTCGGGCGTCCGGCGGCTCTCCGAGGAAGCGCTCGAGGCGGGCTGGCTTCTGGCCGTGGCTTCTACGTCCGCCGAGGAGTCCGTGCGCGCCGTGCTGCGCCAGGCGATGGGCGATGCCACGGCGGCGCGGTTCGCGCTCGTGCTGGCCGGCGACTGCGTGAAGGCCAAGAAGCCCGCGCCCGACATCTACCTGCTGGCGGCCAAGGAACTGGCGGTTTCGCCCGCGGAGTGCGTGGTGGTCGAGGACTCCAACAACGGAGTCGAGGCCGCCGCCGGCGCCGGAATGCAGTGCGTGGTAACCGTGAGCGGCTACACCAAAGAGGAGGATTTCTCCCGAGCGGCCATCGTGCTCTCCTCGCTCGGCGACCCCGGCGGAGAAGTCTGCGAGGTCCTCGAGAACCGTTCCGCCGCGCGGCCCGCGGGCTGGTTCCGCCTGGCAGACTTGGAGGCAGTTTAGGTTGATCTACTGGCCGAGCGCGAGAAACGGACCCGGCTCACTTTGTCTTCGTGGGGCGGACCTCCGGTCCGCGGGCCGACGTCCACGTCGGCCCTCCCAGTCTGCGGGCAGACGCCGGGCTAGAGGGTCCGGCGCGATAAGCGAACAGTATTCAAAAGGAGCGCTCAATGAGAGTTGCGTTCGTAGGGCTGGGGATCATGGGCAAGCCGATGTCCCGCAACTTGCTCAAGGTGGGTCACGAGCTGTTTGTGTATGACATCGTTCCCGCGCCGGTGGAGGAATTGGCGGCGGCGGGTGCGGCGCGAGGCGAATCGGCCGCCGCGGTGGCCGTGCGCGGCGAGGTCACCATTACCATGCTGCCGGATGGGCCGGAGGTCGAGGCCGCGGTGCTCGGCGCCCGTGGCGTGCTCGAAGGCGCGCCGGCAGGCTCCATCCTGATCGACATGAGCTCCATCAGCCCGCTGGTATCGCAAAAGGTTGGCGCGGCCTGCGCGGAGCACGGAGTGGAGTTCCTCGATGCCCCGGTCAGCGGCGGCGAGCCGAAAGCCATCGACGGCACGCTCGCCATCATGGTGGGCGGGAAGCGGGAAACGTTCGACAAAGTGCTGCCGCTGTTCCAGGCCATGGGATCGAGCGCCACGCTCGCCGGCCCGGTCGGCGCGGGCAACGTCACCAAGCTGGCCAACCAGATCATGGTCGCCTGCAACATCGCCGCGATGGGAGAGGCGCTGGTGTTGGCCACCAAGGCCGGCCTCGATCCGGAAGTCGTCTTCCAGGCCGTCAAAGGTGGACTGGCAGGGAGCGCCGTGCTCAACGGCAAGGCGCCCATGGTGATCTCACGCAACTTCCAGCCGGGCTTCCGCATCCGCCTGCACCAGAAAGACCTGCGCAACGCCCTCGCGGCCGCCGAGTCGATGAAGGTGCCGCTGCCGCTCACCAGCCTGGTTCAGCAGATGCTGATCGCGCTCGTGAACAACGGCCGCGGGGACCTGGACCACTCGGCGTTGGTCACCTTCCTCGAAGACCTCGCGCAAGTGGAAGTGCGCAAGCCGTCGGTAGGATAGGGCTCCAGCCCTGTCCTGGTTGCCCCGACGCTGGCTGTCACGGGTTTGCGGACACGGGGCTGGTCCACAAATAGAAAGGGCGCCGCAGAGGGCGCCCATGGAGGACATCGCTTTGATTAGGTAGTGCCTCGGGGATGGGATTCGTCTCAGCTCTATTTGCGGCGGGCGCATGATAATGTAAAGGCATCTCATGCATGTCAGAATGGCAGTCCGCGGATGGTTGTGCGTGTTTGTGGCCCTGCCGCTGCCGATTATGATTGCGCAGCCGGCCGGGAACGGGGGAGACAGAATGCAGGGCGTGCAGGCGCTGGTGGACAAGGCGAAGATCGCGGCGGAGGCACAGAACGCTTTCGGACTGAAACTGCTGGCCCGCGTGGCGACGGAACGGCGGCACGAGAACGTGTTCGTGTCGCCATCGAGCGTTTTTCTGGCGCTCGCTATGGTGGAGAACGGCGCGGCCGGTAAGACTCGCTCCGCCATGCGGCGCACTCTGGAAGTGCCTGCGGGCGTCAGCGAAGACGCGATGCACGAATCGGCGGCGGCGCTGTCGAAAGCGTTTCGGTCGCACGACGGCATCGAGCTTTCGATAGCCAACGCGTTGTGGTCGGACCGTAGCATGCCGCTAGCGGCGGCTTTCGTCCAGCGATGCCGGGACCTGTATGAAGCCGATGCGATCACGCTCGAGTTCCGGAAGCCTGGTGCGGCCGAGGTTATCAACAATTGGGTCAAGCAGAAGACCCGCCAGAAGATCTCCAGCATCGTTTCGCCGCAGATCGTCGCGGCGTCGAAGGCGATCCTCACCAACGCGGTGTATTTCCAGGGCAGGTGGCGCGACCCATTTTCCAAGCAGGCAACTCAGGACGGGACCTTTCACCTGGTGAACGGCACGCAAAAGAAGGTTCCCTTGATGTGGCAGGCGGGGCTCCACGGAGCCTACCGGAGCGGCGACGGCTTTGAAGCGGCGGTGTTGCCGTACCAGCGGTCGGGGATGGCGCTATGCGCGATCCTGCCCGCGCCGGGGAAGAGCCCGGAAGAGGCGCTGGCGAAGGTTTCGATGGAGAAGCTGATTCACGGCTACGAGCCGTTCATCCTGGAGTTGCGGCTGCCGAAGTTCACTCTCGATTTCAGCGCCAGCCTCAAAGAACCGCTCGGCCAAATGGGCATGGGGATCGCCTTCCAGTTTCCCGGAGCGGAGTTTGCCCCGCTGGGCTCGCCGCTGTTCTATATCGGCGACGTGCTGCACAAGACGCGGCTGGAGGTGGACGAAGAGGGCACGGTGGCCGCCGCGGCGACGGCGATCGTAGTGGAAACGAGCGCGGCGCCACGGAGGGTGGAGAAGAAAACGCTGGTCTTCGACCGGCCGTTTGCCTTGCTGCTGTGCGATACGTCCACCGGAGCGATCCTGTTTGCCGGCGTCGTGTACGAGCCATAGAGGAGCCTCCGGCGCGGGAATCATTGGCAGCAGCAGGCAGACACAGAAGGGCACGACGAGCAACAAAATGGTCAGCAGCAAGGTTCGCCTGCGTGCGGAGCGCGCCGGCGCGGTTAGCGCCCGGACCCCCTTCCACCGCCATTGCGGCGTGAGCCGCCCTGCCGCGCGGTCATCGCCGCGCCATGTGCGTTTCGGCGTGCACCGCGCGCACGGCCTTCTCCAGCCCATCCCGCCGCACCACGATCGAGATCGTCAACTCGTTCGACCCCTGCGCAATCGCGATGAAGCGGGTGCCGGCACATGCCCAGCAGCGCAGACGGTAACCTGCCAGCCGCGTGCCAACTGCAGTTCGAATTCATGTCGGGGAGCCACCCCAGTTTCGCTGTTTCCTGGTTTTGCTCTTTTGCTTCTTGAACTTGCCGGTTCGAGCGCCGTTGGCGCCTCAGAGCAGTCTCGAACTGGTCCACCTGGGAAAATGTGGTTGAATCGTCGGGTCGTTTTCGGGTGCGCCGTAACCAGAACACGCGGCCGCCGGACAAAACAAGCCCGACCGGGTGCCTGAACGCCAGTCCGCCGAATTCTCAGAATCCGCCCCGCTGGGTACTCTCGGGGAGCGGGAGGAAGTGACGCGACGCCAGAGTTCCGACGGCCGTTGAGCCCCTCCTGGACCAAAACAGAGGTATCTTTAGTACGAATGGCATACAGGCTCAGGATGTCGATCGAAGATCGGTTCCTCATCATCGCCTTGAGAGAGGACCGCGCCCTGCTACCCGAGCGCGAAACACTTGAGTCCGTTCTTGCAGCAGCCCACTCTCTAGACCCCGGGCTTCAGGTCCTCGGTGACCTCCGAGGGTTGCGGACGATCTACAATGACATTCCGGAAGCCCTTGAAGTACTAAGTGAATACGGTGCACAGTTGATTGCACCGAGCAGAGATATCGCCTTCCTGCAAAGCGAATTCGGCAGCAGCGTCGACGTCTTCCCTGTTACTGACCGGAGCATCCCGCTCAAGTTTGCGCCGCTACACTTGTTGCCATTTGAGGACTTCCACAACGAACTCGTAGCTGAGGGCACTTGGGGATTGCTTGCGGATGGACTAAGTCAAGATCTTCCGACAGAACAGGAGTGGGACTATATCGTTTCCCGCGATCCTACGATAATTGAACTCTTTGGAGACATTTCGCGCCTCCGAAGGCACTGGGACTCGTGCCTTGAGGGGTTCCGTTTGGAGCCGTCTAATCCTGGCGGCACCGAGGTGCTGCAGCGACGGTACCTCCAGCACTTCATGGACACAAACGCTCGGCGGTCTTTGTTGGGTCACTTCACTCTTCACGCAACTGCCGGCACAGTCGATGTCTGCCCATATCATTCCGGCGCGCTGAACACGGTGGAGGCCGGGAAGGAGACAATACTCGGTCGCCCTGGAGTTCCAGCTAGACGAACGGATCGGTTGCTGAGGCCTGAACTATCGAGATTTGAAGATCTCGTGCGCAATCCGAAAACGACGGAGTCGGAAATACAGAGATTCCTCGAATGCCACCCTACGGTATTCGAGGCGATGGGTTATCGGAACGTGTATTCCCAAGTTGTTCTCGCGCGCGAGGATGGAACGAGTCTTCGACCCGATTTCATACTTGAACCCCTCGGTCGTCCCTGGTGCGACATCCTCGATCTCAAGCTGCCGACAGGTAGCATCGCCGTGGGCCGAAGAGATCGAAAGGCCCTGGCATCTGCGGTGCACGAGCTTGTCGCCCAACTCCGCGAGTATGCCGCCTATTTTGAGGATGAACGCCTGGCGAAGAGAGTGCAGGACGCCTATGGGATTCGATGTTACCGGCCTCGGCTCATTGGCGTTATCGGCAGAGACCCCAACTTGGCCGACGAGCGGCAGAAGAGGCGAATGATGACCGCGTATTCGGACGTTTCCGTTGTCACTTTTGACGAGTTGTTCAAGATAGCGCGGTCCCGCCTGCTGATTTGATGGACTCTACCACTCACACCGACAATACCCACCAACGCCGCTGTTAGCAAAGTGAGCGGCCACCGGACGCCAAACACGTCCCAGTCAGCCCGACCAGAGAACACCTTGCGACCGAGGGCGCTTGATTACAGTCCAGTGATCGAGAGCTCGGAAGTTGCGGCTCTCGATGATTAGTTCGAGATGCATCCGGCCTCGGGTACCCAGACTGGATGGCCGCCCGAGCGACTGGCGCAACCCATTGATTCCGAATGCCGGCAATCAGTTCGAGCAAAGTGCACTTTCGGCGGGAGAAGTTCGAAACGTGTCCAGGGCGGGGAGCCAAGTTCGGACTTCTGTTGGCGATAGACGCGTTTGGATCAGTCCAGATCAAGAGCCGCCTTCAAGCCGTCATCGAGGTCTCCCAGGAGGTCTGGCGGCAGCAACCCAATCCGTTTGCTGAGCTTCGCCCGGTCCAGGGTCGTGCAGCAGCAGGCAGACACAGAAAGGCACGACGAGCAACAAAATGGTCAGCAGCAGGGTTCGCCTGCGTGCGGAGCGCGCCGGCGCGGTTAGCGCCCGGACCCCCTTCTACTGCCATTGCGGCATGAGCCGCCCTGCCGCGCGGTTAGCGCAGCGCCATGTGCGTTTCGGCGTGCACCGCGCGCACGGCCTTCTCCAGCCCGTCCCGCCGCACCACGATCGAGATCGTCAACTCGTTCGACCCCTGCGCAATCGCGATGATGTTGACGTTCTCCCGCGAGATCGCCGTGAAGATCCGCCCGGCCAGGCCCGGCGTCCCCCGCATCCCCTCGCCCACCACCGCCAGCAGCCCCACATCCTCATCCACCTCGACGGGCCGCAGGTACCCATGCTCCAGTTCGAGCGCCAGGCTCCCCTCCAGGCTCTCCATAGCCGCTGCCAGCTCGCTCTCCCGCACCAGGAAGCAGAAGCTCTGGCGATAGGAGGAGCTCGACAACGCCAGTACCTCGACATTGGCTCGTCCCAGCCCGTCCAGCGCCCGCCCCATCACCTGCGCCCCGTTCAGCACGGAGTTCGCCGGCTCGATCGAGATCAGCGCCACGCTGGCCATCGAAGTCACCGCCCGCGCGCCGCCCGGTACTTCGATCCGCGGCACGATCTTGGTCCCCGGCTTCTCGGGCGCGAAGCTGTTCTTGCTCCACACCGGAATCTGCTTCTCGACCAGCGGCGCCAGGGTCCGCGGATGCAGCACCTTCGCCCCGTTGTAGGCCAGTTCCGCCGCCTCGCGGTAGGTCACCTCGCCCAGCACCGCGCACCCCGGCACCAGCCGGGGATCAGCCGTCATGATTCCGTCCACGTCGGTCCAGATCCAGAGCTCGCTGGCATCCAGCGCGGCCGCCAGGATCGACGCCGAGAAGTCCGACCCGCCCCGCCCCAGCGTGGTCGGCCGCCCATCCGCAGTCGCCCCGTTGAACCCGGTCACCACCGGCAGCACGCCCGCCTCGAGCATCGGCAGCAGCCGCGCCCGCGCCTTCTCCCGCGTCGGCTCCATCAGCGGCGTCGCGTTTCCGAAAACCGCGTCGGTGACGATCACCTGGGCTGCGTTCACCACCTCCGCCGGCGTTCCCTGGCTGTTCAACC
Organism: Bryobacteraceae bacterium; assembly: GCA_050008465.1. GTDB lineage: Bacteria > Acidobacteriota > Terriglobia > Bryobacterales > Bryobacteraceae > Fen-330. The sequence goes on from JBEKMO010000038.1 coordinate 27,663, forward strand.
ACGCCGCCAGGAGCAGCGCCGACAGGCGCTCTCCGATGGCCACTGCCTCGTCCCTGGACCGTGGCGGCGCCTCGCCCAGCAGGCAAATCCCGCTGGCGATCCGTTCGAACTCCGCCAGCAGGACGGCAATCGCCTCGAGCGCGGGCGCCCGCTCCTGTTCCGGCAACAGTTCGTCGCACGTCTCGACGTGCCGCTTCCGCAGTTTCTCGATATCCGATTCGACGCCCGCTTTGTCACCCGCCTCGGCCCGCCGCAGGGCTTCCAGCAGCAGGTCCGTCACCTTCGACATCGCTGAAACCACGATCACCACCGGCCGCCGCCGTTTCTCGCCCGCCGTGATCGCCGCCGCCGCGCGGATCCGTTCCGCCGAGCCCACGCTCGTCCCGCCGAACTTCATAATGAGCAAATCAGTCATAAAGCCAATTGTCGATTGACGATTGTCTCATTGACGATTTCCGCCGGCACGCCCGAGCAATCGTCAATGACAAAATCTTCAATCGTCAATCCGTTTCCTTACGATCTCCAGAATAGCCTGCTCCACCTCCTCCACGCTCATCGAGGTCGTATCCACGTAGACCGCATCCGGCGCGCGCACAAGCGGCGAATCCGCCCGCGTCGAGTCCCGCCGGTCGCGCTCGCGGATCTCGCGTTCCACCTCGGCGGCCTCGAGCGTCTGCCCCTTTTCCTCCATCTCGCGCACCCGCCGCTCGGCGCGCACCGCCGGGTCGGCGTCCAGGTAGATCTTCACCTCGGCGTCCGGAAACACCACCGAACCGATATCGCGCCCCTCCATCACCACGCTCGCGGCCGCGCCCATTTCCCGCTGTTTCTCCACCAGCGCCCGCCGCACGCCCGAGAACACCGACACCCTCGACGCCGCCGGCGAAATCTCCGGCGCCCGAATCGCCGCGCTCACATCCTCCCCGTCGAGCAGCACCCGCGAGCCGCCCGGCTCGAATTCGATCCGCGCTTCCCGCGCCAGACGCTCCAGCCGTGCCTCGTCGTCCAGATCGGTTCCCGTGCGCAGCGCCTCCAGCGCCACCGCTCGGTACATCGCCCCGCTGTCGATGTACACGAACCCCAGCTTTCCGGCCACCCGCCGCGTGAGTGTGCTCTTGCCCGCCCCTGCCGGCCCGTCGATCGCCACCACCACCCGGTTCTTCATCTCCATCGTTCTCCTTGCAGCGCGCCAATGCGGCGTGAGCCGCCCAGCCGCACGGCCAGTGCTATATTGTATGATGGTCGCGACGCATGAAGCCCGCGGTCCTGGTCACCAAGCGCATTTTCCCTGAAGCGGTCGAACTCCTCCGGCGGCACGCCCAGGTGGATTACGTCGATTCCGACGACGGCCTCTCCCCCGATGAACTCGAGGCCCGCAGCCGCGGCAAGCAGGGCATCGTCAGCCAGCTCACCGACAAGTTCACCGCCGACCGCATCGAGAGGCTCGAGGGCGTGCGCGTCATCGCCAACGTCGCCGTGGGCTTCGACAACGTCGACCTGGCCACCGCCACCCGCCAGGGCATCCTGGTCACCAACACGCCCGACGTCCTCACCGACACCACCGCGGATCTCACCTTCGCCCTGCTGCTCGCCGCCGCCCGCCGCATCGTCGAAGCCCACCGCTTCGTACACTCCGGCAAGTGGCGCCGCTGGACCATCGACCTGCTGGCCGGCCGCGACGTTCATCACAAGACGCTAGGCATCTTCGGCATGGGCCGCATTGGCCAGGCTGTCGCCCGCCGCGCCGCGGGCTTCTCGATGCGCGTCCTCTACCACGACGCCCGCCGCGCCCCGGAAGCCCTCGAGCGCGAGCTCTCCCTCGAGTTCACCGACAAGCTCCAACTGCTCCGCGAGTCGGACTTCGTCACCCTCCACGTCCCGCTCAACGATTCCACCCGCAAGCTCATCGGCGCCGCACAACTGCGCGAAATGAAGCCCTCCGCCATCCTGGTCAACACCTCCCGAGGCCCGGTCATCGACGAAGCCGCCCTGGCCCAGGCTCTCGCCGACCGCCTCATCGCCGCCGCCGGCCTGGACGTCTTCGAAAGCGAGCCGCACGTCCACCCGCTCCTGCTCGAACTGGAAAACGTGGTCCTCGCCCCCCACATCGGCAGCGCCTCCATCGACACCCGCCGCAAGATGTCCCTGCTCGCCGCCGAAAACGCCCTCGCCGCCCTGGCCGGCCGCCGCCCCCCGAATCTCCTGAACCCGGAAGCGTTCAGCCAGTAGTGAGTCAGTCTGAACCGTAGGCCAAGGGGTTCGCTAAACACAACGCGACTAATGGCGGGGACCCGTTCGTTCCGCGGCGGTCCCGACCATGACTTCCGGATAGCCGACCGACGGGACTGAAGCGGTGGAGGCAGGTGCACCGCACTCGCGCGGAGCCGGTGGGGATATGATTGTTATGTGATCGGTTTGAGCCAGCTCATGATTGGCGTGTTGGCCGGGGCGGTCCTAATCGTATTCGGTGTCGTTCCCGGGGTTTTCCAGGGGATCGTAGACGGTGTTCGCAATTCCGTCAATTTGTTGTCTTCCCAATTCCCGGGTCCATCCCGTCTACGCGAGGAGTTCCCTCGACCGAGATGGCTTGCTGGACTCGGAGCCGCACTCATTGCGTTGACTGTGCTCGCATACCTTTCCACCTAATCCGAATCGGCCGCAGAATTCCGCATCGTGGTCGAGTCACGGCGCATCCGGAAGTTGTGGCCGGTAGTGATCGATCACTCGATCCGGCGTACTGGAGACCGTTAATCCTCGGTGACGCCGCAACGTTTAGGGTCGCTTCCCGTCCTTGTGCTTTGCGATTATCTCTTCGTTGCCACCAGGCGCAGGGTCTCGGTTTCACGGCGGTCGTACCAGTCCGCAACAGTGCGGAGGATCTCATAGCGTTCGATGCGCAGGTCGTCGAACAGCTTTAACATTCCGTTGCGACCAACATAGTCGACCGCACACTCCATCAGAACGACACCTCCCGGCTTGAGGGCATCAACCACCTTCCTCACGTCTGTGAGCGGCATCGCCCAACTAAATACGATCAGGTCGAAGCGCTCTTTGCCGAACTCGTACTCGCTGTCTGAGACAGCAGCCGCATGTAATCTGAGCCCCAGCTCATTGGCCCGTTTTTGGGCCATCGCGACGGCAACAGCGGAATGATCGAATCCGTAAACCTCCCACCCGAGCTTTGCCAAGTACAAAGCGTTCCGCCCCGTTCCCATCGCGTAATCCAGAGCTACTCCCGGCCGCCGGTCCGCGACGAATGCCATCAGGAAGGCATTAGGACTCTCGTTGTAGTCTTCCTTGTTCTTGCTGTTCTGATAGAAGCGGTCCCAGCGGTCTGCCTCCAGTTGCGCTCGTTCTGTGGTGAGTAGCCGGTGTCGCCGCGCGATTTCGACGTCCGGGACTCCTTCACTCTTCAGTTTCGCCGTGTATGCTTCAAGGATCTGACCGGAGGTGATGGATGGGTTCTTCACCCATAACGCTGACATGAAGGCCCGGAAGCCCCCGTAAAAATCGTATTCCGGTTTTTGGCCGAATAGGAGCGCCGAACAGAGGAGAGTTCCCGCCATCAAGAGGCGAACTCGCATGGTCTGGATTGTATCACTGGAAACGATTCAGCGATGCCGGGCTTGAGCCTATGTCGGAGCAAAATAGAAAGTTCCGGTTTGGCAAAGTAGAAAGTTCCGCTTGGCAACGCTGCGCCAGGACGGGGCCTGCCATTCCCTCTTCCCAGAAAAGTGTCTCCGCGCATCGCGGCCAGGTCCCGTCAAGGCCGCGCGGGACTTGTGCGCCGAAGGGCAGCCTTGACGGGTGGCCGCGATGCAAGACACTGCCAATTGAAGGGAATGGCAGGCCGGAGTGCCAAGACAACCGGACCGCGTTATCTCCAGAAACCGGAACTTTCTACTTTGCCTTGACACCGGGCTTGAGCCTAACGGAAGCTTACCTGACTGTCCTCAGGAATAGATCCTGCCTGACGCCGTTGGGTTTACCGCCCGCCCGATGGTCATCCGGCGTGCCTCTCAAACTCACCCGCTACCGTTCATCCACTACCCCCGCGCGGCGCTACACTCGAATCGGAGGTGAATATGCCGCACCACGCTCTCCGCCCCCCCACCGAAGTTTTGACCCGCGGCTTCGACCCGACCCTCTCGGTCGGTTCCGCGCGCCCCGCGGTCTTCCGCAGTTCCACCTATGTCTTCTCCACCCCCGAAGCCGCCGAGCGCGCCTTCGACCTCGCCAGCGGCCGCGCCCAGCCCGCCGAGGGCGAGAATGTCGAACTCATCTACTCCCGCATCAACCATCCCAACGCCGAGATCCTCGAGGCTCAGGTGGCGCCGCTCGAGGCCGGCGCCAACGCGGCCGCGGTCTTCAACTCCGGAATGGCCGCCATCATGACCGCCTTCCTCACGTTCTTGCGCCCCGGCAGCAGCATCGTCTACACCGTCCCCCTCTACGGCGGCACCATGGGCCTCATCCGCGACTTCCTCCAGCCTTGGGGCATCACGGTGTGCGGCGTTCCCGCCGGTCACATGGCCGCTCTCGACGAGGCCATCCGCGCCGCCACCAACCTCGGCATCGTTTTCATCGAGACGCCCGCCAACCCCACCATGACTATGACCGACATCCGCCGCGCGTCCAACGCCGCGGCTCGCCACCCCGACCACCCGCTAGTCATGGTCGACAATACCTTCCTGGGCCCCGCCTTCCAGCACCCCCTCCTGCTCGGCGCCGACCTGGTCCTCTACTCGGCCACCAAGTATTTGTCCGGCTTCAGCGACCTGCTGGCCGGCATCGCGCTGGCCCGCGATCCCGCGCTCATCGCCCAGATGCGCGGGCGCCGCATCGGGTTCGGCAACATCCTCCAGCCCGACGAGTGCTGGATGCTCGATGGCCGCCTCCCCACCGTCGCTCTGCGCATGAACCGGCAAAGCAAGAACGCGCAGCGCATCGCCGAGAGCCTGGTCCCCCACCCACGCGTCCAGCGCATGCACTATCCCTCGCTATTCGACGACGCCGAGCAAATCCGCATCCGCCTGGCGCAGTGCGATTTCCCCGGCGGTATCTTCTCGATGGAGCTGGGCAGCCGCGACGCCGCTTTCGCCTTCCTCCGCGCGGTCAAGATAGCGCACAACGCCGTCTCTCTCGGCGGCGTGGAAACGCTCGTCTGCCACCCCAAGACCACCACCCACTCCGGCTTGACCCCGGAGGAAACCAAACTCTCCGGCATCACCGACGGACAGGTCCGCGTCTCGGTGGGCATCGAGGACTGGCGCGACCTGCTCTCCGACTTCGAGCAGGCCCTCGACTCAATTGCCTGACTGCGGAGGCGATCCGCCCGTGATCAGCCTCGCGCCGCGGCTGAAGCTCACGTATTGGAATCCCCACTGGATGAACACCAGAACCCGGCTCCGGAACTCCACCAGGTACATCAGGTGGATGAACAACCAGACCAGCCACGCAACGTATCCCCAGACGTGAACGCCGAACAGGTTGGACACCGCGGCCGCGCGCCCGATCACCGCAATGTCCCCCTGATCGAAATACCGGAATGGCGGCAGTTCCTGCGCCCCGTGCAGCCGCTGTGTGATCGTCTTCGCCGCATACGCGCCTTGCTGCATCGCCACCTGCGCCACGCCTGGCAGCGGCCTTCCATCCGGGCGAAAGGCCAGCGCCAGGTCGCCCACGACACGGATGTCCGGGTACCCGGGAATCGTGAGATCGGGGTTCACCTTGATTCGCCCGGCCCGATCGGTTTCCGCCCCGGTCCGCTCGGCGAGTTTCCGGCCCAACTCGGAAGCGCCCACGCCGCCAGCCCACAGCACGGTCTTGGCCGCCAGCCGCTCGCTCCCGTTGCGCGTCTGGAAGGTCACTCCCTCGCCGTCGATGGCGACTACTTGCACACCGCTCCGCACCCGCACCCCCAGACGGATGAGCGAGCGTTCCGCCTTCCTCGACAGATCCTCCGGGAAGCTCGGCAGAACCCGCGGCGCTCCGTCCAGAATGAGGATCTGCGCCTCCTCCGGACGGATCAACCGGAAGTCGTTCCTCAGCGTGTGCCGCGCAATCTCGCTCAGCGCCCCGGCGAGTTCGACGCCGGTTGCGCCGCCTCCCACGATCACGAACCTCAGCCAGGCACGGCGCTCTTCCGGATTCGTCATCCGCTCGGCCGCCTCGAAGGCGTACAGGATCTTGTGTCGGATCGCCGTGGCCTCCTCCACGCTCTTCAGGCTCGGCGCCCACTCCCGCCACTCCTCGTGTCCGTAGTAGTGACTTTCGGAGCCCGTCGCCACGATCAGCGAGTCGTACTCGAAGCTCCCGCCGTCGCGCAGCGTGACCCGCCTGGTCCCCGGGTCGATGTCCACGGCCTCACCCAGCAGAACGCGGGTGTTTTTCTGCCGGCTCAGGACGCTCCGCAGCGGCGCTGCAATCTCGCCCGGCGACAGCGAGCCCGTCGCGACCTGGTACAGGAGGGGTTGAAACAGGTGGAAATTCCTGCGGTCGATCAACGTGACATCCACCGGCGCCCGCTTGAGCGCCCGCGCGGCATGGAGCCCGCCGAATCCGCCCCCCAGGATCAGCACCCGGTGTCCGGTGTTCATCACATTTCTAGAATCACTTTGCCGGCTTTGCCGGAGAGCATCACCTCGAACGCCCGCTGGTACTCGCTGAACGGGAGGCGGTGCGTCACGATCGGGCTGATGTCCAGCCCCGATTGCAGCATCACCGTCATCTTGTACCAGGTCTCGTACATCTCCCGCCCGTAAATGCCCTTGATGGTGAGCATGTTGAAGATGACGGTGTTCCAGTCGATCGAGCTCTCCCCCGGCGGGATGCCGAGCATGGCGATTCTCGCGCCGTGGCACATGTTCACGAGCATTTCGCGGAAGGCCGACGGGTTGCCCGACATCTCCAGGCCGACGTCGAAGCCCTCCAGCATGCCCAGCTCCTTCTGCACGTCGGCGATGCGCTCGGTGCGCACATCCAGCGCGCGCGTCACGCCGAACTTGCGCGCCAGCTCCAGCCGGTAGGGGTTCACGTCGGTGATCACCACGAAGCGCGCGCCGGCGTGGCGTACCACCGCCGCCGCCAGGATGCCGATCGGACCCGCGCCGGTGATGAGAACGTCTTCGCCGAGCACCGGAAAGGTCAGCGCAGTGTGCACGGCGTTGCCGAACGGATCGAAGATCGCCGCGATGTCCAGGGGGATGCCGTTCGAGTGACGCCAAATGTTGGTCATCGGCAGCGCCAGGTACTCGGCGTAACAGCCCGGACGGTTCACGCCGATTCCTTTGGTCCGCGCGCACAGGTGCCGCCGCCCCGCCAGGCAGTTCCGGCAGCGCCCGCAGACCACGTGCCCTTCCCCGCTCACGATGTCGCCGGGGAAGAAGTCGGCCACGTTCGAGCCAACCTCGGCGATCTCCCCGACGAACTCGTGCCCCACCACCATCGGGACGGGAATGGTCTTCCGCGCCCAGTCGTCCCAGTTCCAGATGTGCAGGTCGGTGCCGCAGATGGACGCGCGCTTCACCTGGATCAGCACGTCGTTGATGCCGATCTCCGGCACCGGCGCGTCTTCGAGCCACAACCCGGGCTCGGCCCTGCTTTTCACCAGCGCTTTCATCGGATCAGTGGCCCAGCTTCCGCCGCTGGAGCTCAATCGCCTCCTGAGCTTCCTTGATTCTCTTCATGATCTTCTTGCCGTCCACCGCGAACAGGACGCCGCAAGTGGGACACCGGATGCGCGGCGACATCCCAATCGTGGCAATAGTCTGCTCGCTCTTCTCCCCGCACGAGGGGCAGGGGAGGTTCACAGTCGCTTCAGGGTCAAGTTTGAAGGCCATGCCCCGGAGCCTACCGGAACCGCGCCCCCCCTGTCAAGAAACCCGTGACAGTACACTCATTCACCAGTTTCCCGTCGAAGGCATTCCCGCTTTCCGCCCGCCCCGCCGTGCTACACTCGAAGCGTAACGTTGGGAAAGGCAGCGCATGGCCCGCGCTGGCCCCGTCCTGGGCTGGCGATGGGTGACGAGGTTGAGGGTTCCCGCCTTCCGTGAGGCGGGCCAACTGGGGCGGATCGGGCAGTACCGCCCTGGGAAAATCGACAGATCAGCGGATGCCCTCCGGGTGCTCCACCACCCGCTTCTTTCCCTCCGACGAACGCTGCGGGGAACACCGCCCGGGCAACCGGACGGACAAAGCCACGGCGAGTGGGGTCGATAGCATTCGAAGGAGGGATTCCCATGTGCGGAATCGTTGGTTACGTCGGCCCTCAGGACGCCACTCCCATCATCCTGAACGGCCTGAAGAGACTCGAATACCGCGGCTATGACTCGGCCGGCCTCGCCGTTCTGGAAAACGGCTCTATCCAGGTCCGCCGCGAGGTCGGCAAGCTCTCCCGCCTGGCTGCGCTGCTCCAGGAATCGCCCGTGCACGGCCACATCGGCATCGGCCACACTCGCTGGGCCACCCACGGCGTGCCCAGCAGCCGCAACGCCCACCCCCACATCGGCAACACCGGCAAAGTCGTGGTGGTGCACAACGGCATCGTCGAGAACTATCTCGAGCTGCGCCAGGAGCTGACCGCCGAAGGCGCGGTCTTCCGGTCGGAGACGGACACCGAAACCATCGTCCACCTCATCGAGCGCTACCTCGCGCGCGGCTTCGGCCTCGTCGAAGCGGTGCGCGAAGCTCTCAGCCATATCAAGGGCGCGCACGGCATCGTGGTCATGTCGGCGCTCGAGCCCGACAAGATCGTCGCGGCGCGCATCGGCAACGCCGGCGGCGTTGTCATCGGCCTCGGAGACGGCGAGATGTTCGTCGCCTCCGACATGCCCGCCATCCTCGATCACACCCGCCAGGTCGTCTTCCTCGAATCCCGGCAGCTCGCCGTCGTCACGCGCGGCGGGCTCGATCTTCAGACTCTCGACGGCAAGCCGCTCCCATACCAGGCGCACACCATCGCCTGGGACCCCGTCTCCGCGGAAAAGGGCGAGTACCGCCACTTCATGGCCAAGGAAATCCACGAGCAGGTCCGCTCGCTCACCGACACCATCTCCGGCCGCGTCGATTTCGAGGCCGGCCGCATCCGCCTGCCCGAGCTCAACCTCACGCCCGAGCTGGCGCGCCGCATCCAGAAGATCGTCATCACCGCTTGCGGCACCGCCGCGCACGCCGGCATGGTCGGCCGCATTCTCATCCAGCGCATCGCGCGCATCCCCGTCGAGGTCGAGATCGCCTCGGAGTTCCGCTACAGCGATCCGATCGCCGACCAGGATACCGTGGTGCTTGCCATCAGCCAGTCCGGAGAGACCGTGGACACCCTGGCCGCCATGGAGGAAGCCCGCCGCAAGGGCGCCGTGCTGTGGTCCATCGTCAACGCCATCGGCTCGCAGGCCATGCGGCTGGCCGACGGCTACATCTCCATGCAGACCGGCCCGGAGATCGGGGTCGCCTCCACCAAGGCGTTTACTGCCCCGCTGGTCGATCTCTACATGCTGGCCATCCTGCTCGCTGACCTGCGCGGGACCATCGGCGAGTCCGAGCGCCGCTCCCTCATCGGCAACCTGGGCTTGGTGCCCGACTTGGTGGGCCAGTGCCTGGACCGGGAAGCGGACGTCGAGGCCGTGGCCCGCGCCCTCAAGGACACCACGCACTGCCTCTACCTGGGCCGCGGCATCAACATGCCCATCGCTTACGAAGGCGCCCTCAAGCTCAAGGAGATCTCCTACATCCACGCCGAGGGCTACCCCGCCGGCGAGATGAAGCACGGCCCCATCGCGCTGATCGACCGCAACATGCCCACCGTGGTCATCGCGCCGCGCGATCCCTGGTACGAGAAGATGATCAGCCAGATCGAGCAGGCCAGGGCCCGCGGCGGAGCGGTAGTGGCCGTCGCCACCGACGGCGACAAGCTCATCCCGACGCTCGCCACCCATGTTCTCTGGGTGCCCGAAACGCCCTGGATGCTCAGCCCGGTGATCACCGTGATCCCGCTCCAGTTGCTCGCCTACCACATCGCTGCGCTGCGCGGCCTGGACGTGGATCAGCCCCGCAACCTCGCCAAGTCGGTCACCGTCGAGTAGGTGGTAGACTGCAAAGAAAGGCCCTGCTGGAGAAGTTTCCATGCGAACCGAATGGACAGAGAAGCGGAAGTCTGACAGCATCCGGACCCAGATGCACTACGCGCGCAAGGGCCTCATCACCGAGGAGATGGAGTACGTCGCGCGACGCGAGAATCTGTCGCCCGAACTGGTTCGGTCCGAGATTGCCCGGGGCCGCATGATCGTCCCCGCCAACATCCACCACGCCAACCTCGAGCCTATGTGCATCGGCATCGCCTCCCGGTGCAAGATCAACGCCAACATCGGCAACTCCGCCGTCACCTCCAACGTGGACGAGGAGCTCGAGAAGCTGCGCTACTCCATCAAGTACGGAGCCGACACCGTCATGGACCTCTCCACCGGCGGCGACATTCCGGGCATCCGAGAGGCCATCATCCGCAACTCGCCCGTCCCGGTGGGCACTGTGCCGATCTACGAGGCGCTCAGCCGCGTCCGCCGCATCGAGGATCTCAGCGCCGAAATCATGCTCGAGGTCGTTGAGGAGCAGGCTGCCCAAGGCGTCGACTACATGACCATCCACGCCGGCGTCTTGGTCCAGCACATCCCGCTGGTCACGCGGCGCATCACCGGCATCGTCAGCCGCGGCGGCTCCATCCTCGCCGAGTGGATGGTCCGCAACCACCGCCAGAACTTCCTCTACGAGCGCTTCGAGGACATTTGCAGGATCTTCCGGAAGTACGACGTCAGCTTCTCTCTCGGCGACGGCTTGCGCCCGGGCTGCGTAGCCGATGCCAGCGACGAGGCGCAGTTCGCGGAGCTAAAGACGCTCGGCGAACTCACGCGCAAGGCCTGGGAGTACGACGTGCAGGTGATGATCGAGGGGCCGGGCCACATCCCCATGGACCAGATCCAGCTCCAGGTCGAGAAGGAGATCGAGATGTGCGGCGAGGCGCCCTTCTACACGCTGGGGCCGCTGGTGACCGACATCGCGCCCGGTTACGACCACATCACCTCGGCCATCGGCGCGGCCATGATCGGCTGGTACGGCGCCTCGCTGCTCTGCTACGTCACGCCCAAGGAGCACCTCGGCCTGCCCAACCGCGAGGACGTCAAGCAGGGCATCATCGCCTATAAGATCGCCGCCCACGCCGCCGACATCGCCCGCGGCCGTCCCGGCGCCCGCGACCGCGACGACGAGATGTCGCGCGCCCGCTACCGCTTCGACTGGAACCGGCAGTTTGAGCTCTCGCTCGACCCCGAGACCGCCCGCGCCATGCACGACGAGACCCTGCCCGACGCGGGCTTCAAGGACGCCCACTTCTGCTCCATGTGCGGCCCGAAGTTCTGCTCGATGAACATCTCGGCCAAGGTCGGGCGCTAGCCCGGAGCCGCGGGAGCGGGACCGCCGCTCAGTTCATCCTCGTCGAAGGCCAGGGGGCGGTCGAGCACCATTTCGAGGCTGCTGCCCCTGGGCAGAACGGCGTCCGGCCCGCGGGAGAGGAGCACGCCCGCCAGCCCCGCCGCGGCCCCGGCCGCCGCACCGATGCCCGCGCCCGCCACAGTACGGGTCGCGAGCCCTCCCACCGTGGCGCCGGCCCCGGCCGCTTCACCCACCGTCCGGGCGTCGCCGCTCTTATTCCCCTCGCTGCTGATCTTGCCCTCTTTCCGGTCGAATTCGCCGGGGGCCTGGCCGTCGATGGCGCCCACGCGCGAGCGAAAATCGCGGGTCACGCCGTTCGGCAGGGTGAGGGAATCGAAGCGCAGGAACAATTCGCCGCGGCCCGACACGCGGCCCGGCCGTTTGACGTGCGTCAGCGTTCCGGCCACGTAGCTGCCCGGCGGGATGACGACCCGGCCGTCGGCCAGGATCGGGAACGCGGTCCTCAGATAGACGCGATCCCCCTCGCCGGACTGCTTGGTACTCAGGCTGTTGATCAGCAGCAGCGGCACCTTGGTCCCCGCCGGGACCACGTAGCGCCGGACCGGGCGCGGTGGCTCGGCGGCCGCCTGCCTGACCGTTTCGGCGCGACCCGGCTGCTCGTACACCAGCGTCGATTCCGATTCGCCTCCCAGGCGCACGATCTCGCGGCGGATGGTCAGCGTCGCTCCGTCGCGCGAAAGCTCCCAGCGGTCCATCTGCGTGTAGTTGCCGCGCGCGCCGCTCACCAGCGTGCTGATGAGCAGCGCCTTCCCCTCCCATTTCAGGGCGGTGCTCATGACGACTCCGCCGGAACTGCTCTTGGCCGCTTTCCCGTCGAAGGCCGCCGACCAGACCACCGGCGCCTCGACGCAGCGCAGTGTGGCGTCGCGGTGCTCGACCTGAAGCTCGGGCCCCGGAGGCGCGGGCAACCAGCCGAGCCTGCTGCGCTCGCGGTTCAGCTTCCAGGCGCCGGAAAAATCCGGCTCGGCGGCCGAGGCGGACAGCACGGAGCAAGCGATCAGTATCGCCGGGATGGAGCGGGTCACTTCCTCACCTGGTAGACGGCGACCTCGGCCATGAGATTGGCCAGGAAGATTCCGGTGCGGTGGCCAGAGAGGAAGATCTTGCGCTCGACGGTCCAGTGCTGCTCGCGCGCGAGAACCTCGAAATCGCGGATGGTGAGGAAGTGGATGTTGGGCGAGTTGTACCACTCGAAGGGGAAGCACCTGGTCCGGGGCGCGCGGCCGGTCGCCGCGAGCGAGAGGCGCACCGCCCAGTGGCCGTAGTTGGGGAAGGCGACGATGGCGTGTTTGCCGATGCGCAGCATCTCGCGGAGCACCTCCAGCGGGCGGCGGCTCTCCTGGAGGGTTTGGCTGAGAATGACGTAGTCGAAGGAATCGTCCGGGTAGCCGGTGAGGCCCTCGTCGATGTCGCTCTGGTAGACCGAGACGCCGCGGGCGATGGCGCGCTGCACCTTGGGGCCGTCGATCTCGATGCCGCGGGCGTCCACGGCCTTGTTCTGCACGAGCCATTGCAGCAGCTCGCCTTCGCCGCACCCCAGATCGAGCACGCGCGAGTTGGGCTCGATGAGCTCGCTGATGATGGCGTAGTCGCTGCGGCCCAGAATGTCGGTGACGAAGGGGCGGTGGCGGACATCCGAAGCGGTCGAGGGCATCGTCAACTCCTCGCCTTGAAGGTGCTGGCCAGGAAGCCGCGGACGACCTCGGTCTGCTCGCCGACGTCAACCAGGAACGCGTCGTGGCCGTAGTTGGAGGGCAGTTCGCAGTAGGCGACGTCGCGGTTCATGCCGCGCAGGGCCTGCACGATATCGAGCGACTGGTAGCTGGGGTAGAGCCAGTCGGAGGTGAAGCTGATCACCAGGTAGCGGGCGTTGCCTTTGCCGAACGCGGCGGCCAGCGAGCCGCTGCCGTTGCTCAGGTCGAAGTAGTCCATCGCCTTGGTGATGTAGAGGTAGGAGTTGGCGTCGAAGCGGCCGACGAACTGGGTGCCGCGGTAGCGGAGGTAGCTCTCGACCTCGAAATCCACCGAGAAATCGAAACCGAACTTGTCCTTGTCGCGGAGCCGGCGGCCGAACTTCTCGCGCATGCTCTCGTCGCTCATGTAGGTGATGTGGCCGACCATGCGGGCCACGGCGAGGCCGCGGGCCGGGGGCTTCGAGTCGTAGTAGTTGCCCTCGTTCCAGTCGGGGTCGGCCATGATGGCCTGGCGGCCGACCTCGTTGAAGGCGATCTGCTGGGCGCTGTGCCGCGCGGTGGTGGCGATGGGGATGGCGCTGACCACCGCGTCGGGGTACGAGGCCGCCCACTCGAGCGCCTGCATGCCGCCCATCGAGCCGCCGGTGGCCGAGAGCAGGCGCTCGATGCCGAGGTGGTCGATGAGCATCTTCTGGAGCCGCACCATGTCGGGGATGGTGATGCCCGGGAAGGACGTGGCGTAAGGAGCGCCGGTGGCCGGGTTGATCGAGCCGGGGCCGGTGGTGCCGCGGCAGCCGCCCAGCACGTTCGCGCAGATCATGAAGTACTTGTCGGTGTCGAAGGCCTTGCCCTTGCCGATCATGCTGTCCCACCAGCCGGGCTTGCCGTCGACCTTCGAGACGCCGGCGGCGTGCGCGTCGCCGCTGAGCGCGTGGGCGATCAGGATGGCGTTCGTGCGCGCCTCGTTCAGCCGGCCGTAGGTTTCGTAGGCAACGTCCACGGGCGCGAGCGTGGCGCCGCAATCGAGAGGCAGCGACTCAAAGCGGACGGTTTTGGACTCGACGATCATCGCTTGTGTTGTCTATGATAGCAGGGGATTTCCGATTGACGATTGACGATTGGGTCATTGACGATTGCCAGACCGATCGTCCGGCGGGTCCGGCGTGGTGAATTTGGCCTATGAATCGGAAACAGCTTCTGAAGATGGGCGCGTGCGGCTGCGCGTTTCCTATTGTCGGGCAGGCGGCTCCGGAAGAGAGCAAGGGCACGCCGTGCGCCAAGCGGATGGAGTTCAGCGAGACGTGGGTGAAGCGGTTCATGGATGTCCTGGGCCAGAACCTGGACAAGGCCACCCTCGAGAAGATCATGGAGGCCAACGGGCGGGCCTGCTTCCAGGGCGCTCATGGCGAACCGAAGCCCAATCCGCCGGCGGACGCGCTGGATAAGTTCATGGCGCGGTACAACGGGTACGAAGCGAATGCGGTGTACCGCGAGGGCAACGTCATCCACTTCAAGTACATTGGGAATCCGCAGGGGCTGAAGGTGTCCGACGGCCACTGTTTGTGTCCCCTCACAGAGACCGTTCCGAAGGGGATCTCGGGCATGTACTGCCAGTGCTCGGCGGGGTACGTGGGCGAGATGTTCCGCGGGTTCCTCGGAAAGCCGGTGAAGGTGGAGCTGGTGGATTCGCTGTTGCGCGGCGGCAAGGAGTGCCGGTTCAAGATCTACGTGTGAACCCGAATTCTGGGGAGCAGCCTGCGGCACGCGTAAACCAGGGCGCAGACGCTGAAGGTGAGCCAGAACAGCGCCTGTATGTAAGTGCCTAGCGGCGCCCACCGGGTCCAGCACAAGAACACGGACGCTATCCGGAACCCAAGGTACACGCCAACCATTTTGCGCAATGGCGCGCGGGGCCTGTCCAACCCCGCGCCGATCAGGAACCAAAAGAGCAGCGCGATCGCCTCGTGGATCGCGAACCACACCGGATCCCACAAACGGGAGCAGTTCTGCCAATCGGCCCGAGGCCTGATCGCAAGGGAGATCAGACCAGCCGGAGCGGTACCCGAGGCCAGGAGACGGAAGTCCCACCTCGGCGCAACCCACATATACTTGGGGTCCCACCCGACACCGCCATCTTCGGCTGGTGCACCTGGCTGAGCCACGGCCGGCTCGGCGCATGGGGCTTTCGTGACCGACCGCCACTGGTTCCCCTGCCAGACGAAATGAGTGAGCAGGACCACGTCGACCAGCGCGTGGCCGAGAGGCAGCAGCCAGCGATAGCGCAATCGGGCCATTCGGTGCATTGGACACCGGAACTGGGGCGGAGGTTCCAGGGGGCGGTTGATGAAGCGGGGGGCGGCGTGTTGAAATAGGTGTTACGCCACCCCCTGGAGGACGATCAGGTTGAATACTGCGATCTTGGCCCTGGAAGACGGGACGGTCTTCGAGGGCCGGAGTTTTGGCGCGCGGACCGAGAGCTCCGGGGAAGTTGTTTTCAATACCGCCATCACGGGCTACCAGGAAATCTTCACCGATCCTTCCTATTGCGGGCAGATCGTCGTTCTGACGTATCCGGAGATCGGCAACTACGGGGCGAACCGCGAAGACCCGGAGTCGGCGCGCCCGTATATCGAGGGGCTGGTGGTGCGGGAGTTCTCTTCGGTCGCGAGCAACTGGCGGAGCCAGCAACACGCGGACGATTTCCTGGCGGAAGCCAATATCCCGGTGGCGGCGGAGATCGACACGCGGAAACTGGTGCGGCACCTGCGGACGCGCGGGGTGATGCGCGGGGTGCTGTCCACCGGGGGCGGGGACGCGCGGGCGCTGGTCGAGAAGGCGCGCGGCATTCCATCGATGGCGGGCCTGGATCTGGCCACGCGGGTTTCGACGCCGGCCTCGTATAAATGGACCAGCGACGTGGATGCGTGCTCGCCGTCCGAGCCGGTGGGGCGGGCGGCGGAAGCGCGCTACCACGTGGTCGCGTACGATTACGGGATCAAGCGGAACATACTCCGGCGGCTGGTGCATTCGGGGTGCCGGGTGACGGTGGTTCCGGCGCTGACCTCGGCCGAGGACGTGCTGGCGCTCAGGCCCGACGGCGTGTTCCTTTCGAACGGGCCGGGCGACCCCGAGCCGCTGCGCACGCAGCAGGCCAACATCCGGAAGCTGATCGGAAAGACGCCGGTGTTCGGCATCTGCCTGGGGCACCAGTTGCTGGGGATCGCGCTGGGCGGGAAGACCTACAAGCTGAAGTTCGGGCACCGCGGCGCGAACCACCCGGTATTGAACAAGGTCACGGGGAAGGTAGAGATCACGTCGCACAATCACGGGTTCGCGGTAGACCCGGAGTCGCTGAACCCGGCCGACATCGAGCTGACGCACTTCAATCTGAACGACCACACTCTGGAGGGATTCCGGCACCGGCGGGAGCCGGCGTTCTGCGTGCAGTACCATCCGGAGGCCGCGCCGGGGCCGCACGATTCGCTGTACCTGTTCGAGGACTTCATGGCCCTCATGGCGGGGTTCAAGAGATAGCCGATGCCCAAGCGCACCGACCTGCACAAGATCCTGATCGTGGGAAGCGGGCCGATCATCATCGGCCAGGCGTGCGAGTTCGACTACTCGGGCACGCAGGCGTGCAAGGCGCTGAAGGCGGACGGGTACCAGGTGGTGCTGGTGAATTCGAACCCGGCCACAATCATGACCGATCCGGACCTGGCCGATCGCACGTACGTGGAGCCGCTGAGCCTCAAGTTCGTCGAGGAGGTGATCCGGCGGGAGCGGCCGGACGCGCTGCTCTCGACCGTGGGCGGGCAGACCGGCCTGAACCTCTCGGTGGAGCTGGCCGAGGCGGGGGTGCTGGAGAAGTACGGGGTCGAGCTGATCGGCGCGAAGATCGAGGCGATCAAGAAGGCCGAAGACCGGCTGATGTTCAAGGACGCGATGCGGAAGATCGGCCTGGAATCGCCGGAGTCGAAGCTGGTGAACAACGTCGCGGACGGCGTCGAGTTCGCCGAGCGGATGGGGTATCCGGCGATCCTGCGGCCGAGCTTCACGCTGGGGGGCACGGGCGGCGGGATCGCTTACAACCGCGAGGAAATGGTCGAGCTGCTCGACAAGGGCCTGCAACTTTCGCCGGTGCACGAGGTGCTGGTGGAGGAGAGCGTGCTGGGGTGGAAGGAATTCGAGCTGGAGGTGATGCGGGACCTGGCGGACAACGCGATCATCATCTGCTCGATCGAGAATTTCGACCCCATGGGCGTACACACGGGCGACTCGATCACCGTGGCGCCAGCGCAGACGCTGACGGACCGCGAGTACCAGATGATGCGGGACGCGGCGATCCGGTGCCTGCGCGAGATCGGCGTGGATACGGGCGGGTCGAACGTGCAGTTCGCTTTCCATCCGGAGACCGGGCGGATGGTGATCATCGAGATGAACCCGCGGGTGTCGCGCAGCTCGGCGCTGGCATCGAAAGCCACCGGGTTCCCGATCGCGAAGATCGCGGCGAAGCTGGCTGTTGGGTACCGGCTGGACGAGATTCCGAACGACATCACGCGCAAAACGCCGGCGTGCTTCGAGCCGACGCTGGACTACGTGGTGGTGAAGATTCCGCGGTGGCAGTTCGAGAAGTTTCCGGGTGCGGAGACCACCATCGGGACGCAGATGAAATCGGTTGGCGAGGTGATGGCGATCGGGCGAACGTTCAAGCAGGCGCTGGCCAAGGGGCTGCGGAGCCTGGAGACGGGCAAGTCGTCGACTGCGGACGTCTACGACCGGGAGCTGATCGCGGGCAAGCTGATCACGCCGAACCCGGACCGGCTGAACTACATCCGGTACGCGTTCCAGTGCGGCTACTCGGTGGAAGAGATCAAGGAGTGGACGGCGATCGACCGCTGGTTCCTGGAGCAGGTGCGGGAAGCGGTGGAGCTGGAGACGGAACTCGGGCAGGAGACTCTGGATACGGTTTCCGTGGAGATGCTGCGGCGGGCCAAGCGGGATGGGGTCGGCGACCGGCAACTGGCGCGGTTGTGGAAGGCCGATCCGATGGCCGTGCGGGCGCGGCGCAAGGCGGCGGGAATTGCGGCGGTGTTCAACCGCGTGGATACGTGCGCGGCGGAGTTCGAGAGCTTCACGCCGTACCTGTATTCGAGCTACGAGCAGGAGTGCGAGGCGACGCCCGCGGACCGCAAGAAGGTCATGAT